>CAZNLH010000005.1:0-105346 GCA_964573995.1 uncultured Gemmatimonadota bacterium
TGATTCAACACACTCTCCTTCGGTTACATTTTAAGTGATTCAAATCGGATCCTTGTAAAAACCTGCAGTTTATGATAAGATGTTTCATGACTGAAGTATTTTATTCGGCGGATCGTCTGGCATTGTTGATCCGCTCTCAGACAGCGAGGTGTAATGGATTGTTACCTGCACATCGTCGATAGTACAGGTGCCTCACTATGGGATTGGACATAGGAGAACATTTCGGGAATTATGAGATCCTGGGCGTCCTCGGCAGGGGGGGCTGCGCAACCGTGTACCTTGCTGAAGAGGAATACCCGGCGAGGAAGGTGGCCCTGAAGGTCTTCGATGCCTTTAACGCGCGAAGCGAGGAACAGAAGGCAAGATTCTTCCGCGAGATATGGATGGTCGCGAAGATAAGCCACCCGAACATCGTCCGGGTCTTCGAGGCAGGGCAGGTGGATGGCCGTCCTTATTATTCCATGGAATATATTGAAGGAGAGACCCTGGCCTCCAAGATGGAAAGGAAATCGCTGCCCCCCAAGGAAGTCCTCCACATAATGGAACTCATCGCCAGGGCCCTTCATTACGTTCATGAAAAGGGGATCATACACCGCGATGTCAAGCCTACCAACATATTGATTGATGAGATAGGGAGGCCGTACCTGGCCGATTTCGGCGCCGCGCTGGACCTGTTTTCGACCGAATACCTCACCATGACCGGGGAGACGATCGGTACCCCCTACTACATGTCTCCCGAGCAGGCAAGGGGAGAGATGTATGACCTGGACGCGAGGAGTGATATATGGTCCCTGGGTGTCATCTTCTACGAGGCACTGACCGGTGGTCGTCCATTCGAGGGGAAACCGTTCGAGGTGATGAACAAGATCCTGGAGGATACGCCCGCATTCCCGAGAAAGATCAACACAGACATCGACAGGGACCTCGACACGATATGCATAAAGTGCATGGACAAGGTCAAGGCAAGGCGCTACAAGACTGCCGGAGACCTGGCCGACGATATTCGGCGATACCTGGACGGGGAACCGATCGCGGCGAGGCCGAGGGGCCTCTCAGAGAGGACCATCGACTACGTCAGGACTCATCCCCTCCAGGTCGGAACGATTGCACTGATATTCATCCTACTATCCACATCTCTCTTCTCATTTGTCAGGGGTCGCCAGGCGAAGCAGTGGAGCAAGGCCCAGATTGCTGCTTTCGACTTCAATAAAGATTTCAATGTGATCGTTGGCGAGAAGGGTGACAATCTATTCCAGAACCTGTCCAATCTCGACAGGCTCTTCGAGGTTACACGACAGAGGGGGCTTATAGACAGGGAAATCCAACAACGTTCATTCCTCTCCCTTGGGGATTTCTTCGATGGGCGGAACCTTCCTCTCATGGCCCTGCGGTGTTATTCGAAGGCATTGGAGACCGGCATTAATAGCAAGGTGTCTGCGGAGATAATTATCAAGATTGCCAGGATACTATTTAACCTGGGTGAGTATGAACAGGCATATCGATTGGCAAATCTCATCCCCAATCTCGAGGAGGCCGACGCAGGTTCCAGGCAGATAGCGGAGGCGTTGATCGATCTACTCGATAATTTTTGGCCTGAAGAGACTGTACAACTGCCCCTTGCGTGCTCAGGGAAACGTGGAATAGAGTTGATGACCTCCGGGGACACGGATGCAGACGGGGAGGATGAGATCGTCCTCATGTCGAGAATGGATGGCGGATGGGGACTTTCCTTTATTCCCTTTTCAGGACTCTCCGATATGGAATCCGTCGAGACCATTACCCTGCCAGGGGCCTTTTCCGGGCTCAGTCCACGAACCCTGGCGGCTGGAGACCTGGACGGTCGAGATGGAGACGAACTCGTCGTGGCCTTCTCAGACCCTTCTGCGGGCAACACCGCGCACATCGTCGCCGTGGGGAGGAAAGGAGACGGCCTGGAGGTGATTGCGCAGGATACAATAGAGTCCAATATACGAGGAATCTCAATGGGCAACACCGATTATGATCCACAGGATGAGATCCTCGTGGGTGTGATCTATCCTGAGAGGATATCCAGGGTGTACGATCTCGTTGAAGTGGACGGCATGAACAAATTGGTACCCTCCCTCCTCCTCGAATCGGAACGCGATGGGCGAAGGCGAGTTGTACGATCGGGTGGCCTCGAGGCAAAGTTCATCAAGGGAGACGCCGGGGCCATTGCGATCGGGGACGTAGACGGGGACGGCCTCGGTGAGGCAATCGTGGCGGCGGGTTTCCCTGATTCGTACCAGATCCAGATATTCGATTACAACGAGAGTGGAGCGGAAGCCAGCTACAGGCTTGGACACTCTATCTATTACGGTGAGACCAGCGATCTCCTAACGGTTTATTCGGAGGATGACGGCGTGGAGGAGATGGTCTTCGACAGCCGCAGGCCCCCCGCTCTATTCAACTCGGACAAATTTCCCGGTTCAACAGCCGGGCTGTATCTTATGGAGTGTGGCGATGCCACGGGGGTGCCGGTAAGGACGAGATTGATCATGCCCGACTCGGCGCAATACGATCGCATGCTGTACCTAAGTTCCACGGGAGGCACCGCGTTCTTGTTGGCCGATCGCATTTTCAACCCGCCTTCGCGAGAACTCCCCTGTTCTTCCTTAGGAAATCGTCTAAGTGAACAAAGGACTTCCTTCCTGGTATTGAAGGACCTTGGTTGTTTCAGGTTCGACATGCGATATCTCTTCCGCTTTTGTGGGGCCGACGGAGGCAACAACGGTCACGTGCTGGTTACGGTTTCCGATAAGGCGAGGGATCAACTAACCGTATGGGACAGGCCGAAGAGACCGGTACCCGATGGTATCGACCCGGCACATATTCGGCCCATCGACCATGACTTCTCCTCGGAGGATGGAATGACATGGAATGAGTGGAAGGACTGGGGTGAAGAGGTCAGGGAAAGACTGGGAGAAAGAAGGGCCGGGGAATATAACATGCTTTCAGAATATATGTGGTACATCCTTCGTAATCACGGTGATCAACCACCATCGCCCGACCAACTCATTACCGTCACCAGGCTGTTGTGCAAATTCGGGAGATACGCCGAGGCCGGTGCCTTCATCTCCTTTCTGAGAGAAAGGTGGTTGAATACATCGCTACCGGCATCAAACGTCTCGGGAGGTGATTCGTCGGCTTATGAATCGTCCCTGGGAGTGCTATTGGGATACATGAGGGAGTTAGTGGCTTTCCTGGACAGGGACCCCAGGGAATTCTATCAAGAGAAGAGGCCCGTTCTGGAGGACACATCGACGGCACCCGTGGAGGAATTCACCGGGGACGCGGAAAACCAGTCCTTTATCGAGAACGGTGTGAAGGCGACGAGAAGATATTCAGGTGCAGGAGAAGTCATACCCTCAAATGTCTGTTCCCGACCATACGAGTCCAGTAAATGGTCGTGCTGGATGTCCAGGTCCCCTTTATCCATAAATAGGACTAATATTAACATGAGTGGTAAATTGGTGAAAATAACCGATGGATCAAGCGTCACAGCCGGTCCCAATGAATTGAATTTCAACCGAGATAAAGGGATGTCTCAATTCTTTTTCTACGATGACCCGCTACCTCCCGTTACCGGCAAGGGACTCCTGTTGGATATTGACATGACGCTATACGATCTCGACCTTGGGCAGGGTTGCGTAATAGGTATATTCGAGATGAACAGGCCAGGTCCAAGGGATGGATTATATCCAGTGGCGATGATTTCCTTGGGCGGCATGTGGAACGCGGATTTTCCTGCTGGATTCTACAGGAGGGCCTACGATTTCTTTCAAGACAAGAATTGGATAGTCATCAATCATGTGGGGCCTTTCCGGAACTTCATCATGGATCATACCTATCACTGCTCCATTCAGTACATCCCCGAGATGAAAAGGCTGAGGACCTCTGTAATCGCCCCCGATTATGGTTATGAAAGGAGCCTCCTCCATTACAAGGAGGTCATAAATTATGATATCGACAGCAACCGGAAAGGTGATTATTATTTCGGAGTGCTCCTCTTCAGTGAAAAGGGGTACATGAACAACAAGGACTCCGTGGGGATCTCAGACATCACGATCCGTGCCTATGAATAGCGAATCATCCGGGAAAAAGGAAAAGACCATTACTTCCATCTACCGGTCCGTTGGAATAACCTTCGATCATTTCCAGACCGCGAATCGAGTAATGAAGTGTTGCCTGGACCTGGCCCGGCGGTGTGCCGGGAGCGGGGTCAGCATCCTCATCACCGGGGAGACGGGAACCGGAAAGAACCTCCTTGCCCAGGCCATACACAACGAGAGCCGAAGAAGGGACAGACCTTTTATCGTCGTGAACTGCAGCGCCCTCTCGGAGAATCTGCTCGAATCCGAACTATTCGGACACGAAAAGGGGGCCTTCACCGGGGCCGATCGGCTTCATCGAGGAAGGTTCGAACTCGCCAACGGTGGGACGATATTTTTGGATGAGGTCGGCGATTTTACCAAGGCCGCCCAGTCGAGGCTGTTGAGGGTCCTGGATTACCATCAACTCGATAGGGTGGGTGGTGAGAGGACGATCGAGACGGATGCCAGGGTCATTGCGGCCACGAACCTCGACATTGAGCGGCTGGTAAGAGACGGCCACTTCCGCGAGGATCTCTATTATAGGCTCCACGATGTTGAGATCCGTGTTCCTCCCCTGAGGGAACGAAAAGAGGATATTCTCCCGATGGCAGCGAGGTTCACCCATGAGTTCGACAGAAAGTACAGGAAGCAATTGACCGGCCTGACAGCCATGGCGGAAGATCTCCTCCTCGAACACGATTGGCCCGGGAATGTGCGGGAACTGAGGAGCCTGATCCGTAGGGGAGCGGCCATCGCGGGGGGCAGGAAAATCACGGTGAGGGATTTGGATCTCAAGGTGAAGAAGATAGATTCACAAGAGAAATCGAGTGTCGATGACCTGTCTCTTTCAAACGTTGAAAAGAAGCACATCCTGAAGATTATAGCCCTGACCGGCGGGAATAAGAGCAGGGCGGCCGAGATCCTTGGGATCTCGAGGTCCACGCTCGAGAGGAGGTTGAGGCGCTGGAGTTCTTGATGCCCATTGCCGCGGATATAGTCGGGTGGCCTTGCCACCTTGATGCCTCCCTCTCCATCGATGCGGGGCCTCCTGTCTCTATGGCATCGACGCTGAGGACGACCGACCTGGCAAGAAAATCATGTATCCCTCTCCGGCAATCGCTGAGCGGAATGATCACAAAAGAAATTCAGCCGAAAAGTATCTTCGTTACGAATCGTGCATAGGACCGGGGAAGGGATATGCGTCCCCCGGCATCGAAATCGCGCACCCTGATCCTCGTGATCCACTGCCCTAGGGTACACAATTTATTGGTGAAGAGCGGCTCGTACACGAGGAAGATCGACAGGATCAATCCAATTCGTAGATCGGAAGCCACTCTTTCCGCGCCTCTGAAGAGGAAATAAACGGATATGATCAGGCCAGCGACAAACAGGAAGTCGATGACGGTTGAAAAATATCGCCGGGTGAGAGGGGGATACCAGCCCGACCTGTTGAATTCCTCGTCTTCTTTACACCCATAACTGTCAGGTTCACTGTTCATCTAATATTGAAACCCTTTCAAGGCTCAAGGTCCCTAAGAGACCCTACCGGGCCCTGTAGCGCAGCATTTTGCCTAAGTAAGTAATACGGAGGGGGGCGCCTCGTAGAGGCTCCCCTCTCCTGGAATCCTCCCCTTGCGCTACTAAATGACAAATGCGATAATCCGCGAGAGGTGCGCGCCGTTCAAGGCGCGAGAAATTGGATTATCCCGCGGATCGCGCTGTATTGCCATACATCCCCCCACGCGACGTGGATGCCGGCGCCGTACGGATACCCGAACGCGTAAGTGCTCTGGCCGCAGTCGGCACCGTTGGGGTTGGGCTCCCACCTGGCCAGTTCGACCGCGCCGGGCCAGAGGTTGTACCATGCCGCCGCGGCACAACGATAGGAGGGGTCGGAGGCGTTGTTGCTGCTGTCGACGATGTCTCCCTCGTGAAGCCCGAAAGACGGCGCGTCGAATACGACTCGAGCCTGCCCGCCTCCGTTACCGTAATCCGCCCCCGTCCAGTCCGCAACGAGGTAGAAGCAACTCGCCCCAAGGCTCAGGACCCTTCCGCCGTTGTTCAGGAAGGTGCCGAGTTGCACGCCCCAGTACGGATCGGCAGTTGGTCCTACATAGAGTATGATCAGGTCATAGCCGCTGAGGTCGCCGGGCAACGTCGTTACCTCCTGGTATGTTGCATCGGTGTAACCTGCGTCCAGGCACGCGGCCCTTATGATCCCGGATGTACAATTCGGACCCGAATCGTTAAGGTACAGGGCTGAGCCTGCGAAGGCACGACCTGAAATTGAGAAGATCACAGCCAATAAAACGAGCATAAGACGTCGCATCTTTTCCTCCTTATTGTTTGTACCTTTTCTTCTTGATACCAGAGGACTGTTGAAGAACAATAATCCCCTCTTGTCTCGACTAAACGAACTTTGGCCGAAAGGCCGTCTCACCTCGGACAAACTTTTCTTGTTGGCTACGTCATGATGTCCCCCCTTCCACGCTGACTTACCTTTATATGAAGCCTCAGGTTAGAAGCCGTGCCGAAGAGCCTCTTCCACTGAGCTGATCTTCAAGTCGCTCCTGTGACCGCTGTCGCCCGCCGATACAGACAAGATTTGTGCCCAATGGTTGGAACGATTACAGGTAGAGGCAATTCCAAGGGGGATATGGGGTTGTGGGGATAGGGGAAGGTTCGGTCCTCTCGCTCCTAATTGCCTCAATTTGACCGTCTTGTGGAATCTGCCCCGTTTTGCGACACGTGATCTGGAGGTGTCGCGACAAAGCACGGATATGCAAGTCGGTTAGCAATGAAGTCAGTGAGGTCAAGGATAACACCCATTACCCGGGAGGGATGGTTGAGAACCTTATCCTTTCTTAAAAAGGCTTGAGGACCTGGCTGAAAGTAAGTATAGAGAGTACTTCCGCTGGATCCCAATACCCTCTATCAGTTATGTGGTTGGATACCGGTGAAGCGGACCTTAGAACCTGATTTCAAGGCCCAGGCGAAACAGCCTTGGGATGTCGAAGTGGTCGGGATTCGCCTGGTGCGCGCCTATGGCGAGGATGGCCATGGCGAGTTCCTCGTCCAGGGTGACCATGCCGTCACCGTTCATGTCGAGACGGCGGATGATCTCTGCCCTGTCCGCCCCGTCACGGACTCCGTCCCCGTTGATATCCTTTGGCGTTCTATCCGCGGGACCGACGTACAATTCAGGGGTTGAAATCCCCAGGAAGTCGATAGCGTCGCTGATGGTTCTCCCATCGGTATAGGGACTCCCGGTCGTCTGGTAGACGCCGTTCGAGACCCCTGCGCTTGCGAAGACCACTGCGCCCCCGGCGCTCAGGTTGTCCGTGTCGAAGAGGTTTCGGATGTCCGCAAAGGCAGTGTAGTCGAGTCCTGCCAGGTGAAAATCGCGTGTCAGCCTCAGGTTCGCCATGGACTGCCATCCCCTGCGGCTCAGGTTGATGTCCTCGGCGAAGTCGAAGTTCATGTCCTGGCGGGTATAGGGCCTGCCGCTGTTGGCCTGGAAGGTGAAATAGGCGGCTGTGTCCCTGAAGATCCTGCCCGTCCTGGTACCCTCACGGAAGTCGTTAGGGAATCGCAGGTTGAATTGGGCATTGAAGGTGTGGGTCTGATCGAAGTTGTTCGGGGCTGGCATGATTGGTGGCAGTGGTGGAGTGCTTCCTACCACGAACCTCCCCTCGTTTTCCACGAAGTCGCGCGGGTCGGTACCCGTACTCTTTGAAAAGGTCAACGTATACGTAAAATCGCTCGAGAAGTAGCCACTGAAGCGCTTCCTCAACGTCAAGTCCATTCCCCTCACGTTCCCGAAGTCGGCGCTGGTCAGTATCCGGAGGTACCTGGTGCTCCCTTCCTGCCTGAGGTAACGTGCGGCGAGGTTTCCGTCGAAGTCGCGGTTGTACCCGACGAGGTCGAGTACCCAGTTTTCCGAGAGTAGAGTGGTGAAACCTACCTCGAAGGAGGTGGTCTTTTGGAAGCCGAGGTCCGGGTTTCCAAAGAAGGCATTGGCGTTTCCCTGCTGGCCGATGTCCACATTGATGCCGTCGTAGAGGTTTCCGAAACCGGGCATCTGGAGTTTTGTGCCGTAACTTATCCTTACCTGCGTCCGTTCCGTGACGGGGTGGGCGACCCCAAGCCTGGGCGAGACCTCGGTCTTACGTCTCGGCCGGACGTGGGGGGAGGACTGGTCGCCTAATATCGACGGGTAACTAACGCCGGCGTTGAAAGAATCCAACCGGAGCCCGAGGTCGATGACGAGGTCGCGGTAATCGAGCCGGTCTTCGATGTAAGAGGATTCCAGGTCGGGGTTGGCCCTTGAATAGTCAAGGAATGTCGACTGGGACAAGCCGCTGCTGTATTTGTCGCGCAGCCAGACCCTGGTCTCCGCACCGGCCCTGATGCGGTGCACCCGGTTCAACTGGCTATCGAGGTCGATCCTGAAGGTCGTCATGTCCTCCATGGTATTTGAGACGTTGTCGACGAATCCATAGTTCGCATCGGCGAACGTGGTGGGAAGCCCGAATGGATTGTCTCCCCTCTCGGTGGTAGGAGGATCAACACCGCTGAAATGCTCCGCCTGTTCGGGGGATGTGGCCCAGAGGTCTGAAGCGAATATGGGGATGTCCCGGAACATGAAGTTGAGGAGGCTCGCCTGGTTGTGATATCCGAGGCTTGCACCCGGGACGGAGACCCGCGGACTGCCGGAGTCGTAAGGGGCAAAGAGGGAACCAGAGTGGTGCTCGTTACGCTGGAAACTTCCGCGGAAGGAGAGGCTGGTGCTGCGGTCGGCGGACTGGCTCAACATCTGGTCATAGCCCACGATACCGATCCGGTTCCGGGTAATGGATGCCGAGTTCTTCTCTTCCGTCCAGAATATCCGGCCCATGCTGAACCCGAGACCCTGGTCTCGGTTCTCGATGTAAGTGCCCGTGAGTTTGACATTCCTTGTCGGCTGGTATGAGATCTTGCTCTGGATCTGGTACTTGTCCCCCCGATTGCCGGGCCGGCGGCCCTCGTAGTCCCTTCCGCCGAAGCGTTCCCTCCTCAGATCGGAGAGGTTCAGGATGGGAAGATCAGGGTTCCCCCTCTGTGCCGACCCCAACATCCCCAGGATGTCCAGGTCGTGGCCGAGGAATCGACGGGCCTCGTCCGCGTTGCTGTATCGCGCAGCCACATCGAAGAGGTCCCTGGCCGTTCCCTTGAACCCAGCCGCCCTGGGGTCCTTGTCTCCCTCACCAAGGAGGTCGCTCGAGAAGAAGAACGTGAGGTTGTCGACCAACGGCAGCGGCCCGCCTATGCTGAACTGTCCGCGGTTGTACCCGTAGTTGGAAGAGGAGGGGTTGAATTCATCCGTCTCGATCCGTAACTGTCCGGACAGGTCCGTTCCACCCTCCCTTGTGACAATATTGATTACGCCCGACTGGGCGTTGCCGAATTCCGATCCATAGCCTCCAGTGATCACGTCTATCTCCTCAACGCTGTATTCCGGGATGTTGATGAACCCCCTGACACTGACCCCGTCTATATATACGGCGTTGTCGGACGTGCGACCCCCCCGGATGCTTGTGCTGCCACCGTAGTTGAGGACGCCCGCCTGTAGCGTCACGATATCACGGTAACTGTCCACTGGTAGCGTCTGTGTCGCTTCAAAGGTTATTCGATGTTTAGAGACCGTGTTGTCCCTCGGCACGAGCGGCGCACGCTCGCCCTCCACGACCTGTCCAGGGAGTTCGATGACCGTGGAGTTGAGTTTGAAATCTACCGTGTGGGTCTGGCCCGCAAGGATCCTCTGGTCCTCCACCGTGACCGTTTGATAGCCTATCAGTTGGGCCTTGATATGACGCAGTCCCACGGGCACATTTAGGATGAAGTAATAGCCTTCGTCGTCAGTGATATTGCCGAGGAGGGTACCCTCCACCGTCACCTGCGCGCCTGCCAGTGGCTTTCCAGTGTCCGCATCCCGCACGAATCCCTCGACCTTCCCCGTGGTCTGGGCCGGCAGCAAGCTCTGAAAGACAAGGATCGATGATGCTATCAAGACAGGGACGAAAGCGACTCGCACACTCCTTATCATCGGCGATCTCCTCTCTATTCACCACTCCTTTTACTGATAGTGCAGAAGCCCCCAACTTGACAAAATGAGGAGGCAGGAATACGAACACACACAGGATGAACATAGACATTATACCAGGAACCGGATATCTTTTCAAGTCTTTCTATGTCGTGGCTTCTTTATCATCCCCGGATGTAGCCGCCGGGGGGGGTTAGGCGTGGTATCCATATCACTTATCAGGAGAGAGGGGCCTTACCCTACCTTTCCCCGGCGGGAAGGTAACTAACGGGTTGATGGGATAGCGGTTGGCTCCATCCTTCCGTCGATCAGACAGCGAATTTCATACGATCCTTTGATTTGACATTGATTCTCCACCGATGTAACTTTAGTCAGCGGTCCTCGCGGGGATCCTATTGAGCGGGCGGGAGAGATGATGGTGCTCAGTTGTAGAAGTCCCCTTCAATTTGGGCGACATCTCGTTTTCCCACTCCATGCCGACATTTGCGTCATGTGCCGTAAGATCGGATTTGACAATCTAAATCCTATTATATGGCATAAAATAGCAAATGCTTCGTACGAAGTTGCCAATGGATCCAAGTTTCTTGGAAAACCGTACGAGCCAAATGCCATCATCAAGAATGACATGATACAGAACTGGTTTTTGAAAAAATCAGATTGGAAGCAGACAGATTTACAGTAAAAGAGGATACCGGTCTGTATCACGTGGCTCCGGCCCGCAAAAGACTTGAAGAAGTCGAAGGGCAAGCAACGTGATTTTTTAGGCCATTACAATCTAAAATAGTAGAGTATCTGGATGATTATTATATCGATAGCACGGAATCAACATAAAGAGGAGGGATAGATACCATCAAGATCCGGATCGCGCAGACCTATCCCAAACTTGGTGACCTGGAGGGGAACTTCAATGCCATCCGGTCCAAGGTCCAGGAGGCCGCGTCCTATGGAATCGACATGGTCATCTTCCCCGAACTATCCCTGACCGGCTACCACCTCCGGGACATGGTCTCCTCCGTGGCCCTCGCCGACGGGCACCCCATCCTCTCATCCCTGTTGGAACTGAGCCGCGATATCGCTATCGTCCTTGGTTACGTGGAGGAATCCCCGGACTTCCAGTTCTACAACACTGCCGCCCTCCTCGACGGCGGCGAGATGGTAAGGAGGCACAGGAAGGTCTACCTGCCCACCTACGGGATGTTCGAGGAAGAGAGGTACTTCAGCCCGGGAAGGAGATTCGAGGCCTTCGATACGCGGCTCGGAAGAGTGGGCCTGCTGGTATGCGAGGACGCACTGCACCCGGTGAGCCTCTTCCTCCTCGCCCTGGACGGAGCGGAGACGATCGTTATCCTCTCTGCCTCACCCGGCAGGGGTATAGGCAAGGAGCAACAATCGAGCAATATCGTACGGTGGGAGGAGTTGCTCCAGTCGTACGGCCATGTCTTCACTGCATTTACAGTCTTTGCGAACCGGGTCGGGTACGAGGACGGCGTCTCGTTCTGGGGGGGATCCCGGGTAATCGGGCCGGACGGTAGCCTCGTAACACAGTGCAATTACTTCGAGGAGGGGTCGGCGGATGCCGAGTTGAGCCGCCAGGCGATCCGCAGGGCACGGATCACGAACCCCTACCTGAGGGACGAGAAGATCGAAATCACACTTTCGGAACTCGAGAGGATCTGGGATGAACGAACTCTCCATCAATGACGAACAGGTATCCACGATCCTTTGCGGTTTCATCGCCTCGGAGGTCCGAAAGGTCGGCTTCGAGCGAGTGGTCCTCGGACTCTCCGGCGGGGTCGATTCCTCCACGTCCGCTTACCTGGCTACCCGGGCCCTCGGCATGGATAACGTCACCGCGGTCTTGATGCCTTACCGCACGAGCCGGCCCGAGAGCCGAAAAGATGCCCTCGCGGTCGTCGATAAACTCGGCATAAACCACCTCGAAGTCGATATCACGCCCATGGTCGATCCCTACCTCTCAATCAACCCCGAAATGGACCGGATCCGCCGGGGGAACGCCATGGCCCGGGAGCGGATGCTCATCCTGTACGACCAGTCGAACGCACTCAAGGCACTGGTGCTCGGAACGAGCAACAAGACCGAGTACCTCCTCGGCTACACCACACTCTGGGGGGACATGGCCTGCGCGATCAACCCCCTCGGCGACCTTTACAAGACCCAGGTGAAGTCCCTGGCGAGGTACCTCGGCGTGCCCGGCGAGATAGTAGAGAAGGCACCGACCGCCGACTTGTGGACGGGACAAACGGATGAAGGGGAACTTGGCTTTACCTACGAGGAGGTGGACAAGCTCCTCTATTTCCTAATCGACAAGCGCCTGAGCCCGGTCGAACTCAAGGGAAGGGGGCTCCAGGAGAAATTCATCCGCAAGGTTGCCGATATGGTCCGCAACTCCCAGTACAAGCGCCGTCTCCCCGTCATCGCCAAACTATCCCAGAGGACTGTCGACTGGGACTTTCGATATCCCAGAGACTGGGGCAGGTGACTCCCCGACTGTAGAAATCGACTTAGGTCCATCTCCCAATTCGTTGATCCAATGAGGGCCATAAAGAGGAGCGGATAGTTCCATTAACATGCCAATCCATCGCGGCCCCCCGCATGAACAATGAGAAGGCGGATGGATCGAGCGGCGAATTGCTGTACTTCAACGGCCGAACAAGCATAGGCCGGGTACACAACCTTGACAAGAGATGAACCTCGAACCCATCGCGGCATCCCATAGCCGGGGCCAGATGGTGGAATAGCGGGCAGTTCCTATTTCCAGGGCAACAACGCGAAAGACAACGGAGGCCAGAAGGCGTGAAGATCGTTAATATCGTGGGAGCAAGGCCCAACCTGATGAAGATAGCGCCCATCCTCGCCGCGATGCGATCCTTTCCCGACATTGAACCGGTGCTCGTTCACACCGGCCAGCACTATGACGACGAGATGTCGGACATCTTCTTCCGGGAACTGGACATTCCAAGGCCGGATATCAACCTGGGAGTGGGCTCCGGCACACACTCCTGGCAAACGGCCCAGGTGATGCTGGCCCTGGAGCCACTGCTGGCGAGGTTGAAACCGGATTGCGTCTTGGTGGTGGGAGACGTGAATTCCACCCTGGCCGCGTCGTTGGTGGCGAGCAAGTTGTCCATTCCCCTCTGCCACGTGGAGGCCGGCCTCAGGAGTTTCGACCGTACGATGCCGGAAGAGATCAACCGGAAGTTGACCGACGCGCTTTCCGATTACCTCTTCACCACCTCACGCGACGCCGACGAGAACCTGAGGAGAGAAGGCATCCCGGATCACAAGATATTCTTCGTAGGCAACGTGATGATAGACACCCTGTTACGCCACCGTTCCCGCGCCGATGAATTGCAGATACCAGCCAGGTATGGGCTATCCCCTGGAAGATACTCCGTGGTGACCCTGCACCGTCCATCAAATGTAGACTCCCCAACGGTACTGAACGGGATCCTGGATGCCCTCGAGGCAATTCAAACCAGATCGCCAATACTGTTCCCGGCGCACCCTCGGACCCTCGATCGGCTCTCTCAATTTGACATGACGCGACGCCTTGATTCCATGACCGGCCTGAGGCTCCTCGAGCCGGTGGGGTACCTGGAATTTCTTGGAATGATGGCGCAGGCCCAACTGGTACTGACCGATTCAGGGGGGATCCAGGAGGAGACTACCATACTGGGGGTGCCGTGCCTTACGTTGCGTAAAAACACCGAACGCCCCGTCACGGTCACTCAGGGGACGAATACGGTGGTAGGTGTATCGCCGGATCGCATCGTCGAGGCGGCTTCACGGGTGTTCAATGGAGATTCACATCACGGCCGCCGCCCGGAATTGTGGGACGGCAGGGCGGCAGAGAGGATCGTAGGGATACTACGCGAGGAACTGCATGGGTGAGGTGAAACGGGAAATGGCCGTATGGATTGACTTTGAAAATGCCCCCCACGTCTTGGTTCTATCCCCCATCATAGAGCACCTCCAGGGCGAAGGCTACCCGCTGATCCTGACGGCGCGCGATTTTTCCTTCACGGTCGGCCTCTGCCGCCGCATGGGATACGACGCAAATGTCGTCGGCATGCCAGGACCCGGTAAGAATACACTCGCCAAGACATATCGAGTACTGCACAGGGCCTCTCTCCTGTATGCCCGGTTGTTCAAGTACCGCAGGAAGACAGCGCTGGCCTTATCGCATGGATCCCGTTCACAGATCCTGGCCGCCCACTACCTTGGCATCCCCGTTGTCAGCCTCGATGACTATGAATTCTCCAACCAGTCGATTGTTCGTTTTGTAGACCACCTGCTCGTTCCTTCACCCATCCCGGCGGAGGCATGGGGACGTTACGCCGAAAAGGTAACCCACTACCCTGGCCTGAAAGAAGAACTCTATCTCTGCAACTTCGCGCCGGAGAACGACGGCCTGGCCAGATTGAAGACGACCGATCGCATAAAGGTCTTTTTCCGCCCAGAAGGGCGCCTTGCCCACTACCACTCGTCACGCGGCGAGTTCCTGCAGGATGCCATCCTGGAATACCTGGCGGGACACGACGACCTGTTCCTGGTCCTCTTGCCTCGTGACTCAGAGCAGGAAGACGCACTGATCGACTTTTGCAGGGAACACGAGGTCTCCTGGTGGATTCCCGAAAGGGTTATAAGCGGGCCGACTCTCGTCCGAGAAGCGGATATGGTCATAAGCGGGGGAGGCACGATGACACGAGAGGCATCGGTACTCGGCATACCTTCGTACAGTTTCTTTGCCGGGAAATGGGGAGCCGTGGACCGTCATTTGAAGGCGCAGGGACGACTTGTGCAGATATCTCGCATCGAGGATGTGAACAAGATAAAAGTAGAAAAATGCAACAGACCGCCGCTGAACGTCCCCGATGACGCCCTCGATTCTGTCGTGGACTTTATCGAAAACATGCTGACCTGACAGGCCCCTCTCGTTGACTCAGGAGTTACCCTTCAGTGTCCAACATTATCAACACCTTGGAGCCCCTCCAGGTAATGCCTTACTCTCTCTCCCTCCCTCTCCCTTAGTCCCGTGCAATCATGGACCTGATCGGAGATCTCATCGAGCCGACGATCGATCCCCACGACATGGTGTGTCGGCTCTGCAAAGAATCTTACCGCCTTCTCCAATCTTTCCTCCGAACACCCCCCTGCAAACATTGCGAGCCTCACCGCCATCTCCGGCGGCATACGAGAAGTAAGGACGCCATAGTTTTCCATTATCCAATCAAAAAGACGGTTATCGAACTTCCCTGATCGGGACACCGCCCAGAGTACCGTGAAGAGTTCAGTGTTATGCAGGGGCCCCTCCAGGACGTATTGGAGGGCATCCTCAACCAGCGTGGAATCACGAAAACTTCCCACCAGGTAGAGAAACCTCGAATGATCCACTGGTGTCTGGGCGGACTCGAATCGTCTCTTGTACTCCCTGTACAGGTCTTCGCCTCCATGAATGGCCGAGAGGTACAGGACGGCATCAACCAAGGAGGGATCTACAGCCGCCGGGTCAATAAGGTATTCCCGCGCGAGCGAATCGGCCCATTCCGTTAAGTGCTTATCTCTCCCTTCATCACCCAAGCACCCTATCAGCCCGGGACGAAACCTCGTGACCTCCTCGTCCTCACCCTCTACAGGTGTCATACCGAACCGCGCAAGTGCTGGTCTCAGCACGAGCCTCAAATAACCAGAAAATGCCTCTTCCAGATCTTCCGTCACAAAGGCCGATTCTGCCTTCCCAAGGGCGGAGAGAAGGGCGGAAAGGACCCGAGGATCAGGGTCGTCGGCTATCCTTTTCAGGGTGCTGAGGTACAACTCTCCATCGATCTTGCCAGCATCGAGGAGCGCACCCAAGTTGCCTATCATACCGACCCGTTCACGAGGATCCAAGATAGCGCTGGCCTGTTCAGCCATATTCACCATCATTTCAGTTGGAACCACCCATCGATAATACCCGTGCATTCCGGCATCCGGAAAGATCCACTTTATCCCTCCCTCTCCCTCAAGGTGGACGATCTCCTCCGGCCTGTCGAGTAGAAGCCGATGGGACCGTACCGAAATTGAATCCCCGTACTTAAGCGTGACCGGTATTCTCCACACGGCCTTGCCGTTGCCATCGGCTTCATACCCTGTAAACCGTTCCTGTCTGAGCCTGACCTCACCGTCACCCGCCACATCGACCGAGACCAGCGGAACGCCGGCCTGGTCCAGGAATGAAGACATGGCAGGAGCGATATCCTCTCCTGCAGCCACGGACAGGGATGCCCAAAGATCCTCGGCCGTTGCGTTCCCCCACTCGTTCTCTTTTATATAGTCGAGCACGCCTCTCCGGAATCGATCCGCTCCCATCCACTGCTCGAACATGTCGAGGATGGCCTCACCCTTGCTGTAAGCAAGGACATCCGCCGTGAGAAGTAGGTTGTCCGTCGCACTTACAGATTCCCTCATGGCGTGGGTAGACGGACGCGCATCCATGATCATGGCCCGCTGGGCACTTCGTACCTGACTTACGTCCGCCCCGTATTCAGGAAAGACCTCCTGCACGATCTTATCACCCATCCAGGATGCAAAAGATTCGTTTAGCCAGAGATCGTCCCACCAGGACATGGTCACCAGGTCTCCGAACCACATGTGTGCCATCTCGTGCGCCATCACGCTCGCCAGTGTCCTCTTCCGCCCGACGCTCGACGTCTCGGGATCCAGGAGGAGTATGCGTTCGGCAAATGTGATCGCTCCGGGATTCTCCATCCCCCCGTGCCAGAACTCCGGGAGCGCGATGAGATCGAGTTTGTCGTAAGGGTAACGGCTCCCGAAGTACCTTTCCAGCGCGGACAAGATAGGTGGTGCGGTCCGCACCGCCTCACCGGCGAGGAAGCCACGCCCCTTTACCGTTATCACCCTGCCCGGCACCGACATACCCTGTATCGGCACGGTGTCGAACGGGCCGACAGCGATTGCGAGCAGGTAAGAAGGCATCGGAGGGGTTCGTTTGAAAACGACCGTCCTCCATCCATCATGGGCGCGATCCTCCTCAACTTTGGTGTTGCTGACCGCGAGCTGTCCTTCCGGTACGATTAGCGTCACCTTGTAGGGGATCTTGAAGTCCGGCTCATCCCAGCAAGGGAAAGCCTCCCTGGCCTCGTCGGCCTCGAACTGACTGAATACATAACCCCGCCCATCATCCTTCATGCGGTAAATACTGTTCGCAGTGGAATCGGATTCATTTGAAAAACCGATCTTCAACTCCAGGCTGCCCCTTGATAGTGTGTCACCCGAGCGAATCTCCACAATGTCAGGGGTCAAACGTGAATAATCGAATGGAACAGGTCTTCCTTCCTTCGTGAGAGACATCTTCTCTATGGCAAGACCCTCCGCGTGAAAATCGAAATGATCTGTCGGATCTAACATATGCAGAACAATCTTCACCTCCCCTGAATAACTTTTTTTATCGGCGTCTATCTTCAGCCTTACAGACTCGCAGGTGGGAGTGACCTGACGTGGGAGCCTGTTTTCCACACCATCCTCCCTGGATAACGATGTCCCCCCTCGCATTGAAGCAACGAACACGGTCTGAAAAGCCACCAGGCCAAACAGAGGTACCTTCCCTGAAATCAATCTGTTATTCCTCCCTCCCATCTGCTCCTCTACTTCATAGAAAGCGAGTACAGAGTATTGTAAGTGCCTTGAGAGTCAGCAATTGAATCATCATGCCTCGAGAGCTCTCTCAAGGGGGAGCGACATATCATCGTTATGGTAATTAACCATGTGCCTTAATAATCAACAAGTTTATTACCTTTCCTTCCACGCACAATATCCACAACAACACGCAAATCAGTCACCTTCCGTGACCGCGTCCGCCTCGATCTCCACTCGCCACTCCGGGTCAATGAACCCACTCACACGGATGAACGTCGACGCGGGCATCGTTTCCCCGAAGACCTCGCTGTGTGATCTCGCCACCTTCTCCAGGTCATCCATATCGACCAAGTAGACGCGTGTTCGGATTACGTCCTCCATGTCGGCTCCAAGTTGAAGCAGCGACTGTTCTATAATCTCCAGGCAACGCTTGCACTGGAGATAGACATCTCCCCTTCCGACCGTGTTCCCATTAGGACCGATAGGCGCGGTGCCGGACACCGCGATGAAATCACCCACTCTCACCGCCCTTGAAAATCCAATAAGCCCTTCAAATGGTGACCCAGAAGAAACGGACTGCCTGGACGCCCCCATTATTTCTCCTTTCTACCAACGGTGTCGGAGTGATTATCCATGAAAACAGGGAGACAAGTGATCTATCGAGAAAAAATCGTGGTGAATTTCGATACTCTCCCATGGACAAGTATAGGCATGAACGGTATGCCGTGTCAACAGGCTATCCCGCTAAAGACTCAGATGAGAAGAATAGAGTCCATCCCGGTGAGAAGAAGGGAGTCAATCTCTCCCATCTCTCGACATCTATCAGGCAGATTCACGGACGATCTGACGCTTGTTCTTCAACGTACACCGCCGACGAATAGGCCGCTCTAAGACCTCTGGATTCGGCCGCTTATAAACCCCACACTTCATCCCTCGATACACCACTTCCATTGCCCACCTGATCTTTCAACCTCTCTACTCTCAACATCACTCCCTTTCCCTCTGACTTCCTCATTAAATTTGACACCAAGAAATGCCTCACTTATATTAACAAAGAGGAGGCGTCGCCTTAACTCAATAGTGGAATCAGATGAAGACCAGTCGAAGTATTGCGCTAACCTTGCTCCTCTCAGCATTTATCCCCCTGAATGACCCTTCAATAGCAGCCTTTCCAGAGAGCAGTACGGCTGCCAGGGCGGACCTCAAGCAAAAATGTCGTGTCTCGGAGATTACCCTGGAGACCGGGAAAGCAATTATCGGCATTATCCTCAATGCAACCGATGACTCCCTCTATGTCCGTGCCCTGCAGACTCCGAAAGAAATAGCATCTGCTCCCCTCTTGATCCCGACCCGAGCCATTCCCCTCACTGGAATCGCCTCGGTGAGATGCGGCGACTCCATTAAGGATGGGATATTGGCTGGGATCTTGGCGGTTGGAGCCCCCTCGGCATTAATAACTGCTTTGGCCTTCGCATCCCTGGCGGATGACCCTTCATCCCACGACGACCTGGCGGCACTGAGGGGTTTGGCATATGGCCTTTCAACCGGGGGTACGATCGGCGCGGTTATGGGCGCGATATTAGATGTCCGGGTAGGCGGCTGGCCTGTAATGACTGACGGAGACGGTCTAAGGGATGCGTGGATTGGTACGCGCCACGGGCTCCCAGAATCGGGGCGCCGGAAATCCTTGTCGGCGGGAGCATTCGTAGGGTTAGCCCGCTCGGCGGACCCGGGAAACTCCAGGCAGTGGCGACCGCTGGCAGGAGGACGGCTGAGTTACAGGACAAGCGAACGCTTGACTTACGAGATCGTCCTCGCGTCTTCTGAAAAGAGGGACAAAGAGAAGATCCAATATTTGAGCGCGGATGCCATGGTCCCATTTACGTTAGGGAGGAGTTTCGAGATATATTATTCCTCCGGCATAGGCTTGACGCATGTCGAGAAGCAAGGAAGGTATTGGCCTCTTAAGGAGAATCATCTCGATATTAATGTCGGAGGCGGGATATTCTGGAAGCTCCCAAAGGTGGAGCGGTTCTCGCTCCACCCTGAATACAAATGGCATCCCTTCTCGGACCAATACCACGAAATCACTGTAGGGATCGTCATATTTTAACAGACAATTCGAGATCGGTCGTGAAATTATACGACGCTCCTTCCGACTATCACCATGTACTCCCGGCCATCTACCGCTCCGGCATTAGATTAGAGATACTCCCGATCATCACCCTCCATTGGCTCCTATCTTGCTCTATTCAAGAGAAGTGAATACGTTTTTTTAACAAATTATAAGGGGTCCTCTTGAGAATTTGTGGGTGGTGTATGGGGTCTAAGTATTTGAAAGCATGAATCTTCTCCTCTATTTTTCTTGTGTTGTAACAAGATATAAGGAAAGCAAGATAGACTTTTTCAACAACCCCTTACTCCTTGCATTTCTCCGGTTTTTTCTCTTTGAAGCGAGTATCTCGTTCAATTACAAGGGGATCAGTGATTGAACAGGTGTAATCAGGGCAAGAGGATAAAGAGGACCTTATGCAGAATTCCTGGCCTGGAAGCTAAAGCCGTTAGCCTGATTGGAGGTGTAGATAGCGATGGGCGATGTGGTTGAGCGACGTTCGAATTACGTGAAAACGATCCCCGAGAACAGACAGGACATCTGAGAGTTCGAGCCGTTCTGCAAGCCGGTTGTCCGCAGCCAGCCGGTAATTGATACTCCCCATATCCTCGTAATAGGTCTCTCCCGGACAATACTTCCTGAATCTGTTGCGAGCACGTATGTACTCGGGAAACAGGCCAAGGAGGAAGAGGCTATAATTCCCGATATGGGTTCGAATCAAGAAGCGATCTCTCGAATCGGCGCCGTCGAGGTAAGCGACGAGATCGACGATATACTTGAATATCTCATCATGGGCAAGAGAAACCCTGTAAAGTCGTTCTCTTACCAAGAACTCCACCATCATGGAAGAGATGTAATCCGAGACTCTTCTGTTATCGACTCCCTCCGCCAGCATGACATGCCTCGCCAGGACATAAAAGTAGAGAGAGGGAGAAATACGAGTGAGTCCATGCTCGTGCACTATCCTATCGAAGAGTTCGGCTCGATCCAGGAGGTGATCGATGAAGCTTTTCTCTGACATTAGTTGTTTTATGGCTCTCTTCTTTCGATCACCCCCGGATAGAGCCTCGAGAATAAAGTTCATGTCAGCGGGTGTCAACCTTGCTCTCGACTTCCCCCAACCCAAGGTAAGGTCTCCTTTCTTGGAAGGATTCGGAAGAAAAAACGCACTCGTCTGAAAAAAAGCAATATTAGTGCCAAAAATATCAAATTTCTCAGGAAAGAGGGTGATATTGCACCAGCAGGGGGCCCGCTGCCGTTTAAATGGGGAATTATTGCAGTGGAACAATCTGGACAGTTGAGGTGCGGCGCGCAGTCCGGTGTTCATTAGCCGACACCATTCCGAACACCATGGATTGGCCGTGCATCGGTCACCCCTCGGGATGCTCCATTTCCCGGCAGTCAGCCGTCGCCTCGTTGGGAAAATCGAATCGGATACGAATGCGGTCATGCCGAAGAATGAAAACAAAATCGAAGGTGGGAGTTAACAACGAGGGAATATCGCCATTAGTCGCCTACAGGCAATAAAGTACGCCGGAGGTGCAATCAACGCCCGCAGCACTTCTTGTACTTCAGTCCGCTCCCGCACGGGCACGGGTCGTTTCTTCCGATCTTCTCCCCTCTTACAACCGGCTTTTTAGGCCCTCCCTCCTCTGCCGCACCCGCAGTTGCCCTAACTTGCGAACTCCCGGCCCCGATAGCGGCACCTGCATATGCGGAGATCGGCGAGGCGTGTCGGGCCTCAACGCCGTGTGTTTCTCTGCGTGCAACTCGTTCCTGCGGCATGAACCGGGCACGAAAGAAGAGGGTTGCCACCTGTTTCTTGATCTCATCCAGGAGGTCGACAAACATCCGATAGGCCTCCTGCTTGTATTCTATCAAGGGGTCTTTCTGGCCATATGCCATGAAAGAAATCCCGCTCTTCAGGTGATCGATGTCATAGAGGTGTTCCTTCCACCGGTCGTCTATGACTGCCAGCAGGATTCTCTGCAGGATCGGATCGCGATATTCTTCTTCCCAGGTCTGCAACCTCTCCTCGAAGGCCCTGGCGGCGACTTCCCTGACCATCTCTTTCAGACCTTCGTGCGTCAGTTCGTTCAGGTCCAGGCCGTCCACTGGAAGATTGATGAGAAAGTTGCTCCTAAGATCAGCAGACAATCCCTTGAGATCCCATTCATCGGGGTAGGCCTTCGGATCGGCGAATTGGTCCACCCTCGCCTCAAATGATTCCTCGATCATCTCGAGGACCTGCCCCTTCAGATCCTGACCTTCCAGGGCAAAGAGCCGCTGGTCGTAAATCACCTCGCGCTGCTTATTCATGACGTCATCGTACTCGAGGAGGTGCTTGCGAATCTCGAAGTTGTGGGCCTCGACCTTTTTCTGCGCACGCCCTATCGATCGCGTGACGAGGTGATGGATGATCGGTTCTCCCTCCTCCGCTCCCAACTTATCCATTACTCCGGCAATCCGTTCTGAGCCGAACAGGCGCATGAGATCGTCCTCAAGTGAAAGGAAAAACCTGCTGGATCCTGGATCACCCTGTCGGGCGCTCCTTCCCCTCAACTGCCGGTCGATGCGCCTCGACTCATGACGCTCGGTACCTATTATATGGAGGCCGCATGGCATTTCGTTTTCGCAGAAAGACTCGTCTTCACCATCCGGGATATTATCACCCGGGTTTTCCACCTTTATATAGTCTTTCTCGTGATAGAGGATGCATCCGGAGCAGCGGACGACTCCAGGGCCAAGTTTGATGTCCGTCCCCCTTCCTGCCATGTTCGTGGCAATGGTTACCGATCCCGGCTGTCCGGCCCGACTGACGATTTCAGCCTCTTTCTGGTGGTGCTTTGCGTTGAGGACATGATGCCGAATTCCCCGTCGTTTGAGCATTCGGCTCAGGGTCTCGGAGACCTCGACCGACACTGTCCCCACGAGGATCGGGCGACCGCGTTTGTGCTCTCTTTCTATCTCGTTGATAATGGCGTTGTACTTCTCTCTCCTCGTCTTGTAGATGACGTCATCAAAGTCTATCCGTCGGACTGGACGGTTCGTGGGTATTACTATGACTTCCAGTTTGTATATCTCGTAGAATTCGTTCTCCTCTGTCTCGGCGGTACCGGTCATGCCTGCCAGTTTATCGTAGAGCCTGAAAAAGTTCTGCAGGGTGATCGTCGCGAGTGTCTGGGTCTCTCCCTCCACTCGAACGCCTTCCTTGGCCTCGATCGCCTGGTGGAGGCCGTCGCTGTAACGCCGGCCAGGCATGAGCCTCCCCGTGAATTCATCGACGATTACCACCTTCCCGTCCTGAAGGACATACTCGACGTCTTTTTCAAAGAGGATATAGGCCTTGAGTAGTTGTGAGATAATGTGAATCTTCTCGCTCTTCTCCACATAATCCTCTTCCAGTGCCACTTTTCTCTTCCGCTTCTCTTCCGCCGAAAGACCTTCATTCGATTCTATCTCGTGGAAACCTTCACCCAGGTCAGGTATGACGAACAAGTCCTTGTCCCGGGGAGAGAGATGTTCCCTCCCCTTGTCGGAGAGGTTGACATTTCGCCCCTTCTCATCCATGTAAAAATAGAGGTCCTCATCCAATTCGTGGAGCCGTTTCTCCCTCATAAAATCGGCCTCCACGCGCTGTATGAGTTTTTTCATTCCGGGCTCCTTGAGGATCTTGAGCAACCTCTTGTTCTTGGGCATCCCCCTTGATGCCTGGAATAATTTGATCCCGGCCTCGTACTCCTTTCCCGCCTCGAGATCTTCCTCCGCCATGGCAAGCAACTTGCTTACAAGTTGCTTCTGGGCCCTGCTCAGGCTGTCAACCAATGGCTTGAGTTCAGAATAGCGTTTCGTACCCGACTCCCCCACCGGGCCAGAAATAATCAAGGGCGTCCTCGCTTCGTCGATCAGGACGCTGTCCACCTCGTCGACAATCGCATAGTGATGCCCCCGCTGCACCCTGTCCTCGAGCCTCAGGGCCATGTTATCCCTGAGGTAGTCGAATCCGAACTCGTTATTGGTGCCGTAGGTAATGTCGCAGTTATAGGCCTCACGCCTCTCGGGAGGGCTCATGTCATGTTGAATGCAGCCTATTGTGAGGCCGAGAAACTCGTAAATTGCCCCCATCCACTGGCTGTCTCGTTTGGCCAGGTAATCGTTTACGGTAACAAGGTGGGCGCCCTTTCCCTCCAGGGCATTCAGGTAGAGCGGCATCGTGGCGACAAGCGTCTTCCCCTCACCCGTGGCCATCTCGGTGATCTTTCCCTGGTGGAGAACGATGCCCCCGATGAGTTGGACATCGAAGGGGACCATATCCCACTCGATCTCCTGGTCGGTAACCTCGATCTTCTTTCCCAGGAGGCGGCGGCACGCATCCTTTACCGCGGCATACGCCTCTGGGAGGATATCATCAAGCGTCTCACCATCGCGGATACGGGATCTGAACTCATCGGTCTTGCCGCGTAATTCCTCATCACTCAGCCCGCTGTATCCCTCGAAACAACGATTGATCTCTTCCACGATGGGCCGCAGTTTCTTGATCTCCCGCCCGTGCTTTGTACCCAAGATCTTTCTGGCTATGGTCTTCAACATACTCGGGTCCTCAAAGTACAACCCCCAAGGTCCGCACGTACAAACTACCTATCTGAGATTACCGGTAGAGCCGTTTTTCATAAATGTAACGTTCGACATCGGACGGCACAAGATAGCGAATAGAGCGGCCTTCCCGGACTCTGCGCCTGATTTCACTCGAAGAGAGATCGATCCTGTGGATATTCAGGGTTATCACCGGTCCGGGCAGATCCATATCGCGAGCAGGGTTTCTGCCCCCCGGACGCCCTATCACCACCATCCGGCAGAGCCCAAAAAGGCGTTCAGGCTCCTTCCAGGCCCAGATCTCCGGAAGGTTGTCTTCGCCGACGAGAAAGAAAAACTCACTGTTGGGGAAATTACACTTAAGGTCCTCTACCGTATCGACGGAAAACGACGGCCCGCTGCGCCGAATCTCTATATCGGAGGCGTAGAAGGAGGGATTATTCTCCACGGCGAGTTTAACCATCGCCAATCGAGTCTCTGCTGGGCTTATCCCCTTGCCGGTCTTATGGGGTGGAATCGAGGCGGTGACGAAGATCACCCGATCCAGCGTGAGGGCCTCCATTGTATCCTGGGCTGCCAATAGATGGCCGACGTGGATGGGATCAAAGGTGCCGCCCAGGATCCCGATGTTTTCTCCATCCACGAGGCACTCCCCTTACTTCACCGATGCCCGCTCCCCACTCACCAGGGATGGGAACTCCTGCATGATCTTCTTCGCCTCATCGGATTCAGGGAACGATTCGATGAGTTCTCTTCTCGTCTTGTCGGCGTCTTCGTTCAACTCGAGTTTTTCATACGCCTTGGACAGATAGTAGAGAGTGGGCGGCAACCATGGATTATCCGGGTATTCCTGCCTAAGCGTCTCAAATTGGATTATCGCCGAGTCATAATAATGACGCTTATAATAAAAATGGCCGTTTTCATATTCCTTGTGGGCCAGTTTTGCCTGCAATGCGGAGATTCGCACCCGCGCGGAGTCCGAAAACTCACTACGGGGAAATCGCTCTATCAGTGAGTTGAACGTATCGACGGCTCGCCTGGTGTCGGTCTGATCCAATTCATAATCCAGGGAGAGTCTTGAATAACAGATCCCCAATTTATAAAGGGATTGCATCGCCAACGGTTCGTCGGGAAATTCGGAAGATACGCGCTTGAACTCGTTGGCAGCCATTAGATAATCTTTATCCCTGAAGTACGAATCGGCAAGGTAGAACATGGCCTTGTCGATGAGTTCATCCCCCGGATAATTGAAGATCACACGCTGGAACCATCGGCCCGCTTCCTTATAATCCCCCTTCTGATAACTCTCCATTGCATGGTCGTAAGCCATGTCAGCACTCTCGGCCACGAACGTCTTCCCTCCTCCACATCCAAGGCCGGAAATGCCGACGATTATGATGACGCAGTAAAATCCAAGCGATTTGTGGTTGTACACCTTCATCGGCCGAACTTTATCTCACGGATCCTTTCCTGCGAGAGCGACACCAGCCGCCCCGTTCGCGATGGGTTCAAGTTGAGCACCTTATCGTAAGCGACAAGGGCACTGTCTGGGCGATCCAGGGCATGATAAATCTCTCCCTTCAAGAACCAGGCGTCATCTTCAGTTACCTGCGGCTGACCACTATCGATAGGGACCTCAACGTATTCCAGGGCCTCCCGCAGGTGACCTTCATCGAATTCTTCCTGAGCGACATGATATGCGCACAGGCCACGGTGCCATTCAACCGCCTTGATATCCGAACCCCCCGGGAACTTTTTCATGTACTGCTCGAAAAAGACCAGGGCATCCCTGTAATTCTCGAGTTTCTCGTTGGACAGGGCCAAGCGGTAGGTTGCGGAATCTGCCTTTTCGTGGGCCGGACGGTAACTCAACGCCCTCATATAATAAGTGGCCGCCTTGCTGAAATCAGCGTGCTCGTAGTAATAATCAGCCAGGTAATAGTAGTATTCTCCTATATTATAGGTGGAATCCACCTCGAAGAGGGATTCAAAGGCACCGGCCATCTGGACATCATCCCCGCTTTCATAGAAGTTCACCCCCAACCTGAAGAAATCGAGGGCAACGTGGTTCGATTCCTCCGGGGATAGTCTCAGGAGGGAAAAGTACACCTCTCTCATGCCCTTGAGATCCTTCCTCAGCAGGGCCGTTCTGCCCATCTTGAGCAGTATGCCGTTGTCCTCCCCTCTCTGCCTCAAGGCTATAGAGTATTCCGCCCAGGCATCCTCGTACCGTCCTGCACGGAAGTAATTGTCCCCCTTCCGTTCATGCGCGTTTCCCCAGATCATGCAACCGGAGCCGAGGAGGAGGGCCACCACGCAAGTTTCCACGCCAATCTTCTTTATTCTCATCAATCTAATTATACCCGATTGCTATATTGTGTTCCTTTGGCTCCACGGTGCCGTTCGTGAACTCATCCCGGCAACTCCGTCGGTAAATAACGCCTCGCGTCTGTAAACATAGTCAACTGTATCCAGATGTCCTCCGCTCGATACCGTGGTGGCTCAACGCTCGTTGCTGCCCGTGACAGATTGATCAAACATGCGGGGACTATAGGGGATAAGACAGACCTCAACCCACGACCTGGATAAAGGAGCCCTCTGATCGCGGTGCTAACAGGATAAATCACCAAAAGTTGAAGTCACATCGGGAATTAGTCGGAGTCATCATGGTCGGCGGTCTTTACAGGCCATGGCAGCCGTAGCCGTCTCCAATAAAACCTATCAAAGGAGGCCCTCTCCCTCACGAACTGCCTCTACCGGGTCATCCGAAGGCGTTGAAGCACCACCGGCATCCTTTGCGGTACCATCGCCCTTATGGCTGTAAGCCCATACAAGCCCGTCAGCCCTCTCGTCGAGTTCCGCCTGCGCCCATTCTTCACTGGCAAGGTCGACTTTCCCTTGCAATCTGTACAGGTACCCAAGATCCGCTCGCGCCTCCGCAAAAAAAGGGTTCCGCCGGAGCGCCCGCTTGAGTTCCCGCTCGGCGTCCTTCAAGAGGTTCATTCGGATGTATTCTCTTGCCATCTTTCTTCGAATGTCAGGATAATCCCCACCAATCCGAATCGCCTTCTCATACTCTCTGACTGCCTCCAGCGAGAGATCCAGTTCGACATACATATCAGCAAGCCTGAGGTGTCCTTCGACGAGGCGATTCCTGGCCTTTGGAGACAAGTTGTTAGATCGATCACCGCAGTCGAGCGTGTCCTTCAGCAAGCCGATCGCCTCGGCCGTTTCGCCAAGGTCGAACAAGACCAGCCCCAGGCCAATTCTCGACGTCAGGAGGTTTGGATTGGCCTGCAACGCCTTTCTAAAATAGTTGATCGCCTGCCGGGACCTGCCCGCCATCATATCGGCCCTTCCGATTCCCTCCAGGAGGTCGGGAGACACGCATCCTTCTTTCTCCAGTGCGTTGAATATCCGGAGGGCACGGCTAAAATCCCCTTCTTCCAAGGCGCGCATACCCTGCTTGATTCGAATGTCAAACATAGGATTCACCTTCCACGCCCTCCTCCGCGCGCTCATCCTGCATCGAGGACCCGTGACACGTTATATAGACAAGTTTCGGTTGAAAAGTAACATCCCGCGTATTCCATGTCAACGAACTATTACTGCCGCTTACAGGTTTCGGCCTCTGAGCACAACGGGGATAGTATCGAGGATGATCCGCAAATCAAGCCAGATCGACCACTCATTGATGTAGAGGATATCGAGCATGATCATCTCTTCAAACGAGAGCCTGCTCTTTCCACTGACCTGCCACAGGCCGGTAAGTCCCGGCTTCACGAGCAGCCGTTTCTTGTGGAAATCATTGTATTGTGCATACTCGAAGACTATAGGCGGCCTTGGCCCGACGAGCGATAAGTCTCCCCTCAAGACATTGATTAGTTGAGGGAGTTCATCGAGGCTGTACTTTCGCAGGATCCTGCCAACCCGTGTAATTCGATCGTCATCCACCAGTTTGTACAGTCCATTCACCTCATCGGCCGGCTCGTTCGAATTCACCAGCCTCTTGAGATAGGCCTTGTGCGGCGAGTCGTCTGCGTCCCTCCTCATCGACCTGAACTTATAGATAACAAGAGGGCGACCGTTGAACCCAAGGACCTTCTGCTTGTAAAACACCGACCCCTCACTATCCAGTTTCACCGCCAGTGCAATAAGCACCATGACTGGGGAGAAGAGGAGGATCAACGGTACTGTAAGCGCGAGTTCCAAGGCCCGCTTGGCCAGGATCTGCCTGGGCCTCAAGGCAGGGACTCGAAGGCGCATTATCGGAATGGATCCGACGTTCTCGAATTTCACCTCGCTTGCCACCAGGTCATACATCTCTGGAACCACCTTGACGGTTACACCCAGGTCACAGGCGATATCCAACAGCCTAGAGATCACCTTGCGCTCCGAGGGGATTGTGACATATACCTCGCGTATACCGTGCAACCGTACAACCGGCTCGAAGTCGCTGATTCTTCCAAGGAGGCCCGCAGGTCCATTGTCATCGACACCATACCTGTCATCGAGATAACCGACGACATCGACACCGAGCCAGTCCTTTCTCGCCATGATCATCTCCAGGTAGCGCCCGAGCCGACCCGCACCGATGATCAGGGCGGGGGTCCGGCGATAGCCCGCCGATACAAGGCGCTCAAAGTATTTCCGCTTGAAATAGCGCCAGGTAAAGAGACCCGCGCACATAAAGGAGGCCTCATACACAACGAAGTGACGGGAAATGTCGGCACGCCATACCAGAAAATCCAGCGCGATTGCGAAGAGCATTGAAAACCAGACGGACCGGACGACGCCGTGCAGTTCCGTGGAATATCTCACTCCACGCCTTGTCTCGTAAAGTCCCTGGACACATAGAAGATAGACCAGGACCGGCACCATGGTCGCCGTGAAGACCATGCAGGATGCAAGGGCCGTGGAGCCCAAGGGTCCCACATTCTGAGGATAATTCGAGCGGGAAAAGAATGGAACCCAATTGCCCGATGCAAGGTGGTCGCTTGCCAGGAATGACATGAAGATTATCGATAGATCAAGTATCAGATAACCGGACAAGACTGCCAGCCTTCTCCTTACCATCCCTACAACCCCGGTTTCTCCGCACCATAAATCAGGGCCTCAATCTCCCACGGCCGTTAACGAATGAATTTCTACCGGTTCACCACCCACTGCAATTGACTGTTCAGCAGCTTCCAGGCAACCTACGACCTTCATGGAAAATGCGGCACCGCTCAACGGTTCGTGCCCCTCGAGGATAGAATCACGGAAGTGCTCGACCGCCACGCGAAGTGGCTCCCTCTCGTCCCAGGGCACACTGGATTTTTTCCCCTCCCGGTATCGTACTATATTGGGCTCCTCCTCTGAAATGCCTGGGAGAAGTTCGACTCCCTTGTCGTAAAGGGAGACCGGACACTCCTCGTTGACGTCATCGTAGACTATCATCCTGTCCGAGCCCACTATGGACATCCTCTTCTGTTGTTCCGGGGCGAGCCAATTCACGTGAAAATGCCCGATTACTCCATTATCGAACACGATGCTACCCCAAGCCATGATGGGGCGTTGACCTGGACAGTACGCTATGGGACCGGCGCCGGTGGCAACCACCCTTGCCGGCTCGGCATCGACAAACCACGTCATCATGGCCACATCATGCGGGGCGAGGTCCCAGAGCACCCCAGCGTCGGGATAGAATCCCGTCGACCTCCCCATCGGCTTCAACTCGCCCAGGTTGACCCGGACGGCATCCATGTAATATATCTCTCCGAGTTCGCCGCGGTCGATGAGCGCCTTGACGGCCGCCGCCTTCCCATTGTAAAGAAAGGTATCGTCGACCATGAGGACTCTCCCTACCTCCCGCGACAAGAGCATCAATTCCCTCACCTCCGAGATCCTCATGGCCAAGGGTTTCTCCACGAAGACGTGCTTGCCTGCAAGGAGCGCCTCCCTTGCCAGTGTATAATGGGTGGATATCGGTGTGGCGATGACCAACGCATCGATCGTAGAATCCTCAATTATTGATTTCAAATCCGTGGAGGTGCGGACCTGGGGATAAATACGACGGGTCCCCGATAGCCTCTCTTCCATCGTATCACATACCGCGGCGAGGTTCAATCGCTCGTCTGCATCGAAGTTTCGAATGAGTTTGGGACCCCAGTAACCACACCCAATTACTGCCACATCGATTGACATATCTTACTCCTTTCCTATCAGACAATAGGACTATTTCAACTCCTCTATCCCATGAATCACACCGATGCCATATACTCCCGAACAGCGCCAACAATATACCTTACCTGCGACTCGCTAATCTCCGGGTAGAGAGGAAGCGAGATGATCTTCTTCATCACTCCTTCAGAAACGGGGAACTCCCCCTCGCGGTATCCAAGATGCTGAAACGCTCGTGTCAGGTGGATAGGAACGGGGTAGTGTATTCCGGTCGCAATCCCCCGGGAGGCGAGGTGGGAACGAAGGTTGTCCCTCGAACCGATCTCGACCCGCACCACGTAAAGGTGATATACCGGTACGGTTCCCTTGAGGGGAGAGACCGGCACAATCCCATGGACGTCTCTCAGGAGGGTCGTGTACAATCCGGCCATCATCCTCCTGGAGGCGTTCCAATCATCGATGTAGCGCAGTTTCACGCCCAGGACCGCCGCCTGGATGCCGTCAAGCCGTTCGTTCCAGCCGACCACCAGATGGCCATCATTCTTAGTACGTCCGTGGTTTGCGAACATCCTTGCTCGTTCCGCAACCTCTTCGCTGTCGGTGACTATCGCACCGGCGTCGCCGTATGCCCCGAGATTCTTGCCGGGATAGAAACTGAAACACCCGATGTCCCCGATCGAACCCGCCTTACGGTCTCCGTACAGCGCACCATGCGCCTGGGCCGCATCTTCAACCACGATGAGGCCGGACGACCGTGCCACCTCGCAGATCCCCTCCATGTCGGCCATGTTACCGTACAGGTGAACCGGTATTACGGCACGTGTCCTCTCCGTGACCGACTCGCGCAGTCTCTCCACATCCATGTTCAAAGTGCCTGGATCCACATCGACAAGGACGACCCGGGCGCCTGCTGATGCGATCGCCTCGGCGGTGGCTACGAATGTATTGGGGACTGTTATGACTTCGTCACCCTCGCCAATCCCGGCGGAGAGCAAGGCGAGGTGCAGTGCGGCGGTCCCGGAGTTTACGCCCACCGCGTGGCCTACATCGCAATACGCAGCAAAGGCATCCTCGAAATCGGCGACCCTTTGCCCGAGGATGAACTCCGCTCCCTCCACCACCCCCATTATGGCCTCGTTGATCTCCTCCTGGATGTTCTGGTACTGCGCCCTCAGGTCAACCATAGGTATCTTCATCTTCTGACCCCTTGAATGTACGGTCTCTCTACAATCCCGAACGGACAGGCCAACTCATCGATCCACTTTATAATCACGGCCGGATTGCCAGCCATGACCGCCCCCTCCGGCACATCGGAAACGATGACCGATCCCGCGCCGACGAGCGCATTCTCTCCTATCGTCAAGTTGGGAAGTACGGTCACGTTGGCCCCTATCTTGGCTCCTCTACGTACCGTCGCCCCCTTCATGCACTCTGAGGAGGATGGGCAAAGGGGATGCGGGTCGTTCGTGAATATGACGCTCGGCCCTATCCAGCAACCGTCCTCGAGCGTCGTAAACTCCGGGACAAAGGCCCGGCTGTGTATCCGCACCCCGTTTCCGATCGTTACGTGGTGAGCGATCTCCGACCCTGAGCCGATACTGACATGATCTCCTATATCGTTGCACTCCCTAATCAGTACGCCGTGCCCGGTCTGAAAGCCTCCCCCGATACGGTTCCCGGAATAGATTACCGTGTGAGAGCGGATTATCGCTCCTTCACCGATCAACGTCTCCATCTCATCGGGCGACCCACAGGGGTGCTGTCCTATGATGACGTAGTCCTGAATCCGGGACCCGGGCCCCATCTTGACGTTCTCGCAGATCGTATAAGCCATCTTACTCCTTCCTCTCTACTCACTCATGTTACTCCCTGTGCCTCTCATTTTCCATCAAGACCGGCCGGCTCTCCCCTATCAGCGGATACCTCGAGATCCCATACCCGGTGCCCCTCCCCACCGTCGAAGATGGCAAGGTATCGATTTCGTTCCATCTTCCAATTGTGGTGCCTAAGAAAGGTGGCTGCGTTGCGGGCCTTCCTTCTCGCCATTGCTGGGTTTTCGTAAACTTCGAGGATGACACGGGCGAGATCGTCCACCTCACCAGGATCGAAATATGATATCATCTCTTCAGAGAAATAAGACATGATCGTGGGCAGCCTCGGCGCGATAACCGGGATATCCAGGGCCACATACTCCAGGAGTTTTACCGGCAACATCATGTCCGTCGCCCTGTTCCGCCGATTCGGCACGATACCGGCAAAGGCCGATCTTATCAAGCCTGGGATTTCCTGGACCGGATGAAATCGCCCGCTGAGGAAGACATGTTCACCAAGCCCGTATTCCTCTGTGACTTCCCGGAGGCGCGGCAACAATTCCCCTCCACCGTAAATGCGGAACAGGATATCCGGGATCTCCTCCCTGACGATGCCCACCGCCTCGACTGCAAGATCAACCCCCATCCTCTCCGCGAGGGTACCGTGGAATACAATCTCCGGCCTTGCACGTCTCCTCCCATTCCCAATCGGTCCACCAAAGACCTCCTCGTCCGGCAGGTTCATCATGACGATCATGTTGGACGGTGGCAATCCTCGCCCCTCGAGCAGTCCCCGCTGCTCCTTCGTCGCGCAAATGATGGTATCTGAGAAACGCGCACTGATACGCTCCTCCAACTTTACCAGTGACACAAGAGGATGCTCATCCCGAAGACCGTACTTTACCATCAGGCTCTCCGGCATGGGATCCCGGATATCGAGAAAGACCTTTGCACCCAGCAACTTAGGCAGCCAGGCCGCAAAAACCAAGAAATCCGGGATGTTATGGACCTGGACCACCTGGTACGGCCTTACCACTTGCATGAAACATAGCCTCATCATGGCCAGCATGAAGAAACATGCATAACCGACTATAAACCAGATCATTGCCTCCCCCCGGTACCGCCCAATACATAGGGCCGATACCCTGACCCCTGCAAGCGAGTCGAGTCGTCCCCGGCCGCAACCACGCAGGCATATTACATCGACCTCCTTTCCGGTCCTCGCAAGCGCCTCCGCCTCACGTCTCACCCTCGGATCGCTGAAATAATCCGTATATGCTATGAAGCAGACCCTCTTTACCGGCGAACCGCCCCGTTTCACAATGATCCCCTCCCGGCACATGACGGCCCGGAATGCCGGTTTCCGGCCATGGGAAACCCTGGAGAACCAATCCTTCTGAAGAAATACCACCGGCAGAATCTCCTGACGACCGGGTCATCGATCACCTTGTCCCCCCTAATGAAGGAGGTGACATATCCCCAGAAGTACGCCGCCCCGAGGGCAACCGACTCCCGGCAACAACGGTACAAAGCCTTTGAGACGGCGAAAGGGAGTGGAAATCCAAGGAATCGATCGTTGATCCCCTTCAAGTAGTATCCTCGCCTGAGTCCCATAGCCGAGCCGGTCCTCCTTACCTGAACAGTGCGGACTTCCGGAAACTGTCCCACCCCGTAACCGAGCGCCAATGCCCTGATAGCGGATACCGTATCCCCTGAGTTCACCGGGTGGAGCCCCCCGATATCCTCGAAACACCTCCTCCTGATGAGCCGTGCCCCACCCCACGGCCACCTCCCATTCCCACGCTCGCGCCGGAGGGAACCGTCATCACCGATGCCATATACGCCCCCGCTGACGATTCCCATACCCGGGAGCCCTTCCATTATCCCGACCAGGCGTTCGTAATAATCCCTCTCCGGCAGCATATCGGAGTCCAGCACCGCGAGGTAGGCATAGTGCACCCCTTCATCGCGGCACAGGGCCGTACCAAAATCAAATCCCGTCTTCTGGACCTCATAGACATGCTCTTGAAGCCGCCTTCCACGGCAACTCCCGCGATGCTCGACAGCCCGTATCCAAGGATAGGCCCTCTCGGCCTGCCTGCACAACTCGCCAGACCCGTCGTCACTATGATCGTCCACGAGGATCCACCTGACAGGCCTCAGGGACTGGTCCGCGACATGACCGATGACATCTCCGAGTTGACTCGATTCATTCTTGACCGGTGTGACCAGGAGAATTCCCCTGCCCATTCTCCAACACCATCTCTTCCTATACACACCACGAGTGGAATAACATGATCTTCAAGGCCTGCCCGCGGATCCCGGACAATAGGCTCCCCGGCGCCGTCACCCGGCGTTTTTCCTTATGTAATACTCGAGCGATTCCTGCCAGGGGGGCATCTCGTTCATGCCGAGGAGATCCAGTTTATAGTTTCGTACCATCTCCGACCTGGCACGAGGGGCAGGAAGGGGGAAGTGCGCGGAATTGATCGGGACGATCTCCACCCGGTCTTCCACTCCCATGTACCTGGCGATGTGGCAGGCCATCTCGTATCTCGAAGTCACTCCCCTGTTCGTCAGGTGATAGAGTCCATACCTGCGTGTCTTCCAGACCTTGACCAGGTTCCTCGAAAAATCAAAGGTGAAGGTCGGGCTACCGAACTTGTCGTCGACGACTGTGATCCTATCCCTCTCCCTGAGGAGTTTCACGATCTTGTAGACGAACTTCTTATCGATCTCCCAGCCTCCTACCATCCAGCCTGCACGAAAGATGAAGAAACGATCGAGGAGGTCCCTCACCACCTTTTCCCCCTCCAACTTTGACCACGCATAGACATTGCTTGGATCCGGAGTATCAAACTCGGTATATGGTACCGGCTTACGGCCGTTGAACACGGCGGCGGTACTTATATATACCATGGGCTTGTCCATCTCCCTGCATGCCAGGGCTATGTTCTCCGTCCCCATCGCGTTAACGAAGAAGGAATGATCCGGGTCCTTCTCGCACAGATCGACATCCGTCTCAGCCGCCAGGTGGAATACCCAATCAGGTCCCACCTCCTCCATAACCCCGTTGATCTCCGAGGGGTTCGTTACGTCCATCTTCAGCATGGACGAGCCTTCCTCGCGGATGTCTGTCCTCACCACCTCCACCCCGTTCTTCTCGAGTTCCGGGCACAGGTCCGAACCGAGCATACCGGCTGCGCCGGTCACCAACACTTTCATGTTAAACCTCTCCTGATCCCGAAGATGGTCAAGCCGCCGATGCATATCAATAACGGCGCGTTATTGCCACTTGGTAGAATGCACACTCGGGAAAGCGGCCGGCTACAGCCCCATCCTTTTCCCACCGCCTACCTCGGAGGGAACCACCTTCCCCATGAGGCCTGTATCCTCAACTCCCCTTCCATTTCCACGTGGTCCTCCCCCACGAGGTGATCCCGGTTCTTTATCGATTCGAACCCCAGTCTCCCCCGAACGAACCACCTGTCCGACGGCTGGAAACGCGCTCCCGCGGAAAGCGACAGGTTCTTCTCCACCACCCCCGAGGGAAAGGGGATGTGACTGCTCGAGAACTCGGCCGGAAACGGATCCGTCACCCTTCCCTCACCCTTTCTCCTGTAGGCAGATGACACGTCGAAGATCCACGAGTTCAACGGGAAGAACTCGATGCCCTCGGACAACTCGTCGAAGTCATTGCCGGGCGCCGCGCCCAGGCCCTTTCCGGCCTGCAGGTACCGCTCGAGTGAATCAGGGGCATTGTACGTGTAATTGGTCACCTTGACATAACGGACATGCAGATTGCTGTGGGAAAGCCCGAACGGGTCGGCCCATGTCGCGCCGAGGGCCATGCCGAACTCGTTGGGTTCAACCTCCTTGCCGTAGAATATCGGCCTTCCGAAGATGGACAACTTCACGTCATCCACGAGGAGTTGCACGGAGGCGGTCCACCTGCTCGACGGGGTAAAGTAGGCGTCAAAACCTACGAAGGAATTCATCTCGCGGGAAGTCGCGTTCTCAATCACTATGTAAGGCGAGAAGGGATTGAGTAGTGCCAGGTCGATCCCGGCACCCTGTCTTCCATAAAGTGCGGACTCGAAGATTCCCATCTGCAACCAACCGCCAAGGCGGAAATCGATCCTGTGGGCCGACAGGTACCGCTGGACGCCGCTCTCTCCCCCATAGCCTGAAGGGAGGTCGCTGAGCCTGGCGAACATGCTTCTCAGGGCCAACCTGCGTCCACCCAGGCGCAGGAACAGATGATCGTACGAGAAGGGGTTCCGAGAGAGAAACAGGCTGGTGCCGGGGAAGGGAGACCAGTTCCGTTCTGTCCTCCCGATAAATAGCGTGATCCACCTCCCGCCGGCCAGGAGGTAAGAGTCTTCTATCCTCCCGGCGAGAGAAATGTCCTTTCTACCGAGATAGTACGGGTCATCGAAGAGGCCCTGGTCAACAGAAAAACGCGTAGAGAATACCAGGGCCGGGTAACGGATCACCCCTTCCCCGGAGAAGAAGTAATCGGCATCTCCTCTATTTCTCTGAAGGACGGCATCCTCCCGTCCCACCCCCCTCAGGTAATATGCGGGCCCACCACCACCGTCACTTCTCAGTAGGCGGATATCCCCCGCGAATTCTCTCTCCAGGAGTTCAACCCATCCCCCCTCCACACCCCCCAATTTCTTCCGCCCCCCCGCCAGCCTCGCTATGGCCTCTGCAACCTCTCCCCTCGTATACGGACGGATAGAGCGGCTCAATTCCCGGAGATATCCCCGGTCCTGCAGGAGATCGATGTAGCGGTACGCCCAGTGATCCAGGTATAGGTACCGCGTGACCGGGCGCGCACAAAGCCCGCCCCCCAATGTGACAAGGGCCATCCCGCACAAGAAAATGCCCAGTTTAAGCCGGCGCTCATATTTCGAATTCATCTCGAACCGGTTGTCAATTCCCTACTTCGGGCTCAGGACCCCTGCCACAAGTCTCTCCACCTCTTTATCCTTCGGGGAGGTATCGCGCAGGAAGGAAGTTACGAGGTGTATTATGACCATGTGCACGTCCTCGATCTGCTGCATGTTGGAAGAGGGGACAATAAAGGCCAGTGATGCCCGTTGAGCCAGTTCTCCCCCGTCAAAACCTGTCAGGCCTACCGTAAAGCCTCCCCGGGCTTTGGCCAGGTCGATGGCCCTGATGACGTTTCTCGAATTCCCGCTCCCGCTTATCCCGATTACCACGTCATCTGTCTCGAGGAGCGGATCCAGTTGCTCCACGAACACAGCCGTGTAATCCGAATCGTTCGCCCAGGCCGTAATCAGCGGGAGGTTGTCGGAAAGGCAGATCACCCGGAACCGCTTCCCGGCTCCGTTGATGGTCCCCTTTGCGAGGTCGCAGGCGAGATGAGACGCAGCGGCGGCGCTCCCCCCGTTTCCGAACGTGAAGACCTTCCTCCCCTCTTCACGGGCCGATCTCAGTACGTCGATGAGACCTTCCAATGATCCGACGGGGCATTCCATCAACAGAGAAGACATCTGAAGGAGGTATTGCGCTATGAAGGACTTACCGTCGCCTAAGACACTCTTCCCGTTCAAATTCCCCTCCGCTACCTTCGGATGTTGAATATCGCCTTCGTCCCATCGCGCGAGAACGAGAACTGGAGTTCCCGGTATCCATTCATTACCTCCCTGACCCTATCCTGGTGTTCGAGATTGCAATAGAGAAACAGGAAACCACCACCCCCTGCACCGCATATCTTTCCCCCCCGTGCTCCCGCCTGGATCGCCTTCCGGTACATGACATCGATCTCGGGGTTCGAGATCCCGTCTACCAGCGACCTCTTGATCCGCCAGCCCTCGTCGAGTATACCCCCTATCGCATCCAATTCCCCCCCTCCCAGGACAGACCAGGTCATCTCCACCAATTTTACCATCCTGGAGAGGGGTTCCATGATCTCAGGGGTCTTCTTGCGCTGCTCCGCAAGGATGCCATCTGACTTCCTCGTCTTGTGCGAGAAGAACAGCAGGAACCTCGAAAAGAGCCTCTTCCTCTGCTCCTCATCGATAGGTACCTCCTCGGTCTCGACGCTTCCATCATTCAGGAAGCGGAACATGCGAAATCCCCCGTAGGCCGCGATATACTGGTCCTGCTTGCCGATCGGCTTGCCCACGCGGTCTATCTCTATCTCGCAGGCCCTCCTCGCCAACTCCTCCCTCGTCTTGATCTCCCCCTGATACAGGTACAGGGCATTGAGAAGCCCTACGGTCACGCTGCTCGAAGAACCGAGTCCCGTCCCCTCGGAGGGGATATCGGCGAGCGTGGTGATCTCGATGCCGTCCCGTATACCGGCCATCTTCATGGCCTCTCTGACGAGGTCATGCCGGATCTCTTCCACACTGTCGACTATCTCCCGCTTCGAGTAGTTGACGTAAATCTTTCGATCAAACCGCCTTTTCACGATCACGTAGATGTATTTATCTATGGCGAAGGACACGACACACCCCATCCCCTTCTCATAAAATGACCTGAGGTCGGTCCCACCGCCCGCCAGGCTTACACGTAATGGCGTCTGGGTGATTATCAACTGGTCCTCCCCTTGGGGCTTTCTTCCGAAAGACCCACCCTGCCTTCATTCATCGACGTGCCGCCTTCACGGCAGGAGAGGGTATCCCTGACCACCCCAGCCCTCTCCATCTCGGTAAATATCTCTCCTGAGGCATCGCGCACGACGTCGAGTTCACGTATCCAGCCGATGTAATCGGCCACGCTCTTCCCGGGGGAATGAGAAGGACTCCAGCCCAGTCGTTTCAATTTCGACGTGTCGGACAGGACATGCCGAGTGTCACCGAAGCGGAATTTCCCGGGCACCTCGAGTTTTATCTCCTCGCCCAGGACCATGGACACCGTCTCCGCGAATTCGAGGACCGTGTAACCGGTGCCTCCCCCGACGTTGAAGACCTTCCCGACGGCATCCTCCTCTTCCATCACGAGAAGGTTGGCGGCCACCACGTCCTCGATATTGACGTAGTCCCTCAACTGGTGGCCGTCCTCGTAGACCACAGAGGTGTGCCCCCTCAAGGCGTTCAGGCAGAATATCCTGCATACGCCGGAATAAAGGTTGTGGAAGGACTGCCGCGGCCCCTGGACGATAGAGTAACGAAGGGCGACGGTCGGTATGTCGTAGCGACGCCCCAGGTTGAGGGAGATCATCTCCTGCGTGAGTTTCGAGAGACCATACTGGTTCTGAGGGTTTGCCTCCTCCTCGGTAGACCAATCAACCACCATCTCGGAGCCGCATGCCGGGCAGGGATGCTCCCATTGCCCTGCCTCAAGGCGATGAAGGGAACGAATTGGTGGATGAAAGATACCGTGCTCTGGACACCTGTACCTGCCCTCGCCGTACACGGCCTGCGAGGACGCGACCACCACCCGATCGGGGCTGATCCCCTTCTCCACCATCACCTCATAGAGCAGCGCCGTCCCCACGCTGTTCACGTGGAAGAAGGTACTGAAGTCCGGCATGTAATCCTGGTAAGCGGCGAAGTGGAAGATGACGTCCACACCACGGATCGCCTTTTCCACTGAAGACCGATCCCTGACGTCACCATGTATGAACTCGGCCCCATCGGGGAGGTACAGCGGCCTCCCGCCGGGGTGAATCTTGGGGTCGAGATTGTCCAGGATGGCCACTTCATGTCCCATTTCAAGCAGGCGGTCCGCCGTATGGGAACCGATAAAACCCGCTCCTCCTGTGATCAGGATACGCATCGTCCCCTCCCGGTTGCAAATCTTTAAGATCGAGAAACTGTCTCCCTTGAACCCCGGACAAGGGGGGTTCAAGGCCACATGAATTTTGCTTTCCAACGGCCCATCAATATCCTAAACAAGATAGCGATGGACACTACATTTTGCACATGGGTAAATTTATCATACAATATATCGAAAAGTCAAGGGGAAAAACTGGGTTCTTTCGTGGGAAATGGATTCCCATTACTGTAACATATTGATGACACACACGCCGGTCCCCGGCATCGTTCAGGCCAGTCAGCGAGTCGAACCTCTGCTGGGGAATATGTGACGAACGGCAGACTCAGGCGCCCTCATTCCCGACTGTCGATCTCCCAGGTACATTCGCAGGGTATATGAGCGATCGCCGCCTCCGGAAGATCCAATGCCCTGACGGTCTCTCCATCCTCGACGATCTTCGTCCTCGCGCGCCTCCTCCACCACCTTGCTGCGTCCCGCGGCAGTGCATGCCAATAATCATTCTTGCCGGACATGTACCGAAGCAGTTGCTCGTAGAAGCGCATCGGGTATCTGCCGTTCGATCGTGCAGTTGCGTGCATGTAATCCGGGTGTACGTTTACCAACGCCATGCCTGAATATTGCTCAATGAAATCGATCTTGCGATACCATATCCTCGGCGTAGTTTCTCCCCTTATGAGAAAGAGTGTGTGATCCTGAGGCAACGTATAGGGCAATTCAACGAGATCACCTATGAAAAAAGGCCAGATGCTCATCGTCCCCCCGGGTAAGGTCTCGTAGGGATCGGTGTCGAAGAAAGACATGTCGTATTCGACCTCGAGTTCCTTCATCCAGTAGGGATTCCTCTGGGTCAACGGCGAGCGGAAGCCGACGGCCTTGTAGGAATCAAGATATTCATTTATCTTTGCGGCGCGCTCAACGAATATCCTCCTTGAAAGGAATAACTTGCCGTCATGGAGCAGGCCGTGGATGCCGATCTCGAAACCCTCCTGAACGAGCGAATCGAGATAATCCCTGTCGACAGGATATCGTTCAGGCACTATGTTGAAAAGTGAACGGAAGCCGTATCCTTTTTCGAGATCTACAACCCTGGGGATCATCTTCAATCCATCTTCCGTCTCCACATCATGCGTGATTATGAAAGCAAACCTCCTTCCCCGGGGCCAGAACCCTATGTGGGATACCCGAGACAGGCCCTTTTTTTCCATCAATCGCCGCAGGAGTTCGAACTGAAAGCGGGCATACCTGTCTTCAACCGGCCACCTCAACCTTCCTCGCCTTTCCTGTGCGGGCATGTACGCCTTTCTGAGGGCATACTGCAAGAATCTCGGAATGAGCGGCTTCAAGTAATAGAAAACCCTCTTGGGAAGGCTTAGATCCCAGTGTCTCCTCCCGAAATGACCCTCGAGCAGTATGTCTTCCACATAATCGGTCAAGGAATCTCCGGCAACGGGAAGACCGCTTTCTACGGAACGATAGGCGTCCTCCCAATCCGCCTCCGTAAGTCCCCGGGCCACGAGACGCCAAAATACGTTTGGATGGTTATTCTTCATCCTCGTAACACGATCTTCATGCAAAGTATTTGTAAAATGCCCTTCCGATCCCCCTGCAAACGAACGCCGGTGTATGCTTGATCAATACGTTCCCTATTCTAACCGGCAGACCGTTTAGGTTCGATGGCGATGATCTGGCAACAAAGGAATAACGCAGCGGCCGCTCCTCCGCCCCCCATCCATTCTTGAAACTTCGCAGCCCCGTGTTCCTCGTCCTGGTCTTCCCAAAATCGAACATATCATACTTGTTGAGGCAGGCCCATTCTATGGCCTTCCACAGCACGAGATCATTGGATCCCATTCTTACGTAATCATAGTCAGAAGCACTGTACTTGTAAGTCACAGTGGACCCGTACTGCAAGAAAACCGCCCCAGCCACCGGATGCAGGCCCTTGCGAGCGATGAGGACGAATCCCCTTTCGGTCTGGATGAAGCGATCCCATAGCAATTCAATGAATCTCCTGGGTTGCACCGGAACACCCAATCTCCTCCTTGTGCCGACCTGGAGTTCGTAAAAAAAGGATAGATCTCTCATTGAATGGCATCGATGCACCTCTATCCCGTTTCTAATGGCCTTCCTTATCTCGTACCGCACTCCCTTCTTCCTGAATTTCCTGAAGACGACATCGGGATCGTGATCCAGGTACAATTTGTGCATCACGAACCCATCATCGAAGTAGATATCATCCATAGGGGGGACGGAGGATCGAATTTCTATCGCCTTGAGACCCCTTCTTTCTCGCATGTCTCGAAGATATCCTATAATATATTGGAGGTCTCCGCCATCAGAACAAAGCGGCGGGCAATAATCTGAAAAAGGAAGGCAAACCCATCGCCTTCCCCCCAAGGGGCCGGATACCTCGAGAAAGGGGGCGCCTGCACGCACGTTCCCGGCGGAATCGATGCTTGCACAGGCATAAGGTTTGTATCCGTAAGCGTCTGAAAGGAGTCCCAGCCACTCAGGGCTATGAAATATGCACGAATCGGGATGGTTCTCGACGAAGTCTATCCATCGGTCGTCATCCAGTGGTTCTATGACCTCTATATTCACTTCCATTCCCCGCTACTCCCCTCAGCAAGCGCCGTCAGCAGCCTCTTCAAATAGTTCGATCGTCTCCATCGCGTTGCTTTCCCACGAGAATGCCTGGGCCCTCTTGAGCCCCCTTTCCACCAAGTCCGCGGCTAGGGAAGGATCCGACAGCACGCTCCATATCGCATCGGCAAATTGTCCGGTGTTCAATGGATCGATCACCAGTGCCCCATCTCCGACAATTTCCGGTACCGCACACAAATTCGAAGCAATAACGGGCGTGCCGCACGCCATCGCCTCCAGTGGTGGTATCCCGAAGGTCTCCAGAGAAGACGGGTAGACAAACAGATCGGCGCACCTGTAAAAGCCGACCAGCTTGTCCCTCGGTAGAGAATCCAGGAAGAAAACACGCTCGGCTATCCCGAGTTCCCGGGCCGCTTCGCGCACCTTCTTACGATACCCCATGATACTGTTACCGATCATGATGACGTTGTGCGGAGCGTCGTGCATCCTGAGTACTTCCCTGAACGCCCTGAGGAAAGGTATCGGGTTCTTGTACGGCCTGATATCAGAAATCCACAACAGGTAATTTTCGTTGAATCCCACCTCCCTCCCCAACAATGCGTGATAATCGGATTCCGGGCGTTCCATGTTGAATACTTCGTGATCCACGGATTCATAAATCACCCTTATCTTCTTGCCCGAAATTCCGCTCAACCTGATGATCTCACCCTTGGTAAAGTGGGAATTGGCGATAATGCGCACCGAACGACCGGCCTTCTTCCCAAACGAGAGCCGGTGATACAGCGAACGAAATAGCCCCACCTGCCTGGGAAAATAGAACTGTTGGAGTCCCGTGATCTTCCAGACCTCGCGTGCCTCCAATTTTCGGAATAGGGGGACAGGATTACAGGTATAATGGACATCTATACCAAAACGCCCGCAAAGCCCCGGGATACCGATCTCCTGGAAGGCCAGCCTCTGCAGCCTGCTACTCCCGAACGAGACGTCTACAAAGTGCAGGTTGCGCCCCGGCGAATGAATGCGTTCCAGATAGAAAGTCTTTAGCGACGGCGTCACGAAGACATAAAATTCCATGGCGGGCGCGAGGCCCGGGTATGTCCGCAACATGCTTACCCATATGCCAACAGCGCCGCTCTTCCCCGGAATCGTGGACAGGAGATCAACTCCCACGCTTATTCCCTTTGATCGCAATACCCCCTACCCCCAAATATCAGGTCTTCCTCGCTACCCAACAATAGTGTCCGGCGAACTTCAACTTTACGATATTTACCTCTTTCGCCGAAAGGCGTTTCAATTTCCCTACGATATTAAAGATGCGGTTCAACGGAGACTCGGATTCCCAGAATCTCATGCCTATCCATGATGAGATCCTTTCGTTGGAAACCCCCCTTATCAATTTTATAATGACGAGGCTTAAAAAATCGATCCCGGGGGCCAGAAGATTCAACCTGAAGCCGTTACGATCCAGCAAAGACTTCAGGCCGAAGGGGGTCATGTTGAAGGTGGACATCGCATGAAAGGGCTCCAGTTGAGCAACAGACCCGATAAAATAGCCTTCGCCCTTCGTAACCCTGCCGATTTCCGAAAGGCAGCGATCGGGCTCCTGTAGATGCTCCAGGACCTGCGCGGAAAAAACAATGTCAAATGACCGGTCAGGAAAAGGGAGGTTGATACCATCATACACTACAATGGGAGAATCGCTCGACTCTATGTCGACACCGGTCCACAGCAACCCCAGGCCCTCCAGAACCCCCTTGTGTGGACAGGACGGTCCACAACCAAAATCCAGGACACGAAACCGCGGGGGATCGTCCATTTCGCCACGAGAGACACCGTCCAGGGTTTCCTCCAAAATCGATATGGCGTCCCTCTGGCGACAATCGGTTGAAAGGATGAACTCGCTGAAAAGCCTATAGAAGTCTGTATTGTCGACGGGTTTCATGGTCCTTGGCGCCGCCCCCTTCGAGCCTTCCGGTTACTTCGGACTAAACCCTTTCAAGAAAAATATCCTGAACGCCCCTGCAAGGAAGCCGGCGTCGGATTTAATCCTGACCATCCAATACGTCCTGGCTGCAGTCGACGACAAGAGATAACCAATATAATTCCTCACGAAATTGATTGTGATCTTCTTCAATGCGGAGGCGGCTATCCAGGTCTTCCCCAGGACGTCACATTCCGCGAGACACCGCGAAAGCCCATGCCGGTAGGCTTGGTCCAACACGGCACTCTCAAGGAAACGGCTCTCCTCCTGTTCATGGTAGACAACAATCGATGGGCTGTAACCGATAGTCAGTCCCCTTGCCTTCGCGCGAAGGCAAAGGTGATATTCCTCCTCGGCAAATTTGTTTTCTCCGACGCGACCGAACGAGGAATGAAATCCTCCCAAGATATCGAATACCTTCCGCTTGCAAGAAAAGTTGCAGCCATGCACGCCGCTCCTCCGTCGCTTCAGGATAACAGATTCCGGTCCAAGGTCGAACGCTCCGGTTCCCTCAATGACCCTTGGGTCCACACCCGCAGGAACACCCAGGGGGCGCGACAGGGTCCTGCCGCCTATGATGTCGGCCCCAAGCGTCCTGTAGGCTCCGGCCATTTCGAGAAGCCAGTCCGGGGCCACGACGGCATCGTCATCCACGAAGGCGATTATCTCGCCCCGGCTTTCTTCTATCCCCCTGTTCCTGGCCCTGGACAGGCCGAGTTCGGCCTCGTAGACGTATTGAAAGACGATGTCGCCGCCCGCCTTTAGAGAGATGAAATCGAGCACCCTCTCCCTTGTGTCGTCCCGCGAGGAGTTGTCGACGGTGAGCACCTCAACCTCGCCCACCTCGTCGCTCACCTTGGCGCCGGCAATACTATCGAGACACCTCAGGACCCTCTCCTCCCCGTTGTATGTGCAGACAATGACGCTGATTACCATGCTAATCTACCGCGCAGGCCTCCAGGCCCCCCTGCAGGCCGGCATGCACGCGCCCTGGTTCTTCTGCCTCGATGACTCACTCGCCGATGCAACGACCAAGTTGCCGAACGGGAGGTCCGAGGACTTCATAATCTTGCTCAAGACGAGGAAAGCCCATTGAATGGCCAGGCAGATGATCTTCACCGGGTAATACGTGTATAGATTCCCGCCCGCCCACCTGTCTATGGAACAACTCATCAACATTCCTATACTCGTCATGGTCGTCCCATACGGCATGATCGATAAGACACGAAGGCCATTTTCCCCCAAGATATGTTCCAGGCCCCACCTCGTAAACCTGAGATAATCGCAGGGACTCTCATGGTAGAACCAGACAAAAGGGGCCGTTAAGATCAGGACCCCTCCATCTTTCAGGACCCTTCTTGCCTCGGATAGAAATACCCCCGGGTCGGCAATGTGCTCGATGAGTTCTGATGCGAGAAGGGTGTCCACGCTGTTTGACTTGAACGGCAAGGCGAGCGCGTTGGCAACGATATCGGGCATCGGAGGTTGCCTTTGAGAATAGCCTATCATTTTCCTGACAATCTTCGGCATCCCGACGGGCCTTGCAAGGCTTACCCCCTTTCTGAAATCGGGGGTGAGATCGAGGCCGATATATCTATCTACACTATCCTCAAAGACATGGCGATATGGTTTGGAACCGCACCCTACATCCAGCAGTACCCCTGAGGAGAACCGTCCCGCCCTCCGGACCGCCTCCAGCAACAACCTGTAGGGAATCGCATCGGTCCTGAGAAACCTGTTTATTCTTCTTATGATATTTATCAGCATGATTGTCTTTTAAGGATCATGGTCCCCCTTTTTTTCGTCTTATGTGGATCGGCAGCCTTCAGTGCGCCAGAGCGCGTAACCTACAAGTGACCAGAAGATGATGTTCGGAATACCCACTTCAAGCGCATAAGTGTAGAATAATAATAGTGGGAGGAGTAGAGTATACAAGATAATCGTAAAACCGATCTCCCGGTCGAGGGATCCCTCGTTCAACATCCGCCATCCGATCCGCAATAATATGACGATGATCGCCAGTATCGCGACATAGCCGAGCAGCCCGTATTCCAACAGGATATGAGACAGGCTCCCCCTCCAGAACATAAACGCCCCTGCAGCCTTTATCACGCTCCCAGATATTCCCAATGTCTGGCTCGCGGTAGCGCTACCGCACCCAAAACCGGATAGAAGAGTGCTCGGTGAGCCTGAAACCTTCGCGAAGGAGATTTGCAGGCTTGCCAGCCGCCCCACGTCATAATAACCGGTCTCGGGCAGGTAGCGGATGTTTTCGACATACTTTGAAGTCAAATCGGGGAACAGGACGTATGAGAGTGGGGTCTCCCCCTTGAAAAACATGGAATAAAGCGTCAAGAAACCCCACGCGGACAGGGCGCCAACCCCCAGGTACAAGGCCTTCTTTACAACAGTCCCGTGTTTCTTCAATACGATGATTGACAACGCCAAAACAGTCATAATTACGATAAAGACCTTCCCTTCGCAAAAAACCGAGGAGACGGCACTGACTCCAAGCGACACCACGAATGGCCACAAGTCATCATTCACGATAAAGCGGGCAGCCGCCCAACAGCATACTATGGTGTCCAAGAGGATCAGTTCATGGGTGCCGAGGAGTCCGAAGGTACCGGCCAGGCTGTCTCCCGGCGGGATACCGGAGAGGTATTCGGGTATTTGAATAAGCAACTCGAAGATAATCAGCGAAAGGCACACCCAGAAAAAGCCCCTGACAAACCTGTCGGGAATATCAAGGGCGTAAAATAGGTACAAGGCTATGATGACGTACTTGAACATTACGAACCAGCCCCAGGCGATCGCGAGGAACGACTCGCCGAGCGTAAGCGCCCTTATGATACCGAACAGGGAGATAACGAAAATGGGGAAGGCTATCGCAGGGACTCGCTTCTTGTGAACCGTCACATTCAGGAAGATCTTCAGAATAGCCACACCGATTACGAAATGAGAGATCCACTGGACCTCCTTGGGAAGAAGGGCCTTACCGTTCCAATTCCATGCATAGAATAAATCGCCGATAAAGGCGATGCTTATCCAGATTACCTCCTTGTCCCAGAGGAAGAAGGCAAGGATACACAGGTCTATTCCCAGGACCAGCGCGAGGGATGGTCCATATAACGCCACAACGGCACAACAAAGCGCCAAGGCCACATAAACAGGCAATGCGGTCCGGCTCGGGAAATAGTATCTCGACAGTTCAGTGACCTTCATCCCCTTGAATACTCCTTCCGAGTCTCACGATCGTCCATGATTCCGTCCCATGCCTACGTCTTTTCCACGGGTACACCGGCCCTCCCGCGTAGTAACAACAGCAATTCCGCCCTCTTTCCCCAGAGAGAGGACATGGAAAAGACTTGGTCCCACGAGATCCGCACGGTGTCTTTCAATCCCATGTAGCCCATGAACAGGACCGCCACCTCGGTGATGATGGTCGCGATGGCCGCCCCAACCATGGAAAAGATAGGAATCAGTAGAAAATTCAGGAGAAGATTGATAAAGGCGCCGATGGAGGCATTGAGCAGGTAACGATTCTGCCGGTTCACAGCGAGGAGACAGAAGCCCAACAGGCCGCTCGCGAACGCGATCGGCACGTCGAGTATCAATATCCTGAAGACGAGGCTGCTTGCCATGTAAGACTCCCCGTATACCGTCCGGATTATCAACGGCGCGAGCCATATCAGTACGGCCGCGATCGGCACCGATACCGCCACTGCCAGTGCCAGAGAATTAGAGATCCAGGTGGACAGTTTCTGCCTCGATTCCTCGAAATACCTCGCAAGGAGCGGGTACACGGCACGGTGATAGAGAAGGCCCATAGTCATCAATATGACGACAATCTTGCATGCTGCGCTGTAAAATCCGACAACCTCCTTTCCCTTCATGAACCCCAGCATCACCATGTCGAAGTAGTAATAGACGGCGACAAGGAAGAAGGCGACCCCCATCGGCAGACTCTGCCTTAACATCTTTCCCCACAATTGAAAGTCGAAGCGAAGGCGGGGAATCCTGTCCTGCCGGGCCAAAAAGAACAAGAGGATCGAGGCTCCGAGGACCCCTGAAAAGGCCTGTATGATAGGGACCCTCAATATATCGGAGGGGAACCGCACAAGTCCTATCAATAACCCCACGTAGACCAGTCTCTGCACAACCTGTGCGGTCGAGATCACCTCCATCTTCTCAATGCCCTGGAAAAACCACTCGATCGTAAACACAAAGGTGAAAAGTGAAAGGCCATAATACAGCAAGAGTATCCTGAGTTCTTCTTCCTTGAGTATCCACCATGAAAAGATGGCGAGTAGGACGTAGGCCACGAGCGATGCCAACACCTTTATGGTGATGATATTGTCTACGTACCTGTGCATCTTGTCCCTGTACCGGGCCACCTCCCTGGTCCCGAAGTGGTCAAGGCCGAGATTGACGAAGAACATGAAATAGGCCAATATCGCCTGGATAAAACCCAGTTCGCCGAATCGATCGGCTCCAAGGACCCTTGCAAGGTAAACGATCCCGACGAACCCCAGGCCACGGCAGACAACCTGGGCAGAGGAAAGGAAGAGGAAGTTCTTAAAGACGCGCTGGACGGCAGACATTGGCAGTCTTGATCAGGATTATCTTCTTCTTTTCAATCATCTCGAACGCCAAGGGAGCAATTCCAAACTGGAAAGGGGACAACTGCACACACCTGAATGGGGGCCCCTTTATAGCAATAGGGGGAAAGGGAGCAGGACAACTACCCCCTTCCCCCCTGTCGAGATACGTTACGCCACCCGGTCGACCCGGGATTATACCAACCCCGTTCTAATTTCCGCGAACCCTGAAATTCTTGTCTATCTTGTTCAACTTATCAACGATTCCACCATACTCGAGTTCGCTGTACGGGAGCATGGCCGCGCCTGAGAAACCCTGCCTCCTCATCTCGTCCGCCTTGCTCGAGACCTTGTTGCGAATGTAGTCCCAGTAGGGATGGTCGAAGGCGTCGGCCGGTTCCGTCAACTTTCGATTACGTACGCAAAAGGCGAGGCAACTCACGACCGGCGGACCATCGAAGAATGAAATCGTCGAATCCTTCTTCACCGGCATCAGGGGACCAACGTGGCTTCCACGCATGAAACCGGCGACATAGTGCCCGATACCATAGGGGGCAAGGACTTCACCGGTTGCGGGAAATCCTCCCTGGACGCGAACGAGCATGACCGGATCGTCCTTGCCGGTATACTTCCCGGCAATATTGTGGAGCCTGGTCGTGCTGACCGATACGGCCAGTTCCCCGTCGGTCCTCGATCGAATGGACTCCACGACAAACCTCTGGTTGTCCCTCAACAGGGCGGCCACATCGTACAAATCCTCTGGCGTGTTCAACTCGACCACGCGATCCCCCTCTGTATATTCCACGTCCATTATCGTGAACGTATAGCCCGCGCTCATCTTGGGGCTCAATATCAGGCCAGAGCAGAACATTGGATCGGCGAAGGCAAGGTAGAGTGGCAGGTTATAGGCACCTGGATCGGTCTTATCGGCCGCGAAGAAGAGGAAGGGCTCGTTGGGCCTGGCATCGAACTCCAGTTCCGCTACCGCCGGCCCCATCCCCTTTACGTTGCCCGAAAAGGAGTCTTTCAGCAGGTCCTGCCCCGCCCCGTACAGGCCCTGCTCCCTGGCAACCTCAGTCCCCTTGAGAAAGGCGTCCCAGGCCAGTTTGTGGACACCTTCGTCCCCAACCCCCCGGCTGTGGGTCATCAAGATCGCCACATCATCGCCCGTGCTGCCGATATAATAATCATCTATCAAACCTCGCCCTGCCTCCTTGACGTGTGCCGCCACGGCCTCCTTTAACCTTCGGCTGGGGGCGATGTGCCCTCCTATGGAGCCAATATCCGCCTTGATCACGCTGATAACAGTGTCCATCTTACGGATCCCTCTCTTTCCGTTTTTTTGGATCAGTCTCCGGGGAAACGGGCGACACTTTCGACATCAGTGGTGTCTCTATTGCGCCTCTTCCTCTTTCCATCTCCCCCGTAATAGTAATAATAGGAGTATGCATAGTGACCATATTTTCCATAATGACGCTTCATGTCGAGGCCGTTCATAACCACTCCGATTACCCTTGCTCCGACCTTCTCCAACCGATCTCTGGCCTCTTCGATCATCTCTGGCCGCGTCACCCCGGCCCTCACGACGAGGATGACGCCCCCCACCTCGGTGCTGAGAATGGAGGCATCCGTCACTGGCAGGACCGGGGGGCTGTCCAGCAGGATGAAGTCATAGTCATTCTGTAAGCGTGTCAGGAGTTCCCTCATCCGAATCGAACTCAGGAGTTCGGAGGGGTTAGGAGGAATCGATCCGCACGGCAGGATCGACAGCCCGGAGACATTTGTGTCTCGAACCGCTATATTAACCCCCGCCTTCCCGGTGAGGACGTCTGTCAGGCCGGGTTCCTTGCGTTGATAGAAGATGTGATTGATGACCGGTTTCCTCAGGTCACAATCTCCGATCAGGACCCTCTGGCCCTGCTGCGCCAGGGTAATGGCCAGGTTGGCGGTCGTGGTGGATTTTCCCTCGCCCTGGTTCGGGCTGGTGAGGAGAATGGTCTTCAGTTCCCTGGAAACATTGAAATATTGAATGTTCGTGCGGATATTCCGGTAAGACTCCGCGATGGGTGATCGCAGTTCGTGATGGGTCAGCAACTTCGATTCCAGGTCGAGCCATACGGTCTCCGGGCTGCCATATCTCGACGCAGTCGATTGTACTTCCATGGCGGGAATCGAGCCGAGGAGTGGGAGTTCAAGGTCTTTCAAATCCTCCCAGGACTTGATGCTGTCGTCCAGGTACTCTATGCCGATGCTCGACGAGATGCCCAGGGACAGCCCGAGGATAAGGGCCAATATCAAGTTCAGCAATATCCTGGGGCGGATCGGCTTCTCTGGGAGGATGGCCGGGTCGATGATCCGGATATCGCCTATCTCCGAGGCCTCGTTGATCTGGGCCTCCTTGTAACGAGTAAGCAACATGGTATATATTTGATCGTTGACCTTAGCCTTCCTCTCCAGCCCTGCGAGTTCGACCTCCTTGGCAGGGAGTTTCTCCAGGTCCTTCTGAATGGAGGCCACCGTCTGGCTCAGCGCCTTTATCTGCTCGTTAAGGGCATTCAGATAGTCCCTCGCGGTGTTCTGCAGGTTTCCTTCAACCAGCCTGATCTGGTCATTCAGCACCTGTAGGTCTGGATACGAATCGGTGAACCGGCTGGAGAGATCCTTCCTGCGGATCTGTAGTTCGATCAACTGTTTCTTCAGCGATTGGATCGTCTTGTTGGTGATTAGGGATGGAAATGCCGTGACCTGCTGAAAGGCCGCGGAGTCCATCACGGCCGTTGTACTGCCCACGGAACCGGGATGGTCCTGCCTGATGAGTTTAAGGATGCCGTCTCGCTCTGCTCGAATCCTCTCCAGTTCCGCCTGAAAGTCGGCCAATTTCTCAATCCTGTTCTGCGACTCCACGTCGAGGATGACGACCTGGTTCTTTTCCTTGAATTCCTTGAGATTTTCCTCGGACTCCGCGACTTGCTTGGAAGCGACCTTCAACTGGTCGTCGAGGAATTCCCTCACGTTCCTTGCCTCCAGGCGCTTCGTCGACAGGCCCTGGTCTACGAATATCTCGGCAAGGGTGTTTGTTATGTAACGGGCCTCATCCTGGGTATTGGCCGAAATCGTCAACTCGACAATGCGCGTACCTCGAATCGGTTCCGCCTCGACATGATCCATAAAATTCCGGACCGTCGTGGGAAAGTCCAGGACCCGAAACTTGATGTCCTGGGAAAAGTTCCTGAACTCTGGAGATATCCGGAAAGAGAGCCCGGGAATGCGGACCTCGGCCCCCACCCTGCTCTCCACCACGAGTGGACTGTCCAGGTGCTTCATGCTATAATGCCCATCCTGCGTGAAATGAACGAGATAATCTCCCATCAAGGCACCATCCCCGACAGTCAAAGAAGAGAAGATGTCTCTCCTGCTCTCCCTCGGCTCCAGGATCTCCACGGATAGGCCGAGCCGGGAGACCACCTTTTCCGCGAGCGTTCGGCTCTTCAGAACCTCCAACTCCGTCTCGATAAACTCGGTCTGCCCGTTGAGACTGATGTTTCGCATACCAAGGTATAAGGGACTCTCCGAGGCAGGGGGCTCGATCCTGAGGGTTGTGGTGGCCTTGTAAACAGGCGTGACAAGCAGGGAATAGGCGATCGAGAGAGAAAGAACCAGGAGGGTGACAACGGATATCAACCGCCTATGGTTAAATAGAATCGAATAATAATCTCTCAGGTGAAGCGATTCATCCCTTCTCTTCTTGAGACTCAAAGGTTTCCCCCTCGATCAAAAGGTTCAAATCCTCCAAGATACTACCATCCCACGCCCCTTCGTTACGGCTTGTATGGATATCACAACGAAATAAAATAATATCGTTAATCAATGCTCAGACAACTTACCCAGTGTAAAAATGCTGCTATTGAACCTGTGATTTTAAAAGACACAGATCGGCCTTATCATCTAACGATTACGCTCAGGACCAGTGCGGCAGCAGAGACCATCGAGGCTATGATCGTCCAGTCTCTGACCGTAATTCCCCCCTTCTTCCCGACGACTATCTGGTCCCCGGATTTGATCCCGAACTTCTCTATGGGCTGATCCCCTTCGAGTTCCTTTTTCAGGTTCTTGCTCAGGATTTCCCCCCCCCGAATCACCTTTACCTTATCGATATCTCCATTCTCGTCCACCCCACCAGCCATTGAAAGGACTTCAGAGAGGCTCAATGTGGGATCAACGGGGTAGAGGCCCGGCTTGTCAACCTCGCCCATCACGTTTATCCTGAAGAGCGGGACCACCGTGATGTTCAGATCCTTCAGGTACTTGGAGTATTTTTTTATCAAGAGTATCTTGAGGCTATCGGTAGAGATTTCTTTCACACTGACTGACCCCAATAAAGGAAGCGTCAGTTTCCCCCCTTCATCGACCGAGTAATCGCCACTAAGGTCTCCCCCTCTCCATATCTTGATCCTTACCATGTCGCCGGGTTTGAGAAATGACATATCCCCTCCGGCAGGCACGGCCCCGAGAGGAATATCAACTGTCGTAACGGTAAAGAGGACCATTGCCCAGGTCATCAACAGGACCTGTTTAAAACGTGACAACCCTTGCCGGCGGCAAGTAGGATCGTGATGGAAGTGATAGGTCATCTTGCTTTCTATCATTGCACCAGGTTATGGCTGCTTGATGGCAGGGCAAACCGAGTGATTTCCCTGGTTTATCGAAAAACAAGCCCCGTCCGGATCTAAACCCGATGATCGACAATGAATGTATCCGGGGCACCCCTCCATGTCAAGAAAAATTGAAAGTGGAACTCAGCACCGAGGATCAACGGTTCCACGGGGCGTCGAAGAAATCCGCATCCGGTGGTGGTGTAAATAAAAAAAGTTTATCCGGCAGCGAGTCGACCCTTTGCCATCCGAAGAAAGAATAGGTTACCACGTTCCCGGCCATGTCTTTATAAGATAGCCTCCTTGAGAGGAGGTCCTCCTTCCCCACCCACAGGTCGAGTGACTGAAAGCGTGGCTTATTACTACCCGCCCTAAGGGAAAATGAGAAGCGATAGCAGGAGACTCCGGAGGCCTTCTCCTCACCGGACAGTCGGACGGAATAATCGCTTAAAAGCATCTCCAGCGTTCGCTCCGAAAGTATTCCACCTATGTTCCCCTCGAGGGGGGTCCTATATACCTGCGGCCTCTCCCGGTCGGTCAGCAGCATCCAGTAAGATGAGCCGTCACAAACGAGCAACTCTCCCACCGGCTCTTCGTATTCCAGGCGAAGGAGATCAGGATGCCGGTAGTATATCCTGCCGCGATAGTTCCTCGTCTCCTGCATAAGGTTCATATCGACGTCCTGCTTGAATTCCCCTTGCAACGCGCCGGGTCGTGCTGCCGTTTCGGTAACCCGGTGAAGGATCTTCACTGTGTCCGGTCCCTTCGCATCGGCACGTCCGCGCGTGACAACCATCAGCAACACGCCGACCTCGAGCATAAAATAAAGTCGTCTTTTCACCTATTATCTTACGCCCCGCATCGTTGTCAGGAGACCGGGTGTTTCATTCGATCCCCTTGTCCTTCAAGTATGACTCGTCCACCAGCACCTGCCTTGCCTTGCTGCCGTTGGGAGGGCCGACTATCGATGCCTCTTCGAGTTGGTCCACTATCCTGGCCGCACGTGTATAGCCTATCTTCAATTTCCTCTGTAAGAGAGAGGTGGATCCATGTCCATACAACACCACCAGTCTGGCTGCCTGGTTGAAGAGTTCGTCCTGGTCCTCACTGCACGGGTCCTTATCATCCCCCATGCGCAAGGGCCCGACGGCCGTCTCACCCCCCCCTTCAGGCTGCCACACCCCGACTTGAGACCTGACATAATCCACCACCCTCTCCAGTTCAGGCTGTGAAATGAACGCCCCGTGGATCCTAATCGGGGTAGAACTGCCTCCAGGCATATAGAGCATGTCCCCCTTACCGAGTAGTTTCTCCGCGCCGTTGGTGTCGAGAATTGTGCGGGAGTCCGTCTTTGTCGCCACGCGGAACGAGATCCTGGAAGGAAAGTTCGCCTTGATCAGGCCGGTAATTACATCGACGGAGGGCCTCTGAGTCGCCAGAATCAGGTGTATGCCTACACCTCGCGCCATTTGCGCCAATCTCGTCAGGGGGTCCTCCACATCGTTCTGCATCGTCAGGATCAGATCGGCCAACTCGTCGATAATTATGACGAGAAAGGGCAACCTCTTCTCGGCGCCCCCCTCTTCCGCGGATACGCGTCTGTTATATTCCGGGATGCTCCTCACCCCCTTGGCCGCCAGCAGGCTGTAACGTTCCTCCATCTCCCGGACCGCCCACCTGAGCGCCTTTACGGCCTCTTTCGGGTCTGTAACAACGGGGACTAGCAGGTGCGGAATACCGTTGTATATCCCAAGTTCCAGCATCTTCGGGTCGATCATGATCAGCGTGAGATCATCCGGGGAGAAGTGATAGAGGAAGCCTGTCACCAGGCAGTGGATATTGACCGACTTCCCGGACCCCGTGGCCCCTGCAATCAGGAGATGGGGCATCCCTGTCAGGTCGGCCACGACCGGTTTCCCCACGATGTCCTTGCCGAGGGGCAACGGAAGGGTAGATCCGCTTTTCAAGAAACTCTCGTCGCCCAGGATCTCCCGGATAAAGACCTTTTCAGGCCTAGAGTTCGGAATCTCGATCCCAACAGCGCCCTTTCCGGGAATCGGGGCCACTACGCGGATCTTGTAAGCCTTCATTGCCATTGCAAGGTCATCGGAAAGGCTCTGGACCTGACTGACCTTGATCCCAGGCGCCGGTTTCAACTCAAACATTGTAATGACCGGCCCCGAGACAATATCAACCACTTCCGCACGTATGTTGAAATCCCCCAGGGTATCAATCAGGATACGGGCAAGGTCGCCATTTTCTTTGTCAGCCCTGGCGGCAGGCTCCCTCTTGGGTGAAGTGAGCAATGACAGGGGAGGCAGGTTGTAGCCACCGGCCATATCCACCGGCCTCGAACCATCCTCCCTCTCCTCGATGCAGGGCGCATCCTGCAGCCTACCCCCACCCCTCACCACCCGTACCGACCGACCCCCGCCCCCCCCCTCAATCTTCCGCTTAGTCCCAGCCGCGGAAGCCCTCCGGTGGCCCAGTCGCTCCTTTACCCTCGTCTCAGTCTCCTCCCTCCGACGCCTCTTCCGTTCCATCCTCCAATCCTCCAAGGCGACCAATAGGCGTCTTACAGCCGTACCCCCCTTGTTGAATGCCATGCCCAGCCATCCGAGTAAGATGGAAGTCAACGGCCCTATCCGTATCCCTGTCGCCAGGAGGATCACAAGGAGCCCTGTTGCATAAATAACGAGAAGGGAGCCCAACATGCCTATTTGATCCACGAGCCAACGTGAAAGATCCCCTGCCAGCCAGCCCGTGTCGGCCGGATTATTCGTCCGAATGAAACCGGCCGCTGAATAAAGGAGAGGGATGAAAAATGCCAGGACAGTCAGCCGTATGGGAAGGACCGGGGAACGCTCGAGGAAACGGTCTATCCCCCAGGCAACCACGATGAAGGGTGCCAGGGCAGCCCCCCACCCCAAGGAAGACACAAGTCGATTCCCGAGATACTCACCCACAGGGCCGGCCAGGTTGGCCGATCCCACCACCCCGGCAAATATGCCTTCGATCCACTGGGGAGGCATCAGGCTCAGCCCCAGGAGCAGGCCGAAGGTGATCAGGAGCAAGCCCAGGACTTCCTGCCTGTTTTCATCAGTGATACCGAACATCTGAAACTACGAATTCAGGAGTCCATCTGGTCGATGAAGTGGGTGTCATAGTCACCTGCAATGAAGCGCGGGTGAGACATAACGATCTTATGGAAGGGGATCGTCGTCGTGATTCCCTCGATGATAAACTCTTCGAGGGCGCGCCGCATCCTCAGAATGGCCTCCTCCCTCGTCCGGTCATGGACGATAAGTTTCGCCACGAGCGAATCGTAATTGGGAGGGATCTCATACGGCATGTAGGCGTGGGTATCGACCCGCACACCCGGGCCTCCCGGCGGATGAAAAGAGGTGATCATCCCCGGGGACGGGAGAAACCCGCGACGCGAATCTTCCGCATTTATACGGCACTCGATCGCATGGCCGTTTAATCGCATACTCTCATCCCCGACATCCATTTCTCTGCCCGCGGCAATCCTGATCTGCTCACGTATCAGGTCTATACCGTGGACCATCTCGGTTACCGGGTGTTCCACCTGGATCCGCGTGTTCATCTCCATGAAATAATAGGACCCATCATCGTCCAGGAGGAACTCCACCGTGCCGGCCCCCACGTATCCGATCCGTCTCGCTCCGCGGATCGCCGCGTCCTGCAATTTTTTCCTGAGCGTGTCATGGACAACTGGCGACGGTGACTCCTCGATCAACTTCTGGTGCTTGCGCTGTATAGTGCAATCCCGTTCGCTTAGAGATATGATCTTGCCGGAAGCATCCCCGAGGATCTGAACCTCGACGTGGCGCGGATGGGAAAGATACTTCTCGATGTAAAGGTCCGACCTCCCGAAGGCCCTCTCCGCCTCCAACTGTGCCATCTCGAAGGCATTCTTGAGTTCCCTCTCATGGTTGACTATTCTCATGCCCTTTCCGCCGCCGCCTGCCGAGGCCTTCAGGATGACCGGGAAGCCGATCTTACGGGCCATCTCCAGGGCCTTGTCCGGACCGCCGAGTATGCCGTTACCGCCGGGGATAACCGGCACCCCCGCCTCTCCCATCAGCGACTTCGCCAGGCTCTTGTCTCCCATCCGCCTGATCATTTCCGCCGAAGGTCCGATGAAGATGATATTGCTTGTCTCACACACATCGGCAAACTCTGCGTTCTCGGCGAGGAATCCATACCCGGGGTGGATGGCGTCAACGTTGGTAATCTCGGCAGCCGCCATGATCCTGTGGATATTCAAGTAACTCTCACCAGCAGGCGGCGGCCCGATACAGATATCTTCATCGGCGAACCTGACATGGAGTGAATCACGGTCTGCCTCCGACCATACGGCCACCGTCCTAATACCCAACTCCTTGCACGACCGTATTATCCTCAGACCTATTTCACCCCGGTTTGCAATCAGGATCTTTTTAATCACGCCCGTCACCCCCCCCCTCCTCCGGGGGTCCGCTCGGAAGTCCCTCGAAATCGGCCCACCTTCGGTCCGAGGTTGACTTGATCCCCTTCACATGGAGTGAAAACTCCGTCGGGTTCGATGAATGATACAGGGCCTCATCGTAAGTGATGAGGCCGGAACTGAAGAGTTTCATGAGGCTCTGGTCAAACGACTGCATTCCGTACCTTGCGAAACCCTCCTGAATAAGCCCGGGGATCGAAGAGGTTTTCAATGGATCTGTGATGCAGTCCTTGATCGTTTCCGTGTTGATCAGGACCTCGCAGGCGGGAACACGTCCCTTGTCATCGGCCCTCCTCAATAACCGCATCGAGACCACCGCCACCAGGGTGTTGGCCACCAGGAGTCGGATCTCCTGGTGCTGGTGTGGTGGGAAAAAAGAGATGATCCTGCCGATCGTTTGAGTAGTATCTGCCGTATGGAGGGTACTGAAGACGAGATGGCCCGTATCGGCGGCCTGCAGCGCTATCTCCATACTCTCCCTGTCCCTGATCTCCCCGAGCAGGATGACATCCGGATCCTGCCTGAGGATGTGCCGGAGGGCTATTGTATACGAGGGGGTGTCTTCGCCCACCTCGCGCTGATTGATCACGCTCTTCCTATCAACATGAATGAACTCGATGGGGTCCTCCACGGTGATGATGTGCCTCCGCAGGCTTTCGTTGATGTGCTGAATCATCGCCGCCAGGGTCGTGCTCTTTCCACTTCCGGTTATCCCGGTGATCAGGACGAGCCCCCTCGGCTTCAAGGCGAGGTCCTTGAGCACGGCAGGGAGCATGAGTTCATCGAACGGAATAAGGTCCTCCGGGATAGATCGGATAGCAATTGCCTTTGTCCCCCTCTGCCTGAAGATATTCGTTCGAAACCTCCCAATCCCCTCGATTCCGAACGCGAAATCGACCGCTTTCTTCCGCTCGAATTCCCTCTTCTGGCGTCCCCCCGTAATCTCTTCGCAGAAGGAGTCCATAATGGCATCAGTGACAGGCTCGACGGAGAGATCGATCAATTCGCCGTTTATCCGCAGTACGGGGGGGAAACCCACCCTTAGGTGGAGGTCCGAGGCCTTCCTCCTGACCATTTCATCAAGCAGGACACGTATACCCGGCCCGCTTGTATCGGCTTCTTTCCGGTCTTCCATATTCTCAGGTCTTGATCAAAAAGAGATGCTGCCCATATTCGATCGGATCGCCGTTCTCAACGAATATCCTGCTCACTTCCCCGTTTACCTCAGATGGGAGTTCATTCATGAGTTTCATCGCCTCTATGATACACAGGGTCTGCCCCACAGTCACCTTCGATCCCTCCTCTACGAAAGGAGGGGCAGCCGGGGCCGGCGAACGATAGAACGTCCCGACCATGGGAGCCTTTACTACGACTCCCTCCGATTCATCGACGGCCTGCTCTTCCGTAATCTCCTCGGCCCCTTCAACCGGTACCGGGTTAACACTCGAACCTTGAGTTTTTCTTTCCGACTCCGTTGCTGCAGCACCCGGGTTATCCGCTGATCCGGAATTCAAAGATGGAGGGTTTTTTCGTATCCTGATCCGTCGCCCCCACCGTGTTACCTCCAGTTCATCGATCTGGCTCTCCTCGACGATCTTGATCAATTTTTTAATCTCATCGATCAACATATAATGCAACTCCGGTATTTTCTTGTTGACAAGTCGGGCTGGCTCGGACCAGTCGATCGCTTCATCTCGATGTCCTACTCATCCCATTTGGAGATTCGAAGTCTGAACGGCCATCGAACCGAAGGATGGACCACACCGGTCGGGATCAATAGAAAACTAACTCAAGAGATCGACCTTCCTCGGGATCAACCGACCCGTTCGAGATAGGACCCGGTCCTCCTGTCCACCCGTATTACCTCCCCTTCCGAAATAAATAGGGGGACCTGCACAACGACACCTGTCTCCAGCCTCGCCGGTTTCGTCCCACCCTGTGCCGTGTCGCCCCGCACACCTGGGTCCGTGTCTACTACCTTGAGATCGATAAAAAAAGGAAGTTCAATACCGATAACCGCCCCATCGTGGACCAGGCCCTCACATTCAAAGCCCTCTTTCAGGTACCCCACCTGGTCTCCGATCACGGCATCACCCAGTACATATTGCTCAAATGTCTCCCCGTCCATGAAATAATAATGCTCATCGCTTCGGTACAGGTACTGGAGCCTTCTGCGTTCGAGCCTGACCTCGTTTATCCTCTCCCCCGCGCGGAATGTCTTCTCAACAACCGCTCCATCCGGGACCTTCTTCAATTTCGTCCGGACAAAGGCCCCTCCCTTGCCCGGCTTGACGTGCAGAAACTCGACTATCGACCAGAGTTCACCCTTGATCTCCAGAACCATGCCATTCCTGAAATCAGCGGTTGTCGCCATAGCCTTTGCCTTTCAATGCATTCGCAATTGCCGATTACCCACCCCACAACACTCTCCCGTTGTCACTGCCAGCCCCTGAGATAATTCACCAGGCCCTCAAGCGCCAGGACATATCCGTACCATCCCAGTCCGCAGACAAGGCCGACTGAAATATCCGATATAAGAGACTTCGACCTGAATGTCTCTCTCGAAAAGATATTGCTTATGTGCACCTCGACGAACGGGATAGAAACGGCGAGCAGGCAATCTCTAAGGGAGACACTCGTGTGTGTCAGTCCGGCTGGATTGAGAATAATCCCTGATATTCTCCCTGCGGTGGCCTGGAGGTAGTCTATGAGTTCACCCTCGTGGTTCGACTGGAAGAACTCCACCGGCACGTTTAATTCTATTGCCCTATCGCGGACTCGCTTTTCTATCCCCCCGAGGTCGATATCACCATATATCGACACCTCACGCATGCCCAACAGGTTCAAGGAAGGGCCGTTGACGATTGCGATCCTTTCCACGGGATTGTCGGCCGGGCATTCAGGCCTCCCACTCATTTCCTGAGATTCTTCAACCACCTCCTGAACTCCTCGAATTCGACGTCCACTCCCCTCTCCATGACCTCTTCATCGCCTTCATCCAACTCCACTTCTCGCCGAACAGGGCCCCACTCTGTCTCCTCCGAAGCGTCCTCTTCACTCATGGGGGCAATTTGTTCAAATTTCAGATAAGGCCCGACCCTTTCGATCATCTTCCTCCCGAGACTCGGCACACGCTCCAGGTCCCGAATGGATTCGAAGGGGCCGTTCCTTTCCCTTTCAACTATGATCTTTTGGGCAATAACCGGACCAACCCCGGGTATGGTTTCAAGTTCGATCTGGCCGGCTTCATTGATACTGACCGTCTTTTTCGACTCGACATCGCCGTAGCTCCCACCCGGGGGTCCCACAGATTCGCATTCGTCCTCTCCGCAGATGTCATGGACAGTGTCCGGCTTATCTTCTGTCTCCTCCGTTATCCTCCCCGGCTCACCATCCGTACCCGTGGATAACCGATGCTCCAGTTCGGCAATCCGTTTCCTGACCTCTTCATTCGCCGGATCCTGTGAGATGATCTTCCTGTAAATCTGGAGGGCCCGCTCGAAAAAACCCTGTCGCGCGTAGATATCCGCCAGAGTTATTGTCTCCAGGGAATCTCCCTCTTCAAGGTCCTCATCATCTACCGGAGAATCACCGGTTATCCCAGCGCCGGTAGCCGTCTCTTCCCCCCCCTCACAACCATCCTTGACGACATAATCCGGGTGCTCGGGAACTGGAACCCTCTCTCCACCCATCATCTCAGCCGTCGCACCCGTCTGCCGATCCCGCAACGAGACCTCGATTTCACTTAGGGCCAGGCGCATCTCCTCATCTCCGGGAAATTCATCAAGATACGACCGGAACCACCCACGCGAGGCCTCCAGGTCTCCCAGGCGCCGGGATATCTCTCCCAACGCCTTCAACGCAACCAGGTTCCCGGCATCCAGGTCGAGTACGCCAAGATATTCCTCTCTTGCCTTTTCAAGGTCTCCCTGTTCTACATAACACCTCGCCAGAAGGACCCTGGCACTGACGTACCTTGGGTGACGCTGCAGGCCCCGCAACAGGATGTCTATTGCCTTCTCCACGAGGCCCGCCTTGCGGTAACGATCCGCGAGCGGTGCAAACAGGCGTGAAGATGGGTTGCCTTTCACCTTTTCTTCAATATCCCTGTCCATTCGACTACCCCGTTGGCCCCCCCGAGACAGGATGAGACCCATATAAAAATGGGTGCGGATCCCTATTCCCGTAAGTCATCCAACACCTTCAAAATTATAGGCTTCTCCCCTTTTACACCTCGAATTATAACAGAGCCGAAGCCCTTTGTCAATACAAAATTGATATCCCCTCCCTCCCGCTTCTTGTCCATCTCTATGTATGCCCAGAGATCCTCGGGCTCCACCCCTCCAAGGTTCCAGGAGAGAGGCAGTCCGTAACCCGTCAATATGGATTCGAGCCGCAGGACATCGGCCTCATCCAGCATTCCAAGCCTCGACGAGATTAGAAATGCCCCTCTCATCCCGATGGAAATGGACTCTCCATGGGAATAATGGGAATAAGAGCCTGCAGCCTCGAGGGCATGCCCGATGGTGTGGCCCAGGTTGAGATACGCCCGTATCCCCTCGTCACGCTCATCCTTCTCTACGATCCCCACCTTAAACCGGCAACAACGCGAGACGATCTCCTCCAGACGGCCACTCTCCTTCTCGATGATCTCATTACGCCATTCTTCAAGGTATTCCAGAAAATCCGGTCCGTCCAGCACGGCGTACTTTATTACTTCGGCCATACCGTCCAGGAAGACACGAGGGGGAAGGGTATCAATGAAATCCAGGTCGGTGAAGACAGCCGAAGGCTGATGGAATGTGCCGATAAGGTTCTTGCCACATGGGAGATTGACACCGTTCTTACCACCAATAGAACTGTCCACCCCGGCCAGGAGGGTGGTGGGAACGCAGACAAGACGAATCCCTCTCATGAAGGTGGAAGCAGCGAAACCGGCGAGATCTCCGACGACTCCGCCCCCAATGGAGAGCACGGTCGAACCCCGGTCCATGGCCGACCGGGCCATGGCCTCGTAACAACGGATCAAGGACTCGATCGATTTGTCCTTCTCAGTCCCCTCCAGAATCAACCTGCAGACCTCGATGCCACTCCTCCTCAGACATCGGTCGACGGCCGGGAAACAGGCCTTCGATACGTTGCGGTCCATGATCGCCAGCACCTTGCCCCCCCCTGCAAGGCACGATGTGAACGCAGGAAAGTCGCCCTCGAAAAGGCCGTTTCCTATGAATATCGGGTATCGCCTACCCGTCAGATTGACTTCGACCTTCAAGGTAACTCCTCCATGACCTCCGGTTGACTTACACCTGGCGACGAGCCGGGCTATTCACCATGGTAAAAACTACCCCTTCCGCCTCGGTCAAGTCAAGGGGAGGACGATCCACAGGAATTACCCTGGTTCTATCGATAACTCTTCCTGTGTCTCGTATCTTCCGGCGCGAGAGGAAGAGGGGGAATTGCTGCGTGGAAACGGGGAACATGGGGTCTCTTCCCATTGTCTCAATCCGATAGGGATGCACCGATCAGGCTCCCGGAACAGGGAAAGATTATTACCAAGGGGGCTGTTCGGCGCCATGACGTCTCATCTTTTCGGTAAATCGAAGATGGCCCCTTCTGTGATGCGTCGAAAAAACCGGAGGGACTCATGTGGGCTTTCCTTATTGACAGTACGGGGCAAACTTTCAATATTTTAGTGAAGTGGAGTTCGGAGTTCATATTGTGATGAGGTGAATAGACATATGCATTGCCATTTCTCTTTCCCTAAGTGTGACCCCCCAAGACACGACGCAACGAGTGTTGCTCAGGAGGGTGATTAGATGAGGCTCTCTCGAAAAGCGGATTATGCGGTCCGCGCCATGGTCGACCTGGCTGCCCGACCAGTCGGTGATCGTGTCCCGATTCATGACGTCGCAGTCCGCCAGGAAATCCCGTACACCTTTCTGCCGAGGATCATTCCAGATCTCGTGAGGTGCGGCCTGTTGAAATCCTACCGCGGTGCAAACGGTGGGGTTGCACTCGCCCGCTCGCCTGATGAGATCTCGGTCCTGAAGGTCATCGAGGCGGCGGAAGGCCCATTGACACTGAACCGGTGCACGGCCCATCCGAGTGAATGCGACAGGGAGGCAATCTGTCCACAACTCAAGTTGTGGGAAAGAGTCCAGGAGGATCTTGATCAGACCCTCGCTTCCATGACCTTGGCGGATCTCGTAAACAACAAGATGAAATAAGAAAACGGGGATATCCCACCTGCCATTGACTTGATTTTACCGGGTGCAATCGATATCTTTTAGGTTCTTTCACACGCACACGCGCCCGGGATGATGTCTGTATACATCCGGACACCAGTTTTTAACGCACTACATCAACAAGGATCCCGCAAGATGATGCAACTTCTCAGAAAAAAGACGAAGATCATCATGATCATCGTCGCAGCGGCCTTTCTCGTCGGCTTCATCTTTCTTCAACTCGGGGTCGGTACTGGCTCGAGGACGAACCGCCAGACGGTCGCCACCAACATCGGAGAAATAAACGGGGTGGAGATCTCTTACAATGACTTTTACGACCTGCAGAATAACATGGCCCAGCAACTCAAGAATCAGGGCAAAGACGACCTGTCGCAGGAGGACTACGATCGGATCGAGGAGCAGACCTGGGACCAACTCGTCTTCCAGATCCTCATACAACAGGAAATCAAGCGAAGGGGGATCACGGTCAGCGACGAAGAAGTAAGAGACTACCTTCTCAACAACCCTCCCGATTTCATCCGCTCGAACGAGAATTTTCAGGTGGACGGCAAGTTCAGCCAGGAACAATACGAGGCGATCCTCAACGCTCCGGAAAACAGGCAATTCGCGGCCAACTTGGAATCATGGGTTCGCCAGACGCTGCCACAGATAAAACTCAGCAAGCAGATAACCGAGGGCATTCATTTCTCTGATTCCGCCCTGTTGCAGGAATACAAAGAGAGGGAAGAGAAGGTCAAAGTCGGTTACGTCTTCTTCGATCCTTCCTCCCTGGAAGGCGAAGATGAATCTCAGGCCAAGGACGGGGGGGAGGAACTGCTGCCACGGGAAAATAATCCATACCAGCCCACTTTGAAAGAGATCCGGTCATATTACGATGCACACAAGAAGGAATTCTCCGACCCTGAGAGGGCAGTCCTCCAGTATATCAAACTGTCGGTGAACCCGACTTCCAAGGATACTACCGAGGCCAGGAAAAAGGCTCTTGCCCTGGCCGAGAGGAGCCGCAAGGGAGAAGACTTCAGCGGCCTCGCCAAGGAATATTCGGACGACGTGGCTACAGCAGATAAGGGCGGGGACCTGGGGTACATCAAAAAGGGAGAGATGCTACCAGCGCTCGAAAAGGCGGCATTTTCAATGAAGACAGGCGAGACATCCGACCCGATTCTCACGCCACGGGGATGGCATATCCTACGGGTAGAAGACCGGCGTGGTAGGGATAATAATAAGGAAGTGCAGGTACGGCACATACTGATACCAATTCGAACCAGCCTGGCCACCCGTGACAGTATCTACGGCATAGTCCGGAATATTCTCGGGGATATACGTGATAACCAGTCTGACTTCGAGGCGGTTACCGCTCTCCAGCAAGTACCGGTAAAGACAACCAACCCCTTCACTAAAAATGACTTCCTCCCCGAACTCGGGCCCATTTCGAGAGAGGCGTCGAGTTTCGCGTTTTCCCAGGATGTCGGCGCCGTAAGCCAATCCATCACCCGCATGGGCCAGGTCTTCGTATTGCGAATAAGCAGGAAGATCCCCGAGAGGATAAGACCGTTGGAAGAGGTACAGGGCAATATAGAGGACCTCCTGTCGAGGGAGAAAAAGATGGCGGTCCTGATCGAGAAGGCCTCGAAACTCTTGTCGGAAGCGAAGGAGTACGGGAGCCTGAAGGCGGCAGCCGCTTCAGAAGGAGACAAGTACCACGAACCTCCGCCCTTCACCCTCCGGGATCGCGTCCCCGGGGTCGGCCAAGACAATACCTTTATCGGATACGCCCATGGCCTGCCTGTAGGGACAATCGGCGGCCCTGTCAGGACGGACCGTGGCTGCTACCTGATCGAAGTTCTCGAGAGAAAGGGAGTCGACATGGCCGAGTTCGAGAAGGCCAAGGAGGATCTGCGCAAGGAACTGGTCAACCGGGCCAAGTCGACCGCGTTCGAGCGGTGGTACACCTCGCTCCTCCAGGAGGCCAAGATCGAGGACAACAGGCTCCTTTTAGGATACAGCGGATAAGGGACCCTCTCCACAAAGTACCTGCGTCATTCAGGCATGTCCTGCCCCGTTATTCAACATCACCGGCAAGTGAGCCATCCATCCGCCCGGGCCACAATCGGCCGATTCCCGACGCGTTTGTCTACGCCTCACTTGTGGGAATGACGGAGGGATGTTGTCTGGATAAGGCCATTCAGACCTCAGGGTCCTTCCGCTTCGTGAAATATAGGATATCCGGGTGGTGCCTGTACCCCAGCCTCTCGAACACCTCCATCGAGACCTTGTTCCACCCCTCGATCAGGCAGGCCGTGATCTCGATACCCCGGGCCCCCAGGTGCCTCTCGACCTCGGCCACAAGACGGCCGGCAATCCCCCTCTTCCTGTAGGCAGGCGAGACCGCGAGCCGGTTGATCCAACCCTTTCGGCCGTCATGCGTCCCGAAGACAGATCCTACGATGCGGCCGTCCGCCACGGCAACCAGGAAAACGGCGTTATCTCCCCCTATCTCCCGCGCGATACGTTCCTTCCGGTCCCTCCCCAACGGCCTGTAAGAAAGGAGCGATTCGTCCCACAATCTTACGAGTTCGTCGTAATCACCGATCTCAAACTCCCGAATGCTTATTTCCTGTTCAAGACTCTGATCTGGTTTCATCCCTATCATCCGCCGGCCCCGGTGAGTCTTCACTCTCTCCTCCACCCGAGCCGTCCGTCATGTTATCATCCTCAAGGACCTCTATATAGCAGGACTCTTCAACCCCTCGATCGCCCGGATGGAGAAGGGCCTGAAATCTCCGCCATAGCCCCTCTATCTCTGGATCGGAGTTGATCAGGTCTACACTCTCCCTGTAAGATGACTCGTCCTCATACCAGTGAATCTCCATCCATCGCTCACCATCTTCCACATCCGCCAGGAAGACCGCCCGGTACCGAACATACCTGCTGTATACCCGGCCCACCAGTTGTTGAATCGAGAGGAACTCGGCCCGCCTCTCCGGTCGTATCCGATAACGATAGACCTTCACGAACATCGCTCGCTCCTGCCATCCGGTGAATACGCTACTGGTCATTCCACACTGCTATCTATACAAGGAATGCCGAGAGGCGCACGGTCAGATATGGGCGAGATATCGGCGGGGTTCGAAGGTTGGGTAGGGACTATCTTCAGGCATTACACTCGATCAGCCTAGGCCGCATCGGGCATCACCTGCGCCGGTATCTTCCCATCAACACACCGTCAGCGATGACATGACCTTCCATGGCCTTCATCAATTCTTCCCTCGTCGCCCCCGCCTCCAACGGTATGATGGTGTCGAGGGCATAGAGCCTGAAGAAATAGCGATGACTGCCTCGCGGGGGGCACGGTCCACCGTAACCGATCCGGTGAAAGTCGTTCAACCCCTGTTTTGCTCCACCCTCCAGCGTCTTCACGCCCGGGACGGCCTCCCGGAATCCATCGAGGCCTGGGGGGATGTCGAAAACAACCCAGTGGATCCAGGTCCCCGCGGGCGCGTCCGGGTCTTCACATACAAGGGACAGGCTCCGGGTCCCTTGCGGGATGCCCGACCAGTGGATGGGAGGTGAGATATCCTCCCCGTCACAGGTGTATCGTACCGGTATAAGGCCCCCACCTTCGAACGCCTCGCTTACCACCAGGACCGGGCTCTGTCCCCCTTCCGTCTTGGAAGGCGGCCCTTTCCCGCCCTGGCATGCACTCATCAAGGCGAGCATCGCCGGAATGTACCGGCTGAACTGAAGCATCGTCTCTCTCCCGTCCTGATGTCAACTGTATAAAATAGTATCCCGGCGCGGCGCTTTGATGAAATCACGTGACCCGCGAAGCCGTTGCGACCGATCGGGCGGCTGAGGGATCCCCGGAAGAAGGGAAGGCATCATCTCAGATAGGTTCACTCGGTCTTGTCCTTTATCTCCTTCTTTTCCTCTTTCTTCACCGTCCCATCGGGGACCTGGTTGATCTCCGACTCTATATCCTTTATCCCCTTCTTGAACTCGGTTACGCCCTTTCCAAAAGACCTCATCACCTCAGGAATTCGTTTCGCGCCGAATAGAAGGAGGATGACGAGGAGGATGACGAGCAATTCGTTGATCCCCAGACCGAACATGGTTACCTCCAGGAACGATATTATTAAAGGAATTCCCTAAAGAGATAGGCCGCAATCAGGAGGCCTACCAGGCTCATCACGTTCAACCTTACGGCCATACCGGCACTGAGCCTCAGGACGATCAGATCCAGCGTTCCGGGGTCGCCCGGTCCCCCCACGGCTCCAACGCTTGGATTTACCGTCGCCGTGAAGAAGTCCTTGACCACTCCCTCGGGAATGGGGAGGACCGCGATCAATTCACCCAGGAGTCCCCCCAAGATAAGCCCCGCAACCAGAACCGCGATATAAGTGCCGAGTTTCTTCCTACGATAGGTCAACTAACTCACTCCGGAGCCCCCTGGCAAGACCCATCTTGATTACTTCACTCCACCACGTATTTGACACAGGCGAGCAAGGCCTCCTTGACGTGAGATAGTGGAATCCCCTGCAGGTGACTCTCCGCGCGCGCGCCGAATTCAATTGCGCAACTCCTGGCATAGTCGAAACCATTGGTCTTCAGGACCATTTCATAAACGGCGGAGACGTCTTCATCCCTGATTTCATCCCGATTGAAGATTGCCTCTATCTCGTCGCGCTGCCCGGGCCCCATCTCTCTCAAGGCCTGAATCAGCGGCAGGGTGACTTTCCTCTCCCTGATATCGTTTCCCACCAACTTCCCCATCACATCCTCGTGACCCATGTAATCCGCTATGTCATCGGCGATCTGAAAGGCCATTCCCAGGTCTTCCCCATACTTGCGCAGAGTATCTCGATACCTTCTTGGGCCAAGAAGTGCTCCCACCTCGCACGACGCGGCCAGGAGGGAGGCCGTCTTGTCAGATATCATGTCGTAATAATCCTTCTCCGTGATGTCGAGTGACCCCGACAGGCGAATCTCTTTCATCTCCCCCAGTGCTATCCGACGGCTTGCGTTGGACATGACCTGCAAGACATCCCTGTCTCCCACCTGGACCATCTCCGTCAACGATCTCGAATAGAGGTAATCCCCCATGATTATGGAGACCTGGTCGTTCCAACGATAATTCAGCGTCTGAAGACCCCGCCGGAGCGTGGCACGGTCGATGGTATCGTCGTGGATGAGGGTCGCCGTATGAATCATCTCGACCACGAGGGCCATTGAAAGTAGGGCCTGGTCGCCGTCCCTCTCGCCTTCCAGTTGTCCGCACAGGATCAATAGCATCGGCCTGAAGAGTTTGCCCCTCATCTGGATTACATGACCGGCCACGTCGGCCACGAAGGGGAAATCGGCGATCACTATCTCCTTCAGGCGATTCCGTACCTCCTGCAGGCGATCCTCCACCGGTGCCTGTATTTCGTCTAACCTAACGCCCTGTAAAATATTAAGGCTCTCCTTTCCAAACGACGATCAACCCCTCGAAAACTTAATACCGGCTCACCGAAAAGTCAATTGAAAGGGTAGGTTCGCCCGGCCGATCTCACTTCATGAATTAAGCGTAGATCCCTGTTCATCGCCGGTATTATAGCGCCGCCCCCCTTCGACTACCACCCGGCCTCGCTTGATTACCGCTTCGCAATGGTTCTCCCCGAATATGTACGGGATTTCCCTGTAATCTTCAACATCGAAGATGGCCAGGTCTGCCAGTTTCCCCACCTCGATGGACCCCACGAGCGAGTCCATCCCTACCGCGCAGGCCGCATTGATCGTAGTTGCAGACAAGGCCTCCACCGCGGTCATCCCCATATGAGTAACGGCGATCGTCATTATCTGCTGGAGGTTCAAAGTGGTGGAACTGCCGGGGTTGAAGTCGGTAGCCAGTGCCACCGGCACGCCACCGTCTATCAACCTCCTGGCCGGGGCGTAACGCCTCGATCCAAGGAAAAAGGTCGTACCTGGAAGGAGGACCGCGATGACACCCCCCCTCGCCATGGACCGTATTCCCTCATCCGATACGTAAACCAGGTGATCTGCAGAGACCGCACCAGATTGAGCGGCCAGTTCGGCGGCCCCCATCGCGCTCAGTTCGTCCGCATGGACCCGTCCCTTGAGGCCGGCGGCGGTGGCGGCGCGGAGGATATCTTTCCCTTCATCCACGGAAAAATACCCCTCCTCCACGAAGACATCGCAATATTCCGCAAGGCCCTCCTCGGCGATCTTCGGTATCATCTCGCTTATAAGCACGTCCATGTAAGCCCTGTGGTCTCCGGTATATTCTGGTGGAAAGGCATGGGCGCCCAGGAAGGTGGGTACAACGTCTATCGGGTGGAGCCTGCCAAGCCTCTTTATTACCCTCAGGGACTTCAATTCGTCTTTGAGCGAGAGGCCGTAACCGCTCTTGGCCTCGATGGTAGACGCCCCGTGCAGGAGAAACCGGTCGAGACGGGGCAGTATACATCGGGCTAATTCCTCCTCCGACGCGGCCCTTACCTCTCTGACGGAAGAGGCAATCCCGCCCCCAGCCCGGGCGATCTCCTGGTAACTCGCACCCCGGGATCGCATCTCATACTCCTCGAGCCTGAAACCCACGAACACTGGATGGGTGTGGGAATCAACGAGGCCGGGCAGCACCACCTTCCCCCGGCAATCCAGCACTTTCGTCCTGGGGCCTACCGTACATCTCTCCCTCAGTTCCCCCTCCGAGCCAATGCCGGTGATACGGCCGCCCGAGACCGCAACGGAGCCTCCAGGTATAATGCCGAGTTCCCCCATTGCTCCACCGGCCCTCGGCGCGCCCCCCGTGGCTACCGTTACGAGTTGAGAGGCCTCTTTCAGGTACAGGCTTGGAACGTCACTCATGGGTCATCGGTACCTTGATTCCCTTTTCCTCGGCGGTCCGCCTGGCCTCAGCGTACCCCGCGTCGACGTGACGCGCCACCCCGATCCCGGGATCGTTGGTGAGTACCCGGCGAAGCCGCTCCCCCCCATCGGCCGTCCCGTCGGCCACGGTCACCTGGCCGGCATGGAGGGAATAACCGATCCCCACCCCTCCACCATGGTGGAATGAGACCCACGAGGCCCCGCTCGCAACGTTCAGCATGGCGTTGAGGATGGGCCAGTCCGCGATCGCATCGCTGCCGTCCTTCATCCCCTCCGTCTCCCTGTTGGGCGATGCCACGGACCCGCAATCCAGGTGGTCCCTCCCGATGACGATCGGCGCCTTGAGGTCCCCCGAGCCCACGAGGCTGTTGATCCGCTCACCGAACCTCGCCCGGTCTCCATAGCCGAGCCAGCAGATCCGTGCAGGGAGCCCCTGGAAGGGCACGCGTTCACCGGCGAGCTGGATCCATCGAATCAGCGCCTCGTCTTCAGGAAATTCCTCTTCAATGACCTCGTCCGTCAGGGCGATGTCCGAGGCGTCTCCGGAGAGGGCGACCCACCTGAAGGGGCCCTTACCCTCGCAGAAGAGGGGGCGGATATATTCGGGCACGAACCCTGGAATCCGGAACGCGTCCTTGACCCCCATAGCAAGGGCCTGTCCCCTGATATTGTTGCCGTAATCAAAGGCCACGGCGCCCATCTCCTGAAGGTCGAGCATCGCCTGAAGGTGGACGGCGATCGATTCCAAGGACCTCTTTACATAGGTCTCCGGGTCCTCCACTCTCAGTTTCGCCGCCTCTCCCACGTCCAGTCCCCTGGGAACGTAGCCGTTCAGTTCATCGTGGGCGCTCGTCTGGTCCGTGAGGAGGTCTGGCACGGTACCTCTGCGGACAAGTTCCGGCAACACATCGGCACAGTTGCCGACCAGGCCAATCGAAAGGGCCTTACCATCCTTCTTCGCAGATAGGACCTGCCCAAGGGCGTCGTCAAGGTCATAACTGATCCGATCGCAATAACCTGCCTTGACCCTTCGCTCTATCCTGGCGGGATCCACTTCCACGACCAGGCACGCCGCTCCGTTCATAGTGGCCGCGAGCGGCTGTGCGCCGCTCATCCCCCCCATTCCACCCGTCAGGAGAAATCTGCCCTTGAGGCTCCCACCGAAATGCCTCCTGGCGGCCGCCGAGAAGGTCTCGTAGGTCCCCTGCAGAATTCCTTGCGTGCCAATATAGATCCAACTGCCCGCTGTCATCTGACCGTACATGATCAACCCGAGGGCCTCGAGCCGGCGGAACTCGTCCCAATTCGCCCACTTGCCGACTAGGTTTGAATTCGCTATCAGGACCCTCGGCGCCATGGGCGTCGTCTCGAATACGCCGACCGGCTTGCCGGACTGGACCAGTAGGGTCTCGTCATTGTCGAGTTCCCGGAGTGCCCTCACTATTGCATGGTAGCACTCCCAGTTCCGTGCCGCTTTCCCGGTCCCGCCATATATAATTAGGTTCTCGGCATCCTCCGCGACGTCCTCGTCGAGGTTGTTCATGAGCATCCTCATGGCAGCCTCCTGGTGCCAGCCCTTGCACGTGATACGCCCTCCCCGCGGCGCCTTCACCGGTTGATAAGCATTCTTATTCATTCTCTCCTCCTCCAGGTCCATCCGTCCCTCACTGGCCGCCACCGACCCCATCCGGGTGAATGGACCCCGACCAACATTACCTGTATTTCGGTAGGCTCTCACACAGCTCCATGATCTGATGATATCCTGCCTGCCACAAGAAGTTCAAGGGCTCCGACGGCCGAGACCGATCTTCAACCATCCGTTTTGATACCATGATGAACGGAAAGCCCTCCACGCAGTTGCGATCATTCCGCCGCACCATCGAGGGCGTCCGGAACTAACCTTTTAGCCCCCCGCCTGGCGGATTCGGCAGGTTCCGACCACCATCTCTTCAACGTGGGTATCCAGGACGAGGGATCACTCACCTCTATTGGAGCGACCGGCAGGTCGTCCGCAAACGCCTTTCCATACCTTTGCCTCAAGATACGGTTGTCCATGATCATGGCAATCCCCCGATCCCGGCCGCTTCGTATCAACCTCCCGAACCCCTGCCGGAACTTCATCACCGCGGTAGGGAGAAAAAACTCGACAAACGGATTGCCTCCCCTCTCCCTGATCCACTCGTCCATCGCCCGGGAATAAGGGTCCGAGGGGACTGAAAACGGCAGCCTCGTGAAGATAAGGACCTCGAGCGACTCGCCCCGTATATCGACCCCCTCCCAGAAACTGTCCGTTCCGAAGAGTACCGAACGCCTGTCTTCCCGGAAGACGCGAGTGATCTGCTCCCGACTCCCATCGATCCCCTGTCCCAGCACCCTGATCCCCTCCCCTGCCAGTTCATCCCTTAGCCGACGGTAGCACTCCTCCAGGAGACTGTTCGACGTGAACAGGACGAGTGTGCCCCGATTTAACGATAAAATCGTATCGCGAAGGAGATCGGTCAATCTATCTGCGAAGAGGTCGTCCCGCGGGTCCGGCAGAAAAGAAGGGACCACGACCATCGCCTGTTCTTCGTAACAAAAGGGAGAGGGAAAGACTTGGGAAGGCCGTGATCGGTCATCCATCTCAGAGAGACCGGTAGACCTCAGGAAAAAGTCGAATCCCCCCATGACCCGCATGGTGGCCGAGGTGAAGATCCCGGTCCTCAATCCCGAAAAGAGAATTTCACGCAGTTGCGGTGCCACATCGATGGGCGCTGCATTTATGGAACCGGCCGAGATGCCACTCATCGCCGGCTTCTCTATCCAGTATACCATGGACCCGTCATCGGCGTCGATAAGTAACCGCAGGGTCTTTTCGGCCTCCCGCAATATCTCTATGTACCCTTCGTACTCGAGCATCTCATCACTCGAAGGCCCATCCTCCATCTCGCGCGCGGAATCATACATAAGATCAGTAAGTCCCTGAAGATCTCCGATCAAATGGTCCCCACTTTCGCGCAGGTCCCTCGCTATATCATCACCCCTGACATAACGGACGCGCCCCACAAAGCGCGATTCACCTTGATCAATGGAACCAGATCCGAAGGCAGGGGCGCCAAAAAACTCGTCGATCGTCTTTTCCATCCCTCTGCACCGCCGTCGGATCCCCTCTCTCGTCTCTCTCGTCATTCTCCCAGCAACGCTATCCTTCCGTCGCCCCCTCCCAAGGATCCCCGTGACTGCCCTCAAGTGCCTGATCAGGCCTCTCGGCTCTATCACCTCCCTCAACCCCTCCCTGGCTACACGGGCGAGGTCCTGGGTCTCATCGACTACAAGGTGGTCATACTCCCCCAGGACACCACCGTCCGCCACCTTGTCCGCGATCAGCAGGCTGTGATTCACAACGACGATATTGGCCGATTGCGCCCTCCTGCGCGCGTTCTTGAAGTAACACCGACGGTAGTCCTCGCAGGCCGTATCGTTGCAGAAATAGGTATCGCAACGCAACGAGTTCCATAGTTCGCGATCTCTTCGCGCGTCGATCGGGGAAGAAGAGCCGAGGTCGCCCGTCCTGGTGCCGCGGACCCACTCCGCGAGTGCTTCAAGCCGGTCTTCTTTATCACCCGGGATATCAAGGTGGCGCTGAGCGGCGTAATTCCGCCATCGTTTCAGGCACAGGTAATTCCCCTTGCCCTTGACGATGATGTACGTGAAAGGCATGGGGAGGATGGAGGATAGGAGCGGCAGGTCCCTGCCGGTGATCTGTTCCTGGAGGTTCTTCGTGTGTGTGGATACGATAACGCGTTCTTTCGCCTCTATCGACCATAGTACCGAGGGAAGGAGGTAGGCCAGGGTCTTGCCGATTCCGGTGCCCGCCTCACAACAATAGAGCCCCCCGTTCTCGAAGGTCTCCATGATCGACCGGGCCATGTCGAGTTGCGCCCCTCGGAATTCATAGCCCTCCAGGGCGCGGGCGAGCGCTCCGCCCTTTGCGAAGAACTCCTCTATGTAAGACATTCCCTTCAACTTCATCGTGTCAGAGCGATGATAGGTGCAGGAAGGATGTCACCCCGCAGCGGCCTTCCACTCACAATCTCCCGGCGAGGCGAGTAAGCCGCTCTAATCAATCTACCACCAACACCTTCGCGCCACGGATCTTCCGCATCTTTAGTTCGAGGAGCGCCCTGTTCGCATCTTCCAGCGCAAACTCCTGTACCTCGGGCCTGATCCCGGCCGCAGCCGCGCGCTCAAGGAACCCCCCGACATCCTCCCTGGTCACGTTCGCCACGCTCTTGACCTCTTTCTCCATCCAGAGATGGGCGGCGTAGTCGAGACCGAGAAGGCGGTCCTTGTCCACGTCTTCCTTTCGTATGGCGTTGATGACCAGCCTTCCCCCCGCCCTGAGATTCCTGAGACCCGCCAGTACCGGCATCCAGACGGGGGTCGTGTCGATTGCGCGGTCGAGAACGTCCGGCGGCTCCTCTTCAATGCCTCCGGACCAGACCGCGCCAAGATCGAGCGCGAAGCGTCTCTCCCTCTCGCTGCGCGCGAAGGCGAACACCTTCACCTTCGGATAATCGTGAATCACAAGTTTCAGGACTATGTGCGCCGAGGCCCCGAAGCCTATCAGGCCCAGGTTGTCGCCGTCTTGGAGCCCCGCCAGGCGCAACGAACGATAACCTATCGCGCCCGCGCAGAGGAGCGGTGCGGCCTCCGAATCCGTGAAGTCATCCGGGATACCGTACGCGAAGTCCTCCCGAACCACCATGTACTGGGCATACCCCCCGTTGACGTCTCGCCCCGTCGCGATGAAATCCTCGCATAGATTCTCCACTCCATTACGGCAGAACCGGCACTCACCGCACGCCGAGAAGATCCAGGCTACCCCCGCCCTGTCCCCCATGCGAAATCGTTCAGCCCCTTTCCCCGCCCCCGATACGGTCCCCACGACCTGGTGCCCGGGAACGACAGGGAGGCGAGGTGGAGTTCTCCCCTCAATCTCGTCCAATTCCGTGTGACAGACTCCACACGCCGCGACCTTGATCAATATCTCCCCATCGCCGGGCACGGGCACGGGTAAATCCACGAGTTCCAGCGGTTCCCTCTCTTCGGGGAGATTCGCGAGTTTCTTCAATATCATCGCCTTCATCATACAACCATCGGTTCCTCAACTTCCTCCGCCTTCGCGGCACCGAAGAGGAGTTCCACCAGTTTCAGCGCAAACTCCAGGGCCGTCCCCGGTCCCCTGCTTGTAATACAATTCCCGTCGACGACAACACGGCGCTCGACACCGTTCCTGCTGCCGAGACGATCTACGAAGTTCGGGTGGGTTGTGGCTCGACGGCCCTCCAGCAATCCATGTCCCTGCAGCACGACGGCCGGCGATGCGCATATTGCCGCAAAAAACCGCCCCTCCCGCCGCTGGCGCTCGAGAAGGGCGGTCAGTACAGGCGAATCCCTCAGGTGTTCCGCTCCGGGCATTCCACCCGGCAGGGCGATCAGGTCGTACGTGCCGTCAGCGCAATCGGAAACCATGCAATCGGCAATCAACCTCACTCCACGCGAGGCCGTGACCCGCAACCCATCCACCGATGCCACCGTCACGTCGGCACCGGCACGCCTGAGGACATCGATCAGGCAAACGGCCTCGATCTCTTCGATTCCATCCGCTATGGGAACCAGGACCTTGCCGCCCATGGAACAGGCCTCCTCATGGCATTATCACATCGATTCATGCACGGCACGCCGCGAACGGGACAGGCGCGGGTTGTAACCAAGCGGGCCTGCTCATAAGTTCGGCGATGTTTCATAGGTCGAATGGCCCGCGACCTATTGTAGTACATGGATGTTCCGCTCGGCGCACATCTCCTTGAGGACTTCAGGCCACACGGTAACGCTGACCTCTCCGAGGTGAGCCTTCCTGAGCAGCAGCATGTAAGTCCGAGATTGCCCGATGCCACCTCCGATGCTCAGGGGGATATCACCGTTGATGATGGCCTGGTGATATGGGAGGTTCAGGAAATCGAGTTGTCCCGACATCTCGAGTTGCACCTTGAGGGTCTCCGCGTTGACCCGGATCCCCATGGACGTCAATTCATGGCGGCGCCTCGTTACGTGGTTCCAGACCAGGATGTCGCCGTTTAGCCCGTGCATCGGCTGTCCATCGGCTGAGGTCGTCTCGGTAACCCAGTCGTCGTAGTCCGCGGCCCGCATCTCGTGCGGGTATCCATCCTTGAGGGGCCACCCTATTCCGTATATGAAGATGGCGGGATACTCCTGGAGTATCCTCGTCTCCCGCTCCTTCCGCGGCAGGTCCGGGTACCGGTCCAGGATGTCCTCCGCGTGAAGGAAGGTCAGTTTACCGGGGAGGTTCGGGTACCGGTCCGTCTTGAGTTGCGGGAAGAGTTCCTGCGCGTACCGCTCGGCCCCCGTGATTACACCCCAGATCTTTCCGACCACCTCGGTGAGGAAGTCGAGGGTCCTCTGCTCCGAAGTGATTACGCGCTCCCAGTCCCACTGGTCGACGTAGGCGCTGTGGTCGTGGTCGAGGAAGTAATCCTTGCGGACCGCCCTCATGTCCGTGCAGATCCCTTCGCCGACCGAACAACCGAATTGCTTGAGCGCCATGCGCTTCCACTTGGTCGCGGCCTGGACTACCTGGGCTCGTATGGGCCTTTCGAGGCCAAGCCCGCACGGGAACTCTATCGGCGTCCTGGAGCCGTCGCGGTCGAGCATGTCGTTGACGCCGCTTTCGACATCAACGATCAATGGGACCTGGACCATCATCAGGTTGAGTTCCCTGCAAAGGTTCTCCTCGATATACCTCTTGACCGCGAAAAGGGCCTGCATCGTCTCCCTTGGGTCGAGTATAGGCTCGTAGTCATTCGGGAGAATCTTCTCTACTTCTTCGTAATTACCGATTCCAGGACCGGCCAGGTCCGCCTTCTTGTCGGCCATGTCTTACACTCCTCTTTGCTGGGTAATTCCATCATAGATCACAGTATCAAGAGATTCGAGGCACTACCGGAATCTCCCCTACTTTGTCCACCATCACCGTCAGGCGACTCTCGGAGAGACCGGGCGACATTTCGTTTGTAAAACCTATATAATATGGTAATCCTGTCAAGAGATGGCCATCGAGCCGGTTGAAAAGTCGATCATGCCAAGTTAATGCCAGGTCGTCCCCCCACCTCGTCCGGAATCGGCACTGACCGGGGCCATTGAAGGTCATTCAGGCAGGGGAAAGGCAGGCATGACGAGAGGGGAGACCTGGAGGAGGGGGATTCACCTGAAGAGGGGGCTCATGTGGATATGATTGCGCTCTTCCTGGATTCAGGCTTTCGCCGGAATGGCGTGGAAGGGGTAAGACTGGAATGACAAATGAAGTGTGCAGGGAAAGATGGGGAAAGATACCGGAATAACGGGGAAAGGCTGCCTACCGTTTGCCGTCCGCCTCCTTGCAGAGGTTGCGGTGGGCGAACTTGAGGATCTCCCTCCCGTAGTTGATCAGTTCCATCGAGTATTCCTCGTCGAAGACCCCCTGGGCTGTCAATCCTTCCATACTGTGATAAAATGCGTGATACTGATCGATCCGCCGGCAGAAGTGCCTCATCGAGGATGGGACATCAACACTCGCAAGGAGACCGATCTCCTTCAGCATCTCCCAGCAATTCGAACCGTTGGGCTTCAAGTCCCATGAAGCCAACATGGCCTCCATGGCCATCATCGACCCCTCGAAGCACACCTCTGCCGACTCCCTGAACTTCCCTTCATCCATCAATAACATGGCCTCCTGGAGCCTGGACCTGCTCTCCTTCATGGGATCGTGATCGGCCGTTTTCATGGGACTTCCCTGCTAACCGTCCTCTCTTATTACATTCGCGTAGAATGGATAGAGTTTCTTCCTGCCGCAACAATCGAAATCGACCGTCAATTTCAGTGACTCCCCGAGGCCTACCACTTCCAGCACAACGCCACTACCGAATTCATCGTGGTAGACCCTGTCGCCGGGCCTGAATGACGGATTGGAGAAATGATCCAGGTGGATGGAACCTGCGGCGTCCACAGACTCATCCCCCATACCACCCTCAAAACCCGCGTGCCGGGAGGCCGCATACAGCACACCCGGTGCGTCAGTGCTCATCAATTCTCCGGGCAACTCTCCGAGGAAACGCGAAGGGCGCCCGTGGACCATCCTCCCCCGGTTCACCCGCTGAAAGGCGTACGAGAGACCCAGCCGGGTCTTCGCACGCGTCATCCCCACATAGAACAACCGCCTCTCCTCCTCGATGTCCTCCCCGTCAGCCGGGCGGCCATCCCCACCCCACGGCAACAGCCCCTCCTCGAGACCCACTATGTAAACACAGGGAAATTCCAGCCCCTTGGCGTTATGGAGCGTAAGGAGGGATATGCCGCCCGGGCCGCCAGTCGATGCATCCGTCTCTTCCATAAGGGCCGTCCTCTCCAGGAAGTCGGCGAGGCTGGCCTCCCTGCCACCTCGTCTCCAGGAAAGGGTGAACTCGTCCGCTCCACGTACGAATTCATCTATATTCTCGAGCCTCCCCAGTGCCTCCTTTGTATCCTCCTCTTCCAGGTACCCGCGATAACCCGTACGTTCGAGTACCTCCCGTATCATGAGCCCCGGCCCCTCCCTCCCGGCCAGGCCGACCAGGTCGTCCAACAGGGCTCGAAAGGATCTCAGCATCTCGCCTCGCTTTCCCTTCAACAACTCATCGGTTTCAGACAGGGCCATCGCCTCGTAGAGCGAGGTGCCATGCCGGGCCGCGAGCCCCTTCAATCGCTCAATCGATCTTGTACCGATTCCCCTCGGCGGGACGTTGATGATGCGCAGGAGGCTGTACGAGTCGGACCGATTGACGATCACCTTGAGAAAGGCAATCAGGTCCTTTATCTCCCTTCTCCGGTAAAACCCGAGCGTTCCTATCACCCTGTAAGGGATTCCCTCCTCTCTCATCACCTCTTCGAAGACACGGCTCTGTGCATTGATTCGATAGAGTACGGCAAAGTCGGTATACTTGAACCCCTCCTCCACGCACGCCTTGCGAATCTCCCCGGCCACCCACCTGGCCTCGCCCCGGTCATCACGGCCGCGATACAGCCTGATCTTCTCCCCTTCTTCCCGCTCGGCCCTGAGCACCTTGGGCTTTCTCCCCTCATTATGGGCGATCATCCTCGACGCCGCCTCGAGAATCGTGCCTGTCGAACGGTAGTTCACATCGAGGAGGATTGAACCAGACTCGGGAAAGTCCTCTTCGAACTCCAGTATGTTTCGTATATCCGCCCCCCGCCAGCCATAGATTGACTGGTCATCGTCGCCCACAACGAAGAGGCCCGTCCCCTCCCCGGCAAGCAGGCCGAGGAGCCTGTACTGGGCATAATTGGTGTCCTGATACTCGTCAACGAGGAGGTGAGAAAACCGGGCACGGTACGCATCACGGACACCAGGGTGTCGGGACAGCAGTTCCACGACCTTCATGATGAGGTCATCGAAGTCAAGCGCCCCGTTCCCGGCGAGCCCGTCCTGGTAGGAGGCGTATAGTTCGGCCAGGAGGCGATTGCCGGGGCCCTTCCCGGTGTCCACCTCGTCCGGCGCGGTCAGTTCCGCCTTCAGCGATGAGATCCGCTCGAGGTACCGGCCCACCTCCGACGGATTCAGCGCGGGCGCAATGTCCCGGGCGAGCGCCTTGAGGAGGCCGAGTGAGTCGTCCCTATCGTAGATCGTGAAGCCGGGGGGAAGGCCGAGCCTCTTTCCTTCCCTCCGCAGGATCCTGAGACAGACCGAGTGAAAGGTCCCTATCCACAATCCCTCCGGCCTGGCCCCGACCAGGTCCTCCACTCTTTCGATCATTTCCCGGGAGGCCTTGTTAGTGAAGGTGACCGCCAGGATCTTCTCCGGAGGCACTCCAAGATCGCTCATAAGGTAGGCTATACGATGAACGATCACGCGCGTCTTTCCACTCCCGGCGCCGGCAAGGACGAGCAGTGGCCCGTCTCCATAGCAGACCGCCTCTCTCTGCGAATGGTCAAGGCCCGCCAGTACGTCCATCGTCAAGCCTCCTCCAGGGGAAGGGTCACCCTAAAGTGCGTTCCATTCCCACCGGTCGAGACCAGGACAATATCGCCTCCATGGTAATCAGAGATGATCCTGCGGGCCAGGGCGAGCCCCACTCCCCATCCACTCGATTTCGTGGTCACTCCCGTCTTGAAGATGCGACGACGGACCTCCTTTGCCACACCCGACCCCGTATCCCTGAAATCTACAGTGACCTTCCCACCTTCACGGCTCACCCGTACCGATATCTCACCCGCCCTTCCCTCGAGGGCATCGATGCTGTTCTTGATGATGTTCTCAAAGGCCCATTCGAGGAGTTCCCGGTTCCCCCGCACCGGTCTCGAATCATGGGTCTCTACTAAGAGTTCCACCCTCTTCTCGCCCTTCGGCAGCCTTTTCCTGAAATAGGTCTCCAACCCTCTCAGGACCTCATCGATACTGACCGCACCGAAGACGGGCGCCCTCCCGACGGACTCGAAACGATTGGCGACCTTGTTGAGGCGGCTCAGATCCTCCCGCATGGATTCGACGATATCATCCTCGATGGCCCGCCCGTTTTCTATCCGATCCCTCAATATCTCAAGCCACCCCTGCAGGCTCGAAAGGGGGGTGCCGAGTTGGTGGGCGCTCTCGCGCGCGAGTCCGACCCAGATCAAGCCCTTCTCGCTCTTCAAGTTGTACCGGATGACGAAAACGGCCAGCAGCCCGAACACGATCAGGACGGCCCCCTGCAGGTATGGGATGTACCTGAGCCGCGTCACCTCCTTGGACTCCCCGAAGTGGATGGTTGCAAAGTCACTTTCTCCACGCGGGCCTATCATGCTGAGGGGACTGTTGATGCGATCGAGCCGGGCGGCTATCTCTTTCACCGCCTCTTCGTTCTCTTTGCTGGGCTCCTCCTTGTTGGAGATTTCGATGTTCTCCCAGTGAATCGGCCTACCGTTCCTGTCAATCACAACCACGGGAAAGTTTATGTTCTTGAAGATTTCCTGGATGATCTCGAGTTCTCCCCCCTCGGCGAATGCGTTGGCCCAGAATTTCCCGTAACTCCGGGTCAGCGTCATCTCGTCCTGCTTCAATTCGCCGACGATCTGTCGCGTGGAATAGATATAGAGGAGAAAGAGCACCAGGAAGGAGACGATCAGGATGGACGGACCGAGCCGTACGAACCTGTGAAGGGACAATGATCCGCTCCTGTCAAAGGGGATGTGTGGCCGCCTGGGGCCGCGTATTTAATCAAGCCGGGCGTCGATGGGAGGATACATGCCCTCTCTTCAAGCACCTTCGATCCTCTCCAGGCCGTTCATGTAAGGCCTAAGCGCCTCGGGAACGATAACCGACCCGTCCTCCTGCTGGTACTTCTCGAGAAGGGCGATGAAGGTCCTTGGGAGCGCGAGCCCCGACCCATTGAGCGTGTGGACCAGGATGGGCTTCTCGCCGGGACCGGGCCGATACCTAATGCCCCCCCGCCTCGCCTGGAAGTCCTCGAAGTTGCTGCATGACGACACCTCGAGATACTTCCCCACGCCAGGGGCCCATACCTCGAGGTCGTAGCACTTCGATGCCGCGAAACTGAGATCTCCGGTACTGAGAAGGACCACCCGGTAGTGAAGGCCCAATTGCTTGAGGACATCTTCCGCGGCTGCCACCAGCGATTCCAGTTCATCATAGGAAGACCCGGGCTCCACGTACTTGACGAGTTCTACCTTGTCGAACTGGTGGACCCGGATCAGGCCCCTCGTGTCCTTTCCATGGGCACCCGCTTCGCGACGAAAGCACGGGGAATACGCGACGTAGTATATCGGTAGGTCCTTAGCCTTCAGGATCTCTCCCCTGTGGATATTCGTGACTGGCACTTCGGCAGTCGGGATGAGAAATGCATCGTCCCCCGGAAGGCCGTACATGTCCCCTTCCAATTTGGGGATCTGGCCCGTTACCGTCATGCTCGTCCTGTTTACCACGTAAGGGACCATGACCTCCATGAACCCGTGGTTATGGACGTGCAGGTCGATCATGAAGTTGATCAGGGCCCGTTCGAGGAGGGCGCCGTTTCCCCGGTAATGGATGAACCCGGAACCCGTGATCTTCGCCCCGCGCTCGATGTCGATTATGCCCAGTTTGGCCCCGATCTCCCAGTGAGGCCTCGGTTCAAACGGGAAGTCGCGCCTCTCCCCCCACCTCCTGACCTCCACGTTATCGGCATCGCTCCTGCCGACCGGGACCGATGGGTGCGGGACGTTGGGGACCTCGAGGAGGCGGGCATTGAGTTGCGACTCCGCCTTGTCCAGCGATTTCTCCAGTTTCCTTATCCGTCCGGAGAGCGCCTTCATGTCAGCCATCAAGCCGGTTACATCCTCCCCCCGTTTCCTCCTCTCACCGATCTCCCGGGACGACCGATTCCGCTCCTCCCTCAACCCCTCCACCTCCTTCAGGATCATCCTGCGATCCTCATCGAGGGCGATTATCTTCAATATATCAGCGTGATCCCCCTTCCTTTCGGCGCCCTCCCTCACAAGATCGATATTGTTACGGATGAATCTGATGTCGAGCAACTTCCCCATACCTCCACTCTCGATACCGGCAGACACGAGCCGCCGCTGCGGTCCTGTCAAAGTCCGTTTCTCTTCACAGTGCAATACAACTTAGTATAAGAGATGCGAATCATCACGTCAATGCCGGGCGCAAATCAGGGGTTCTAAGGGGAAAGGAAGAACGATCGCACCCCTTCAATGACGCGATTGACCTGGCCGTCGTCCATGTGTGGAAAGATGGGCAGGGAGAGCACCTTCTCCGAGAGGACCTCCGAGACGGGGAACCCCACACAGCGATGCGCGTACCTCTTGTATGCCGGCTGGAGGTGCAGCGGTCGTGGATAATGTACCGCGGTCGAGATCTTCAGGCGCCCGAGGTGAGACATCAACGCATCCCTCCGTTCAACCTGGATCGTGTACTGGTGGTAGATATGGCTGTTGCCCTTCGCCACCACGGGAACCTCCAAGTCTACATCCCCGAGGGCCCCGTCATAGATCTCCGCTATCTCCGCACGTCTCGTATTCCACTTCCCAATGAGGGGTAACTTCGCAAGAAGGATTGCCGCCTGGATCTCGTCGAGCCTGCTGTTCATTCCAACCATTTCGTGACGGTACTTTTCCACTTCGCCGTGGTTTCCGAGGGCCCGCAAGCGAGGCCCGATACGCTCGTCCGACGTTACCACCATCCCGCCGTCGCCCATGCACCCGAGGTTCTTGGTCGGGTAAAAACTGAAACAACCGACATCGCCGATAGCCCCCGCGTACCTTCCATGGCGGGACGCCCCGAATGACTGAGCAGCGTCTTCTATCACCACAACTCCGTTATCCCTGGCGGCATCGAGGATCGGCTCCATCACGGCACATTGCCCGAAGAGGTGTACGGCTATAACGGCCTTCGTGCGAGGAGTCATAGCCTCCTCTACACCGTTCGGATCGATGGTGAAGGTATAAGGGTCCACGTCGACAAAGCGCGGCGTCGCACCACACAGGACGACCGCCTCGAGCGGGGCGACAAAGGTAAAGGCGGGGAGCAAGACCTCGTCCCCCGGCCCGATGCCGCAGGCGAGCATGGCCAGTATCAGGGCGTCGGTCCCGCTGGCGCACCCGAAAACCGCCTCCATCGACAGGTAAGTCCTTATCTCCTCCTCGAACCGTCCAACCGCCCTGCCGAGTATATAACGCCCGCTGTCGAGCACCTCTGCGACCGCCATGTCAATCTCTCCCTTCAGTTCGAGATACTGGGCGCGAGGATCGCTAACGGGGATGATATCCGGGTCGTTTTCCACGAATACTCCTGGTTTCCCTCCAACTTCCTGCTTCCTGGAATCCCTGGATGTGCCTATAACGAACCCCTGAGGTCCATGAAATACCCCAGGGACATCTCGAGCTCCGGAATCGAGTCGCTATCTCCGGGCCGGTTATTCAGGTTGCTGACGCGAGTGTAGGTGAAATGCCCGCGCAGAACGATGTTACTGCTGATGAACCACCCCGCTCTCAATTCGACCGCCCTCCTCCTCTCTATGACACCCAGCGGGAAGGGGTCCCCCCTGTGCCCCTCCGCCGAGACACCGGGCTCAAGACGGTTCTCGCCCCGCCTCCTGACCAGATACTCGACACCGATATCGAGACCCGGAGTTGCCGGAAACGACAGGCCGAATCTCCACCGGTCCGTGTCCGGACCCAGCGGATGCCCGATGGGTGCGTCGTAATGACTGTAATATGTCGCAGTCCCACGGTGTAGGTAGACAAAGGAACCTATCCTCGTATAACCCACGTTGAAGGTGGAGCCCGCCGGCAGAGGATAGCCTGACCAGTCCACCCCCACGTCCAGGGCGACCTGGTTGGGGAATCTCCGGTTCGTTTCGGACTGGATGAGGTATACATCGTCTACCAGGAACCCGCCCCTAACAAACAGCCCCGAGAGCGGATAGAGTGCCCAATCGATCGAGGCGTACACATCCGTGTCCACCTGTTGCGAACCCTCTTCGTGCTGGATGAGTTGATAGGTGATCAGAGGATTAAGATAGGCGAAATCCACTCCCCGTCCCGATCCCGTAACAACGGCGGTCTCACTGAATCCCAACTGCAGCCACCGCTTAGCCCTCCAGTCGATTCTATGTCCATAGAGGAACCGGTCGATCCAGTCTCCATCGTACGCCATCCTGTCAAGGAATGCGAGAAATCCCGACGCCCTGAAGGACGAAAGGTCCAGCTTGTATTCGAAGAGATCGAAAGGAGGCGAGATGCCGGATATCGTCAAAGCGTCGGAAGGGGCGCCCCCCCAGACGAGATTAGACCTTCCGAACAGGAAGGAAACGGGGCCAACTCCCCCCCTCAGATAGGCCTCCGGGAATCTCAAGTATTTCGCCCGGTCGACCCTGCTCCTCAACGGGAAGGAGGGCTCGTTGACCGGGTCGGAGTCAGCCTGGAACCTGTCTACGATCACGAACCTGTCGCGGTACTGAAGCGTCCCTCCAGCCTCTCCCATGGCGGCCGCCTCCGGGTCTACAGCCCCGCCAAACCTGATCGATTCATAAGAGGGGTCGAGTTCCGCCTTGTCCTCCCTGAAGTCGCCACGGGGCTTGGCGCGAAGGCGTACGTGCCAGCATACGTCATCTCCTCCCCTGACGGGTCCCTTTCGTAGACGCGTGATTTCCCCCGCGAACTCCTCCCGGATTCGATCCAGCCACCCAACCTCTATCGGATCCAATTTCCCACTCTCCTCCTCCTCCGTTAGGTACATGACGTAACGAGCGACCTCGCCCCGCGTGTAGGGCCTGTCGGTGAAATAGAGTCCGCCGGGGTGGCCACGCCTCTGAAGTTGATCAATCAGGGGATAGGCCCAATGTCCTAAGGGGAGTTCTTCCAAGGTGGAGGCATTAAGGAGGCCGGACCTGGCCAAGGGGGCGATTAGAAAGAGGAACGCCGACAGGACGAGCACGGGGCGATAGAGGAGCAAGAGCACCGGCATATCGGCCCATGGCCTGAGCATCCCCCGTCTCGGGAATAGCGAGGGGGACTCATTCAATCCGCCCGCCCTTGATGCGAAAACCACCCTCGAGAACCTCTATCCATCCCTGCACCCCGCTGCCTATCGTACCTCTTCAGGAGACATCTTCTTCTTACCGTTTCTGAAGGGAAGGGTCAACTGGGTGATCCCTAACAGGATTACGGCGATCACGAAACTCAGCAGGATCAGGCGAAGTCTTATATCGACTACCGAGACCAGGAACGCCGCGACCCCGAAGAAGGCGCTCACCAGGTAGAGCAACATGACCGCCTTCCGTTGACTGAGTCCAAGGTACAACAACCGGTGATGGATATGCTCCTTATCGGCGTGAAATGGGGAAACCCCTTTCACCAGGCGCCTGATGATTGCCAGGAGCGTATCCATGATCGGCACTCCCATGGCGATGATCGGGATGAGGATCTTGACGGCGGAAGAGGGATGATCGATTCCGTCAATGGCAAAACATGCCAGCAGGAACCCTATCAAGAGGCTCCCGCTGTCTCCCATGAATATCTTTGCAGGATTGAAATTATAGATCAGGAAACCTGCAATCACCGCTGCAAGGATGGCCGTCGCGAAGACTACCTGGACGTCTCCGAACATGAGGGCTATCAGGAAGAAAGTGAATGCCACTCCAAGGCTTATTCCAGCCGCCAGGCCGTCCAGTCCGTCGATCAGGTTGATGGCATTGGATATTCCAGCGATCCACAGGATTGTCAATGGAATGCTCCATATGCCCAGGTCTATCGTCCCACCGAATAGGGTCCTGATGGAGGATATCTGGTAGCCGAATGAAATAGCGATGATCGCCGCGATCGCCTGGACCGTCAACTTCTGGTAACAGTTCACTCCCTTGACATCATCGTAGATCCCGAGAGCCAGAATGAACGTCGCACCGAGCATCAGGCCCATTAGGTGATGATAGATGACGTCCAGAGTGCCGTAATAGAAATACAATGCCGCGAGCAACGTGATCATGAAACTGAAAAAGATGGCGATGCCACCCAATTTCGGCACGATCCGATGGTGGATCGTACGATGGTTCGGGAGTGCACAGACGTGGAGCATGACGGCCGCTCGCTTGACCAGCGGCGTCAGGATGATAGACAGCAAGAAGGCCGTTATGAATGATAAGAATACGACCTGCATGATCTGCATGTTTTCAATTCTCCAGGGCTATTTCAATGAATGACCTATGGGAAAATGAATCGCGCTTTCTGCTCAACCGCATTTTTTGGGCCCCCTACTCTGCCCCTCATCAGCATATCTTCCTTCCAGGATACCCTGCCCATGAGCCCATCCCTCTTTTAAGCAACTCACATGCTTACCGATACCGGGCTGTCTGAATTGGACTCATTCGAGGGGGCCGCTATCGAGATTCATCACCTTCCACGGGGTCTCGAGCAGGCGGTACGCCACCGGAGTGTCAGTCACTCAATGAGGGCTCTCAACGGGTACTTTGCAATGAACGATCAACAAGTTATCAGCACCCGAGTCGCAGAACAGCCCTCCCCCGGGAAGTGCGCAAGGATAATATGCGTTAGGTGTAATAATCTATATTTGCTTATGAATCAAAGTCAAGGCTTTAAGAAATCCCCCGATCCCCGGGGCAACACCACCTCTTCAAGTTCTACACTTCCCTCAGTCCATCAACATGACAATCCGGGTTGGACGGTTGAAACCCCGGCTACCTATCCATCGCTTTCATCCCCGAACCTTGCCGCGCGCATCCAAGAACCACACTTCCAGCAAGCCCCGGCTTGCGGCGATTGAAAAAAAAACGCCCCTTTATACCCTCCGTTTCCGGGGATGGTTTCAGGACGATCCGATAAAATAACAGGACAGCCATCTATCAAGTTGCTTTCTCGAGGAGAGGAAACTCATCTCCTCCAAATGAGATGGTCAGGTTATACTTTGATTCCAAGGACGCAATCAGATGATAGCCTGTAACAACCCTTCGATTTACTGCCCTCCCGATTTAGTGATTGTGTCAAAAATATAATCTTCCTTGATCATTGTCAATAGTTTTCTTGAGCCGTAGTCCTCACCGTTTCCCCCTCGCGGGAAGGTGATTTGTTTTCAGGCAACACTCCTCCTCACCACACCCCCTGCCTCTGTCTGCCTCGCCAGTGGTTGAGAAGGCGCTGAAGGGTTTCCTTCATCTCTATGGTGGGTTTCCAGCCCGTGAGTTCCTTGAACTTGGTCGAATCGCCGATGAGGATCGGTATATCGGAAGGCCTGAATAGGGCGGGATCCTCTTCCACCTTGATCTCCTTGAATGAGAGAGAGAGCATCATCTCGAGGAGTTCCCCGAGGCTGTATCCAGTGCCCGAGGCGACATTGTAGACCTCTCCCGCCTCTCCCTGATCCATCAGGATGGTGTATGCACGAACGACATCCTCTACGTCGAGATAGTCCCGGATCACCTCGAGGTTGCCGACTCCCATTGGCTTCGAGAAATCTATCGCCTCTATGGAACTTATCTGTCGGGCGAAGTTTGAGAGGGCAAAGATCGAGTTCTGGCCGGGTCCCGTGTGCGGAAAAGAACGGACACGGACTATGTCGAGGCCGTGAGAGCAAGAGTACTGGATCCCCAGGAGGTCCTGGGCCGCCTTGCTCGCGGAGTATGGGTTCACCGGATGGAAGGGAGTCGTCTCCTTGATCGGGATCTGATCCTCGCCGACCTTGCCGTACGCGTCGGAGGAAGAGACGAGTATGACCCTGGCATCTGGTACGACCCGGGCCACGGTCTCCAGGAGATTGACTGTCCCCAGGACGTTGATCTCGAACGTCAGGCGCGGATTCTTGTAGGAGTATGCACCCGAACTCTGGGCGGCGAGGTGCAAGATCGCATCCGGCAACACATCCTTGAGGATTTTCCTCACGGCGCCTTGATCGCGGATATCCGCCTGAAATAGTTTGAGCGAAGAAAAGCGCTTCTGAAGCGGGGAGATCTCGTTTTCGTTCCATACCGTCCCCGATACCTCGTAGTTCTGGGAGAGGAGGTGATTTGCAAGGTGCCTCCCCACAAAACCTTCTATCCCCGTCACGAAAACCTTCAAGAGACGCCTCCCACAGTGAATCCCCGATTGAACCGGCTAAATCTCACGCAAGTAAAAGATATACGATTTAGATAATATATCCTCCCTAAGCCGGTGTCAATAACGCGTACAGTCGCCCATTCTTCCCGTGTCGGCGCGATGATTATTCCAATGGAGGGGAAGTATAGGGCCGGGGTCCCTTAAAACACAAAGAAGTCCGTGAGTTCCCACGTGTCTCCCCCTTCAACAACACGCTTCACCATACCCACCCCAGGGGCATACCACTCCGTCATCTGGATGGTTTCCTCCTCCACTGACCCCGTCGGCGAAACAACGCGCGTGTCGATATCGAGACTGACTCGGTAAGACTCCCTGAACTCGTCCACGGGCGTAAAGACCGTCTCCAGGGCCTCCACGATACCGACGAAGTTCGACTCGATGGAATATGTCACCCCTTGTTGAACAACCTGGTTTGTATAATGATCCTCCCATCGATTGCCGAGGACCAGAGGCCTCTCTATCCTGGGCCTCCAGCGTTCTTCAAGCGGTAGGTCCCGGCCGAAGGCAAAGACTGTATTGGAAACAAATTCGTCAAGACCCTGATCATCGATAGCGTAGTAGAAGTCCCCCTCGGTGCTCTCTATCAGAGATGCCTCCCTACCCTGCCACTCCTCCCGGGCCCTGACCGTCCATTCAACTGTCAAGGTGTCATTGCCGGTAACGCGGTAGACCCAATTCGAGTTGATCTTGTTATATGGAAGATAGTCTTCGCTGAGACGGGTGAAAAGGGAATCCGACCTGCACGAGAGGAGGAACGATATGATCGTTAGCAGGAAAATTGCGCCGTTTTTGCGTGATATAATATTCCTTCCTTTCTTCCAGGTCTCTCAGGCCTGGATATTAAAAGAAGCAATCACTGCGTATGCTTTACACAGGGGCAGGATGTGGAGCGCCGAGTAAGATCTTTAATGCAAAGGGAAGACAAATCCTCCTCCAAAGTAAAACCCCTGTCCATCGGCAAGGGCCCTGCTCCACAACCCCATTGCACGAAAGTAAAACTCCTCGGATATGGGGAGGAGGATGCCTCCACCTAAGCCGGTCAATAGATCCCATTCTTCCTCTTTCCCCTCACCCAAGCCGAGAGACGCCTTGAGTACTCCACCCCTAACCGCTAAAAAAATGTCCGCTGGCGAGGATGCAAGCGGCGGATAATAGGTGAACTGGGCCTCCATAGCAAGCCAGTCGAAGACCCCCCTGTCATCCAAGCTGATCTCCGCCTTCGAGATCCTGCCTCCTATTTCAATCCGATTCCGAAACGGGAGATCGATGCCACCCCCCAGTGCAACCCCAGGACTGAAACCCTCCGACCAACCTCCCACGGGAATAAAGCCCCCCCCGTCAATTCCCACACTGGCCGCACCCCCGCCTTCGGGCCGTACGGGGATACCTGCCCGTGCCGGTGGCACGGCCATGATCAGGAGACCTACAGCAAGAATAACAAGCCTCATCGGCCCCCTCTCATCTACACGACTCATGTGAGTTCATCCAGGAAGGAAGCCCGCTCACCGGCCGTCTGCTCGAAGACCTTCCGCAGCAATCCACGGTACCGTTCGGACATGACGACGTCCCTCCTGCTCATGACCGTTCGGGCCGTTTCCTCGAAGTCCTTCCAGCGGTATTCCTCCATCCTCATACCATCCCCCCAGACGAAGGATGGAATTGATTTGGGCAAAACTCCCCTCCCTCCGTACAAGTTCGAGCCAGCCCCGCAGACAAAGCCCGTTGACATCAATGTCCCGATCCCCGTCTTGACATGATCACCGATATAAGCGCCGACCTTCGCCAACCCGGTATCCACCTCTTCGCCTCGGATCGCGACCCGAACAGGGCGGTAGTTGTTCTTGAGATCGCTGTTGGTACTCTGCGCGCCGAAATTGACCCATGAGCCGATATAACTGTGACCTATAAATCCACTATGGTACTTGTTTACGTAACCCTGGAATATCGACTGCTCGATTTCGCCTCCCAGCCGGCACTGCCTCCCGATGGAGCATCCCCCCCGGACATGGGCGCCCATTACACGAGCCCCCATGCCGATGAACGCAGGTCCTTCAATAATGGAGTGAGGTCCTATCACGACAGCCTTGTCGAGCAATATCGGTCCACGGGTTGCATCCATGACGGCAAACGGCTCTACGACAACACCCTCCGAGATCATGACCTCGTGATCGCCCCTGACATAGACAAGTGGATGGAACTCACCATTTCTGACGCCCTTTACCCCCCTCCGGGCCAATGCCTCAATATCCCGGGAGATCTCCCCCGGGTTTGCCTCCACCATGTCCCAGAGATGGGAGATGCACCTTCCACGGAGATCTATACGCAGGGGTTCGAGAGTCGAAAGTGAGGAGAGCCTCTCCTCGTTCGGGTTTCTAAGGTCTTCTGTTCGAAGACCCCCCACGGATGCGGGGAGGTAGTAGCCAATTAGGTTGCCAAGGTTATCGTAAAAGAAAGCGGATCTGCCCGCGGGGAGATCTCCCGGCACAGGGTCTTCCTCCGGGATGAACCCCGATGACAGGAAAAGGGTGCCACCCTCCACAACATCCCCTGCCGGAGGTCCCAGCCCAGCGCTGGCCGGAACCGCCCCGGCAACCCCGTAACCGTCCTCATCACCCGGGTACGCACTGGGTGCCCCCAGGTCCGGATGCGCAAGGAGGCGTTCCGGTTCCATACCCAATACCGCGACGATCTTCTCCCCTATCGTGCCCGTGCCGGTGATCAAATGACAGACCGGTCGAGTGAGAGTAAGGGGATAGAATGCGTCCCTCAACATATCCGATTCGTAAAGCACCAGGTTGTGGTATGCGCGAGATGCAGGATCCATCATTTCCGATCTCTCCCGCTCTGTTTCGGAACCTCGACGATCCATGCATCTTCATACCCCAGGCCCACTATCTTATTCCTCATGCCTTCCGCTTCCGTCCTGGTGGAGAAATCCCCGACCCTGACCTTGTAGTAAGGATCTATATAATCGATGTATACCGAATCAGGGATCATCCCCCTCAATACCCCAACGACCCCCTCCGCTTCCTCCCTCACGGTCGAGGCGACTACCTGGACACGATATTCCAGTCCCACGGCCCCGGGTATCACTGCTCCACTCGTGGTCGAATCTATCGTCCCTTCGATCACCTTCCCCTCCACCACCGACTTCCCCAGCAGTTCGTCGATATCTGTCGATTGACTCTTGTTCCGTGCAGCGCAACCCGACGCCAGGACAGTCACCAATGCCATGATAATCGATAATTTCCCTGTGGAAGAGCAGACCTTGCTCAATCCCTTATTCCTCGCCGCCTTCGCCATCCCTCCATTTCCGGGCGAGTTTCTTCACCTCTTCCGCCTTTGACTTCGGACACACCATGGTTATCTCTCCGACACGCACGACAACGAGGTCGTGCACTCCTACGAGAGCGACCGTGCCCTCCGAGGCGTAGACTATCGAGTCATGGACATCCTGCAAGATCGTATTCCCTATAGTCACGTTCCCCTTCTCATCAGTCGCCTCGCTGATACGCTCCAGTGACGTCCAGGATCCCAGGTCGTCCCACCTGAACCCGGCCGGAATCACCGCCATTCGATCCGATCTCTCCATGACGGCGTAATCGACGGAAATCTTATCCGCCCCCCCGTAAAAGTGATCCAATGCATCTCCTTCACGCTCGGTATCGACTTCCCCGCGGATCGCCATGAGCGAGCGATAGAGTCCGGGCGCATACCTGTTCACCTCATCGAGAAAGACATCTCCCTTCCAGACAAACATCCCGCTGTTCCAGAGATAGTCCCCCCTGCTTAGGTATCCCACGGCAGTCTCGAGATCTGGCTTCTCTACAAATGCCCCCACGTGGTAAACCGGCCCATCCTCGGACTCTTCCAGGAGTTCTCCCCGCTTAATATATCCATATCCCGTGGCGGGATAACCGGGAGAGATGCCGAAGGTGACAATATATCCACGTTCAGCCACCTGGGAGGCATGTAGCACTTGCCCTTGAAAACGTTCCTCGTCCTGTATGAAATGATCCGCCGGGAACATCGCGATCACTCCGCTAGGATCCCTCCCGAGGATCTTTAAAGTCACCAGCGCGGCGGCAGGGGCGGTGTTCTTCCCGATCGGCTCGAGGACCAGGTTCCCCGCCGGCAGCCGCGGAAAGAGTCCCTTGACAGGACCCTCCAGGTTGCGGGAAGTGATGATAAACACCCGGTCCAAGGGAACGACCGGTTCGAGGCGTCCTACGGCGTGGGCCAATAACGGCCGGTTACCTAATAGGGGAGCCAGTTGCTTGGGACGTTCCGGCGTGCTCAACGGCCAGAACCTCTCGCCGATCCCCCCCGCCATTATCACAGCGTGAAGCATCTTTCCTCCATCCATACAATATCAAATACAAATCGTCCTGTACAGGTATCGCTCTTGGTTCCATGTTTGCATACAACACTGAATCTCTATGACGACCAGGAGCCAGGAGATATTCCGAGCGATATCGCAGGAGGGGTAAGATCCCTGCTATCCTACCGCGAGGCTCGCGACGTGCAACGTTCAACCCGGAGGAACAGAGGTATATTTTTGTGGGCAATATCGAGTCAATCAGAGCGGGCCGCTTGATTTCCTTCGGTTGAAGACGATCACGGAGCCCTCGATGGATTTCCCGTATTCTTTGACCTGCGCGGCCAGCGAGCTGATTTGGGCTGGATGCTGGAAGTTTATATCCTCCGAAGTGATGACTGCAATGGTCACACACAACTGGGTCGGGATCTTCACACGCTTCTTGTCCCGCCTGACGTGTTCGTAATACCCGACGCGGAGTTCCTTATCGTTGAAGAACCGATACGAATTCTCCCCGATCTTCTTGAGTACGTACTGGGCTATCTCCTCCGTCCTCTCTATAGTAGATATTATGATAAAGTCATCCCCTCCGATATGCCCGAGGAAGTCATTGCCGTTACCCTTCTTCTCCAGGGCCTCCACGAGTATCTCGGAGATCGACTGTATGACGTCGTCCCCCTGGAGAAAACCATAGTGATCGTTATACTCCTTGAAGTTGTCCAGGTCGAAATACATCCAACTGTAACAACCGCCGTTGGAAATCCGCCTCGCCGTCTCCTTGCGGATCGTCACGTTCCCCGGCAGGCCGGTCAGGGGGCTGGACAACTTAAGTGCGGAGTTCTTGATCAGGATGTTGTTCACGCGGGCAAGGAGTTCCCCGGAGACGAATGGCTTTGTCAGGAAGTCGTCGGCACCGATGTTGAACCCCTTGATCTTGTCCTCGACCCCCCTCATGGCGGACAGGAAGATGATCGGTATGTGCCGGGTCTTGAATTGAGACCTCAGGATATGACATATCTGGAAGCCGTCTATATCCGGCATCACGATGTCGAGGATAATCAGGTCGGGATGCTCCTCCTCTACCACCTTGAGTGCCTCTTGTCCGGAATTGGCTACAAGGACGGAATAACCGGCACCCTCGAGGCGCATCTTAATCACCTTGACGAGGTGAGGCTCATCGTCAACGAGAAGGATCCGCTGTTTTTCCTCCAGTATCATACACCACCCTTATCAAAACGGGAAGTAACTACTCAGTTTTCGCCCCTCAGCGAAATATTTCGCTACGCAACTGAATAAGCAATTTCTATACCAGAGGATTCGAGCGGATCATTCTTCCGCGGGATCCCTCGCCTTTTCGCTAACAACCGGCACGGGAACCCACCCCTCGCAACTTTCAGGAGATAAAAATTAGGCTTCCACGTCATAAAAGTCAAGTGGATGCATCCACATTCAATCACCCTATCCGGATATTTTTGACCTTGTCCCTGTACCTGCGGGAAAGTTCGGCCCTCAACCTCTCGTGTTCCCGGCTCTTAAGATCTCCGTCTTCCCGGATCACACGAAAGGCCTCTTCCCGTGCAAGAGAGAGGACCTCCTTGTCGTCCACGAGGCTCGCAACCTTCAAATCGGGGATCCCGTGCTGCCTCGTCCCCAGGAAGTCGCCGGGTCCCCTGATCCTGAGGTCTTCTTCCGCAACCTTGAACCCGTCGTTCGTCTTCTGAAGGACGCTCAGTCGTTCAATGGATCTCGTGCCTATGTCATCCGAGACAAAGAGGATACAAAAGGCGTCCCTGTCTCCCCTTCCCACCCTGCCCCTTAGTTGATGGAGTTGGGAAAGGCCAAAACGCTCCGCGTGTTCAACTACCATAATCGACGCCTCCGGCATATCGACTCCCACCTCGATGACCGTGGTGCTCACGAGTATATCCAAATTCCCCTCTTCAAACTTTGTCATCACTTCCTGCTTCTCATCTCCCCTGAGCCTCCCGTGTACCAGCCCGACACGAAGGCCGGGGAATATCTCGTCCCGGTATTTCCGCTCCCAGGTCATTGCGTCCTTCAGGTCGAGCCTCTCTGACTCTTCCACCAGGGGGAAAACGACGAAGACCTGGTCTCCCTCCTTGACCCTCCGCCGGATAAAATCGTAGACCTTCGCCCTCCGCTCTTCCCCGACGATCCGGGTTATCACGGGCTTCCGCCCCGGCGGCATCTCGTCGATGACCGACAGGTCGAGATCGCCGTACAGGGTCAGCGCCAGGGAGCGTGGAATGGGCGTGGCCGTCATCACCAGGCAGTCCGGGTTCTCCCCCTTCTCCATCAAGCCGACACGCTGGTTTACACCGAAGCGGTGCTGTTCGTCCACCACCACCAGACCGAGCCGCCGGAAGTCGACCCCCTCCTGTATCAAGGCGTGGGTCCCTACGACTATATCGATTTCACCGCGGGCGATCGCCGCACGGCGCGACTCCCTTTCAGCCCTGTCTGCGCTTCCAGTCAGGCAGATGAGCCTCACATCGATATCGCCCAAGAGGCGCCTCAGTTTCCGCTGATGCTGTTCGGCAAGGATCTCGGTCGGCGCCATCAGGGCTGCCTGGTAGCCGTTCTCCACCGCCCTCAGCATCGAGAAGAGGGATACTATCGTCTTCCCGGAGCCGACATCGCCCTGTAGAAGACGGTTCATCGGCGACGATGAGGCCATGTCCCCATATATCTCCTTGATGACCCTGACCTGCGCCCCCGTCAGTTTAAAGGGTAATCTCCCATAGAGACTCGGGACATACCGGTTGAGCGGCTTGAATGCGATCCCCCCCCTCCTCTCCTTCTTGAGCCTGTGCCGCAAGGCCAGGATCAGTTGCAGGTAAAAGAACTCTTCGAAGACCAACCGGCGCCTCGCCGCCTCCTTGGAAGAAAGGTCCTCAGGAAAGTGCATCTGGCTGAGCGATTCCTGAATAGGCGGGAGGTCATATCGCCTGAGGATCGAGGCCGGCAGGGATTCCTTTACCTGATCGCCCGCGAGGTCGAACGAGGTCCGGATAACCCTCCTGATAGCCTTGTGGTTGAGGCCCTGGGTAGCTGGATATATCGGCACGAGGGGGCCAAGATCCTCCCGGGAAGAAAGCGAGTCGTCCTGGAGTATGCTCCACTCTTTAGGGTGTAACTGCAGACCGTGATAGAGCCTGACCTCTCCGTTAAGGACCAGCAAATCGCCGATCCGGAACTCCCTCTCTCTGAACGGCTGGTTGAACCAGACGCACTCAACCCTACCCGTTCGATCCTCAACCGACAAGACGAGGTTTGCCATGCCCCGGCGGGTCCGCTGGACATTCTTCAGAACGACCTTTCCCAGGATGGTCGCCTTCCGGCCCGGCCTGAGGGCGGAGATCTCCTGGATGTCGGCTATATCGACGTAACTCCTCGGGAAGAAGAACAGGAGGTCCCTCAAGACCTTTAGTCCCAACTTCTCGAAAAGTTTTGCCCTCGAAGGACCCACCCCGGGAAGGAACTGGAGAGGGGATTTAAGATTGTACTTGGAGGTCTTCCGATCTTCGATCGTCATGATCCCGAGAAGCCATCTCCCTGGATATGGGCACGGGAGGTCCCGATATCGGGCAGACCAAGGAGCCTTGATGTAAAGGTGCCGGCTTCGAAGGGGACGAGGTCGCCTGGGCCCTCTCCGGTGCCAAGGAGTTTGACGGGCACCTTGAGTTCATGGGCGATAGAGACGACGATCCCCCCCTTAGAGGTCCCTTCCATCTTGCACAAGGCGATACCGCTCAGGCCGAGCGCCTCGTGGAAGACCCTCGCCTGCCGAAGGGCATTCTGACCTGTCGTTGCGTCCAGGACGAGGAGGACTTCGTGCGGCGCCGAGGGAACGAGGCTCGCGGCCACCCTACGCATCTTCTTGAGTTCCTCCATGAGCATCCCGCTGGTGTGAAGTCTTCCCGCAGTATCGCATATAACGACATCGATCCCGCGGCCTCGCGCCGCCTGGATACCGTCATAGAGGACCGACGCGGGGTCGGCACCACTCCCCTGGCCCACGACGTCACAGCCCACGCGCAACGCCCACTTCTTTAATTGTTCAACCGCGCCGGCGCGGAAGGTATCGGCGGCCACGAGGAGCACGGAAAGGCCCTGCTCCCGATACCGCAGGGCGAGCTTTGCGCACGTGGTCGTCTTCCCCGTGCCGTTAGTGCCTACGATAAGGATTACCGAAGGCCCGCAGACCGTTGAGGGATCATGGATGGTGTGGGATATCTCATCACCTATCGTGAGAATGGACACTATCTCATCGAATATTTCCCTTCCCGCCCCGCCATCACCTTCCTTCGCCACGGATGAGGCCCTCCTCACCAGCCGCATGGTCAAATCCACGCCAAAATCGGCGGATATCAGGCGCTCCTCGAGCCTCTCCAGGAACTCCCCATCTGGTCTATGGGATAGTATCTCCTGGAGGTTTAGCGACTTGATCTTCCGCCAGAAATCCTTCATCATGGTCGATATCAGGTCCTCCAGAGCTCCCCACTGTCCGCTCTCGCCACGGCCCGCCCGCGCGATCGAGGGTCAACGACATTCTCTATTTCATGTTCTCCACTATGGCGTCGGCGTACTCGCTGCACTTCAGCAGAGTAGCGCCCTCCATCTGCCTCTCGAGGTCGTACGTCACCCGTTTCTGCAGGATCGTCTCTTGCATACCCTTGACAACGAGGTCTGCAGCCTCCTGCCAACCGAGGTATTCAAGCATCATGACCCCCGAGAGGATCAGCGATCCTGGATTGACCTTGTCCTGGCCGGTATACTTGGGGGCGGTCCCGTGGGTCGCCTCGAAGAGGGCCGTGTAGTCGCCGATATTTGCGCCCGGGGCCATGCCCAGCCCACCGACCTGGGCGGCGCAGGCGTCGGAGAGATAGTCCCCGTTCAGGTTCAGCGTGGCGATGACGTCGTATTCGTCGGTGCGGGTCAAGATCTGCTGGAACATCGAATCGGCGATCCGGTCCTTGACTACGATCTTGTCCTCGGGTACCCGGCCGCCGTGCATTTCCCAGAGGTCACTCTCCGTTATTGTTCGGTCACCGAACTCCTCGCGGGCCACCTCATAGCCCCAGTCCCTGAAGGCCCCCTCGGTGTACTTCATGATATTCCCCTTGTGGACGAGCGTAACGCTCCTCCGGCCGCGGTCGAGGGCGTACCGGATCGCCTTGCGCACGAGTTGCTTAGTACCGGTGATGCTGATCGGCTTGATTCCTATCCCGGAGTCCTCTCTCACCTCCACCGAAAGGTCTCGCTTGAGAAACTCGATGAGCCTCCTGGCCTCCGGTGTCGCCTCCTGCCACTCTATACCGGCATAGACATCCTCTGTGTTCTCCCTGAAGATGACCACGTCCATCCTCTCGGGATGCCTGACGGGGCTCGGGACCCCACTGAAGTAGCGAACCGGCCTTACGCAGGCGTAAAGGTTCAAGGTCCTCCGCAATGTCACGTTCAAACTTCGGTAGCCACCGCCGACCGGCGTCGTCAGGGGGCCCTTGATCGCTACTATAAAGTGCTCTATCGCACGGAATGTATCTCCCGGCAAGACCTTTCCGTATATCTTATCGGCCTTTCCGCCGGCATAGGCCTCCATCCATGCTATCCGCCTCTCACCTCCGTAAGCCCTCTCGATAGATGCATCAAGGACCTTCTTGGACGCGGCCCAGATATCGGGACCAATCCCATCTCCCTCTATGAAGGGAATGATAGGGTGCCGAGGTACATTTATCTTACCATCTTCGACCGTGATGGGCTCCCCATCACCAGGGACCACGAGTTTCTCAAAGTCCGACATAAATACCTCCTATTGTAAGACGATATCAAGACGCCGACCTGCGGCATCGCGAAAGTTGAGGGGAGTAGTTGAAGTTCCCATGAAATCCATCACTTGGTACCAAAGAAACGCCCGTGCGGGGGCTGGATCCCCGTGCGTACCGATTACATTAACCGATAGGAAAATCGTTGTCAAATATAAAATCGCGGCTTCTGTATTGAAGACCAGACGCGGAGAACGCCTGTCAGTGGGACCTTGAGGAAAGGAAGTCGATGTCGTGGTTTACCATCATCTCGATCAGGCCCTCGAAGTCGACCTCAGGCTTCCAGTCAAGGATCTTCCTGGCCTTGCCGGGATCCCCGAGGAGGTGGTCTACATCGGCGGGACGCATCAGGGAGGGATCCACCTCCACGTATTCCTCCCAATCGAGGTCCACGCACGCGAATGCAGTCCGGACGAGGTCCCTGACCGAGTGGGATACACCTGTGGCGATCACGAAGTCCTGGGGCACATCCTGCTGCAACATCATCCACATCGCCTTGACGTAGTCCCCGGCATATCCCCAGTCGCGTTGCGCTTCGAGGTTGCCGAGCCTCAGTTTGTCGTCGAGGCCCATCTTGATCCTCGCGACGCCGAAGGAGACCTTGCGGGTCACAAATTCACGTCCCCTCCGAGGAGACTCATGGTTGAAGAGGATGCCGGAGGAGGCGAATATGTCGTAACTCTCGCGATAGTTGATGGTGATCCAGTGGCCGTATACCTTCGCGACACCGTAAGGGCTGCGCGGATAAAAGGGTGTCTTCTCGTTCTGCGGCGACTCCCTGACCTTCCCGAACATCTCCGAAGAGGAGGCCTGGTAGAAGCGTATTTCTGGATCGACCAGTTTTATCGCCTCGAGCATCCTCGTCACGCCGATCGCCGTGAATTCCCCCGTCAATACCGGCTGGCTCCAGGATGTGGGGACAAATGACTGGGCGGCCAGGTTGTAGACCTCGCGAGGATGGATCTCCTTGATGATACTTATGATGGAGAGTTGATCGAGGAGGTCGGCCTGGACGAGGTGTATCCGGTCCCTAATATGATCGATCCTCTCGAAGTTCTCCGTGCTGGAACGGCGGACCATGCCGTAAACCTCGTAGCCCTGATCCAGTAGAAAATCCGCCAGGTAGGAGCCATCCTGGCCCGTGATCCCGGTGATCAACGCCTTCTTCTTCATTTTCCTCTCTCTGCAAGATGTATGGATCTGTTTCCAAGATAATCAGCCAGGGCCTCCTCCCAGGGACGAAGCGGCTTCAACCCCTCGAGCCGGATCGCCCTGTTGTCGAGCACGGAATTGGCCGGCCTTCTGGCGGCCCTCCCCGACTCCTCTGTGGTGATGGCCTCTATGGACACGCCTTCGCGCCCGGCGATCCCGAGTATCTTCCGCGCAAAGTCGAACCACGAACAGCAGCCGCTGTTGGTGACGTGGTAAACCCCATACCCCGCGCCCTCCTCAATCAACTCCATTACCTTCTTCGCCAGGTCACGAGTGTAAGTGGGCGATCCCACCTGGTCGTCGACGACCCTGAGCCTCCCCTCCCTATCTGCGATATCAAGGATGGTGTCGACAAAGTTCCTGCCGTGCATTCCATACAGCCAGGCCGTCCTCACGATAAAGAACTTGTCGTGGAGGCTTCGGACGAAGAACTCACCGGCGAGTTTCGTGTATCCATACTCGTTTACAGGCCGGGGCGTATCGTACTCGCGATAGGGCTTCCGGCATCGGCCGTCGAAGACGAAATCGGTGCTTATGTACAATATGGGGATATCGAGTTCCGCCGCGCACCCGGCGACATTCCGGGTCCCAACGGCATTTACCAGGTACGAGAGGTCCGCATTCCGCTCGCACCCGTCGACGTCGGTATAGGCGGCGCAGTGGACTATGAAATCAGGGTCATGCCCCAGGACGGCACGCCTGAGGGGCTTAAACTGTGTGATATCGGCATCCTCCACGTCGATCCCCGCCACGTCGAACCTTCCAGGCATCATCCCGACCAGATCGCTGCCGAGCATCCCACGCGCGCCTGTCACGAGTACCTTCATAGTCCCCAAGTACCGCGTTCAGTTAAGTACGATAAAGGCCCACTAAGATTTCTTCCCCGCCTCGAGTCGCCGGCCGTACATCCGGTCATAGTAATCGAGGTAATCGCCGCTCTTGATCCTCTCCCACCATTCCGTGTTCTCCAAGTACCACTGGATTGTCGTCCTAAGGGCCCCCTCGAAGCTTCTGCGCGGTTCCCAGCCCAACTCCCTCCGGATCCTCTCGGAAGACATCGAATACCGCCAGTCATGACCGGGGCGATCTTCCACGAATGTAATCAGGGATTCGGGCTTCCCGAGGATCCTCAAGAGCGTCTTTACCAGCCCGAGGTTGTCTATCTCGGCACCGCCCGCGATGTTGTAAGTTCCCCCGGGTTGGCCCCCCATTAACACAAGGTGGATTGCCTCGCAGTGATCCTCCACGTAAAGCCAATCCCTGATGTTTCCTCCGCTGCCGTATACGGGCAGGGGCTGGTCCTTCACCGCATTCGTGATCATGAGCGGGATCAATTTTTCTGGGAACTGGTAGGGACCGAAGTTGTTAGAGGCCCTGGTGATGATGGCGGGGAATCGATAGGTCTCGAAGAATGATCTAACGAGCAGATCGGCCCCCGCCTTGCTTGCCGAGTAAGGGCTGTTCGGCATCAGCGGCGACTCCTCAGTCCACGAGGGCTCCCCATCGCCAAGCGAGCCGTAGACTTCGTCTGTCGAGACCTGCACGAAACGGCCTACCCCCATCTCCCTGGCCGCCTGCAGTAGGACGAGGGTACCCTTTACGTTGGTATTGACGAAGTCCGTGGCGTCTTCGATGCTCCTGTCGACGTGAGACTCCGCGGCAAAGTTGACGATCGCGTTCACCCCACCGGCAAGGGCAGACCTCACCGCCTCATCGTCGGCGATATCCCCCCGTACGAAGGTATAACGTTGATCCTTCTCAACATCATTGAGGTTTTCCAGGTTGCCGGCATAGGTGAGTTTGTCGAAGTTGATCACCTCGGCCTCCGGCAGGCCCTTCAGGACGTGCCGGATGAAGTTCGACCCGATAAAGCCGGCCCCACCGGTTACCAGTATCTTCATTCGTCTCCTCCAGGCATCCGCCCTTCTACTCTCTCACAACTTGTTAGCACCGGTCTCCGCAACCAACCTGTTGGCCCTCAACAAGGAATTGAACGTCCCCGCATCCGTCCACCACCCATCCAGCACGCTGAATGTCAACGTCCCCTCCTCGATGTACCTGTTGTTGACGTCCGTAATCTCGAGTTCGCCGCGCTCTGACGGCTTCAGGGTCTTTATGATATCAAAGACCCTATTGTCGTACATGTAGATCCCGGTAACCGCATACTTGCTCTTCGGCTCTTCTGGCTTCTCTTCGATCTTGACTATCCTGTCTCCCTCGAATACCGGGACACCGAAACGCTCTGGGTCCGGGACCTCCTTGACCATGATCCTGGCGCCATTGTCCTGCCGCTCGAACTCGCCTACCGCCTTTACTATGTTTCCCTCGATAACGTTATCCCCCAGCACCACGACGATCTTGTCATCGTCGCTGAAATACTCGGCGAGGGCAAGGGCCTCGGCGATCCCCCCCCTCCCCTCCTGGTAGGTGTAATTCAGGTGTCTAAGACCAAACTGCGATCCGTTCCCCAGCAACTTCAGGAATTCCCCTGCATTGTTCCCCCCCGTAACTATGAGGATCTCGTAGATCCGTGCGTTCACCAAGGTCTGGATCGGATAGTATATCATCGGCTTGTTGTAAATCGGCAACAAGTGCTTATTGGTTACCTTGGTCAAGGGATTGAGCCGAGTCCCGAGACCCCCCGCCAGGATAATCCCCTTCACAGGTCGCCTCCTTTTCGATATCACCCGTATGTCTTCGGCGCCGTCGGCACGGCAGCATCGGGTGAACATGAATGCGCATCACCACGGCGCAACAGTGGAAAATTATCCCAATCTTTCACCACGTCAAGGAGTAATTTCCCGCGATCCTTCCACTTCTTCCCCGTGTTTCGTCCCCTTCGTAAGTCGTCGGATAAGATGATTCGGCAATTCCTCCGCATAGAATGCGTCATCAAACTTACGGAACACAGCGCCAAGTCATAGCAAGACTAAAGGAGAGCAAAAAATATACCTGAAGAACACCTATGGGAGAAAACCGTCATCCAGCGAGATGAGGATTGTGGTTATAAAATGGTGGAGCTGAGGGGGCTCGAACCCCTGACCTCATGACTGCCAGTCATGCGCTCTCCCAACTGAGCTACAGCCCCACGCGGTTGGTTTTTCCGGGGAAAAGATACACGGGAAACCTGGGGGTGTCAAGGTGAGAGGCAAAAGGATCTCACATTTTCTTATTGATCATGCCACACCTTGTAGCATCCCAAGGCATTTATGGGGTCAAGAATATGACGTACACTGTAAGGAAATATCCTTCAGGTAAAAGTTGTTATTTTTTTAATAATCGTTTACTGGATACCTGCTCGGTAGTTACAAAGATAGTTGAGGCAGGTAGGATCCCAGGCCACATCAACTTGATAAGATTAGCAATTCCTATAACTTTTATTAAATCCAAGAGTTCGTTGGCCGGTTGACATTGGAGGTAATTATGAATCTGCCATCGATAATTTTAGGGCCCTTGAGGTATGATGCAAGCAGAAAAGTGACAATTTTTTTCCTTGCTGCAATTACAATTTA
>CAZNLH010000006.1:0-96197 GCA_964573995.1 uncultured Gemmatimonadota bacterium
TTTGAGACAAGGGAATTATCTATGTTACGCAATGCGAAAGCGAACTTTGAATTATTAACGATATGCTGAATAACATCTATCATGACAACCAGGTCGAACTCCCCGTCTATCTTGTCCACCGTAATATCTCTCTTGATGAAATTGTACCTTGGAAACATTTCTCTCAGCATTGGGAACAGGACATCGGTAATATCTACACCCGTATAATTCATTACCCCTTGCCGATAAAGGATCTTTGTATAGAATCCAGTCCCACAACCAATTTCCAGAACTCTTAGATCCTTAAAACTAATACCTTCCCTCAGGCATAAGTTCAAGAACACCTCGGACGACTCGGCGTATAGCCTGATATTATCGTCCTCAGACAGACTTTCATCCCCAGCCCCTCTCAATGATCGGCCATACTTGGAAAATCTATCCGCCCAATATCTTCCAGCGTCATAGTCATCTCCCCTTCCATACTTGATGCGCCCTACGGTCAGTTTATATAATACACGCCTGAAGAAATCTACGGGATTGTTCCTAATACTAAGAAAAATGTTTTCTTTCAAGAAATCCTCCGAGTATCTTCGCTTCGCCCAATAAGTGTCGCAGATAATTCACGTCGCTTCTAAATACCACCGCCAAGGCTACTTATTCCCGTATAATGCAATAATCGCCTTCTCCGCCTCCTCCTTCGTCCTGATCCTCCCCTCCAACTGGAGGTCCTCGACGTGGGTCAGGATCTCCTTGAAGAGCGGCCCGGGCGTGAAACCGAGCCTGATCAGGTCACGACCTGTCAAGAGCCTCGACACGGGGAGGGGCTCCTCGGCTATCTCCAGGAGTCTTTCACGACAGAATTCGTAATTACTCAGGTCGCCGTGACTGGCCAGGCAGTCGAGCCGGTGGAGTTCCAGATGTTGATCAAAGTTCTCCATCGTCAGGAACCTCTTCAGGGTGCTCCGGCGCATCTTGCGTACCTCGATGAACTTCAAGTGGTTCCTTACCAGGGAGACGACCCGGCGGTTCTGCACCTTCGAGAATCGGAGCCGCTTCATTATTTGCTCCGACATCCCGGCACCTACCGCCGCATGGTTGTTGAACCGGATACGATCCGCGCGCTCCATGGTGCTTGGTTTCCCTATATCATGCAGGAGGACGCCAAGCGCAAGTTCGATCGAAACCACGGAATGTCTACATCCCAACAGGCGACTCTCGGGAGGCACCTCCCTTATGGTACCGTCCTCACGGGGAGCCTCCCGGGCTGTCACTTCCGTGCCGGGGCCGGCCCTTGAGGCATCGCTCATGATTTCAAGCATGAGCAGGGTATGGGTCAGGACATCGCCCTCGGGGTGGAAGGCCGGAGGCTGTTCGATCCCATCCATTGCGGAGACTTCGGGAAGGATGACCTCCATTACGCCCAGTTCGTGCATAAGGCTCATTCCCACATGCGGGTAAGGGCCCATGAGGATCTTGATCACTTCATCCCGTATCCGTTCGGCACTGACACTCTTTACCAGCGGAGCTATCCCGGTGATCGCCGCCCTTGTCTCGTCTTCGATCGGAAAGCGAAAGCGCGAGGAGAATCGGATGCCCCGGAGTATCCTCAGCCTATCCTCCCGGAACCTTTCTTCCGGATCACCGATGCTCCTGATGATGCCCCTTCGGATATCCTCCCTCCCCCCCACGTAGTCCAGGTACCTGTCGTCAATCGGGTCGTAGAATATTCCGTTTATAGTGAAGTCCCTGCGATGGGCGTCTTCCTCCTCATCGGTAAACTCGATGCTGGAAGGGCGCCTCCCGTCCAGGTATGCACCCTCCCTCCGGAACGTGGTCACCTCGAATTTATCTCCACCGACCACCACGACAACTACTCCGAACTCCCGGCCCACCGGAATGACGATGTCGAACAGGCCGATCACATCGCCAGGCAGTGCGTCAGTCGCGATATCATAGTCTACCGGTCGCTTTCCCATGAGCATGTCACGGACACACCCTCCGGCGAAATATGCCTTGTAACCCCTTCTCCGGAGGGTCATTACGACCAATTCCGCCTTTTCACGAAGGTCTTCCATGGTCTTCCGAAACAACTGTCTCCATCAACTCAATCGTCCGGTCAGCGGCATCTTCCCAACTGAACCTATTCGCCCACTTTCGCGCCTCCTCTGAAAACCTGTGCCTGAGTTTCGGATCTGTAAGTAGCACAATCGACCGATCCACCAATTCCCCCTTATCTCGGTCCGAGACCAGGAAGCCGGTCCTTCCATGAACCACGGATTCGCGCAATCCCGGTGAATCCGTTGATACCACGGGACAACCGCAGGCCTGGGCCTCCACGTTGGTAAGCCCCCATCCCTCTTTCTCGGATGTGTTCACTACCAGGGAGGCCCCCCGAAGGAGTTTGACCTTCTCCTCGCTTGACACCCGCCCATGGAAGAAGACATCTCCCGCGAGCCCCATTCGGCGGCTCGCCTTCTCGAGCGCCGGCCGGTAATCTCCATCTCCCGCGATAACGAGGCGGATCCCCTCCACGCGATCCCTTATATCCTTGAAGGCCTCGAGTGCGAGTTCAACCCGCTTGTAGCGCTTGAGGCGGCCCAGGTAGAGGATGTAGGGCGGGCCAGTCTCTTCCCTCTCACCAGGCCCCGCCGTATACAGATCGTGATCGAGTCCGCAATAGACAACGTAGATGTGTTCGGGGGGAATACCTCTTGCCACCAGGTCTGCCTTCGTGGACTCAGAGATCACCTCGAACCTGGCCTCCCGATAGACGTGGCGGAGAGCAACCTCCCACGCGTATACATAGAGGGCGAGCGGCCACCTCACTTCGTGGAATACGGTCGTGCCGAAGAGGTGGGGGACGATGACCATCTCGGGTACATCGCAAAAGAGTGGGACGTAAAAAGGAATCTTGTTGATATCCTCTACCAGGATGTCGTAGTCACCGAGCCGGAGCAACTTCCGGAGCGTCATCATGACCACGTAATTGAAGTTGTAACGTCCACCACGGCGGATGATACGAATTCCGTCAAGGACTTCTTCGCTGCGGGCGGATCGGTAAGAAGAACAAAGGAGGTTCACCGTGTGGCCCCTCTCGGCTATCCTCCGAAAGATCTCCCGCAGGTGCACCTCGGCACCACCGGCCTGAGGATTGGCCCAGTCCTGCCAGTTCACCAAGAGGATTCTCATCTCACCGGTCCAGTTTCCTGCCGATCACGCCGATCACGTGAAAGGTATAGAATAAGGGCCTTTTTTCCCTCAACCAGCACTTCACACGCGTCCTGGCCCTGTGTATCGCCGGGAAGGGCCCCCTCGGATAGAGAGGCACCTCGATCCCCACACTGAATAGGACTTCTCGACATAGACGATAGAACATGCTTGGGGCCATCCAATCGCCGTAAGCGAGGACCGGATCGAATCGATGCCTTCTTACAAGGTGTTCAAGTTCCCTTATGCTATACTGCGTCTCCCAACCCGCAAACCACCGGTTGAGGCGGATCATGGCCATCTTCAGGAGCGTATAAGGGTGATAGAGTTGGGGGACATCGACCAGGAGAATACCGCCACTCCGCAGGACGCGACGGTTCTCCTCCAACAAAAGGCTTGGGTCACGGAAGTGCTCCATCAGTCCCTGATGGAAGACCACGTCGATAACGCGATCCTTTATGGGCAGTGCCAGGGCATCCCCGCAAATCAGGCTCGGTGGCTTGAGATCTGCCGTCACCTGGGACTTCACCAACAATAATGGAGTCAGTGTATAATCGAGGATTAGGTTGTTCGCCCCGGCCTCCGCCATCTCAAGACTGTCCCGTCCGCTCCCGCCACCGATCTCAAGGACGCATTTCCCTTTGATATCCACCACCTTCGACAGGTTGCGGTATACCCTACCCTCATTGGAATAGACTTTCCGTATATCGCGGTCTCTTCCCCAGAACCTGTCCCATAGCCCCCGGCTTCCTCCTTCAACCCCGCGATCGGTGCCGGCAACCTTCCTCATCGCCCAATCGACAACCGTAGGGCCAATTCCCTTGGGATCGAGGTCTCCAGGATATCGCGCTGCGCACTCCTCACATTATAGGGAACACGCTGATATTCGATTCTCTGCGCGGCGTTGTCATAGATCACGAAACAGGCGTCGGGGTTACCATCACGTGGTTGGCCGACACTCCCCACGTTTACGATATAACGTTGATGAGGAGAGAGGTCCAACTCGCTGATGCGTTGACTGACGACACGCCGGTCCTCGAGCGTGAAGACGACCGGGTAGTGAGTGTGCCCATAGAACAGGATCTCTTCTCCCGTCGCCTTGAACTCGACCGCGGCATCGAGGGAAGAGAATACATACTTCCACGCCCCGGGATCGGAGAACGTGGAATGGGTCCCGGCGTAGCCTCCTCCGTTGAATAAATAGGGAAGGCCCTCCAGGTATCCGGACTCCCGGTCGGTGATAGCATCCCTGGTCCATTCGATTGCCGACTTCGCCACGGGATTGAAATCCTCAACCGAGCCCCGGCCGGTCGCCGCCGCATCGTGATTCCCGAGGAGGACCGACCTGCAGGTCTCCCAAACGAGGGTGACACACTCAACAGGCCTCGCACCATAGCCGACTACATCGCCCAGGCACAGCACCTGATCAACACCAAGCCTCTTGATGGCCGCGATCACTGCCTCCAGCGCCTGGATGTTTCCGTGGACATCTGATATGATGGCATTACGCAAGAAGAACACCTAAAAGGAAAGGCCCCTTATACGGGCCGATCAACAACAGGACCATGTCGCTCGATCAGGTCGCCTTCATGTCAAGTCTCAGGATCGAGTCGAGCACACCGTTAACAAATCTCGGGGAATCGTTCCCCCCGAATATATGAGATAGGTTGATGGCCTCATCTATACTGACCTTCTCCGGTATATCAGGCAGAAACAACAATTCACTGATCCCTATCCTGAGGATATTCCTGTCGATCATGGAGAGGCGCTCGATTCTCCAGTTCGAGACAGAATCCTCGATCATACGATCGACATCCTTCCTGTGACCATCGTAGCACTTCAACAATCGCCTGGTGTACTCCCTTTTCTCCATGCTGGCCGTCGTCCGGTCCTTGAAAAAGGAATCAAATGTCTCCTGCAGGGCCTCGCCGGTAATCTCGTTGGCGTAGAGTATCTGGAGCGCCCAGATGCGTGCCTTAGTCCTTCGGCGCATCTATCCTCCGCCCCAGTTCCTTGTTGAGATTGACCATTTCAATAGCGGCCAGTGCGGCGTCCCATCCCTTATTGCCGGCCTTGATTCCCGCCCTTTCCACAGCCTGCTCGATAGTGTCCGCCGTCAGGATTCCGAAGACAATCGGGATCCTTGAATGAACGGATATCTCCGAGAGGGCCCGGGCAACCTGGTTTGCGAGGAGATCGAAGTGAATCGTATCCCCGCGTATAAGCGCCCCAAGGGCCACGACGGCATCCGTCCCTGCGGACTCGGAAAGCGCGGCGCACACCTGGGGAATCTCGAAGGAGCCCGGGGTCATATAGAGAGATATGTCATCTTCGCTTGCGCCATGTCGCACAAGGCAATCCCTCGCCCCCTCGATGAGATTATCGGTGATGAACCTGTTGAAACGCCCCGCTACCAGTGAGAATTTGAAGCCAGCGGAATTCAACACACCTTCTATCTTCTTCATGATCTCTCCTCTCCGTTCGATCGCTGGCCACCTGTGGCATGGGTAATCCTCGACTTCTTCACCCGTCTTCCATCACGGCCTCGAGAATTCGGGCCGTCCGGGTACTCCGAAGCCTCGCTGACGGGGACCCGCTCACGTCGATCTACGAACAACTTATGACCCATCTTCTCCTGCTTGGTGTTGAGATACTTTTCATTGTACTTGTTGGGCCTGACCGCAAGGGTGATCTGGTCGGAAATCTTCAGTCCATATCCCTCCAGCCCCACCACCTTTTTCGGGTTGTTGGTCAATATGCGAATCGAAGAGAGGCCGAGGTCGGAGAGGATTTGCGCCCCAATTCCATAGTCCCGCAGATCCGCCTTGAAACCGAGTTTCTCGTTTGCTTCAACCGTGTCAAGCCCCTCGTCCTGCAACGCGTACGCCCTTATCTTGTTCACCAACCCGATTCCCCTCCCCTCCTGATGCATGTAGAGGAAGACACCATGTCCCTCCCTGTTTATCCATTCCAGGGCCCGCTCCATCTGTTCCCCGCAATCGCACCGCAAAGAATGGAAGACGTCCCCTGTAACACACGAAGAGTGGACACGCACCAAGACATCCTTCCTGCCTGCAACCTCACCCTTGATCAGAGCGATGTGGTGTTCATCGTCAATGGTTGTTCCGTACAGGCAGAGTGTAAACTCGCCGAAGCGCGTGGGGAAGCGTGTCTTCGTGATCATCCTGACGAGTTTCTCGGTCCGGCGCCTGTACTTGATCAGATCTTCAATGGTAATCAACTTGATCCCAAAATGCCGCGACAATTCCTTGAGTTTGGGTAGCCTCGCCATCTTCCCGTCGTCATCCATTATCTCGCACAGGACACCCGCATGCGACAGGCCTGCAAGACGGGCAAGATCCACCACTGCTTCCGTGTGGCCTGCTCTCCTCAATACGCCCCCTTCCTTCGCCACCAGCGGGAACACATGCCCCGGCCTGGCCAGGTCGCCGGGGCCGGCACCCGGGTCGACAACCTTGCGAATCGTCGTCGCCCTGTCATGGGCGGATATCCCCGTCGTGGTTCCTTCCACGGCGTCTATGGTCACTGTAAAGGTAGTTCCATGCAGGGCGGTATTGTCATTGACCATCGGGTTTAGCCCGAGTTCCTCGGCCCTTTGAGCGGTCAAGGGAAGACATATCATGCCCCTTCCCTGACGGGCCATGAAATTTACATCTTCGGGGGTGACCTTGTCGGCGGACATGATGAAATCACCCTCGTTTTCCCTCCCCTCATCATCCACTACAATCAGCATCCTTCCCTTCTTCATGTCTTCTATTGCTTCCGTAATATCTGCAAATGTCTCAGTCATAGATTCCTCTCTCTCCACCCCACCATCTCGCTACGGTTCCTCCCGGCCTTTGCCGTTCATGACCGCCTCAGGTGTGATCGGTGGATACAAGCCTCCCCGGTTCGTATATGCCCAGAGGAGGGACTTCACATACTTCGCAACTATGTCGACCTCCAGGTTTATCAAATCGCCGTTGCGGCACCTTCCGAGGTTGGTACCCCGCATCGTGGCCGGCACCAACGCCACCGATACCCCAATACCCTCCACCCCGGCAACCGTGAGGCTCACTCCGTTCAGTGCAATAGATCCCTTCACGACTATATATTCCTTCAGCGCCGGAGGCACCTCCACAACAAGTTCGCCATACTCACCTGAACGACTAAGGGAACGGACCCTAATTACGGCATCCACGTGCCCCTGTACGATGTGACCGCCAAGAAGCCCGGCCGGAGATACGGCGCGCTCCAGGTTTACCTCCCTCCCCGCCCGGTAATTAGCGATGATGCTCTTCTTCATGGTCTCTGGAGATATGTCCGCGGTGAACCGATCGCCACCGAAGGAGGTTACGGTTAGACATGTGCCATCTACGTTGATGCTTTCCCCCTCCCCGGCACCAGAGACCACGACCGGCGCGAGCACCGACAGAAACGCTCCCCTGCCGCGTCTCTCAAACCGGACCACCCTTCCTGTGGTCTCAATGATGCCTGTGAACATAAGCCTTCAGGCCTCATCCATGCAGGCATTGTCGGGATATCCGATCATCAGCATATCTCCTCCGAGACGGATGCTATCGAAGTTCATCACTCTTACAGCCTCGTCGATGGTCTTGATTCCAAGTTCATCGAAACTCGGATAAGAACTCCCACCCCCGATGATGACGGGCCCTATAAAGATGAACAACTTGTCCACCAGCCCACGCGAGAGAAATGAAGTGAAAAGCTTCGTCCCTCCCTCCACGAGTACCGACGACACTCCCTTACGAAATAGATCACCAAGTACTTCAAGAAGGTCCAGGCGGCCGCCTCGACCCTTGAGAATCCTTATCGATACCCCCTCCTTCTCCAGGTAAGGATACCTTCCATCCGCGAGATTGCTCACGGAGGTATAAATAAGCGTCCCGAACCCCCCGGATGCATCAAGGACTCTTGCCGTCGAGGGGATCTTCAGGTTGCTGTCCAGGACCACCCTGAGCGGGGGCCTGCTACAATCTACTTCACGAACGGTCAATCTGGGATCATCCGTGAGCACGGTGCCTATGCCGACCATAACCGCGGCGTACTCGTCTCTCAATCGATGGACGAACTTCCGTGATTCAATCCCCGTAATCCACTTGGAACTCCCCAAGCCGGTAGCGATCCTCCCATCTATGCTCTGTGCGATCTTCAGCGCGACGAAGGGTAACGAGGTGCTTATGTTCTTTATGTACACCTCGTTCAATCGAACCGCTTCCTCCTCGAGGAGCCCCACTGTAACATCGATTCCCGCCTCTACCAGCCGCTTCAGTCCGCTTCCATCGACACGCGGGTTGGGGTCTTTCATGGAGCAAACGACCCTCTCTATCCCGGCTGCGATAATGGCCTCGGTACACGGAGGCGTGTTTCCCTGATGATTGCACGGCTCCAGGTTTACGTAGAGCGTGCCCCCACCAGCTGCATCCCCTGCCGCCCTCAGGGCAATGTCCTCCGCATGGGGTTCGCCCGCTCGATGATGGTATCCTTCTCCCACGACCTTCCCCTCCCGAACGATCACTGCACCTACCATCGGGTTGGGAAATGTCCTTCCCCTTCCCCGCATAGCCAGGTCAAAGGTCTTCCGCATCAGGGAAATCTCTTCTCCCGCCTTATCCATGGCCCGCTTTGTCCCGATTCCTTCCATTCAACACGATCAGGAAATCAGTTCGACCTGTCCGTTGCCCGGGACGATCTCCCCAATCCGCATAGCGCCATATCTATCCTCTTCCAACAACCGTATTACCCGATCGACGATGGAAGAGGCAACGACGAGGATAAACCCTATCCCCATGTTGAAGACCCGATACATCTCATCACGGGAAACCCCCCCTCGATCCTGAATGCAACCGAAAATCGCCGGCCTGTCCCACATTCGAGTATCGATCCGGGCATTGACCCGGCCCGGGAGTATCCTGGGGACATTATCAATAATGCCCCCGCCGGTAATGTGTGCCATCCCGTGCAATCCATCCAAGTCCAGGAGTGGGGCAACATCTTTAAGATAAGATCTGTGCGCCTTTAGCAACTCTTCCTGGAGTGGGATCTTCATGCCCGGCAGGACCTCATCCAGTGCCCCAGGCCTATCCTCGATCAGGACCCTCCTGACGAGGGAATAGCCGTTTGTATGTAACCCATTGGAGGGAAGTCCTACGATCTTGTCCCCCTCTGCTATCCTGGCACCATCGAAGACCGACCCCTTATCAACCGCACCAACGATGAAGCCGACCAGATCATACTCTTTCTCAGCGTAAAATCCCGGCATCTCTGCCGTCTCTCCACCAATCAACGGGATGTGGTTGCTCCTACATCCCTCTCTGATACCCAGCACCACGCTCTCTATTACATCGGGATCGACGCTCCCGACTGCCAGGTAATCCATGAAATAGAGGGGGAGGGCACCCATCGCCAGTATGTCGTTGACACAGTGATTCACGAGGTCCCGGCCTATCGTATCATGTCTTCCCGTGATAAAGGCGATCTTCAACTTTGTCCCCACGCCATCGACGCTCGACACGAGGACCGTGTCATCGGACGCCACGCCGCCTATATGATAGAGGGCGCCAAAGGTACCTATACCCCGGAGGACCCGTTCATTGAAAGTAGATAGGGCCAGTTCACCAATCCTCTTCGTCACCTTGGCGGCCCTTTGAAGATCAACCCCTGCCTGGGTGTATTTCGACGCGGTTGGTTCATCCACCTTCAAGGTATCACTCCTTACAGGTCGAAGTGGGTCAGGTCCCTGAAACTCCTGACTCTCGCATTGATATCTTTCTCATCGATCTCCAGTAACTTGTCTATCCCGAACTTTTCGACGGTAAAAGAGGCCATAGTACTTCCAAAGATTACTGCTCGCCTCATATTGTCCTCGCTCAGGTCCCCAGTTTGCGCCAGGAAGCCCATGAACCCCCCGGCAAAGGTGTCACCGGCCCCTGTCGGATCGAACACGGCATCGAGGGGAAAACCGGGCGCCGAGAAAAAGGATCTCCCCCTGAACATAAGGGCACCGTGCTCGCCCTTTTTGATGATCACCGTCTCCGGCCCCCTCGCGATGATCCACCTGGCACTCGCCAGGAGGTTGTATTCGCCGGATAATTCCCTCGCTTCGGCATCATTGATAACGAGTATGTCGATCCTGGAGAGGAGCCTCATCAGGGAATCACGCTTTCCGTCGATCCAGTAGTTCATGGTATCGGTCACCACCACACGCGGCGAGGTCATCTGATCGAGGACCTTGTGCTGGAGGTCGGGATCGATGTTGCCGAGGAATATATAGGGCAGCGAACGAAGGTTCTCCCCAACAATCGGGTCGAACTCCTTGAAGACATTGAGCCTGGTCTCCAGGGTCTCACGAGTGTTGAGGTCATAACTATACTCGCCGGACCATCTGAATGTCTCTCCATCGCGCCTCTCGATACCACTCAGGTCGATTCCCCTCGCCGCCAGAGGAGCCAGCAGTCCTACATCGAGGTCGCTTCCGACAACCGCAACGATAGAAACCGGTGAGAAATAACTCGCCGCCACCGAGAAATAAGTCGCTGAACCGCCCAACTTCTCCTTCACCTGGCCGAAGGGCGTCTTTACGGTATCCAGCGCGATCGACCCAACGCATAAAATCGACATCTCCATACCTCGTCTCTTGGGCTTGCCCCCTTGAATTACCAATCTCACAGCGAAATCTCCGCTTCGCTACCGATTCCCGGTCGAAGCCGGTAGAACGGAACTGGAAGATCGATAATATTACCAGATAGGACGAACCGCCCTGTTTTTGTACCCAACCGGCAATCCCATTCGGGACAGCAGTGATTACATGTGGTCGGGTATGCTCATGCCCAGTATCATCAAGGCCGACCTCAGTATCTGCCGGACCCCCTGGCAGAGATAGAGCCGGGCGCGCGTCAGCCGATGGTCTTCTACAACCACGCGTTGCCTTTCATACCAGTGGTGAAAAGAGGAAGTTAAGTCTTCAAGATAAGATGTCAACCGATGTGGCTCGAGGTCCTCGCTGGCCGCGTGAACAACGGCGGGAAAGAAGGACAGCCGCTTCATGACGGCCATCTCCTCACTACCCAGCAGACTAAGGTCCACTTCTTCCTCAAGATCTTGCCCTTCTGTGAGAACACCCTCTTTTTCAGCGAATTTGAAGATACTAGAAATCCTGGCGTTCGCATACTGCAGGTAATATACAGGATTGTTGATTGAACGGGACTGTGCCAGATCCAGGTCGAAGACGAGGTGGCTGTCCGGTTTGATCATTATGAAAAAGTAACGTGCCACATCGACGCCAACCTTGTCCATCAACTCTCGCAAGGTAATGAAGGTCCCGGCCCGGGTCGACATCCTCAATTGTTCTCCACCCTCGACGAAGGTCACCATCTGGTGGATGAGATATCTCAGAAAGGTGTCCGGATAGCCGAGGGCCTTCATGGCGGCCTTCATTCTCGGCACATAGCCGTAATGATCCGCCCCGTGGAGGTTGATCGCCTGATCGAAGCCTCTCTCATGCTTTACCATATGATAGGCGATATCAGTCAGAAAATATGTGTGATCGCCGCTCCCCTTGACGAGGACCCGGTCCTCCTCGTCGCCATACCGGGAGGCCCTGAACCAGACGGCGCCATCCTTCTCATACACGGCGCCGACTGCATCAAGCCTCCTGAGGACCTCAGCAGTCTTGCCGTCTCCCAAGAGACTTGACTCGTTGTACCAGTTATCAAAGTGAATTCGGAAGTCCCGTAGATCTTCTTTGATCACACCAACCATCCGCTCGGCGGCCTCCCTCTTCATGAATTCCAGGGCATTTTCATCGGGAGAGCCGTCCGTAGGCCTCAAGGAATCACCCTTATCATCCCTGATGGCTCCAGCTATTTTCATGATGTATTCTCCCCGGTAACCGTCTTCTGGAAAGGGGTAATCGGGATCAAAGAGTTGGGCATAACGGGCAAAGACCGACCTGCCCAACAGGTCCATCTGCCTTCCAGCGTCATTGAAATAGTATTCCCGAATCACCTCATGTCCCGTCCACTCCAGCAAATTGGCGATTACATCGCCCAGAACAGCCTGTCGACCATGTCCGACGGTTAACGGCCCCGTTGGATTCGAACTCACGAACTCAATTATAATCCTTCGTTTGTCCCCTCCCCCGATGATATCCCTCCCGAACTTATCGGCCTCTTCCACGATCGCTCTCAGTGTCCGCCGGTAATAGGAGTCGGAGATCTCAAAGTTGATGAACCCCGGCCCCTCAATCCGGACTTCCTTGATATCTGCACCTACATGGCCCATACGTTCAAGGATGTCACGGGCAATAGCCCTGGGACTGCGCTTTGCCCTTGAAGATAGAACCATTGCTACAGGAGAAGCCAGATCGCCATGGATTTCATCATGAGGACGTTCAAGGAGGATATCCCCTTCTACCGGAATTCCAAGGGATTCAACGGCCCTGCGAAGTGCTTCTCTAATCCTGTTCTCTATCAATCCGACTCTTTCCCGTCCTTGTTCTTGGAGACCCCCGAGTCTCCACTCTTTTCACTATTCTCGGATGATTCGCTACGCGCCTTTTTCTTGTATTCCTCACTCCGGTAATCAGTGCAGTAAAAACCCTCTCCCTTGAACAGTATCCCGCCGCCTCCAGTGATCACCCTTTCCACCTTCGCTCCGCACTGGGGGCATCTCTTTACCGGGTCATCACTTATCTTCTGAAAACGCTCAAACGAATGGCTGCATCGCTTGCACACATACATGTAAGTAGGCATATCGTAAAAATCTCCACTTTACGAGACCGAGAGTTGGACGAGAGATTCGTTCTCATCCTTTATGACTCAAACATAGTTGCTGACAATCAACCCTCCGCTCACTCCTTGTTGGAGGAGAGTATATTGCATAAATATAATAAAACAGTTGGTCTATATTGTCAAGGTAATCATTATAGGCGGGGAGAGAGCGATAGATAACGATCATCCCAACCGGGGCACAACCGGCCTTGAATAAGCGTCCGGTTCCCACCAAGGCCACCGTTTTAGATGATCACCCGTATAGAAAGACCCGGCTGCATCTCTCGAGAACGGCTCCTTCGTCCGGCAGGTCCCTCGGGTAGGAAAGTATTCGATATTCAGCGTCTTGTACCCTGACTACCGAACTGTTCCGGTAGATTACTTTGCCTTCCAAGAGATTCTGGAGCCTCCTCAGGGCGCTTTCAGCGCCTTCCGGCGAGGTATGGGGGAATATGACGACCAGGTTCCCTCCAGAGTGATGGATTAAGACGTCTCCCTTTCGCAGGACTTCCTTGATTTCGAAGTACAAGCCCCGATTGAAGTTGTCTAATTCAGCACCCCTTTCCCGGATCAGATCCAGCCCCTTCAACTTCAATTGAACGATCCCCAGTGACAGATAATCATTGTAACGAGAGGCATTGGACCATTCATCAAGAAGACGATTGACAGATCGATAGGGATTTACAAGAGATGCACCTATTGCGCTCTCTTTGCCGATGAGTTCGCCGATCAAACGGCACTCTTCCTCGATGCACCAAGATACCAATCCGATGAATGCCGTGGGCAACCCCGGGTCAACCCCCTCGAGATCACCCGCGATGGTGAGATTCCCAATTGTATTCGATCCGACAACTATGGGAAAATGACGCGCCCCGCCACTCATCCTTTCCCTCAAAAGGTGGGCCTTCCGTGGCGAAGTCATCGACCAGGAAAAAGAGAAGGGGCCTATGTTAAAGGAATTAGCCCCTGAGATAATCGAATCCCCGTGCCTCTCCCCAACCACTTCGAGGACCATACCCTTTACGACCGGAGGCCCCCATATAAGGCAACCCATCGACCTGATCGGCATGACATCCTGTATATAACCAATAAATGACATCAACACACGGTGCAGGAAGACCTGAACCGGGAACTTCGAGAGATCGTTGACCGGCACGTACACATCGTCACGATGGTAGGTGAGACGTTCAAGCAGCCCGAGAATTGGCCTTATCCTGTAAAGGGGATCCACTTCGGTGTAAACGGTAAAATCGACTACCAGGACCCATTGTTTGTGTGGATCTAAGTACAATGGGATGACACAGATTGACTTGACATCGGTCTTCTCTCCGTATACCGGTAAGAACTCGGCGGCTTGCTCGGAGAGTTCCCTTATCCAAATCTCCCCGACATCCTCGAAGAGCCCGTAAAGAGGGACCCTTGAAGGAGTGATGCTGAACTCCTTCCCGGCTGCGTGTTCTTCTCGGCTCCTTATCGCTTCGAGATAAAGTGGCTGGCCTTCACCTGAACTCGCAAATAGGGCGACCGTATGGGGTCTCAAGATGTGGAAGATCAGTGTTACAAGGTTAGTGGCCCTCCGGCAGATCCGCTCTTCCTCCCTCCCTGAACTTGAGAGGGTAGTCTTCAATCCCAATCGAGCATCTCTTTCGAATAGACCTCTATGCACCTCTTGTAGACCCTCTCTCCCTTTTCTCCAGATGCCAGCCTCGCGTTGGAATTGATCGATCCATCCGGGAAGAGTTCTCTGAACCGAATATAGTTGGTGGCATATTTCCTGTTAACAGGGGGCTGGACCGGGAAATCACGATCTTGAACCAGTGCCGGGTAAAGATACATTACTATGGAGATCTCGGACGGTGTCCCGTGATGGCCCTCCCCGTCCCCAAATATCTCCTCGATGAGTGATCTGATTTCCTCCTTCTCCCACCATGAAAAGAACTTGATCTTCGTATCGGTGATTCGATGACAGGTCTCGGCGATCGCCGATTGGACAGGGGCGATATTCCCCCCGTGGCCGTTCAGTATCATCACGCGTCGAAAGCCATGCCTGGAAAGAGAGGTCAGGAGATCTCTGACAACCAGCATCAACGTGGACGGCTCCAAACTCATCGTACCCGGAAAAGACATGTGGTGCTGCGACATCCCATAGCTGAGAACGGGTGCCGCGATGATCCCCATTTGATCCGCTATTGCCGCGGCAATCGCCTCGGGGATGAGGTGATCGGTCCCGAAAACGCCGATCGGACCATGTTGTTCGACGCTTCCAATCGGCAGGATAATCCTGTCATCTCTGCCGAGATACTCCGATACCGTCTGCCAGGAAAGTTCCTTCAGCAACATCTATACAATCTTGCTTTCAGTAGGGTTTCCCTGAAAAATATCTCCCTCACCTTCGGCTCATGTTATAGGGTCAACTTGATAAATTACCGATCAATCGGCCGGGCTGATTACGATGTCTACCCTGCGATTGAGGGCTCTGCCCTCCTCGGTCTCATTGTTGGCGATGGGCCGCCCCTCTCCATATCCAACCGCCTCGATGGTCGAGGGGTCCAGGTTTAGATTTGCGGCGAGGTATTGTCTGATAGCCTCTGCTCGCCTCTGTGACAAGGCCTTGTTAATAGTAGCGTCACCGGAAGAATCGGTGTGTCCTTCAATGACTACGTGCGCGCCGGGATAGATTAAAAGTGCCTTCTGTACCCTGGAAAGGAGGTCGAAGTAGGTGGGTTCGATGGTGTCGCTCCCGGGTTTGAAACTGAGACCAACGAGCCTGAGGACCACATGGTTGTTTTCATCACGGAACACCTTGACCTCGGACGAATTGAAAAGGTCTTGGACATTGGCCAAGCGTTCCTTCTCCTGCTTCTCCTTGTTGAGCCGCGTTTGGAGGGATTCCTTCAATTGCCTGCTCTCCTGCATCTTTTCCCGCAAACTGTAAAGGTCGGAAGATAGATCCCTGTTCTGTTTCTGGAGGTCCTTCGCCCTGGCGGCCATCTTGTTTACTTGATCCTCGATATCCCCGTCGAACTTGATGTCGTAACCGAGCCCATCAGCGATCCTGGCAAGGTCCGCCTCAAAACCGAGCAGGGTGGATTCCATATCACTCTCTTCGGCCTTCTTCACACGTTGCGCAAGGGCCTTGGCGTGTCTCAATTCATAATCCGCCTCCTTAACAATATCCGCGGCCTTTTCCCTGGCATACCGATCTTCGTTCAACAGATTATCCGCATCCTTGATCCTGTCCAGTCCCCTCTGGTACGTCTTGGGAGCCGTTTCCGACACATCCTTTCGAATCTCCTCGGCAAGGGCCCTGGTAGAACCAGTAATGTCTTTTCTGATTGCTTCGAGTTCTACAGACCCATACTCATCGACGAGTTCCGGTGCCATCTCCTTGGCTTGCTTGACTTTTCCATCCTCGAGATCTATCACGGCCTTCTTAAAATCCCTTTCAGCAGCGGCCCACAGGTCGGGAACGAAGTCCTCGGCCTTTGCATCAATCGCACGATCACGGACCGGGAGCACATCTGAGAAGGTAACCTCGGCCAACTTGATGTTGTTCAATACCGACCTCGCTACCATGTCCGCCCTTTCAAGCCTTTTGTTGATATCCTTAAGGGATTTTCCCTTTTCCTTGAGTTCCACGGCCTTCTTGTAGTCCTCTTCCGCGGACTGTAGATTCTTCGGGGAGAGGAGTTCTCCCTTCTCGTCTTTCGCCTGTTTCAGAATTGTTTCGACCTCTTCAAAGGTAACCTGCGCACGCGCACTCTTCCACCCGATGCACTCACCGATCCCCAGCAGAAACATAAGGGAAGAAACAACCAACATCTTGTAAGGGAACCTCTTCATGCCAATAACCCTCCATTATTGAACGTCATAGGCCTTCCCGTAATACATTACCCGAGAGGAAGACTATAACGCCGGTCTCAATCGACGGGGTAATCCTTGCCGGTAATCATCTTAAGCGAACGTGAGGCCGCAATCGCCACCGGCCTCTTCCCACCCACCGTATACTTGTCCTTCAGCAAGCCTTCCAGGAAAGTAACCGTTCTTTCATCACCGATATAACCAAGGGCCTCTGCGGCCTTTGCCCTCAATACACCGCTCTGTGAGCGGGCCGCATCAAGCATCAAGGGATAGGCCTCCTTGTTGCCACGTTGCCCGAGCGTAACCAGGGCGGCCCCTTGAACTACTTCCTTGGTGATCGATCCTCTCTTCCTTACATCCGCACCTTTACCCTCGGCCACCTCGGAGAGGATGGGGTATACTTGGGGGTCGTCTATATTCCCGAGTGTGTAGACGGCCATCAACTGTACGCATCCCCTTTCTTCTTGCAACCCCTCCTTCAACGGGGCTATTATACGGCTGCCAAAGGGCTTTGCCTTTTCCCTTATGAGCGAGCAGGCCATCTCCACCGAATGCTCATCGTCGCAGAATTGCCCGGCCACCTGGATCTTCCAAACCAGCACGGCCATCTCTGCGTTATCCTTGTCCTTGGCCAGGATCTTGTTCGCCACGTTCAATGCGGCTTCGTACTTATCCATCTCGTAATATCTTTCCGCCTGATCGCTCTCGCTCGAGCATCCGATCACCAAGAGGTTCACAAACAGCAACCCTGCAAAGGTAAGAAATAAACTCTTCATTTGCCCTCACCCTTTCGTATTGCCATGCATATACTACAGGCCACGACTCCGGTGTTTCTATCACGGTTTCCCTTTACTTATCTCCTTAGAATTTTATATGATAGGATAGGTTCGGTCAAGGGAAAAACTCCGACGGCCTCCCAGGTCTTCCCGGTTTTTTCTCTATAACTGTCTTGCAGTTGAGATCCCATCGGATACAACGAGTAAAATTGGTTGCCTTCACTGGAATAGGGCCAATGAGAAAACGTGGGGCTTTTAATGACGTCGGCCCAGTGCGGCTATAATCCCGTGATGAACCTGTCAGTCGCAAGATTGATGAAGTCGGCCGCCAGTTTGACAAAAGCGTGGATTTCTGCTAAGATATTGGCTTAATCAACCCGCCTGGGCAGGTACACTGGCCTTCAACTTGCGGGTGAAGATCTCTGAAGAACGACTATTGACAGCATCATCTCGATCCCTGAAGGACTGGATCGGGATTGTTCATCAAAGGACAGAAGGTAGACCTTATGAAAATGACAAGAACGATCGCGCGTAAGACCAGTAGATATTATAAACAACTCTCCATCTTCGGGCCGATGGGTTGCATCAACGCCCTGAACCTTAAAAGGGCCAAGATGCTGGAGTCCAGTAAGGTACATGCCTATCCCGCCTTCATACAGATTGAAGTCTCCACGATATGCAATTTTCGTTGCCAGATGTGCTGGTTCGGCCTTCTCCACCTGGAAGAGGTAAAGAAAAAATATGAAGGACGCATGAGATACATGTCCTTCGAGGATTTCAAGAAGATATTCAGGGACATCAAGTACACTGAAAGCATACTCCTTCAGGGGACGGGCGAGCCCTTTTTAAACCCCGAGATCTTCGACATGATCCACTACCTGCACGAGAGGAGATTCCCTCACACGTGGATCATATCCAACGGGAGCAAGATTACCGATGAGGTGAGCCGCGAGATTATCGATTCACGGATCAGTGAAATATGTGTATCACTGGACGGCGCCCATGCCGAGACGTACGAAAAGATCCGCGGTGGAGGGCGCTTCGATGAAGTCTGCCATAATATCGAGGGCCTCGTTGAGGAGAAAAAACGGAGGTGTGTCGCCCATCCCGAGGTGGCCCTGATCTTCGTTGCACTCAAGACCAATATCGCCGAACTGCCGGACTTCGTCAGGATGGCTCACAAAATCGGCGTCAATCGAATCGATATCAAGGAATTCAGCATGCCTCATCCGACTCTCAAGCACCTCTGCCTGGACGATGGAGACAGGCGCTACCTGGTTGAGGCCTTCGAGACATCCAAGCGTCTCGGTATACGGGCAGTCTTTTATCACTCGCTGATGCCCGAGATCATGCCTCCGAGCCGCCAGAAGTGTTACTGGCCCTGGACATCTTGCTGCGTGACGATCGAGGGTCACATCACGCCATGCTGGTACAACCTGTTTCCAGAGGATGCATCCATGGGGAACATCTTCGAACAGGACTTCGAGTCGATCTGGAATGGAAAGAAATACCAGGACTTCAGATCGGGACTCAGCCGCGGCATCCCCGAGAAACCAAAGATCTGTCAGATGTGCCCCGGGTATCAATAGCCCCTGGAACAGTGGCTTTCCTTATTATAAAAGGGACCCCGGGATCCTTGGATCCCGGGGTCCCTTTTTCTTCTTGCGAGAAGCCATGCCGCTTAGGCTCAGTACATCCCTCCACCCATGCCACCCGGCGGCATCGGAGGCGTCTTCTCCTCTTCAGGCTTGTCGCTGATCAGGGCCTCAGTGGTCAGAAGCAATGCGGCGATACTGGCGGCGTTTTGAAGTGCCGTTCTCGTCACCTTTGTCGGGTCGATGATGCCGGCCTGGAGCATGTCCCGATACTCCATGGATTCGGCGTCGAAACCGATACTCCCCTTCTCAGCCTTTACCTTCTCTACCACCACCGAGCCCTCGGCACCCGCGTTATTTACGATCTGGCGGAGCGGTTCTTCCAGAGACTTCCTGATGATGTCGACCCCGACCTGCTCCTCCATGCCATCGGCCTTGAGCTCGTCAAGCGCCTTCAATGAACGGAGCAGCGCTACGCCTCCACCAGGGACTATCCCCTCCTCTACCGCGGCCCTCGTCGCGTGCAGCGCATCCTCCACGCGGGCCTTCTTTTCTTTCATCTCGGTCTCCGTGGCCGCCCCGACATAGATAACGGCTACACCGCCGGCCAGTTTCGCGAGCCTCTCCTGTAACTTCTCACTGTCATAATCGGAGGTAGATTCCTCGATGTTCTTCCGTATCTGCTTGATCCGGCCCTGGATATCCTCCTCCTTGCCTCCACCGTCGATAATGGTCGTATCATCCTTATCGATGGTGATACGCTTCGCGGACCCAAGGTCACCCATGACCACGTTTTCGAGCTTGAAGCCGACCTCTTCCGATATCACGCGGCCCCCGGTCAGGATCGCGATGTCCTGAAGCATTGCCTTCCTCCGGTCGCCGAACCCCGGTGCCTTCACCGCGGCCACCTTGAGCGTGCCCCTTATCTTGTTGACGACCAGCGTCGCCAGGGCCTCACCCTCTATGTCCTCGGCGATGATCAGGAGAGGTTTGCCCGTCTGGGCAACCTTCTCCAGGATGGGGAGGAGGTCCTTCATGACGGATATCTTCTTGTCGTGTATCAGGACCATTGCATCCTCGAGTTCCACCTCCATCTTGTCGGGATTGGTCACGAAGTATGGAGACAGGTAGCCGCGATCGAATTGCATTCCGTCCACGGTCTCGAGGCTGGTCTCCATGCTCTTCGCCTCTTCCACGGTGATCACGCCGTCCTTGCCGACCTTTTCCATCGCCTCGGCGATCAGGTCACCGATAGAAGCGTCGTTGTTGGCAGAGATCGTACCCACCTGGGCGATCTCCTTCTTCCCCTTCGTAGGGGTGGAGAGTTTTGCAAGTTCCTTTATCACCACATCAACGGCCCGCTCGATCCCCCTCTTGATGCCCATAGGGTTCACGCCAGCCGTCACGTTCTGTAGGCCCCTGCGGAAGATAGCCTGCGCAAGGATCGTCGCGGTGGTTGTCCCGTCACCCGCGATGTCGCTCGTCTTGGAGGCAACCTCCTTCACCATCTGGGCGCCCATGTTCTCGAAGTGGTTCTCCAGTTCGACCTCCTTGGCGACTGTAACACCATCCTTCGTGACCGTGGGTGAACCGAACTTCTTGTCAAGGACGACATTGCGCCCTTTAGGACCCAGAGTAACCTTGACTGCTTCAGCGAGTTTGTCTACCCCGGTGCTGAGGAGCGACCTCGCTTCCGTATTGAATTGAAGTTCCTTCGGCATACTTAAACTCCTTGACTTGAGATGTTAGGTGTCCGCTGTTATGCGGAGACATCCGCCCATTGTCCATCCTCGACCGTCATATCACCGCCAGGATGTCTCCTTCTTTCATGATCAGGTATTCCGTACCTTCAATCGTGATCTCAGTACCCGAGTATTTGCCAAAGAGGATCCTGTCCTTCTCCTTTATCTCGAGTTGCTGCCTTTGACCGGACTCGAGCAACTTTCCCGGCCCGATGGCGATCACTTCACCCTCCTGGGGTCTCTCCTTGGCCGTATCCGGTATAATAATCCCTCCCTTCTTCACCTCTTCCTGCTCAAGGGGTTTTACAACAACACGGTCGGCCAATGGTCTGACCTTTACCATAGTGCCACCTCCTTAACTTATTATGATACTGATGGTTACAGGATATATTAGCACTCTCATCAGTTGAGTGCTAACCGATGGACGTAAATATAAATCTCACTGCGCCTGTTGTCAAGTCCTGGAGATCTCTCCAAAAAAAAGCCCCTCGGGCTGTCTTGACTGAGGTTTCCATACCATCATCTTCGATCCTCCTGTATCGTGTATATTACATTGAGACCCTTGAGAGTAAGGAGCGGATCCATTTCCGAGATCGTCTCAGAGGCCGATGATACCAGGGGAGCCAGTCCGCCTGTTGCCACGACGAGCGGCGAACGGCCCCATTCAGCCATGATCCGCATTATTATACCATCAATCTGGCTGACCGTGCCGTAAAAGATACCGGACCTCATTGCATCCTCGGTGTTTCTGCCGATAACACGCTCGACCCGGTGGAATTCCACCTCCGGCAGCCTGGCGGTCTTCTCAATGAGCCTCGAGGCCGACGTCTCGATTCCGGGGGCTATTACGCCGCCAAGGTACTCCTTCTCCCTGGAGATGACATCAAAGGTGGTCGCCGTCCCGAGATCAACGACGATTACATCGCTGTTGTATATGGAGGCCGCCGCGACACTGTTGGCTATCCTGTCCCCCCCGACCTCGGACGGACGATCCACGCACAATTCGATTCCGAGTCTCATATCTCCACTAACAACGACCGGCTCCAGGTTCAGGCGCTCACGGAACAGCGTCGAGTATACTTGGGTCAACCCGGGTACCACCGACGCCATCACCACCGCACCCGGAGATTCCAACCCCGAAGCCTCGCAATACATTCTCACGAATACCCAGTATTCATCTGCAGTTCCCGTTTCCCTGCTCGAGACCTTCCAGTGCCTAAGCACCTCGTTGTTCCGGAATATCCCAAAGTGCGATGTCGTATTCCCTATATCCAGGGTCAGCACCACTTCATACCCAACTCCGCTCACCGCCATACCCTAACTACCTCTCCATAATTAAGAGTCCTGTCCCCAGTGCCGTCCGCCCGGACCACCACCTCGCCGCAACGACCGAAATCAACTACAACTGCCTCAATCTCTTCGGCTGCCAGTTTGATCCTCACGCGACGATGCAATAGGCTTGAACGTCGTACATAGTCGGCACGGATCCCATCAAACCCCTTTTCGTAAACAGACGCCAATTCCTTTCTCAGGAAGGTGATCAGTCCTTCAAGGAAAACGGGGACCTTCATCTCCCTCCCAGACTCCTCTCGGAGCGATGTGGCCATTCTTCGGAGGTGAGGCGGGAAATCCCGGCGCTCATGATTCAGGTTTATTCCCATCCCCACCAGGGCATACCTGCCCCATCCCTCTTCACGACCGGTCTCAACCAATATCCCCCCGAATTTCCTGCCCGTGAGATAGACATCGTTCGGCCACTGTATCGATGGCTCTATTCCGAAGAGGGATTCCACGGCCTTCGCGATCGCCACCGACACCGCGGCTCCAAGGGAAAACATCTGGCTACCCTCGAGAGGGGGGCGCAATATCAGGGTGGCCCATAACCCCAATCCCCTACGGGAATCCCAACGCCTGCCCCGCCTGCCCCGCCCCCGGCTCTGATACTCCGCCACAACGATGGTCCCTTCCTCCCCCCCACCGGATATGATATCTCTGGCAACTTCGTTGGTGGAAGTCACATCGGAAAAGAAACGTACTTGAAAGGGCGAGAGGTTATTCATTACCTTATCACCCGTATGATGTTCATGCTTATGTCGAGGGAGGATACTGAATGAGTCAAGGCACCGACGGATATATAATCCACGCCGGCCCGGCAATATAGGCCTATATTATCCTCGCGAACGCCTCCCGATATCTCGATCTTGGGGAGCCCATCCATCCCTCTTGAGTCAACTACCATCCTGATCGCATCAACTGCGTCTTCAGGAGCAAAGTTGTCCAGCATTATACGATCCACCGGAAAGATCATCGCCTCCCTCAGTTCCTCGATGGAGTCCACCTCCACCTCCACCTCCTTCCCTTCCATCTTTCCTTCAAACACCTTGCGAAGCGCCTCGGAGATTCCTCCGGCGGCGACCTTGTGATTCTCCTTTATCAAGTACATGTCGGCGAGGTCAACACGGTGATTTGTCCCTCCTCCCACCCGCACCGCATACTTCTCGAGCAGACGTAGGCTTGGAGTAGTCTTTCTCGTATCAAGGATCGATATCCCATAGGGCGCGACCCTTTCAACCATCCGACTTGTCATCGTGGCTATCCCGGATATCCTCTGGAGAAAGTTGAGGGCGGTCCTCTCACCCTTTAGTAAGGATACGGTGGGGCCGGACAACCTGATGACCTCCGTGCCAGCCTTGACCCTATCTCCCTCGTTGACCAATTTCCTGACATTCACCAATCCCGAGATTCGTTCATATACCATGACGAATAACGGTATGCCCGCCACCACTCCCTGATCGCCAGCCGTCACAACCGCCTCGGATGCGTCATTTTCATCGAACAGTGCCTCCGTAGTAATATCTCCAAGGCCTGCGTCCTCCTGCAAGGCCAGGTCGACAGTTCGTATCGCATCCTTCAGCAATACCGGGTCATCCCGGAATGACATCACCACCTAATCTCCCCTCATCTCTATGAAAAGATGCCAGGCCTCCAGGACATCATCCACGCACTCAGGCCCTGCAGTTACCCAGGCATAACCACTATCCCTCCGGAACCATGTCAATTGTCTCTTGGCGTAGCGTCGGCTCTCAACCTTGATCCTGTCCACGGTCTCCTGCAGACCGGCCGCTCCATCGAGGTACCTCACAACTTCCCTGTACCCAAGGGCTTCAAAGGCCGGACAATCTCTCGTACAACCCTCCTGCAGCAATCCTCTTACTTCTTCGATCAGTCCCGATGCAATCATCTTATCGATACGTTCTTCAATCCGTTTATAAAGTTGACGCCTCGGCAAGGTTATGCACACCTTTAACGCATCGATCCCGGGCCGCGAGACCGTTTGCTTCTCATGGAAATCGGATAGGGGTCTCTCTGTTACCGTGTAGATCTCCAGGGCGCGTATTACCCTCCTCGAATCGTTCGGATGGACCCGCTTGGCGGTCAAGGGATCGACTCTCATCAATCTCTCGTACAGTCCGACCGGACCGACCCGTTCAAGGTCCTTCTGAAGAGTCCTCCTGGCCTCCACCAGCGCGGATTTATCCCCCACGACCGCCTCCTCATCGAACAGCCCATCGAGCAGCGCCCTGATATAGAAACCAGTCCCACCGCATATTATCGGCGTGTTGCCCCGCCGGTGGATATCCTCAAGGACCATCGAGGCATCGCGGGCGAATCTCCCGGCGCTGTATGGTTCCACAGGATCAAGAAAGCCGATGAGGTGATGCGGGACACCGTCCATCTCGCACTCACTGATACGGCCGTTACCTATGTCGAGATACCTGTAAACCTGCCTGGAATCTGACGATACGATCTCGCCGTGGGTCCTCTTTGCAACCTCAACGGCTATCCTGCTCTTTCCGACGGCAGTTGGACCGGCAATGACGAGAACCCGGATCATCCCCGCTCGAACCTCTTTCTCAGTTCTTCGATCCCTATCTGAACCATCGTCGGGCGACCGTGTATGTCTCGACTCGGGACCCTTGTGGCAAAAAGGGTATCGAAGAGTTCGCACATCTCCTGCCGGCTAAGCGACTGGCCGGCCTTCAATGCCCCCTTACAGGCAATGGCCTTGGCAACCCGCTCGTGTTCTTTCATATCCGGGTAATGATTCTCGGCAAGTTGCTCGACGATCTCCCTGAAGGCCTTCTCCACCTCGAATCGACGGTGGAGAGAGGGTACACTGTGTATGATGATCGACTTTCCGCCAAAGGGTTCAATCTCGAAGCCGAAGGATCGAAAGACACTCAGGCGTTCCATGACCGCCAGGTATTGTGCCGGAGTGAGGTGAAAGGTCAGGGGAAAGAGGAGTTTCTGAGACATCAGATCTCCTCCGGCAAAGGAATCCATCAATTTTTCGTATAATATCCGCTCATGGGAGGCATGTTGGTCGAGGATGAGGATGCCCCGCCTTGTCTGCACGATGATAAAGGTCCGATGCACTTGAACCATGGAGGGGTAATAGACCTCTTCATTGAGCGCCGCCGCTTGGCTTGATTTATTACCTTTCGCCGCGGACGGCTCCACCTCGCTGAAAAGAAACGCCATCTGGTCTACGGGCCCGGGGCGGGTCCCCGCTCCGGAAAGGTCATCAGTCCTTCCATACTCAGCCACTCCATGATCTCTCAGTCCGATCGAACTATCGAGCCGGTCATACACGGGAACCGATAATGGAGAAGACAGCGCCTTTGAAACGGCCTCTTCAACCTCTACCTCGATCTTTTTATCATCCTTGAACTTCACTTCAAGTTTAGTGGGATGCACGTTGACATCCACGTCGGCGGGATCGATCTTGAGGAATAACAGGAAATCGGGCCTTTGGCCCCTCTTCAGCGTCGCCCGGAACCCCCTCCTGACACCGTGCCTGACGGTGGGGGACCTGACAGGCCTTCCGTTCACCGCGGTGAATTCGAGAGGACTTCCTGCTCCCGCATCCTCCGGCCGCGATATCAACCCGTAGACTTCCACTCCTTCACCCAGATTCTTCAATGGTATCAGGCCTCGCACGCGTCTGCCGGAATAAAGACAGGCTGCCCTCTCGACAAGATCATCAGTGGCTTCACATTCGATGATTTCCTTGCCATCGTGCAAGAGGACAAAGGAGACCGCCGGATTGGAGAGGGCATGATTTACAACCACCTCTACTATCTTTCGAAGTTCCGTTCCCTTCGACTTGAGAAACTTCTTCCTCACGGGAGTCTTGTAGAAAATGTCCCTGACCACAACAGTCGTCCCATCCCGGCGAGTCGTCTCTCCGGTCTCTATCACTTTCCCTGCGTGGACAACTACCCTTGATGCTGCATCCTGATCGTGCGTCTTAGACTCGATCTCCATCCGCGAGACCCCTGCGATGCTCGGGAGCGCCTCTCCTCGAAAGCCCAGGGTGGATATCTTCTCCAGGTCTGAAAATGTGCTGATTTTGCTGGTGGAATATCGTTCAAGTGAAAGAAGAACCTCTTCTCTGCTCATGCCGATACCATCATCGACGACCCGAATGAGCAATCTGCCCGCGTCTTGGACCTCGACAACGATCTTGGAGGCCCCGGCATCAAGGGAATTCTCGACCAATTCCTTGACCACTGAGGCCGGCCTCTCGATGACCTCCCCCGCCGAGATCATCCCGACCGTCTGGGGATCAAGGACCTTGATCCTCATCTCTTCTTTCTTCCCAGTCACTTATCCTCCTCAATAGAATCCTGATACCTTACTCTAAGGAGTGTGCTTACAACTGTCAAGTCGGGTGCGGTGAACCGTTCATCAGGCGCCGGGGCATGGCGATTCCTTCGAGCAGACCTCTCCCGATTGCATCTGGATGGACCTCGATGATGGCGCCCACTTCATCCCCGACAATCTTCTCTCCCTGCCTTGAGCGTCCTTTTAATAATTGCCGAAAAGCCATATCAATCGCAAGGTCCCCGCCACCAAGAGACGGGGACCTTCACCTACTTCATCGATTACATCCCTCGACCTTCATCGAGGGGATTCTCGTCCGCGTTACTTTATATCCTTCTTGGCCCCTTTGACCGTGCTTTCTCCCTCTGCCTTGACCTTCAAGTCATCCACGCTGACCTTCAACTTGCCAAGCGTGGAGCCGCCCACCGTGTATATCCAACCATCCCTGTCATTCATCGCATAAAGATATTCTTTCGCCTTGCCGCCCTCTTTTTCCACCACTTTCTTCCCAATCGACAGGGTCACCTTCCCTCCATTCTTCTCGTTCAGCAGGACAGTGGACTGCGGATTATCCAAGCCGTAAGGCCTCAAGGTCTTACCCTGTACTCCAACGAAAGATTGAATGTGCAGGCTCGAGAGATCCGATACCAGACGATCAATAGCGGAACTGCTCGCGGGATAGCGTACCGGGTCCTTACCGGTGTAATAATACCAGTCACCGGTAGTATCCTTTTCGCAGATGATCGTCCGCAAAGGGTCAGTCAGGCGAATCTCCTTCAATTGATCCTTCTCGAATTCAAGGAGTTTCTTGTCCCTGAAATCGTCCAGCTCTTTAGTGACCTGCTTGACAAAGTAAGAAGGGATCACAAAGACCGGATCGCGTGATACATCCTTGGCATAGACATCCCCCGCCTTCCCCTTCGTCCCCCCGAGTAACAGGCTCTTCATCTCCAGGTTGTCTCCCAGGTAGAGATCAACCTTCCCCCAGGGGTGATCGAGTTCGAACCTGGATAGTTTCGCACCTCCCTCATCGGCAAATTCCTTGGCCTTCAGCGCCGACAGGCTGTTAAGCACCTGGTCGATCCTCGACTTGTCCGCTCGAGCATCGATAGGCCCCTTTATCCGCCACTTATCTCCCTCCTTCTCGAAGACAAGCGTGTCATCACGCCTGTCCAGGCTAACACGCCTGACGTCGTCCTTGTTGAAACTGAGGACAGTCTTGTCGCGAATGGCAAAGAGTTTCTTGCTGACATTGTTGTAGACGGACGAGGGCAGCAGAAAGACCCTCTTTTCACCGGATAGCCGAGAATAGACGAATGACTGCGTCGGGTTGTGACTGCCGATGAATAACGTATCGAATTGAGTCTCGTCGGTGCCGAGTTGAAGCTCAACCTGGGGCTTGTCAAGGCCGAATGCCGATAAATCGGAGGCTGAATCGACAACGACCCGTTCGATCTCGGCGTTTTCAAGGCTGGTCAGGATGAGGTCGACCTGATCGTCGTCCGCGGGTGTCTTTATCGGCTCCTCGATTTCCCAACCCGTGGGACCGCGTTCTATCCTGAAGGAATCGGAGTAATTGCGGAGATAGATGGAGGAGACCTTGTCCTTATCCATTTCAAAGACCTTCTTTTCCGCCTCCTCTATCTTCTTCTGTTCCTCCGCCCCCTTGACCTCGTAGAAGTATACATAGGCGGCGACAGATAGGAATACAACCGCCAGTAAGTATGTCCCCTTAAACCGCATAGTATCAAACCTCCCTCAAACCGGATGACAATCTCTTCATCGCCCTACCTTCTTCGAATCCGGACCACGATCCCTGCGATCACAACTATCAAGGGCATCGCAACGAGGGTGAAGTACTTTACAACCCGAGTCTGGGCCTGGGTCATGGTGACTCTACGGTCTTCCTTCTCCTTGGGACGGATGGAGATCAAGTTCTCTTCCTCGGCCAACCAGTTCACCGTATTCAGGAAGAGGTCGCTGTTGCCTGAGACTGAAAAATAGGAATTACAGGCAAAATCAGAATCACCGAATACGACCAGCCGTGCGCTCTTCTTCTCTGTATCGGCCGCAGTTTCACCCTTCGAGTGATCCGCCTCGTCCTTTATTTCCTTGGTAAGAGCGACGGCGATCGAAACCGGCCCCTTGACATCCACACCTTCATCCAATTTGAAGGACTTCTTGGTGTAGTCCTTTTCAGCCCACGACCTCGCATTCGTCCGCAGGATCGTCTGCGCCCTTACGCTACTCTCGTGCTTCTTAGCCGGTGTGACCGACCTCGCCAAGGGGAAGAAAGTCATTACGTGGAAGTCCTTTGTAATCTCATGGCTGGGGTAATCGGAGACAAGCGGGATCGTCGGACCCGCACCGAAGAGGCGACCGACACCGCTCACGTCCACGACAATATCGTCCCCGACATTTATCCCCCACTTGGAGAGGAATGACTCCATGCCGATCCCGGGCTTGGGGTCGAGCAGGATGAGGACACTCCCGCCCGAGTCCAGGTACTTCTCGATCTTCTCCACTTCATTGGGGAAGAGGCCTACCCTGGGAGAGACGATCATGAGCGCCTTGCAATCCTTCGGAATGTCCTTGTCGGAGGCCAACTGGATCTTCTTCACTTCGTAGTTCTCGTCCTCGAGGGCCTTCTTGGCGGCATTGTAACCAAGCCGATCGATGTTGTCTATGTCCCTCTCGTCGTGGCCCGTAAGGAAATAAACCACCTTCTTCTTGTCCTGGCTGACCTTGAGTATGGCGTTGGTCATCTTCTCTTCGTCGACATCGAATATCGTCTCGACGTTCGTCCCGGACGTGACGACTACCGCACCATATTTCTTGACGTCGTAAGTCTTTGCCATGGCCGGCTTCCGATCAGGATCAATGAAGTCGAAGTTGAACTTCCCCGACTTCAACTTGTATTCGTCCAACAGGTCCTCGAGCCTCCGATCGGGAGTCTGAAAGAATGCGTGGACCATGACGTCTCGATTCAGTCCCTTTAAAACCTTCACGGTCTGGTCGGCCAGGCTGAACCGCCCCGATTCCGTCAAGTCGGAACGGAGATGATGGCGGTTGGAAATAAAGTTGACCAGGCCCAGTATGCCAACGACCAGGAGGATTGAGACCGCCGAGTTGGCCCCGTACTTCGCTATGCGCCTTATCTTCAATTTCACGCCCTCCATCTCATCGATTCCACCGTGCGGTAGGTCAAATAGAGACCGAGACAGATCATGCTCAGGTAGAAGATCACATGCTGGCTGTCGATCACGCCCTTGGCGAAGTCATCGAAGTGCCTCGTCACGGACAGGTAGGAAAACACCCCGTTCGTGCCCGCGAGCCAGTCGATCACCCATAGGATCAGGAAGAGCCCGAACGTGCTCACCGCCGCTATGATCTGGTTCTCGGTGAAGGCCGACATCAGGAGACCCAGGGAGATGAAACCACCGCCGTAGAAGATTAGCCCAATGAAACCGCTCAGGACGGGCCCCCATTCAGGGGAACCGTACCTTGCCAGAATCCCGTAATAGATCACCGTAGGAGCGATCATGACGATAAAAAGACTGAGCGCGGCAAGGAACTTGCCGAGGATGGTCTGGAAAATCGTAACGGGCGATGTCATAAGGAGTTCTATCGTACCCTGTTTCTTCTCCTCGGAGTACAGACGCATCGTGATCGCCGGCATCATGAAGAGACCGATTACACTCAGGTTGAGGAATAGCGGCCGGATCACGTACTCGTTGACGTTCATCTTCGGAGGGAGGGTCCTGTAATACTGGGCCTGAATGGCCGACCGCATCGAGAACTCGAGAAACTGGGTCAGGAGGCCGTAAAAGAAGTAACCGGAGATAAAGAGAAAAATCCCGATGACCACATAGGCGATCGGAGAATAGAAATAAGAACGCATCTCCTTGTTGAAAATGGCCAGGACATTCCTCATACCGTTCCCTCCTCCCTTGTCGTGAGTTTGAGGAAGACTTCCTCGAGGGTCATCTCCACCGTGTGCAACGCGTGCAAGTCCCACCCTTTCTTCACAACAGTTGAGGCAAGATCCTTGCAAATCTCCCTGCCGAACTCACTCTCCAGTTCGAGGATCAACCGTCGGTCATCACCTTGAGGAAGAATTACCTGTATCTCCTTCACGCCCCTGATTCCCTTGAGAGTCCGAACAGCCTCGTCCTCCGGTCCGCTCAGTTCCATGTGAATCCTCTCAGAGCCCTTGAGTTTATGGGTCAAGTTGTCGGGCGTGTCGACCGCCACGATCCGGCCCTCGTTGATGATTACTACCCTTCCGCAGGTCATACTTACTTCCGGGAGGATATGAGTGCTCAGGATGACCGTATGATCCCCGCTGAGGTCCTTTATCAATTGCCTGACCTCGATGATCTGTTTCGGGTCAAGCCCTATCGTGGGCTCATCGAGAATCAGCACCTCTGGGTCATGGACCAAGGCCTGGGCCAGTCCGACCCGTTGCCTATATCCCTTGGAAAGCCTCCCAATGATCGTCTCGCCGACCTTACTCAGACCACACCGATCGAGGACCTCTCCTATCCGCCTGCTCCTCTCTCCTGGGTCGACCTCCTTGATCTTTGCAACGAAGTTGAGGTAATAGCGGATAGTCATATCCTTGTAAAGGGGTGGTATTTCAGGGAGGTAACCGATTCGGCGGCGAACTTCCCTCGAATTTTCGAAGATATCATATCCGGCGACCTTTGCCGTCCCCGAAGTGGCTGGGATGAAACAGGTGATAATCCTCATCGTCGTCGTCTTCCCAGCCGCATTCGGGCCGAGGAATCCGAGTATCTCCCCCCTGTCCACGCTGAACGTCACGTCCTCTACGGCCTTTTTGTGGCCGTAATACTTCGTCAAACCCTGGACTTCAACCAAATTGACCTCCTTTCCTGCATTTCGGATGCAAACCAGCCAATGTCCTTCATGTTTCCTTATACATCCATCGCTTCGGCATGATGATAAGGAGTCCGACATCGATATAACTCCATTCGCATTGCCGAGCAGGAGGTACGGGATCATTAAGCCGACCGATGATTCCGAAATAATCGGGAGTATATAAACGGAACGAAAAAAAATGTTCCCTCCCTCCCGGTTCGCTGCCAACCACTTCATGACCCAGCCACACCAGCTCAATAGTCGGCGGATCACTCATCACCAGGCTTTTCTCCATCCCGTGAACGGAAAAGCAGATCGAGTGACCCATCGAATACGCTCAACCGGTGAGGTTCTGCGACAAAAATGACGGCCCCGAGACGATCCGTCCGCAAGGTCACGATTCCATCATCGGCCAGCAACTTCATCAAGGCGGGCGCGGGGTGGCCGAACGGATTGCCTCTCCCTACGGATACGACCGCGATCTCGGGCTTGACCGCGTCTATAAAGGACCCGGAGGTGGAATATAGACTGCCGTGGTGAGGCACTTCAAGCACGTCGGACTCCAATTCATCGGCGACTTGCGCGACGAGTTCCGATTCGACGGCGGTCCCGATGTCGCCCGTCATCAGAAAAGAGAGGCCACCGTACGATACCTTCAATACCACGGAGGCGTCATTCATGTCTTCGGGTACGGGATCATCGTCCAACCATTCACCGGTCGGGTGAAGCACCTGTACATCCACGTCACCCACCCTGAATGAATCTCCCCTGCCAAGCAGGTAGAAAGGCAATTTCTCGTCGAGCGCCCTGCCCAGGATCTCTGAATAGGCCTCGATCGGTGCCGGCTTGGCCGCGCCGAAGAGGGCATCCACCTTGAAGTTGTCCATTATGAAGGGGAGGCCACCGATGTGATCGAGTTGAGGATGAGAGAAGCCCATAATGTCTACCTCTCGAATCCCCCTTTCCGCCAGGTAAGGGGCCATCACTTGACGTCCTGCGTCCCAACTGCCGCTTGCTGGCCCCCCGTCGAATATCATGACTTCACCGGTCGGAAACTCGATTACGGTCCCATTACCTTGTCCCACATCAAGAAACGTGACACGCAATGGAGGATGCCCTGTAAATAGGAGATAGGCCGCAATCGAATCTCCGGCAATAAAGAACGCGATCAGTAAGACCTCCCAGGAGATCCTTCCACGAAGGAATTGAACCGAGCATGCAAGGATTATATAGAAAGATATAATCTCGATAAGATCAAAAGGAGCCATGTAGATGGATGAGAGGGTGGGTTGAGAGAAGAATGCGGCGGTCCTGAACAGGACATCGATAAGGAACGAAGTCGCCCATACGAGAGGCCGGGCGAGGGCCCCTCCCAGGATCATCTTTACACCTACTGAGAGTGAGCCCAACGGGAACAGTATACCCATAAGCGGAAGTGCTATGAGGTTGGCAAATGGCGCCATCAGCGCGAGCCTGTGGAAAAAAGAGGCCATGAGCGGTACGAGGGGGATCTGGGCACATAATGTCACTCCCACGACCTGCAGAAGCCGTCTAAAGATAGGGTGATGCTTGCCCGATGACAATATGGGGAACCTCTCCGTCAGACCAGGATAGAGTTCAAGGATCCCCCACGTGGCGAGAAAGGACATCTGAAAGCCGGGTGCCCTGATCATAGGTGGAGACAATAAAAGGAGTAACATCGCAACACCCGCCAGCAGGTTGACGAGGTCTATCTTCCTCTGCAGTGAGACACCTGTCATTACCAGTGTCACCATCACTATCGATCGCTGAACCGGTGGTTTCATACCAGTAACGAGGCCATAGGCAAAGAGGACCGGCGCGGAGATCATAACGGACCACATGGGAGATATGCCGGATAGTGAGAATAATATGTATAGCATGCCTGCGATTAGACCCACGTGAAGGCCGGAGATGGCGAGGATGTGGTATATACCCGCCCTGGAAAAGGCATTTTTTGTCTCTCGAGGGATACCTTCGGTGGAACCGAGGAGTATACCCATCAAGAAGGATGCATCTTCCCGGCAATAGAGGTCCTCTATTGCCGCACCGATCCTTCGCCGCCATTTCACCCCGAAGGATATGCAGTTGCCAGGTCCCCGCTTCCCTCGCAGAAAGTGCCAATCCCCTTCCCGAGATCGAAATGACCCCGTCAGCCCCTTCCACTCGTAATACTCCTCCTGGCTGCTTCCACCGGGGTTCTTGCGACTGTCCGGCGGAGATAACTCGCCAATCCCGACGATTAGATCCCCTGGAACAGGGACGTCTACACCACCGTCGAGGATTATTCTTACCGCCCTGTTACATGCCCTCAATTCTCCGGAATCTTCCAGGTAGAGGAGCCCACCATCCACCAGGAAACGATTTCCGGAAGGACGACGACAAAAACCCGTCACTTGAAGGAGGGCCAACCTGGACTGAGGCTCAATGGGCCCTGTCTCTCCATTCTTCCTCCCTCCCCCCACCGCAACTAACCCACTCAAGAAGACAACGACGAGCAATGCCAAATCCAGGAAGGTTGCGTGACAACTCGACCACAATAGGGGAATAGTGGAAAGCAGGAAAATGTTGACAAGAAGAAGATATGGGGTAACGGCCACCGTTGTAACAAAAAAGGCCGTGGTAATGCCCAGGATAAACGGCAGGAGTATCTTGACAAGGGGCCTCTTCGACACCCGGCTCTCCCCATGAATCGATATTGTCGGGGGAGAGTCACTTCCAAGGGACGGAGGAGTCCTTCAAGGGGGGCAAGGAGAGATATCGTGAGGAAAAAGGCCGTTGAGAAAAACCGGCCCAATTCGCAATGTACAGGGGGGCTGCGATCTAAGGGTAGCCCCATCAAGTTTCAATTAAGGAGGGCTAATTGAGGAATGCCGTCAGGCAACGGCTCTTGGGTACGTGGTAAAGCCTCTCCAGCGCCCGCTGCTTGATCTGCCTGACACGCTCCCTAGTTATTCCGAGTATCTTGCCTATCTCCTCGAGCGTCATCCTTCCCTTCTGTTCAAGCCCGAAGTAGTTACGGATAATGAAGGCCTCGCGCTCTGAAAGTGTTTCAAGGACACTATCGATCAACTCCGAACGGATTTTCTCGTAGGCCACATCATCGGGATTGGACTCCGATTCGTCCTCCAGGTATTCCTGAAGTACATTATCGTCGGTATGCCGGAACGGCTGATCCAGTGATGCCGGCGGCCTGGAGATATCCATGAGTTTCCGGATCTCCTTGTGATCGAGGTTGATGTAACCAGCTATTTCCTCCTCGGTCGGCTCGCGACCCAGACGCTGTGCGAGATGGTTGCTCACCTTGCCGATCTTCTGCATCGCGCTGGCCTTGTTGAGGGGTACCCTGAAAACCTTCGTCTGTTCGGAAATTGCCTGGAGAATCGCCTGCCTGATCCACCAGACTGCATAGGAGATAAACCTGACTTTTCGCCCCGCGTCGTACTTCTGCGCCGCCCTCATCAATCCAAGATTTCCCTCCGAGATCAGGTCCGTAAGGGTCAGCCCCATGTTCTGGTACTTCAGGGCTACCGATACTACGAACCTCAGGTTTGACCTGGCCAGTTTCTCAAGGGCCTCCTGGTCCCCTCCCTTGATCCTCTCGGAGAGACCGACTTCCTCCTCTCGACTGAGCAGTGGATATTCATCGATCTCCTTGAAATAGAGGGCGAGAATGCGATCATCTACCGGATAGTAATTCGATTTCTTCATTTCCCGCTGTATGCTCCGAGTAATTAACTCTCAGACTTGCCACCCGTGTCGTTTTCTCTGATTACTTCAACCTTCAACCTGCCGGAAAGCAATTCTCTCAAGGCAATCACGGGCTCTTTGTCAGAATTGCCCCCAATTAATTTTTTCTTTCCTTCCCTGATCAAACGCGCTCTCTTGGCTGCTATTTCGACCAATTCAAACCTGTTATCATAAAAACGGGGTTCTTCCTCATCGAGGTGGTTTGATTCTTTCTCCATCGAACCAAAAGCCTCCTGCAGGGTAGCCTCCTCTATTACGCCAGTACACCAGAGGATTATAATTTGTTCCGGCACAAAGGGATAAAATAATAATATCGATGCGAAAAATCAAGGATTCCGGTATCTGGAGTTTCAGCATTTTTCGATCGACAACAAATAAGGAGTTTCCTTGAGCATGCGTAAGGGATGATCGGGGCAACCGCCTTAAGCGATACCTGCAGCATCGCTTCCATGGCGACGCGGAGACCATGAGTCCGGCACAACGCGCAGTGCGGCTTATCGCAGCGAGTGGGCCCCAAGTGCAGTGCGGCTCGATCCATAGCCTGGGCCGCCTATTCTTGTTTTCCTTCAGTTGCTATCGTCGGAAAGGACTCGCGAAGCAAGTGGGAATGTTGTTTATATTGTCGTAAAAGTGGCAAAATGCCCGGATTGATGGGGCGTCACGGGGCCTTCATTTCTGAATCCACAATCCATCTACCACACACCGGGCAACGCAGTATAAAGGATTCTGATTCATGACCGCATGATCTGCAGGCATACCCCTTGTATTCAGAGGCGCGCCTGTTGAAATAGTCACGGCAGGCCTCGACAGCCCTTTTGATGTCACCCGATTCTTCCTCTATCTCCAGGTATGCCTGATAGATCCTTTGATCCTCCGGGTTGATCTCGCGCGCCTCATCCACGTACCGCACGGCCGAAGAAAAATCCCCCTTCTTCAGGCTCATCTTGGCCATCCCGAGAAGCACCGTTACGTCGCGAGGTATGCGCTTGTGCAAACGCTCATAGACATCCATCATCAGGCTGTATTTCCCAGACTCGAAATAGGCCCGTTCCAGGCGTCCTGCGACGTGCCTGATGGCCTCCGAATCGCGATCAAGCATCTCCCCCCACAATTCTATCGCCCGATCATAACGTCCATCTTTGAAATAGATATCCCCAAGATAGACACCGGCCGGTACACAACGTGGGTCCAGCGAAAGTGCCTTCCTGAACAGCCCCTCTGCCCTCAATGGATCTTCCTCCACGACCCTGCTCCCCACATAGGCATGATAACGGGCAAGGAAACCCGGCCCGAGGTCGTCCCGGCAATTCGATATTGTCCTGGCCGTACCGATCGCCTCATCCCAATCACACAATCCCTCGTAAGCTCTGAGAAGGGTGTCAAGCGCAAAGAGGTCCTTCTTCTTTAAGGAAAGGAGCATCCGGGCGGATTGAACCACGGCCTCGAAGTCGTTCAACTCCAAGTAATCGAGCGACAGGCTCTTGAAGACCTGCGCCAGTCCTTCCTTGTCGACATTGGGCCTGATCGACAGTTCATGGTGGATCTTCCTCGCCTTCTGCAGTTCCCCGCGTTTCCGGAACACATCCCCAAGGACAAGGAAGGGATGTATGCTCGAGGGATCCTTCTTTGCCGCTTCGATCAGGTGTCCAATCGCCTCCTCTTCATCGGAATTGATAAGTGCTTCGAGAGCCAGCACATAATCCGTATCCAGGTAAGACCTTGGCGATCGACGGCCCGTTAGGGAAGAGAAGACGATATAACCAACGATAATGACACCCGCTACCAGCAATATCACGACTAATGCATGGATCATGTCAGATCCTCCCGGTCATCTCCCTCCTGGAATGGCGATGTCCTCAAGGCGGCCAGCTCTTCGGAGAGCCTGCGGTTCTCCTGGCGCAGTTTCCTGGCCCGTGCCCTGATCTTCAGATCGTGGAAAATCGAGAGCGAGAACATGAGCAACATCCCAGCCAGAATGGAGAAGAGCACCACAACCGCCATCTGGATACCCATGTACTGAGCGAAGTAGAGATCGACATTGACCCTCTGGCTGGGATTTAACAGGGCAAAGCCTATAATCAAAATCAGGAGGATCGCTGGCATCAAGATCTTAAAAATCCACATGGATGACACCTCCTATGGTTCTCATGTGATTCATTCACTCCAGGCCTTTCAACGAGGACGCCATGGCTCACCAACCAAAGTAGCCCCTGTCGTGCCAACGATTCGAACCTGCCGGAAGGAACCGATGCGATCTCCATTCCCCCGGAAGACAATCATCTTGTTCCCTTCCGTACGCGCTAGGAACATACCATCCCCCCTCTTTGCACGCCCCTCTATCAACACCTGAACGATCGATCCGACCAGGGCTCTGTTCCTCCTTGCCGTGATCTCCCTCTGGAGATCAATCAACTTTGTCAACCTGGAAGAGGCTACATCCTCAGGGATCTGATCGGGAAAGGATGCGGCCCTCGTTCCGGTCCTGGGTGAATACTTGAACTGATATGCGCTGTCAAATTCAATATCCCTTACCGCGTTAAGGGTCTGCTGAAAGTCCTCTTCCGATTCACCTGGAAAACCCACCATGAGATCGGTGCTGATCGCTATCCCGGGGATTGCCTCCCGAAGGCGAGTTATCCTCTCCCTGTAATCAGAAAGGGTGTAGCCCCGGTTCATTGTCCTGAGTATACGTTCTGACCCCGACTGCAGAGGAAGGTGCAGTGAATTACAAATCACCGGGGATTCCTTCATCACCTGTATCAGGTCATTGGTAATGTTCAGCGGGTGAGAAGTAATAAAACGTATCCGTTTAAGCCCGGGCGTTTCCATTACCTTCCTGAGCAGGCCGGGGAAATCGACCCCCCCATTCGCGTACGAACTTACATTCTGACCCAGGAACACGACCTCGGGGACACCACCTTCTACCACCTCGGCGACCTCTTTCAGGACCTCCCTCCAATACCTGCTCCTCTCCCTCCCCCTCACGTAGGGGACTATGCAGTAACTGCAAAAACGGTCACAGCCGCGCATTATCGGTATCCATGCCGAGGTCCTTGCCGTCCGTCTTGGTGTAATACCATCGTACATCTCACAACTATCCGGCCTGATACCGCCATATGCCTCGGTATCCCCATTGACCAATGAACGCAATACACCGGGCAGATCGCGGTACCTGTCAGGTCCCATCACCAGATCCACTCCCTGTATGACGCTCATCAATTTCATGCCATAATGCTGGGCCATGCAACCCAGTACCCCCAGTACCCTGCCCCGTCCGCCCTTCTTATAGTGACGCAGAGATGAGATCCTCCCGATCGCACGTCTTTCCGCGTGTTCGCGAACGGCACAGGTGTTCAGGAGAAGGATATCCGCCTCGTCGGGAGATTCTACCCACACGAATCCATTTCCTTCAAGGCTCCCGCGGATGATCTCCGAATCGCTCGAATTCATCTGGCATCCCAGTGTTTCAATATAATATGTCATTGCGGCGGCCACCTGCTGCCTCCGATCTCTCCGCGCGCCTCTGTCGAGACGGCAACGCCGTCCCCCTCGATCCCCTCAATTCTCACCTTTACGGACTCGCCAACCGGTATTCGTTCGTCCTTGAAGAAGGCCTTCAAGTAGTTGGAGCAGCGACCTTCAAGAACGTCTCCGCGACTACGTTCGACCACTACCTCTTCCGGGGCGCCGATGAGTCCTTCCCTGTACTCCCTTCCCCTGCCCAGCGCCAACGCCTTCAACACCCTTGCCCTCTGCCTGATGATGTGCCCCGGAACGGCCTCACCCTTGAGCCGGCATGCCGGCGTCCCCGGTCTATCAGAGTAAGGAAATATATGAACGTAACTGAACGGTGTCTCCTGAACGATACGGCAGGTCGCCTCGAAGTCCTTTTCGGTCTCGCCGGGAAAACCTACAATGATATCCGTTCCGAGTCCAAGGCATGGCACGTCCTCGACGGCCCTGGCGCAGACCTCCAGGAACAACCCCAATGAACCGCGCCTGTTCATTGCCTTGAGAATGCGCGGGCTACCGCTCTGCATGGGGACATGCAGGTGGTTGCATAATCGATCCTCGCGGGCCATCAACCCGATAAGGTCGGCCGAGATCTCGCGCGTATCCAGTGAACTCAACCTGAACCTCGCCCCCGTTGTGCCGTTGAGGAGGTCATTCAACAACAGGTATAAAGAGGTATTCTCGGAAAGGTCTCTTCCATAAAGTCCGATGTGGATCCCTGTAAGAACGATTTCCCGGAAACCGGCCTCGACCAGTTCGAGTGCCTCCCGGAGTATCGCGTTGGGTGAACGAGAAACGCTCCTGCCCCTCAGCCTCGGAATGATGCAATAACTGCATTGGTAGTCGCATCCGTCCTGGATCTTGAGGTATGCCCTTTTCCGTCCCCTGAAGGCCGGGATACGAGATGCCTTCGGTGTAATCCCGGTCCCTTGATCAAGGCAAGAGGCGCCGGCCGCAGAGCCTCTCCCGGCACGGCTGGACAGATATCCGGAGAGGTTGAATCGATTCCTTACCCCCAGTGACAGGCAGACACCTTCCATACCATTGAAACACTCGGGGTCCCTTTCAACCGCACAACCCACTGCAATAATATAGGTCCCTTTAAACTCTCTCCCGATCCTGCGAATGTAACGGGCCGCCTTCGTCTCGGCCCGGCGGGTTACTGCGCACGTGTTTACGACCTGAATATCCGCCTCTGCCGGGTTTGATACGAGGAGGTGCCCCTCCTTGATCAGCGCGCGGGCGATCACTTCGGTATCGTATTGATTGGCCTTACAGCCGAAGGTCTGAAAAAATAACTTCAAACCGTCTCCAGTCCACATCCAACCGCGGTTGATAAACATATGGTACCCAAGGGGAGAATCGAACTCCCGACACCAGGTTCCGGAGACCTGTGCTCTATCCACTGAGCTACTTGGGTACCTATCAATGAAGATAATGGACCAGAGGATCCTGTCAAGACTGGATGAGAGAGACCACGACGTGATTTCTTCATTGCAACCCCGCCATGGTCGATAGTGCTCATTCCCTGTCCAATGAAGCGATCTTGTCAAACACCATCAAGGTGCTACCAGGCACTGTGGCTCTTCTCTACAATGTCCTTGAGTTCCTTTGAAGGCTTGAAGGCGGGGACCATCCTCGCCGGGACATCCACGGCCTCCCCCGTCCTCGGGTTCCTTGCCTTTCTGGCCCTGCGGCTCTTCACCTTGAAGGAACCGAAACCACGAATCTCGATATTCTGCCCGTTCGAAAGGGCCTGCCGAATGGACTGAATGAACCCTTCAACCGCCATGGCCGTATCCTTCTTTGTCAGGCCGGTTGAATTTGAAATCTGATCAACGATATCCGCTTTCGTCATATAGCAACCTCCTTTGATCGCTCACTGGGTGGATAGAGAGCCAAGGGAGAAGTGTAGCAACACGCCCCCCCTATTCAGTTACAAGCGGCACAGGAGCCGGCTGAACAAGAACCACAGCCCGAGCGTGAACCCCTCAGGGATGTCGCGCTTCCCTGAGCACCGGACGAGACACTGAAGGTTGAAAGAATCCTTCCAACGTTAATACCGGAACAATTTGGACAACGGATCACGACGTCCCGGGACCTGACAAGTCTCTCGAAGGATCTCCCACAATCACTGCATTTATACTCGTATATAGGCAACCCGACAATACCTCGTAACAAGTCCGTGCCAATAACTTTATATATACCATACTATTAGTATGGCATCTTGTCAAGATTTTTAACCTTTTTGCTCGACACCATTAATGTCCCAAACAATCCGTCCACCGACCATGGTAAGGATCGCACGCCCCTTGAGTTTCAAGCCGTTAAACGGAGTGTTCCGCGACTTGGAATAAAACCTCCTGGAGTCGACTTCCCACTCGTAATCCGCATCGATTACCGTGATGTCTGCCGGAGAACCCACATCAATAGTCCCACCGGTAATGTGCAGGATCTCGGCGGGCCGAAGCGACATCCTCCGGATCAGTTGACTCCAGGTCATTACACCCCTGTCAACCAGTTCCGTGATCACCAGGCCAAGGGCCGTATCAAGGCCGACAATCCCAAAGGGGGCATAATTAAACTCCTTCTCCTTCTCATCGTAATGATGCGGGGCATGGTCCGTTGCGATACAATCGATCGTACCGTCACCGAGTCCCTCCCTCAATGCCGCCACATCCTCTTCAAGACGAAGGGGGGGATTTACCTTTGCGTTCGTATCATAGCCAAGTACGGCCTCTTCGGTAAGAATCAAGTGGTGGGGGGTGACCTCGGCTGTAATCCGAACGCCCTCCTCCTTAGCCCTTCTTATCAGGTCAACCGACCGTGCCGTTGATACATGGGCCACGTGTAGCCTCCCCCCGGTGAAGGACGCGATAGAGATATCGCGCATCGTCATGATGTCCTCCGCTATCCGGGGCATCCCCTGAAGACCCAAACGAGTAGCTACTATCCCTTCATTAACGACCCCGCCCCGGCTCAGGTCCAGGTCTTCACAGTGGTCTATCACCGGGATATCAAATATCTTGGAGTACTCCAGGACCCTCCTCATTATTATGGAATTCTTTATAGGTCTTCCATCATCGGTGACGGCCACAGCTCCCGCGTTTACAAGATCGCCTATCTCGGTGATACGTTCTCCCTCCCTTCCTATGGTAGCCGCGCCAACCGGATAGACCCTGGAATAACCGGCCAGAGATGCCTGCTTGAGGATAAATCCAACCGCCGCTTGGTTGTCGGTCACCGGGCTGGTATTAGGCATAGCCGCCACCGCAGTGAACCCGCCTGCTGCAGCAGCCCTGGTCCCGGATTCAATTGTCTCTTCGTCTTCCCGTCCAGGCTCCCGAAGGTGGCAGTGCATATCGATCAAACCGGGACAAACAATCTTATCCCTGGCATCGATCATTTCCTCCCCCTCCATCACTTCAGCACCTCGCGATATCTCCCTGACAATACCCCCACCCACCCTAATATCCACGACTTCATCAAGCCTAGCCCCGGGATCAATCACTCTGCCGCCCCGGATCAAGATAGTATCCATTATCCAGTTACCGCCTTCAAACCCTGCACCCTGTAAGTCGTCCTCTCAGGGAAAAAGCCTCATCGGCGCCGGCCTCCAACAAAGTACCGGCACACTGATCTAGTGTGGTGTCCCGGAAATCCCTAGCCCATTCGCGCGAGTGGCGCCTCCGCGGCCCCCTGATTCCCCCGTGCAGTTCTCAATCTCCCAAGTCGCCCCAAGTAACGGGAACCCACGCAACTTAGCACTAGCCTTTAACCACTCAGGTTTCTACGTTGTTACCCTCTTTCGCCTTCGCCACGGCCGTGCTCTCTCCGCCGGCCAGGAGGTAGAGGACGGCCATCCTGATGGCGATGCCGTTAGTCACCTGATGTAGAATCACCGCGTGTTCCCCGTCCGCCACGTCGGAATCGATCTCGACACCTCGATTCATCGGCCCTGGATGTAGCACCAATAGTTCTTTCGGGGCCTTCTCCAGCCTTGCACAGGAGATCCCGAATATCCGATTATATTCCCTGAGTGACGGGAAGAGATTGGCCTGTTGCCTCTCCACTTGAATCCTAAGGATATTCAGTACATCCGCATTCGCGATGGCCTCTTCAACGTGCGTGTAGACCCTCAACCCCAATTCTCCGATATCAGGTGGGATCAAAGTCGGTGGTCCGCATACAGCCACATCAGCGCCGAGTTTCGTCAGACCCCAGATATTCGACCTGGCCACACGGCTGTGTGTGATATCGCCGACAATCACAACCCTTAGACCGGAGATCCGGCCGTAGTAATCCCGGATCGTCAGCATGTCCAAGAGGCCCTGCGTAGGGTGCTCGTGCCAGCCGTCTCCCGCGTTGATCACCTTCGAGACGATCCTCTCCGCCAGGAACTTGGCCGCGCCCGAGGCGCTGTGCCGGATGACTACCATATCTATCTTCATCGCCTCGAGGTTCCTGGCGGTATCTACAAGCGTCTCCCCCTTCAGAACGCTGCTCATAGCCTTGGAGATATACGTAGTATCGGCACTCAACCGCTTTTCTGCAAATTCAAAGGAGATCCTGGTGCGCGTGCTCGGCTCGAAGAAGAGATTTACGATCGTGTTGCCGCGCAACACGGGCACCTTCTTTATTCTCCTCTCGGATATCTCCTTGAACGACTCGGCGGTATTGAGTATCATCTCGATCTCTTCCCGGTCGAGTTCCTCGAGTCCCAGAAGATCTTTCCGATTGAACTTCATTGACCCCCCCGTCTGGAAAAGGACAGATTTCCAAGCAGCCGATTATGCACCGAAGGGTTGCCTTTCTACGTCAACTAAGCAGTCCCAATTGAGACCTCATCCGTTCCATCGACCTCCTTGACCCTGACGACTATGGTCTGATCCCTTGCCGTAGGGATATTCTTGCCGACAAAGTCCGGCCGTATTGGTAATTCTCTATGTCCCCTGTCCACAAGGACGGCAAGAAGAATCCGTGAAGGCCGCCCGAAGTCTATAAGTTCGTCCATAGCTGCTCTTATCGTCCTACCCGTAAACAGCACGTCGTCCACCAATAACACCACCTTTCCCGTTATATCGATAGTAAGATCCGTTTCACCGACGACCGGACGCGGCGCGGTATGGTGGATGTCGTCTCTGTAAAGGGTAATATCCACGATCCCCATCGGCACCTCCACGCCCTCGAACGAAAGTATAATTTTCACCAGCCGTTCCGCCAGAGGCACTCCGCGGGTACGGATCCCGACGATGACCAGTCCCCCGGTCCCTCCATTCTCCTCTATGATCTCGTGGGCGATCCTGATGAGCGTCCGCCGTATCATCTTCTCATCCATGACTACCTGGGCGGATGACGTGCCTCGACATTCCTCTACCACTATAAGAGTTCCTCCCTTTAGAACATCACGAACAAATCGGGCTGCCCAACGCCTGCCACCAACGAGTAATGTCTCCTGTATCACGCAACATGTTCAGGACTCCCAGCGATTAGGATGGCATGCCACCTATGCCCGATACCATGACGGATTGCAACCGTTCCGTTTAGTTATGAGAAGACCTTCCGTCACATGCGCAGCGGAAGGTCTCTCCCCTTGTTTTTCTTCTGTGGGTCCTCATTTATTGCACGCCCTTGCCGGCCTCTCAGGACCGGATTAAAAGGCAAATTCCATTATATATGCCGGCTATTATCTCCACCGGCGGACAGGCACTTCCCTTGTCTAATCTCCTCCAAGTTCCTTGTATTTTTCATTTGCCTCTTTCGCCTTTTCGCTCATTCCGAGTTGCGCATACGCGATAATAAGGCTGCCCCATGCCTCCTTGTTCTTTTCATCGAGTTTGACTATCGCCTCGAGGTGTGGTATGACCTCCTTGTATTTTTCCTGTTGCATCATGGCGATGCTGAGGTTCTCCTGGGCTTCGACATCATCGGGGTTTTTCTCAAGTGTTATCTTGAAGGCCTTCTCGGCAGCGGGCCAGTTTTCCCGCTGTATCTCCAGCAGCCCGGCGTTAAAGGCAACGTTTGGGTCGACATCCTTGACGGTTAGCAGTTCCGAATAGATGGCACTGGAGGAGTCGAGGCTCCCTTCCCGCAGGTAACATGCCGCCAGGGCCTCCTTTACCGATGAATCGTCCGGATTGTCTTCAAGTACCTGCCGGTAAAAGACCTTCGCGCTGTCCGGGCGCCCCAAGACATCGTACACCTTCGCGAGATCCAATTTTACTTCTGTATCCCCTGGATTGATCTCGAGCGCCTTATGAAAAGGTCCGACAGCCAACCGTTGCTGGCCGCTGTTGGTATAAGAGGCACCAAGGTTGATGTAGGCCTCGACGCCCTCCGGATAGATAATCGTCGCGTCCTTCAGGAGGGAGATCGATTTATCGAATTTCTTTTCTTTCATCGCCTGGACGCCCTGATTCACGAGATTCGACCACTCCTGGAGCCTGGCGTCATGGACCTCTTTTTCCAGTTTCGGATCGAGAGATACAGCCTTTTTGAAGGCACTGTCCGCCCTGATGTAATCGTGCTTTTGGAGGTAGAGACTCCCGAGCAATGGATATATTGGGGCGTAATCAGGCTCTACTCTCTCACCCTCCTTGAGCATCTCGAGCGCCTCGTCATACTTCTTGAATTTCAGACGTACCTTGGCGCTTGTAACCGCCATTTTACCGTTTCTGATAGTGCTTTGCGCATTCAATGAAACGACCGGAACCGTCAGCAACAATGCCAACGATATACTTATAAATACCCTCAAAGATCTCCTCCTGATTATCTTGCTCCAATGGTTCAATAACGAAGGCATAAAAAGTTAACGACTCCGGGCCACCTCGTCAACCCTCTCTCATTCAATGCCGGAAATGGCGTATGCCCGTAAAGATCATTGCTATCCCATGTTCATCGGCGGCCCGTATCACCTCCGCGTCGCGAATGGAGCCTCCAGGTTGGACGACCGCGTGGACTCCCTCGCCCGCGACCCGATCGATACTGTCCCTGAACGGAAAAAACGCGTCCGAGGCCATTACCGCGCCTTCCACCGCCAGACCGGCGTTCCTGGCCTTCATCAAGGCGATCTCGACCGAATCGATCCTGCTCATCTGGCCGGTCCCGATCCCTATTGTCCTGTCGGCCGAGGCCAGTACGATCCCGTTGGACTTGATGTGCTTGCATACCACCCAGGCGAATCGCAGCGCCCTGAGTTCCTCGGGGGTCGCCTGGCGTTGGGTGACCGTGGCGAGGCCCTTCTCGTCCCAAGTAATGCGGTCTCTCTCCTGGACAAGGACCCCCCCCCTCACGCTTCGAATCGCATAACCACGGGGCTCCGTGCTCGAACCTGCCAGGCCCGGCAATCGAAGTAGGCGAAGGCTCTTCTTGCCCTCGAGGATCTCGATTGCCCTCCCGGCAAAGGACGGCGTTATGATACACTCTATGAACAATGACCTCATCTCCTCGGCCACGGCCTCATCAACGGGCGTATTGAAGGCTATGATGCTTCCAAAGGCCGAAACAGGGTCGGTCGACAGGGCCTTGCGATAGGCATCGAGCGGGGAATCTCCGATGCCGACCCCGCACGGATTGGTGTGCTTCATTATAACACAGGCGTTCCCTGTCAGTTCGAGGACTAGCGAGACGGCACTATCAAGGTCCATGATGTTGTTGTACGACAGTTCCTTTCCGTGCATCTGCTCCGCCGAGGAAATTGAGAGCGAATCTGGGAAGAGATCTTCGAAGAAGGAGGCAGGCTGGTGCGGGTTTTCCCCGTACCGCAGTGCCTGCGCCCGGCGATATGCAAGATTGAGGCGGGAGAGGGTCTCAATACCACTCCCCATCCCGGTAAACCGGTCGAAGTATGTTCCTATTATCGAATCATACAGCGCTGTATGGTGGAAGGCCTCACGTGCCAATTCCTCGAGTAGATCCTCGGCGATCTCGCCGTTATTTTCACGCAAACGTTCCAGTACATCCACGTAGCAGTCCGGGGATGATATTACGGCCACGTCCCGGTAGTTCTTGGCCGCAGCCCGCAACAGGCACACGCCACCTATGTCTATCTCTTCCAGGATATCATTCGATCCCAATTCCCCCTCGCGTGCCGCGGACTCGAACGGATATAGATTGACCGCCACGAGGTCTATGGGCTTAATATTCAGGGCGGACAATTCATCCAGGTCCTTTCCGCGCCTGGCAAGGATTCCCGCCATTATGGCCGGGTGAAGGGTCTTTACCCTTCCGGACAATACCTCCGGAAACCCGGTTACCTCTTCCACCGGCGTGCAGTCGATCCCGGCCTCCTCGAGCATTGCGGCCGTTCCTCCGGTGGCGATCAATTCGACTTCCAAATCCTGCAAGCCCTTGGCAAACTCCAGGATACCATCTTTGTTGGAGACGCTCAACAGAGCGCGCCTTACCCTCATCTATTCCTTCCTTTCCCTTTGCTCGTTCCATGATCCCACCTTCCACACTCACCTTCCATAACATCAGCATGCCCTTCACAGACCTTGACCCTACCCTCGGCAATTAATTCAATCGCCCGTGGTAGGAGGTCATGTTCTACCTCCAGCACCCGATCCGCGAGGGACTCCGGCGTGTCACTGCCGAATACCGGGACCGCCCCCTGGGCGATGATCGGCCCGTGATCGTACTCTTCATCTACAAAGTGTACCGTGGCGCCGGACACCTTCATACCAGATTCCAGCACGGCCTTGTGCACCCTCAACCCGTACATCCCCTTTCCCCCGAAGAATGGCAGGAGCGCCGGATGGATATTTATTATACGGTTACGAAACCGCTTCACAACGGACGGAGGAATCATTCGCAGGTATCCGGCCAGGACGATATAATCAGCCTTGTATAGTAAGAACAAGTCTAGGAGCCTCTCACCGAACTCCTCGCTGCTCCCACATTCATCCGGCGAAAGAACACGCGCGTCTATGCCCGCCTTCTCCGCCCGTTCCAGGCCGTAAGCAGAACTTCGGTCGCTCACCACCAGGCACACCTCCACCGGATGTCTTTCTCCCCGGGTCCCGTGGAAACGGTCGATAACGGCCTGGAGATTCGAGCCCCGCCCGGAGATCATCACGGCCAGTCGCAAGGGCCTTTGCCGTTCCATGCCTGGACCCCCCGAATAAGATGGAAGAACGATACATCACGCCGGCAACCGAAACGAATGGGGCCGAGGGTAGAAATGGGACGGGTGGGAATTCATGGTGGGCGATACTGGACTCGAACCAGTGACCTCTTGCATGTCAAGCAAGCACTCTAACCAACTGAGCTAATCGCCCATCCTACTCGAAGATATGAGATCAATACCTTGTCGCCGGCCCGAAACCGTCCCCTATTTCATCAATAACATCCGCTTCGTTTCAACCCCGTTCCCTACGACAAGGCGATACAGGTAAATCCCGGAGGCCGTAAGCCTCCCCATATCATCCCGCCCGTTCCAAGCCACCTGATGCCTCCCCGATGTCGCGGGGCCTACCTCCAAGTCCCTGATCTCGCGACCCCTGACATCATAGACGGTCAGGCTCATGTCATCACCGCTGAGTCCTTCAGGAATGTCATAGACGATTGTGGTGGATGGATTAAAGGGATTAGGGTAATTCTGATGAAGTGCGAGGGAGCGGGGAAGGATTGCCCCACCATCTCCGCCGATACCCCCTGAAGGCACCATCTGCACATGTTTCAGCACCCAGTTGTATTTATCGAGATCCACCTGCTGCGGATTCTCGGGGATGGTAAAAGCGAAGTCCTGGCTCCCGAGGCTGTCAATCACCGTGAAGGTCGACTCTCCCGAGGCGGTAGTGACCTGCAGGTCAAGCGGCATCCGGAATACAGGCGCATTCTGCTGTATCTGGTCGATGTGAACCGTCAACTGATAATTACCACCCGAAGAGTCTGCGACCCACCAGTATTGATAATACGGACGATTAACACCGTAGACCCATTCCTGGAAAAACCAGTCGAGGTCCATGCCCGAGGTGGTCTCCATCACGTTTTGAAAATCGGCGGTAGTCGCCGTTCCGTATTGGAAACTGGGGTCATGGCCATAGTTCCAGAAACCCTGGAAGAAGGTCGAATCACTGATGACATGCCGGAGCATGTGCAGGACCCAACCCCCTTTATCATATACAGTCGTGTTGAACAACTGGCTGGGATCATAAACGGGTCCCTGGAAATTACCTCCATAGAAGTAATCATCCATGTCTATCATATAATTCCTGTACGCCGTGAATCCCCCCAGGTGCTCGGCCCAGAGCGCCTCGCAATAGGAAGCGAACCCCTCGTTGAGCCAGAGATCCTCCCATGTCTCGCAGGTGATCATGTCTCCCCACCACTGGTGCGAGAGTTCGTGGGCAATCACCATGTCGAAGTAGTGGTCGCCCGTGATCAACCAACTCCCGTAACTTGTGTTGGTCTGGTGTTCCATCGCTCCACCCCACGGAAACTCGGAGTGGCCGTATTTCTCCGTGACAAAGGGGTACTCCCCGAACGTCTCCGCATCGAATGCGATCATAGAAGGTGTGACAGCGAAGTCCACCAGGGCATCGTTGTAATCCTCAGGGTAGACGTAATGAGTGACAGGCATGGAATCGCCCCCCGCCGTCACGTACCAGTTCGTAAAGGACTGGTAATCGGTGATGGCCAGAGAGATCAGGTAAGTCGTAATGGGGTAGTGTTCCTTCCAGTGGAAGGTCTTGGTGCCGTCACCGTTGTCGACGGTGCTCTCCAAGACACCCTCCGAAGTCGCAGTGAACTGGTCGTTGACGGTCAGGTAGACGTCCGCGCTGTCCGCCTTGTCGGAGGGATCGTCGTTGCACGGCCACCAGGTTCGTGCACCGTCCGGTTCGCTCAAACTCCAGATCATCGGCGTGCCGCCATCGTGGGTGTCGAAGCCGAAAGAGCCGAACCCCGTGGACTGTGGTGTCCCGGAATAGAAGAACCTCAGGAGGAAGGAATCCCCCTGGTTCACCGGCGCGGGAAGGGTCGATGTGACGATATCATTGCTGTGGGTGAAACTCAGGCTCTGTCCAGAAGATTTTACGGAATCGACCTGCATATTATTGTAGAGATCGACATCGACAGAGGACAGGCCGTTTACCCGGCTCTTCGCTATCATGAAGACCTCGCCTCCGACCGTCTCCTGCACTTCGTCAACAGTGAGATCAAGGCGATAGTAAGTGACATCATAATCCCGCTGGGAAAACGGATAGGCAGTAAGGTGATTCAGCCGTGATGGAGGTATCCTCTCCGACTTGATGATCGCCGACCTCACCTCTCTAAAAGACGCGCGATCGGCTGAAGGCTTCTGATCCCCCCTCGAGTCCCCGGCGAACGCGAGGGATATCAGTAGGGATAAGCATACAGGTATAAAATAACGGGTAAGACTTGTTCTCATTTTCCGCCTCCGACGGGTTGATTCTTGGTGATGAAGACCTCTATTCCCCTGGAAATCAGGCCGCAAACGGCCCTTTCTCACTCGACATGGAGCAAACTAATATCTCCAACTCTTCCTGTCAAGGCCGACTTACAGCCTCCGTTTCCATGGGGTGTTATGATCAAGGGAACCCGGGATATCACCGTCAACCTTGTTTCCATGGCGGTGCCCACCTATTTTCAGTCAATGGAATAGCACTGCCGCTCAAGAATGACTATCCGACTCGCCTTGTCCACTCAACGTCTTCAAGGAGGAGATGAAAAATGACGCTTGCCGATTACCATGTTCACATCTACGACCTGACCGCCCTGGTAGTCTTTCTTATCGTCTCCGTAGGGTATCACAAGTATTACCTCTTCCTGTCATCGAGATATCCCAGAAAGACGATGAAGGGGAGGTTGTCCTTCTACCGCAGGAACTGGATAGCGAGGATCCTCAAGGACCAAAACGAGATACTGGCCGTCCAATCGCTAAGGAACTTGTCGATGGTCACGGTCTTTCTCGCATCGACATCGTTGATCTTCCTTGGAACGGCCCTGAACTTCTTCTATGACATCGAGAAGGGAGGACCTGTCATCGGGATGGCTAACACCTTGCAAGGCACTGAGGGGTTTACCTACCACCTGAAGGTCTTGCTCCTGCTACTGACAATTTCGGTGGCGTTCTTCAATTTCCTGAAGTCTTTGAGGGAACTCAACTACCTGACCATACTGATGAACACTTCTGGGGCCGTCATTAAACGGATGGAAGGAATGGAAGCGGAGGACTTCCTGGTGAACTTGCTGAATGGGGCCGTGATACGTTATACCCTGGGGGTTCGATGTTATTACTATGCTCTGGTCATTCTCCTCTGGTTTTTCAGTACGTCAATCTTCCTCGCCGGCTCCATCCTCATGACCTTGTCCCTCATCATCTACAATGACTTCAAGGTATACAAGGTGTAACCGGCCCCTCCAGCAACCGCACAAGCACGGGTTGCCAGGGATCGGGCACCAGGGGAAGTAAGGGCCCGATTATTCGATCTTCTTCTTGATCCGGTCGACGATCTCGTTGAAGACCTGGTATTCCTCCACCTCGTCGTCCGATATCTCAATATCGAACTCATCCTCGATGGCAAAGAGGAGGTCCACCATATCGGCCGAATCGACGCCCAGGTCATCGGCCAGGGAACTGTTGTCCCTTATCTGCGACTCATCGACCTTCAATTCCTTGACGAGCACTCTCTTCAGTCGTTCCTCAACGGTGCCGGTATCTTCACCCATCTCTTTCTATCCTCCTTTCAGCAGGACCTCAATCACGCTCATCGAGTCTTCTCAGCAATATGCAACTGTTGTTTCCCCCAAATCCAAACGAGTTCGACAACGCAATCCCGACCTCATGCCTCCGGGGCTTGTTCGGGACATAGTCGAGGTCGCACCTCGGATCACGCTCTTCCTGGTTTATGGTTGGCGGCACGATCCCGTGCTCCATGGCCAGGAGGGTGGCGATCAGTTCTATGGCCCCCGCGGCTCCGATCGTGTGGCCTATCATGGATTTAATGGAACTTATGGGTACGCTGTACGCCCTTTCACCGAATATCGTCTTGACGGCTCGTGTCTCCCCGATATCGTTGGCCTCGGTAGATGTTCCATGCGCATTGATATAATCTACGTCATCCGTACCCACACCCGCATCCTCCAGCGCGAGGGCCATTGCCCGGGAAATCTGCACCCTCTTCGGAGAGGGCATCGTCATGTGGTAGGCGTCGCACGTGGCTCCGTACCCCGCCACCTCTCCATATATCCTCGCGCCTCTTTCCCTTGCACTCGCCTCCCTTTCGAGGACCAAGATCCCTGATCCTTCCCCAAGGACGAACCCGTCCCGCTTCAGGTCAAAGGGACGACTGGACCGCTCCGGGTCGTCGTTCCGCTTCGACATGATGCGAAGGGCGCAGAAAGAAGCGACGGCCAGGGGGAAGATAGGCGCCTCAGTCCCGCCGGTGATCATGACGTCTACTTTGCCGAGGCGGATGAGGTCTCGTGCCTGTCCAACGGCCTGGTTTCCCGCCGAACATGCCGTGGCCACGCACATATTGGGTCCCGACACGGAGAATTCCTCTGACAGTAGATTCGGCAGCAGGTTGGGGACGTCCGGGAGGGCCTTCTTGTCGAGATACCTTCCCTTGGAGATCGAGGTCCTCTCGTCGACCAGTCCGATGACCTCTCCGCCCACACCCACGGATATTCCCACTCGCTCCGGCGGTATATCGGAGAGGTCGAGGTGGGCGTCCTTCAAGGCCATGCGTGTCGCCGCAATGCCGAGTTGATTCCAGCGAGTGCACTTCCGAACCGTCTCCCGAGACATGTAGTCCGTGGGGTTGAAGTCCCTGATCTCGGCCGCGATCTTCGTCGGATATCCAGAGGTATCAAACCGGCTGATTCTCTTGATTCCCGACCTTCCTTCCATCATGGCGTCCCAGAACCCCTCGAGGCCTATACCTATTGATGTTATGACGCCCATGCCGGTTACCACGATCTTCTCATTCATCTGCTCATTCCTTAAATGCCCCCAGTACAACGGAGGAATAATTTCCGTCGATACCAAAGGAGTTGCTTATCACCAGGTCGATATCCGCCTCCCTTGGTTTGTCGGGGACGTAATCGAGATCACAAGCCTCGTCCGGATTCTCCAGGTTGATGGTCGGTGGGATGATACCGTTCTTTATCGCAAGCGCGCATGAGGCCACTCCGAACGCCTCGCTCGCAGATATCGCGTAGCCCGTCACTCCCTTGACGGAACTGACCGGGACCCGGTCGGCCGAAGTCCCGAACACCTTGCGGATCGCCATGGTCTCGGCGACGTCATCCCCCCGGGTGGAAAGGCCGCTCGCACAGATATACCCGACCATTTCGGGCGATAAACCGGCCTCCATTATCGCACCGGTCATCGTCTTGGCCATATCGTCCGTCCTCAGCCCCTTCTCGTGGATCCTGTGCCTGTCATAATGGACGCTCCCGCCGCGCAACTCCGCATAGACAGGCACACCCCTCGATCGGGCGCTCTCCAAGCGTTCAATTACCAGGACGCATGCCCCCTCGGAGGCCACGAATCCATCCCGCCGTATATCGAACGGAGAGGAGATCCCATGCGGCTCATTGCGCCGTCCTGACATCTCTCCCAGGTCCATCATCTCCTGGAGCACTAGCGGCAGCACGGGTGCCTCGGCCCCCCCGACCAGCACGGCGCGCATGCGGCCGAGTTTCAAGGCGTTGAAGGCCTGGACCAAGGCATATGAACCTGAGGCATAGCCCACTGAAAAGGCCAGGTTCGGCCCCTTCAGGCCGAGATAAATTGCCACTTCTCCCGATGCTGCGTTGGTTATATTGTTCTGCATCAATCGCGGATGAACACGCCTGGCGCCCCCGCGGTAGAGAGCGGCGTTCTGCTTGTCTATGCTCTTTCTGCCACTGTACCCGGACCCTATGTATACACCTACCTCCTCGGACATAGCGGGTATATCGAGGCCGGAGTCTTCGAGCGCTTCCTTTGCCGCGACCATTGCAAGGGCCGCGAATCTATCTACCTTGTCCACCTTTTCTTCCGGAAGGAGCGCGAAGAGTTCATCGTCGGAGACTTCACCCGCCACGCCAACCGGGAAGGATGAGGCATCGAACGACCTTATGGCCTCTATGCCCGAGATACCCTCGAGGCAAGCGCTCCAGGCCGCATCCTTGCCTATACTGCCCGGCATAACGGCGCCTATTCCTGTTATCACTACACGCTGATCCTTTTTCATCTTATCCCAATTCTCCGCCGAGTATCTCCTCTAAGTTCCATTAACGGATCGAGTTATACAAAATAGCAAGAAGAGTGCCATCCCTGTCCTACCAACTGAAGAGATCTGTGTCCCCCAGGCTTAGATACCATTCATCGAGGTTCCCCAGCACAGACTCATCGATGACGTCGTCCAGGACCTCGAAATTGATCAGGGGGGAAATCGGCCACTTCTCGAAGCCCAGTTCCACCAGACAGTGGTGCAATTGAGTATGAGGCAACGCACCACAGCGGATCGATCTCACTCCATTCCTTAGGAGCCTCAGGAGTCCATCGCTCAGGAGGAGCCGTACTTCCAAGTCCTCTTTACCGCAAAAAAAATCGAATATCACGCCGCTTGTTCGTCCTCCCTCCTCCAGTGTGGTATACACCATATACCCCTTTAGAACATGACCCTTGAAGAGGCCCAGGAGCGTGAAATCGGCCATTGGATTGTCCATGTACCGCCACTTCAGGTAGCGCGAGGACCGACGAGTTATTACCGGGTAAGCGCTGGAAATATTTTCCCATAACGTGTCGAATCTGTCATCGAAGTCACTCAACTCTTTGACCTCGTAACCAACGCCTTTCAATCGATCTCTCTTGATCCAACTCTTCGCCAGCAGGTAATGCCGGAAGCGGCCCATCAACGACGTTATCCTTTCAAACAGGCCCCTGAAGACCCGATAATTGATGGGTGACTGCTTGTAATAACAGATACCAAGTATCGGTAACTCTCCGAGGATATGGTAATCCATGTAACGGACACCAACCTTTGCGTGTTCCCTCGTTGGAAAACCGAACCCGAACTTGATCCCGCTCTGAATGGTCCGGGGCTGGAGGAACCTCTTTAATTCCTTGATTATCCACCTTCCACGATAATCCGGATGGATTGAAATCTCGACCAGTTGAACGGCCAGGGCCTGCATATCCTTCACCTTGAATTCCATCACGAGAAGGGGATACATACCGACTATCCCACCCTCCTCCGTCACTGCGACGCTGATCAGGATAAGGTCGACCAACGGGTTGTCCCTGAACTTCCAATACCAACCTTCAATGGGCCTTTCAATGTGAAATATCGACTGGAAGAGTGCGTTCAGTTGTTCCTCATCCCCGGGCCGATAGTGCCGTATCTCAACTCCGTTCCTTAACTTCACAGACTCGCTCATGACTCGACCGTGACCCCGTAATTCCCGGTAAACCTCAGCGCAAGCGACGAATGACCGGCAAGTGGGAAACAAAGGAGAGAAATTATATCACGCCCTGGCAATCCTTGTCAAGGTTCCTGCGTGGTCGCCGAGGATCCTCCCTCCGCAATTGAAGGCCTAAGCGGCGGCTCGACAGGCACAAGGTCTTTCTCATTTTCCCACCTCAGGGCCTCTTCCTTGGAGCCCACAAGGTAGACCGAAAGGACGTAGCCCTTTCGTCCGGATTCACCGTAGAGCACCTCGGTCCATCCATCACCCAGGGGCCTTGCATGCTCGATGTAGGTGCCTATGCCGAGAACCGCAATGATCGGCGAATAGACCGTCTGCTTCTCGAAGACGTAAGTGCCGTTCAGCGTGACGTACCGGCCCTCGTAAGTTACCTTACCGGGCTCCCCCGCAGTGGCCGGCTTGCTGCCCCCGGTCCTCCCCAGTCCCACCCTCCTCTTACCCCCCACTTCCATTCGATCGAATGAACGGCTCCACATCGACAAGTCCTTCTTGGGGACCTTCTCCCACCTGAATACGTGTTTGATCCGAAACTCCACCTTCGTGATATCATCAGGGACCAGTTTGCCACCCTTATCCCTCGAAGTAAACTCGACCGCTATCGGGGTCGTGTCACCTATATCCACGTGGCGTACGAGGGAAAAATTGGCCACATGACCGCCGTAAAAGAGACGCAGCGTCTCCCCCTTCTTTATCCGGTAATGCTCCTTCTTCTGAAATCCCCTGTAACCGCTCTCAAAGGGAAACTTCAAAGTAGGCACGAGTACCGCCTCGACTTTCATTCCCCTATCTGTCCACCTCTCTTCCCTCAAATAGAGAGCGATCAGGGCCTCACCCTTCTTGGCCAGCCCGAGAAAGACACTGCTGTTCTTAAAGGTCTTCCATGGAACAGGAGGACCATATACCTCCTGGGCCTCGATCCGAATCGCCGGGATTAGCAACGACCCGATAATGAGCAAAGGAAGGACCACGTGGCCCCATTTCCAGTCGTATTCATTTATGCAATAATCGCCTCCTGCCACGTTGATTGAGCGATTTCCGTGCATAATATTATCCATCGGATAGCAGAACATCCGTTCCGTTCGCCAAGGGAACCTTACCTGTTTGAACACCTGATACGCCTGCGCAACCAGTGGTCGGTGAAACATTTGTAATATGTTGGCAACCCCACATCCCCCTGTTCTCTCTTGGCACCTACTTTAGAAGGACCATCTTCCTGACGGACACAAAGTCTCCTGCCTCCATCCGGTACAGATAGAGGCCCGAACTCGCACGCCTTCCCCCATCGTCACGCCCATCCCAGTGAAGTGTGTACCTCCCCGGCGCCCTCGCCCCGTCCACCAACACCCTGACACGCTGTCCCCTTACATTGTATATCGTGACCCGCGTCCTGACCCCATTTTCATCTCTCCCCCCGCGCCCCTGAGGGATATCGATGACTATCGAAGTAGACGGGTTGAATGGATTGGGATAGTTCTGGTGGAGTGCGAAGGCCTTCGGTATCATCGTACCACCTTCTCCCCCGCCCGCGATACCGACCGTCTCCCCCAGGTCGCCCATGGCGGCGGCCATTGCCAGTTGCGCCCCTGCCTGCTCCATGTAAAAGAGTGGAAAGTCAAAGAGGACGAGGTGATAGTCCCCCCCAAGATATCGTAGTCCGACGATCTCGCCGTCATGGGCAGCCGTATCACCGAGAGAAGATTGGTAGGTATATATCGGCTCCGTCTCCGGCTCATCCACCAGTGGACCGTATATGACGTCCATGTTGAAGAGGTTCCCCGAGAACAGCCACGCCTTGGTGGAATCCACCGCGAGATTCGGGTACTCGCTCACTCCTGCATTGGCCCCGGCAAAGTCCTGTTCCGCTCCTGTAAGTATCTCGGCGGAATTCAACTTGAGGTAGTCATGCGGGACACTTCCACTGGCGAAATCCACCCGGCCGGCGTTGATATCGCTCAGGTCCCTGGCCAGGTCCCAGCCGACCAGCAGCAGGTTGCCTCCCTGGGAAAGGAACAAGCCGAGATCGTCCAGGTATGGGAGCATCCGGTCGCCCGTCCTGTCATCCTGATGCCACACGACCGTCGAGTAGGACGCCATGATCGCCTCGTCAAGCGTGAAGGGGGAAACCCCCAGGCTCTCGGCGATATCATACTCGGCCGCCACCGGGTATTCAGAAAGGAGGTCACGGTAGAAATTATCCACGGTCGTGTCCGACCAGGAGAAAGGGTTGCCGTCGCTGCCGTCCTTAGTACCATCTACTACAAGTATGCCCCAATCGTGACTCATCAATCTCCCTCGTACGACTTCCGATGGCTGGCTGATCATTCCGTCAGCGTCCCTGGCGGTTACCCTGTAATAGTACATCACGTGGGCATCGGGGGAGGAATCCACATAGGTCGTATCGTTGGCCGACAGGGTGTCAAGGTCGGAGAAGCCGCTATCGACGTCGACGCTCCTGGATACTATATATCCGTTTACATCGAGTTCCAGGTTCTTCGACCAGTAAAGCCCAATATCGCTTACATGAGACTCGCTCCCTACACCTGATGGGGGTAGAGGTACCGAGTTTGGTGTACCGAAGCCCTCTTCGGAAAGTGGGCTCCTGCGACCCGTTGAATCTTCCGAGGAGACGGCGAAATAATAGTCCTGGCCCTCCTCGAGCCCCGACACCAGCACCGTGGTATCCCCCGATACGGATATTGAATCCGTGTAAACACCCGACTCTACCCCGTAAAAGACGTGGTAATCGGTAATCGGGGCCATGAGAGGCGGAACGGGCTGCCACAACACCATCAGGTCCGTCCCGCTGCCTACGTCGAAGACCATGGGGGCATTCGGGGGGAGGACACAGGACAACCCGTGGTTTTCGAAGCCTCCGCAGATCTCATCGGCGTGAGGGATGCCGTCAGAGAGGTCGCCATCGTCATCATCCACGAGGAGGAGGTCGATGAAGTAATCGGGGAACACTGTCGAATGTCCATATCGCGCGTAGTGAAAGAGGGAATCCGCCAGGGCAACGCCTGCCTCGTGCCCGAGGGAGGCGACCAGGTTCTGCCTCATATCCCACAGAGAACCGGCAATCGACTCACCAACACAGTGCGGTTCTCCCTGGCACTCAGGCGCCGGGTACACCCTGTCGTTCTCGGTGTTCCTGATCCAGGTGCCCGGGCCGAAAAAGCCGCGCCCGATCAGAGATTGATCCGTGATGGTGGCGGCGAGATAATCCGACAACCCCTCGTGCATCGCACTCGAAGGCTGGGGGAAAGGACGATACTGGAAGTCCGTTACACCATGCCCGTACTCGTGATAGATCACATCGGCGATATTGGCCGTATTTGCGCAACCGCCGCCGGCCCGGAAGAAGTTGACGGCGAAGCCGTCCCAGAAGGCATTGCAGGTCTGATCTATGTTCACCCTGCACGGCATCTGGTAGTCGAGCCCCGTGAAGCCCGGGTCTATGGCCTTGACATAGTCGTGGACGAGGATGACGTGGTAAAAACCATTCCTCTCAGATGCGACGGAGTTGCCGTCACTCCACGCCACGCTGTTCCAACCGCCCGGCACCGCACCCATGCGTATGGCTCCGTCCGGCCCGGAATCGTTATCCACGTCCACGAAGGGACCGAGGAGTTCGGCCAGTATGGAATCGGTTCCGCCCCCGTACGTTTCGATCGTAAAGTAGCCCGAGGAATCCGTCACGTCCGAACCGCCGCTTTTCAGTTGAACAAGAAGGTCTTTCAAGGGGTGGGATTCCGGGACGTCGGTGGGCGTTTCCGGGAGGATCCATGCCCGAACCCTGCCGAATATACTGTCCGGGGCCGTATTGCCATAATAGATCTGGTTCCATCGTTTGATGATATCCCCGGTGTGCGCATCGACCACGTAGAACCAGTGGGCGGCCGGGCTACGGGTGATCAACTCCACCATCCAGGAGAGGTAGAATCGGATCCGGTCCTGGCCCCGGTCCGGATAGACCACCAGGCGGGATCCCACGACTCGATCCGTTTGATCAACAAAGGACGCCTCCCTCTTTGCCAGCCGTTCAGCCTCTTCCGCCGTCAGAGATGCCGAAGTGCCGATATCCGGCCTGTGGTATAGGGTCCCAGCGATCCCAACCAACCTGCCGTCCTTCCGAAGCCTGAACTGAATGTGTCCGCCATAGACCGGGACGGAATTCACCACCTGCTGAAACTCTACATACCAGAGCCTCCCATGCCTGCCCGCACTGAATGGGGCCAGGTCGCGCGACGAGACCCCCAGCAGGGCCCGGTTCTCATCCACGAATTCGAGGAGTTGGGCGTTCAGGGCCCCCTCTCCGGGGATCCCACCCTGAAAGACCCGGACACTCGAACCGTATATGGCGCGCGGGGTCCCCATCTCCTCATTCCACTCGATCTTCCACCCACCACCGTAACGCCCGACGAAATCGGCCCACGCATCCATGGGAAGGCTCTCCCCTTCTCCCGTTCCATCTATAACAGATCCTGCACCCATCCCGGCATTAATGTAAGGGACGAAGGCCCGTGAGGTCCTGGGCCCGAGAAAGAGGACAGAGAAGACAAGCAGGCCAAAGCGGACGTTTTTCATCGTTCCTCCCGTAATACATTTTTAACAAACTGTGAAAAGTTGTCACGGCCCCCCGGACCTTTATTCCGGGAGGGAACCGGCCCAAAGGATATTGTCCTGAACGGCACAACAACTTGTATGGCAATAGGTTAGCCCTTAAGTCCCGCAATATCAGGCGGCCTTGAAACCAGTGGCACGCTTCCTGCTATTCCTGACGGTGGATCAAGTAGATCATACGGCCCGATCTCTTCCGTGACAACTTGAAAGAAGGGGATAGAGCACATGTTCTGGTTTATTCTCTTACCGGCGATATTCATCTCGACGCTGCTGTGTGCCTCCCTGTGCGTGGTCGCAAGCGATAGTGACCAGATCATCGAAGACATCACCCGTGGGGTGCACTATTCAAGGCCACAGGGGGCATAACAATGTAGGCCGAAGACAATCCTCCGACATACCGGCAAAGTTCCCTGCCGTGTTCGTGATGACAGGACTAAGAGGTTAGAGACTCCACATGAGGTCAATTCTGCACACGACATGCCGCGGGGAACTTTTTTATGACCCGGTCCTCCCTGTAAAACTCACCCCGTCCACCCGTATATAAGGTACCGTGTAGACACCTTCATCGGTCCACCATGATCTGATCGATTCCCTTTCTCGCGAAACGGCCGTCACGTTGTCGAGGATCCTCAGCACGCTGTCTGTGAATCTCATCTCCCTTACCCGCTTCGTAGGGACACCGTCTTCCACGACGTACGTCCCATCACGGGTCATACCCGTCATCAGCGCGATTTCTGGCTCCAGGAGGCCGTTGACGTAATGAAACCTGGTGACCAGCACGGCCCTCTCGGTGGAAGAGATTATCTCGTCTATCGTCTCCTCTCCCCCCTGCATGGCAAGATTCATGGGGATAGGTCCATCATCCGAATCGGGCGGCGTTGCATGTCCGGTGGACTCTCTCCCCTCGCGGGAGGCATGCAGCGTGTCGTAGACCACGCCCACTGCCTTTCCTTCCCTGATGATCTCGCAGCGACGCTTCGGCACACCCTCGTAGTCGAAGGCCCTGGGGAAACCCACGGGCTCGAGGGCATCATCGTAGATCGTGATGTTTTCACCCGCTATCTTCTTCCCTATCTTCCCCGCCATGAAACTCGTTTCATCCTGGTACTGGCGGGCACCGAAGGCGATATACGACGTCCATTCGAGCAATTCTGCCAGCGCCTTGGGCTCCAGGATCACCGTATACTTCCCTTGTGGGAGGACTATTGTTCCTCCCGCCTCTGAGGCCTTCTCCATCGACCGCCTCGCAAGTGAGCGCACATTTAGGTCTTCTATCTCGGTTCCCGTCTTGCCAGCGAAGCCGGAGGCGGCCTCGCCGATGGAGGTAAAGGTAACGTCGTAGACCGTTGTTGCCTGATAGGCCTCGATCCCGTTCGTGTTTACGACCGCCACCTCTTCAACGCCGGTGGTGAAGGCCCCCGCAACCCTGAGACCCCGTTTCCCGGCCTCCTTAAAAACGGCGTCGAGGCTTTCAACACGCCTTCGATGGTCATACCCGAAGGTCTCGGCCGAAAAGGCCGACACCGTCTCGCACGGCTGAGGAGACGGGAAGGCCTTGAACCCTTCCTCTTCACCCCCCCAAGCTACGGCCGCCCTCGCTCGCCTTATCCCTTCCCCTATGGCGGTCCGGTCCATTGAAGAGACCTTTGCCAGGCCCACTCTCCCCCCATCAAGCGTCCTCACGTAGACGGAGACTACTTCCTCATGGACGTTCTGGTGAACCACCGAGTTTGCATACCTGCTGCACCCTGCATCCCGGGCTATCATCAACAACTCCACCTGGCTTTCCATAGCCGGCCTGATTGCATTCCTCAAGAGGTCCAACGCGTTTTCATTGCCGATCATTTCGCAACTCCTACCTCTACATCCCTGAACCTTGCGGGCGAAGCGCCGTGCCCTACGTGACACACCTGCATGGGCTCCCCCTTCCCGCAACTCGGGATCCCCCACAATCTCCACGAACCGGCATCGCCCACGGCGTCGCACCTTGACCAGAAATCCGGGGTTATTCCCGTATAGATCGGGTTCTTCAGCATCCTTGTGATCTTACCGTGGCTGATTTCCCAGGCGATCTGCGTCCCGAATTGAAAGTTGAGGCGCCTGTCGTCTATGCTCCACGATTTATTGGTAGAGACCATTATACCATGGTCCGTGTCAAGTATCATCTCTTCAAGGGGCCACTCCCCGGGTTCCAGGTTGATGTTCGTCATCCTTATCAAGGGGATCCTGCTCCAGCCGTCCGCCCTCATTGCCCCGTTGCTCTCCATGCCGAGGGACCCCGCCGTCTCCCTTGAAGTCAAGAAGTTCATCAGGATCCCCTCTCGAACTATGTCCGTCTTCCCGGCTTCAACTCCCTCGTCGTCATAGCCGAATGTTCCCAGTCCACCCGGGACCGTCGAATCCGCCACTATGTTGACCCTTTCGGAACCATATCGTAACTTCCCGGCATCCGCCACCTTGAGAAAACTCCCCCCGGCCAGGCTGATCTCCGAGCCTAAGACCCGATCCAATTCCACCGGATGACCGCACGACTCGTGCACCTGGAGTCCCAACTGGTCGCTCGCCACGATCAAGGTCATACGTCCATGCGGACAGGGTGGAGCCGACAAGAGGGCAACCGCTTCCTCACGGGCCCTCTCTCCCTCGTTTTCGAGGCCGAGATCCCGCACGAATTCATATCCACGCGCCGCGGTATTCCCGCTGAAGGAGTTAGGGTAGGATCGCGCCTGGGGTTCTCCACCCCTGACCGCCACGACGTTGATCCCTCCCCCCGACTCAATGACCTTCTGGTTGATCACGGAGCCCTCTGTACTGATGAACAGGCTCTCCGTGCGGTAAAAGGAGACGCTGGATTCAGCGACCTTCACCTCGGGTGCCTTCATCAAAGGCGCCATCGCCCGATCAAGGAGAGAGATCTTCTCATCAAGGGGGACCTGGAACGGGTCGATCTCGCACGGGCTCGAATAGTCATCCACCACGGGCTCGACGGGGGACATAACGACCCTTTCCTTCGCGATCGAGGCGCTCGATCGGGCTATGTCCAGCGCCAAGTCGAAGATGCGACCGGCATCAGCGTCTTCCAATCGATTTGTAGACGCGAACCCCCAGGCCCCCTTGTACAACACCCTAACTCCGTAACCCTGGTCCTCGGCTTGGTGGATGTGGTCGACCCTGCCGTTCTTCATCTTAATGCCCTCGCGGGCCCTCCTTACAAGCCTCACATCGGCATATTCCACACCCTCCTTCCTGCCCAATCGATGGAGGGTCTCTTTCAACGTGTCCTGCAACATCGGCTTCCTCCTAATGGCTCATCCCATTGCTGCCCTCTCAAGACGCTTCCACGGTGTCCGGTACATGAATTGCCTTATTATCATGTGTAACAAGGTACTCCGGAGAGGTCATTCCGGATATATTAACATGAAACATAATGGCCTGCAACAAGATATATCATTCAACAGTCCAGGCCACAGAACATAAAAAAAGAGAGGATGATGTCCAATGATAAGGTCAATCTGTATCATTACGGCAACACTGTTGTCCATTTCCAACCCCGCATTCGCCCACGTCCGCCTCAGGGCGGGCCACGAGGATAGGCAGTCCTGGCGGGGTGAAGTCATCCCCTACCTCGGGGTAGTGGATTTGGGAGGGGTCACCGAGGATATGCTCGGGCTTGAAGGCTCCACGGGCGGCATCCTCGGGGTCGAATTCCAGTTCCTCACGACCAGGTACCTCGAGGCAGGGTTCAACATCGCGGACATCCCCGTCTCCACCAACCTTACAAGGAACAACCCCTACGCACTGAATCCCGAACTCGACTCCTTCGTAGGCGCCGACATCCTCCTGACCGACTTCAATCTCTCCTATAATCTGTCTCCCCCCGGCGACCGCATGGTCCCTTACCTCCAGGCCGGAGTCGGGCGGGAGAGTATCTTCTACGACGGCGTATTCGACAGGGGTTTCACTACCTACACGCTCGGCGGAGGCATCAAGGGACGGCTCCATCGACGTGTTTCCTTGACAACCTCGTTCCACCACACCCGGACCTTCGTCCTGGGAGGCGACCTCAACCTGAGCCGTATAGTATTCGGCCTCTCGATCCTATTCTGAAAAAAAAGGCCGTGCCCTGCCATCGACCTATCCCGGCCGGCCCTTCCGGCACGCCGGGCTCAGGTCCAGGTTGTTCCACACCGGCGAAGCACCTTGCTTATGGCTGCTTCGATCAAGACCTGACCAGGTTCGCAACGCTCACCCTGTGGAGCCCGGACCATCGGCACCCGTCGTCACCATCTGGAAACCGACGGGAAATGGCCTCACGACAGGCCTTCGACCCTGCTATAGCGGATTGCAGGTACAGGGCACCGCTGGCTCCCCGTCTAGCACGGCCAAACCCGACTATTCAACTTCACGTTAGCAAATAGGCGCGTAAAAATCAAGGGTCTAACTCCGGCTATGCCCCAGCAGGCGGAAGTCTATCTCGCGGCGGCGCCTGTCGGTTCGAACCACCTGGACCTTCACGCGGTCCCCGATCTTGAAGGTCCGGCCGGTCCTGCGCCCCCTGATGACGTACTCTTCCTCGATGAAGTCGTAATAGTCGCCGACCAGGTCCCTCAGCAGCACCATCCCCTCGATGAACGGCGAGTCGAGGAGGACGAAGAAACCTATAGCAAGGAGCCTGCTGATCGTCCCGCTGAAGGCCTCACCGATCCTCGACTCCATGTATTGAACCGTCTTGAGATCGATCGAGTCCCACTCCGCCTGGTCTGCGATCCGCTCGCGCTCGGTCGACAGATCCGCTATCTCCTTCAATCGATCCTCTTCTCCTTCAAGGTAGGGCGGCTGCTCCGAACGGATCCACGCCTTTACCTGCCGGTGAACGGTAAGGTCCGGGTATCGCCTTATGGGGGAGGTGAAGTGGGTGTAACGTTCCGAGGCAAGGCCGAAGTGCCCGACGTTTGTTACCGAGTAAATCGCGCGCTTCATGCTCCTCAGGACCAGGTCGATTACCAGGGCCTCCTCCTTTCTCCCTCGTGCATCTTCGAGGATACCCTGGAAGGCGCGCGGCGTGATGCCCTCCTTCCGCCACCCGGCCCGGATGCCCAGCCTGGCCAGGGCCTCCTCCAGTTTCAAGAGATCCGTGGAAGAGGGCCTCTCGTGAACACGGTATATCAACGGGAACCTCGCCCCCGAGAGTACGCCGGCCACCGTTTCGTTGGCAAGCACCATGAATTCTTCTATCAACCTGTGACTGCCGAGTTGGATTACCTTTCGCACGTCGAGGGGCAGGCCCTGATCGTCCAGGACCACGTGGGCCTCGGGCCTGTCGAAGTCAAGGCTCCCCTTTTCCATTCTCCTGTCCCTCAGTGCCTCGCTAAGGCGATAGAGGAGGCGAACATCCCTTGAAAGTCCTCCATCGCCGCCATCTCCCTTGCCGTCTATTATCGCCTGGGCCTCGTCGTACGTCAGCCTCCTTCGGCTGCGGATCACCGTCCCCCTTATCTCGTTCCCACGGGGAAGGCCGGCCGCGTCGAGGTCGAAGAAGACACTCAAGGTAAGCCGGTCCTCGCCCGGCCTCAGGCTGCATATATCTCCCGACAGCCTCTCGGGTAGCATGGGTATCGCGCGGTCCACAAGGTAGACGCTGGTCCCACGTCGCATCGCCTCGAGATCCATGGCCGAGCCCAGCGGGACGTAGTGAGAGACGTCCGCTATGTGGACCCCAACGCGCCACAATCCATCGCCCCTCTCCTCGATCGACAGCGCATCATCAAAGTCCCCGGCGTCAACCGGATCGATCGTGAACGCCCCAAGCCGTCGACAATCGAGCCTCCCCTCGAGATCATCACCACCTGTTCTCGACCGGATACCATCCGCTTCTTTCAAGACATCTCCAGGGAAATCAAGGGGGAGCCCGTTATCAAGAATGATCGAAACGATATCCGCCTCATCTTCGGGCAGATCATGGAACACGCTGTTGACTGTACCGCGGAGGAAACGCCCGCCCCTGCCCCAGTCTTCCACCTCTACCGTAACCACGTCTCCTTCACCCGCACCCTTCCTGTCACCCGATATGACCACCTCACGGTCTATCCTGGGATTTCCCGGCCTCATTAGATATCTGCCCCTGTCCCTCACCAATCTCCCGGACATCCTCCTATGCGCCCGCTCGAGCACCTCCACGACCCTTCCTTCTCCCAGTTCCGTTCCCTTACCCTCCGAAAGGACAAGGACCCTGACACGATCACCGTCCAGGGATCCCATCCGCGACCGTCTCGAGATATAAATCCTCGTCTCGTCCCCTTCAATCCCCCGGAATATGGCCGATCCTCCCCGCATAACCTTTATCCTACCCTCCCTCAACCGTGCCATTCCCTTGAAGACATACTTCCCCTTTCTCACCCTGACCAAGGCCCCCTCGCTATGCAGGTCCCTTACCTGCCTCCGAAAGGATCGATATTCCTCCGTGGCGATCCCCAGCCCCTTGGCCATCTCCTTGACCTTCATCGGCCGGTTTCCACGCGCCTTGAAGAGCAATTCCAGATCGTGAATCAGGTCGTTCATCTCGGGTTGCCGTCCTTCATTGCATGCCACCGCGGGCCATTACCCCATCAAAAGTCCCTGGACCACCCCAGGTGTAGTCTACCATCGAGCGGGCCGTGGCGGTCCGGCGTGAGCGCGTAGTCGACCTTCATCAACCCCCCCCCCGACTCCAGCCGGGCCCCGACCCCGAACCCCTGAAGGAGGATTGGCCCCCGTGAATCCCCGGTATCTTCGACGATCCCGAGGTCGTAAAAGAGGAGATACCGGGAGTCACCGGAGACGCCGAGGCTCACCTCGGCCCTGTCCCAGGCCGCCCTGTTCCCCCAGATCCTGTCTTCAACATATCCTCGCACCGTCTCGCTCCCTCCCAGCGAAAAGAGGTCGTACTGCGGGATCGGCCTGATCGGGGTCTCGGTGAATCTTCCTCCACCAGCCAAGCGAATGTCGGCGGTCCTCCTCCTCCAGACGATGGATGAAAAGGCGCCCCTAACCTCTATCTCTCTAAACCTCCTGGAATCGATACGGCGGCGCCCCAACTTGAACCGGATGTCCATCCCCCAGGACCGCCCGCTCATCAGTGGAGGAGTCGGGGAGACGTCTGTCACATCCCGGGCAAATCCACGCCCCAACCCGATCAGAAACGAAAGCCTCCGGTTGACCTCTCCCTCCCCCGACGCACCAGTCGCAGAGAAGACACCCTGGTGTTCAAGGCCGGCTCTGCCGGTAAACCCTCCCCCCACGGGTCCCGTGCCGGCAATCGAGAATTCGAGCCGGCTGAACAAGGTGTCTCTCACCTCCTGCATGAAGCGGAAGGCCCCTGATATTGGAGAGCCGGCAATCCATGGCTCCATGTACCTGAGATCGAGTTGCGAGTTGCCCCTCCCCCTTCCCAACCACCTTATATCCATCCTCCTGCCGGTCCCCCATAAATTTCCGAGGAACAAGTGGATCCTGCCGGTAAGTTGCAACCCCCCACCAACGCCGGGTACCAGGCCCGCCACTCCGTCGATTGCGTTGGGCTGCCCCTCCTTGACGCGGACGCCGAGATTCAACTTGTACCGGCTATCGCCCTGCATCAGCCTTGTCTCGCCCACATCCGCATATAGACCCGAGTTGATCAGTCGCTCCCTCCCCTCCCTGATCGCCTCCATCGACAGGGGGTCACCAGGCCGTATCCCGAACTGCCGGGCCACCACGTAATCGCGTGTCAGTTGATTTCCCTCGATCCTGACCGCACCCACCCTCACACTCTCCCCCTCTTTGAAGCGCAGCCTTAGGGATACACCGCCGTCCCGATCGACGGAAAAGTCTTCGACCTCGACCTCGGCGTAAGGGTGTCCATGGTTCCTGTACCACTCCACGACAGACTCCATCCCCTTCTCGATTGAACTCTCCCGCAGTGGGATGCCAACCATGAAGCCGGTCAATTTCTCGAAGCGATCCGTTGAAAGGGCTCTATTCCCCTCCAGGGAAATCGAGGAGATACGGCACTTCGGGCCCCTATTCAACACCACGCTCAGGCCGACCCTCTTCGTGGTCGTGTCGGGGTCCAGGTCGACTTCTTCGATGCTACTGAGGAGGTAGGACCGATCGCGATATCTCTCGAGGATCCCGTTGAGGAGCCGATCGGTACCGATCGAATCGACAATGACGGGCTCGGGCAGTGTCACCGATCGATCCCTTATCAGGTCGCCTCCCTCCATTTCCCTTACCAGCACCTCGTTCACCTTCCAACCCGCATAGGACCCAAGGCCATCGATATCTCCAGCCGCCGAAAGAGGGGATAGGAACATTATAGAAGTCAGGATAGTGGACACGATGAACCCACGCCACAGGGCGACCTCACAATGCCGGTGTCCGGCGCACACCGGCCTCATAACAATATCGTACCGTCTCCCCCTCAATGGTCTCCTTAACGTGTATAATCGCCCAAGAACAGTTCTCATTCCTCAGAACCTGTAGGTGAATTCCGTCTGCCCCGTGTTTTCAAAGAACGGCCTGCCCGGTCTCTTCTTACCCTCGAAGGAGGCCGTCAGATCGAGTGCACCCTTGATCCGCCAGTTGGCACGAATACTGTATCGATGTGTCGTGCCCACGTCTCCACCGACCGTCATCGCGATGGGGACAGGGATCATGGGCGTATCGTCCCATACCCTCTCCATCCGGTACTCGAGTTTGAGGTTTCCCCCTCCATCAAAGAACACGGCGAGCCCGGGGACTATGGACCCGTTGTGTAGACGGCTGCCGCTCAGGACGTCCCTCTTCTCGCCGAATTTCAAGGCCAGGGAATACCTGAGCCTGCGCGCGGTGGTAAGACCCATCTCACCCCCGACCTGCCTCTCACGCAGGTCGGTAGGATAGCCGGAGGAGCCCCCATCTGAACGCCTCCTCAATGTCCCCTCCACCTCCACGTCAAACCCTTTGCCGGGCGAGCCGTCGATCCGAAAACGGGTCTTTCTCTGCATGAAATCCTGCACCATGTTCTCGTACCTCCTGTCGAGCGTCCCCTGGTACTCTACGTCCAGCCCGGCCGTCCAGTTGTCATCCTCCCCCAGTCCTGCCTCGAACTCCCCCAGATATTGAATCGATCGGTAGAGATCGGTGGCCTCTCCACCGGGTCGACTCGGTAGAAAGAGATAGACACGCCAGCGGTCGTCCCCAATCCTGCGATGGTCTATGGAGATCGTGGAGGTGTGAGTGAGGGATGAAACGGGCAACCCCTTTCCGTCGAGCAAGGGGCCGAAGTCAAGGCTCTCGACCCCGGTGAGAGAGGCTCCAAGGACCCGTCCGTCCCCGTCCGTCCCTGAGACCGTCTGCCTCACATGCGTCCCATTGCCGGGACCGACATAGGTGCCGTCCGCCAGGTAATCACCCTCGTCACCCTGCTCCGGGACAAAGACAGCCCGCTGTAAGACGTTCGAGGTGCTGCTCAATTCATAGATGATGCTGGAGGAATAGACCTGATCCAGGCCCGAGGTCAGAAACTCTCCTCTCCCCAGGATAGTCGTAACCGGCCGATCGCCGCTCCCGAAGGTCTGCCTCCTCCTGAATTCCGTCGACCCCCTGACCTGCCAGCCCGCCCGGCGACTGTAATCGAGGCCCAGGTTACCCTGGACCAGGCGCGCGTCCCTCTTCCAGGCGACCCTGTCAAGGTCCAGTTTGCTGTCTTCCCTCACGTTAAATCCCAGGTTTGCCCGGAGAGCCCCGGCGATCACGCCCTGGATGGAAGGCTTGACCTCATCGTAACTGCTGCCCCACCCATCTCCCCCGTATGAGACCTCCTCCCTGTGTGTATAAGCGACGGAAGGCACCCAAACACCCCACCTGCGACGGGCAACGACCGACCGACCGTTGATCTCGGCGGGGCTCGGGCCGGATGAACCCGATGGAGATGTCTGTCGTCTCATCGCATGGATGGAGAAGAGTTCCCCCTCTATGTCGTAAGATCCCGAGTCGTTCGTAAGGGTCCCAGTCATCCTCTCCCTGAAGGCGTACTCCCCATTCCCCCTCCGTATTCGGCCCATCTCGATGCTGAGATCGAGCGCCTTCGATACACCGAAGCCGAGGCCCATCGAGGTCCAGTCCTCCCGCCCACCCGGATCGGGTGACAGCCCCCACTTCCAGCGAAAGTCAGGGGCATATCTCCTGCCTGGATATGAAAAGTCGCTCTGAATCACCTTCTCAAGGAGCGAAAGGGACCACCTGTCCCTTCCTCCGTCCCTGTCGAACAGAGAGATATCCTTTACGCCTCCACTAAGTGAAAATGCCCCCGCTGGTCTGCCGGCCAGGTTCATGTCTGATAGGGACGAATGCCCCGATTGATACGCCCCCTCTCCCTCCATGTGGAGACCCGAATCGGCTCGGTATGAATAGGCCAGTCCCACCCTGTTGTCTCCACTTCCTCCAATAATCGGTGAGCCTGGGGCGGTCGAATCGGACCTGTCCGACTCGGTGATAAAATAGCCCTTCAGGTCGAGGGGGAGGCCCCCCGGAGAGGATTGGAACGTGGTAGAATAAAAGGAACCCTGCCCGCCGCGAGTGCCGTACTCGAAGTCGACCTCGATCCTGGAATCAACGCTTATCAACCTCGTACCGGTGAAGGTTATCGTCCCCTCGTTGTAATCTATGGTATAATCACCCCCCTCCCCACGTTTCATCAACACACCGTCGAGGTATACCCTCTCGCTATTGGCCAAGACTATCCACCCACCATCGTCTTTCACCCCGTCTATGACCAACCGGTACGGGCCCTGTTTCCCCTCGACTCCAGAGATGCTGCAAGATGCGAACTTTCCAGGCGTTATGGCGCCCGCCCCTGAAATCGAAAGGCCCTTCCCCCTCCACTCTCCACGGACCCCTTCCAGTTTCCTGTCGATCCTTGCAAACTCAAATCCGTCCAGGGAGTAATTGTAATCGCCAAGTGTGGCGGATACGGGACCGTTTGCGACGTGAAAGGAGACATTGTCCAATTTACGCAACTCCACTGAACTTCCCGCCGCCGATACCGGAACGGACTGGTCGGAAAGTTGAAGGGTGACAGAGGTGCCCCCCGGTAGTGTCCCGTTTACCGAGAGATCCAGAGATTGATCCATCCTGAACTCTCCGCCGCTGCCCTTCTCGATGCTCAGGCCCTTGGATCCTGATATCGACATCGGGTACATGTTGGAAGGCCTAGCGCCATGAGCGCCATCACCACGCCGGCGATTAAAGGGGCCGGGCGGCCCGGGGTCCTGTTCGTCCAGCCCGGCCACCTCTATATAGGATCGATACGCGGCCGGGATAGACAGGGAGTATCGGCTGTATGTGGCCTTGAGCGTCTCCGCCTTCGCCGGTTTGAAGAGGAGATGCACGATACCCGCCGGGCAGACCACGTCGAAGTCCTCTCCTTCACGCAACTCGTTCCCGTGGAGAGACAGGCGCAACGAGCCGGGTACCAGGTAAGTCTCCTTCAATTGATACTCCGTCACCTCACTGACCAGGCAGAGCCTTTCCTCGAGGACAGGACTTTGGCCCGTAATGCTGCGACTGGTGGTTTCGGCCCGAGATGATGATGGAAAAGGGAGGATGAGCAACCCCGCCACCACGGCGTTAATCAGGGTGCCGCGGATGAGGGGCCAAAGCAGTGTCATGAAAAAAAAGAAAGGGAACTCGAGCCCTTTCCTGTCACACTTCACGGAGCACCCCTCGTTGAGGTCAATTGCGAAGTTCACGGGGTAGGGACAGCGCAAGGACTCTGCCCGTACGACCCTCGGTCAGGTAAACGACCCCCTCGGCCACGCGGATGTCTCCCGGACCCTTATAGCGCATGTCTCTCATGGAACCGCTCATGTCGAGGAGGAGATTTCCCAACCTGTCGAAGACGTAGATGACCCGGACGTTACCATCGAGGATGAACACCCTTCCACTCTCATCAATATCCAGGGATGATGCCTCGAGCCTCCGGCCATCCGGCAATACAGGCCTCCATATCCTGTTCAGGCCCCCCATGAAGTGATAGAAACGCAACACCTTCGATCCGCGTGTGTAGAGACAGATTTCCTCCTCACCCCTGAGAGACATCTCCACATGAGTCTTGGACCGAAAACCATCCGGCTTGAACGACCAGAGGACCCTCCCGGCCGGATTCAGGACGATGATCTCCCTCGACGACGCCTCGTAGACCACCAACTTGCCGGTCGGGGTCAGGGCGATCGCCCTTGGGTCCCGCAGGTCTTCATTTTCTACCACGCCTTCGATCTCACCCAGTCCGTTTATTCGATAGACCCTGCGACTGCCCAGATCGAGGAGGTATACCGCAAGGCCCGATGATACGGCGACGCCCCCCGGGACGAGGAAGCCCTCGCCACCCCACTCCTCTCCACCGATCTCCCAGATCGTCCGGCCCTCCCCATCTACTTTCCTGAGCCGGCCGCCATGAGAATCCACGACATACAGGTCCCCTTGACTATCCACCTCGATCCGCCCCGGAGAGAAGAATTCCCCCCCTGTCCCCCTGCTGCCGATGATCGTACGATAAGAGCCGGAGACCTCCCGTCCCTCCTGGCCGGGGGCGGGTGAACCCAGGAGTGCCAAGAAGGTGGGAGACAGACCAGTAGAATCGCCTGCGGAAGACAACAACAAGAATAGAGGTGCGATAACGGCCAAGACAATCGTCTTCATAAGCGAACGTAGAACAAGGTCCCTGCTCCTCAGAAGGTGTGAGTGAGCCTCACTTTCCCCCCCGGGAAATTCCTCCCGCCGCGTTCCAGCCTCATGTCGAGTCTCGTACGGTTCTCGCCGCCGTCTCCCGGCAGGGTGATCCTCGAGGAAAGGAAGGCATCGACTACACTGACCACGTGATTGGCCATGAGAAATACCAGGGAGAGCGTGGCGCGCTGAAAGGCCAGGTTGCTCTCGTCCCTGAGGTCCAAGTAGTGGTTCTGCCTGGCCCGGTAGTCATCAACGGTATTGTTCTTCGTCCAGTCCCAGTAGAAGGTCGGCTGGTAGGCGTGCGTGGCATAGTATTGCAAGGCGGCGAGTGAATCGGCAGGAGTTGGAAGCACATACTCTCCGGTACTATCCGGTTCCCCGTACGTGATCAACGCGATCTGCCACTGCCCTGCGTTATAACTGTCGCTTTCTGTCGTCGGGTCGATGGTAAAGGGGTCATTGAGGTCGTAATTCCTGTCGGTATCGAACTCTCCGCTCTTCACGTAACGCGCCATGTGTTCATAGTACGCATCGTCGCCCCTCACGTTCTGCGTTGAGATGTTCTCACGCGCATAGACCCAGGCGTACTGGATGAACTCCTCCTTTCCGTCGTTCCCCTTGTTCCTGAAATAGACCCACCCCACTATCGTGGCCGCTTCCGCAGCGATATAGAGGTATCCGCGGTCCTGCCCCTGGTACAGTTGACCGCTTCCAGGCAACAGGGCAGAGAAGAGGATGGGCTTGTAGACAACTCGAGTGCCCGAAACCGGTTCGCTCGGAGAGCCAATCTGGCCCGGTCCGGCCTGATCACGGAGAGCGATATATGGCATTGGAACGGCAGGCAGGCTGTCCGCCGTAGGTGAATATGTCTCCGCCGGTCTAACTGTGTTCGGAGGTCGACCTGTCCGCCCATAGCCACCTGGAGCGAGCGATAACATGAGGAGGACCGCCCAGGCGACCGACCATCCTATGTAACCCCTTCCATCTCTCTCACCTTTCACCGTATAATCCTCCATGCTCGAATCAGAACCAACTGCGCGCTGGATGACCCATCCTGCCGTGATATAACCCAAAGGCCTAAAAGTGATAACCAGCAGTAACATGGGTTTCATCCCCCAGTTCACTGACGTTAACTTCCCTCGCGAGGTCGAACATGATCCCCCCGTAGTTCAATCCTATGCCGAAGGTGCCTCCCGAGGTATGGAATTCCTTCGGCTCCGCGATGTAACCTGCACGGAGGAAGAGCATCCGGTTGAAACCGAACTCCGTTCCGAAGTAGTTGTAGGACTGGATATTAGTGATCCTTCGGCCTTCCTCGTCCGTGTAATTCACCCGCCTCAACTTGACATCCGTCGAGATCAACAGGCTCAATTGGTCGGAACCGATCAGGTGCTGGAGGAGGTCATAGCCAGCACCTATGACCAGGCGCCTCGGGAGTGGATCCTTTTGGTACTCGTCTTCGAACTGGAGAGCGAACCCAAGGTTCCTGAATGCGACCCCTAACTGCAGCGGGACGTTGCGCAGCGGCCGGTAGAGGCCTCCTATGTCAATGGCGGAGGTGCTTCCCCGGCGCTGGGTGCCCTCCAAGCCGGCGAAACTGACCCTCAGGTACTTGAAGTCGAGGCCTATATCGAGTTTATCGAAGATGGAGGTCGCATAGGTGCCGTAGAATATGTACCCGCGATCGTTCTGTACCCCAAGTAGGTTTCCGCTATCGTCGGTCAGGACCGTCTCGCCGTAGTTCTGTATCTCGAGCGACAGGCCAAAACTCCCGTACTTCTCCGTTGGGAACCCGAGGGATATCAGGTTATCGTTTATCCCGCTGGTCCCGTTCAGGCCCTCGAACTTGAAACTCTCGAGCCGGGAGTATGAGACCTCCATACGGTCGAGGAGGGCGATGCCCGCTGGGTTCCAGACAATCGACTGTATGTCGTCGGATATCCCTGTGTAGGCCCTTCCCATTCCGATTGCTCGCGCGCCCAGCGGAAAGGTGAGAAAGGCGTCTTCCCCCCCACCCTGAGCCGTGAGCCTGGACGGGACCCCGATCAAGGCCAGGATTAGGGCCAGAGCACCGATCCGGTGGATGCTTGTCTTTATCAGCATTTCTCTATCCTCCATCTTCTCGTCGATATTCATTCTACGATCCACGATTCCACCTACCTCACGAGTAGTGCCTTGACGAGCCGTTCATCTTCCTTCCCCTTGCCAGCGCTTCCGGAGAAGGATCTCGCCCTTACGTAACAGAGATAGGCGCCGTTGGCTGGTCGATCTCCCCGCCAGTCTCGCCCATCCCAGGCAATCTGGTTGTAACCCTCGCCGACGTCCGCATCGATCCTGCGGATCAGCCGGCCCGCGACGGTATAAATCTTTATCGTGACCTTCGAAGGCTGGTTCACCTCGAAGGTGAACACGCAATTGTCGGTGAATGGGTTGGGGTAGATCAGGACATCTGAAAGGCTCATCTCTGATTCGGCAAAGACATCGAGATCGATATTCATGTGGGCGACATTCAAGGCATTGTCGGAGGCCCTGAATTCAAAGTGATGCCTGCCGGGTGCCATGGCGGGAATCGCGTATGTAATCGATCCCGACTGGAAGGAATCGACATCATATCGAAAGTCGTCGGTGATGTCCTCCCTAATCGTTCCGCCGTCTATCTCCACAATTATCTGATGGCCCGGAGAGCCCGTGATATTGACGCCGCTCTCATCGGAGATCTCGATCAGGATTTCCTGCCCCACCCCGACATCATCCCCACTCGCCAGTTCACGTCCGTTCAGAGCGACCCCCACCGTCGGCGGTACGCTGTCCTCTACCGGGGAGGAAACAAGGGAGATCGGGATGGAATCAACGCCGCCGTACCCATCACCACCATCCCAGTTTATGTAAGTATATATACGGGAATCGGAGATCGCCGCCGTGTCCGGCGGAAGGCTGGCCGGTATGTTAGCGGGGACCATGAACGTGACCGTGAAACGGCCTTCATCCACACGTACCACGCCGTTGAACAACGGGTTACCGGACGTCATGAAGGATTGGCTGCTCGGGCATTCGTCATAGACCCTCTCCACCGGCGAATCGAACGCCCTCACCTCCGCAAACCCGTTGACCCCCTCTTCGACCGACCCGTTCGATCTGATCTCGCCGCTCAACGATACGATACCGAGCGGCCTCAACGAGTCTGGCGTATCGGTGAATGACACCTCACTGCCGGGAACCGCCAGCCTCATGGCCGGATCACCAAAGATCGTATAACGAGATGCATTGGATCCGCCCGTTCGTATCTTGGCGGCCAGGGCTGCCTCACCGATGTAAGGGCTCTCAAACGGGTCCCGGAACAACTCTTCTATCAGGTTGTTGTTGATAGTCCTGTTCGGTCCAGAGAATGTCGCACGAGTGGCTGAAAACGCCGCTATGATCCCCTTTCCCGGCGTGTCCAGCATGTCTTCCACCATACTGTCGAAGGATGGATCATCGAATCTCCCTATCTCGCAGGAGGCCGCGATTATCATCGGGAGCCTCGCGCCGTTGTCGAGCCTCGGGAAGTCGTCCGGCATGTGAAAGAGTTTCTCGTGCGCCCACGTCCTGTATGATCCGTGCCCCACAAAATTGATCAACAGCGCCCCGCGGTTCCAGTCCCTCAGCAGGTCGTCGGTCGCCGCCGGCTTCTCCAATCCCGTCTCGGGCGGATCGAAGGGATAGTCGAGGAGATAGACCTTCACCCTTTCCATTCCCTTGGGGAGGCGAGCATCCACCTCTTCGCTCTGCTCCGTGTGAGGCAGCGACTCGCACTGGCGGCCAGCCGTATAGTAATCATCGGCTGCGAGGATGGCGCGGGACCTCCAGGCACCATATTCGGGGCTCTCCTCGTAATCTCTGATCTTTTCGTACTCGTTACGGGCCTCCTGGACCGTCCGGACCGGCATCCTACCGTATATCATGTCAGGGTTCTGGTCACTGTCGAGCCGAACGAACCAGTCTTCGATGACCAGGTCATTGTTGATGTGAGGTGGAAGCGGGTTGAACTTGTTCCTCCCGGCCGATGTGAAACCCTTGTAGTCATAATGGCCGTCCCCGAGGAAGAGTACCATCTGTGGCGGGACAGACCACGATTCGTAGGCATACTTCAAGAAGTCTCTAAATGCCGTTACGTCCCGAAGCCCCCACGAGAATTCGTTGTAGATGCGATCGGACGTTACCACCATGGCAAGAAACCCATTATGTTCAGCCCGGTAAGCGGCAATGTCCCTTGCTACATCCTCCAGGGCAGGATCGGTGATTACCAGGTAGTCCGCGCCGTTAGCCGTTGAACGAAGTGTCATGTTGTCCACCACCGTGACGGAACTCGGCCGTAACATCCTCCCCCGGTCAAGAAATATGAAACGCTGCCGGTACTGGTCCGAGGGTAGTTCGAACACCAGGTCAGATCCCACCAGTGAAAACCCCTCTACTATCGACGGCCTGAAAGGATCACCGACCTCGTAGAGCAGCGGCGTGCCGGCGGCCACACCACCCAGTCGAAACCTGAAGTCGCCGCTCCCGGGCTGTCCGTTGAAGATGACCTCATCGCCAACATTCTCCAGGGAATACACCGCGTTTACCTCGAACCAGCCCATGTAGATAGGGTCGCCGGAACTCACGAGGCTCAGGGTATTGCCGCCCCCTCGAAGGAGATCGGTGGGGAGAAGAAACCAGCCGGTATTGTGTCTTGCAGCACCCGTAAAGGAGATATCACGAATACTGACACCGTTGAGGCGTACATCCACCGAATGGGAACCGGTCCCCTGCTGACCGTATATCTCGAGCCTCAATGAATCCTCGCCGCCCGCGAACGTGTCGTTCAACTGAAAGGTATAATCCCTGGTGACCGGTGCGCCCGGGGAACTCGGAATGTTCTCCCATACCCAGTCGTCAGGGACTATCTGGGTATATACGAATTCCTCGGTCGCATAGATATTATCCTGTTCCACGTGCTTCTTGCCGCGGTAGAATTCGATAGGCTCGCCCCCCCCACCCGGCGACCCGTCACGCCAGGCCATTCGGAGCGGCGTGGCGTCCGGGTTCCCCCAGGTGAGCCAGTAGCAATTGCTGCTCTCGTACCGGTCTCGGAGATAGGTGTCCGGCTGCTCCCACCTGAGAAGCGACTGGCCGTAAAATACAATCCCGTCCCCGGGATCGAAAGATCCGTCCTCTTCGTCATCGACCTCTATGGAGACCTCCTGGAGTTCAGGGCGGGGTTCCATTACTGACCAAGGTAATTCCTTCCCGCCACCGTAAAAGAGTTGAAAGGTCGCGGGGTCGATCGCCGCGGGATCGAGCCCTGTCTGAAGGATGTCGTCATAGGTGATGCGGTAGATCCCTTCATCCGATACGATCACCTTGAGCCACCATTCCCCCTCGGTGAATGGTGATGGGGCCACCACAGGCCGCTGAGCAGGCCCGAGGCGCCACTGCTTCGCCTGGTCGTAATTCAGCAGGGTCTTCCTGTACACACCTTCAAACTCCTCTTCTGAGACCGTTTCACCCGTTCCGACAGTCCCGCCGCCTGTAAACCGGAGGTCGATCGTCCCCTCCCGGACCACCCTCACTTCGTTAGTCGCCGGATTGACCTGAAAGGGATAGACTCGAAGCCTCACAACGCGCTGCCGGCGGAGCATACCCGGCTCATCCACCTCGAGATATCGTCCCGGATACATCCCTTGCCCTTGGCCCTCCGGGGGGCCTCCCGAGGGGACGTCTCCACCGGGTGGCATTACGGGGGGGGTATGCAACCCGCTCAAGACCTCGACCCGCCCCGCTGAAAATGTCCCCGAGACTTCGGCGCCTGCGGGTATTCCGATCAGTGCCGTGAACATCTCCAGACGGGGTGCACCGGGACGTCCATCCATCGAAATGCCCCCCGAACGTATCACCTGATAACTCTCTCCGCCAATGGCCTCCTCCCCTATTTCAAGTCGAGGCAACGTAAACTCGATGACCATTCCCCTCTCGCTCGACCGTGTCACGGTGAAGGCACCCTTTCCCAGGACCCACCCCGGCAGGATGAGAGAGGCGAAGATCAGAGATAAGAAGCATAGCGATCCCGGGAGGCTGCTCCGTAAACCTGTCTCCGTGTCCTTCATCCGGCGGGGCTCCCACCCGGCCTGGGCCCAGACCCGCTCCGAGGCAAGAGAGCACGCTCGGGCACCATCAGAACTTCTCGGCCTCTTCGATTAGCATTATCGGTATATCATCCTTGATCTCGTATTTCAGCCGACACTTATGGCAGAGGAGGACATTGTTGTCACGATCGTATTCGAGGTCCCCCTTGCACTGAGGACAGGCCAGGATCTCCAATAATTTGTCATCCAGCATGCATTCCTCCCTCGTTGACTGATACTCGGCGACTCAATCGAACAACGCCGCACCGGGGGGCGATATGCCACCGCCCCCGGACCAAAGGATTATACTGAATTGAGAAGGAAAGGCCCCGCAGGTATGCAAACAGAGGCGGGGATATCTCGTTCCCGTTCTCACCAATTGGTGCGCCGTGAAGGAATCGAACCTTCAACCTACTGATTAAGAGTCAGTTGCTCTGCCTGGTTGAGCTAACGGCGCGGACCCATATTTTTCAGATCCAGATCCCTACAAAGAACAGGTTCTAAGATACCTCGCGTGGAATAGGGTTCAACAATATATGCAAAAGGACAATCTATATACCGAACCGGCCCGGAAAAGGTTTCACCGGGGATAGATTTGGGGTGAGCGAGGGGACTCGAACCCCCGACACCCAGGGCCACAACCTGGTGCTCTAACCAACTGAGCTACGCCCACCATGCGCACCACCTTGCCGACAGGCGATGGGCCGCAATATGAATCGGCTCGGGTATAAATCTATTTTCTCATCAGGTCAGTGTCAACCTGGATGGATAGAAAACTACCCCGAACAGGACTCGAACCTGCAACCTACGGATTAGAAGTCCGTTGCTCTATCCGGTTGAGCTATCGGGGCAAGATTTTCTTCCACCGAACGTGTCATATGGTTTTACAAGGCGGGCCGCGGCTCCCTGGTACCCATTAACGATAATCACCGTCGGGCAGGCTGTCAACAATATAGCAGGGAGGAGAACCCCCGTTTCCCGGATTCTATTCCAGGGTTGCAATCTTCATTTCGTTCGCAAACATGATGTAATAATTCCCAGGTGCCTGGCGTGGCATCCCGCACGCCGTTGTCTTATCCATCCAGTATTGACTTCCACCGTATACCCGCGTAATATCAGGCACGGAAATCATTACATGCGGCGGATAAACCGTACGTATCAAGGCAAGCGCGCCTTCCGGCGGGCCATGTCGTCCGCATCCACATTATGGACATCGTACGACGCGCGCAGGAGCGATCCCGAGGATGGGATACAGTATCACGTATCATGTCCCGGAAGTCCCTTGTACCTTAGCATGGGCTGCGCCGATGGGGGTGTTCGGCGACAGGACCCGCGCAGGTCACCGCAGAACATGTTTAAAATAACTTTTGGGACACCACATTAGATGAAGGTCGTAAGTCGATTATCCGGGAAATGGACTGCGGATACTCTCCTCTACGTGGAGACGTTTTTCCTGGTAGGCCTCTTTTTCGGGTTCGAGGCACTCTATGTGACCGACTACCAGCGCTTCCCCATGGATTACTTCCTCCTCCTCACGGCCATCGCCCTTACACACGCCATCCTCGGCGTGGCGATCGGTCTCCCAATCGCCCTGCTCGGCGCGCTCGCCCATGCCATTGGTGGGGACAGCACCAAAAGGGCCACAAATTTCTTTCATGTCCTTGCCTGCATCACGTTTCTCCTGCTGCCACAGTTCATCCTCTTCTGGATGGAGTGGTCTCGACCGATATCTCTGAAGGATCAGCGATTCCAGACGGGCCTGTTTCTCGAAGTCGCGGTCGTCCTGGTCCTTGCCGTATTCCTGGCCCTCCGAATGAGATCGCCGGAAAATATAAGGAGATTCCGGCGTTTGCTGGGTTCCATTGCCGTGGCGCTATCGATCTTTCTTCTGGGCATAGTCCCGTCATATACCCTCCTCGAGACATCATTGAAGGGATCGGCCTCCACGGGGTCCAAATCAGAGGCACCGGCGACCCGCGTGGAAACGGGCCGGAAGGTAATCGTGATCGGGATGGACGGGGCTTCCTGGAGCGTGATCGATCGGCTCAGGGAGGAGGGAAAACTGCCAAATATCTCCCGCCTCATCACATCCGGAGCCTCAGGGTCCCTGGAGTCGATCGTCTCCGAACTGACGCCTTTCGCGGATATCTCGAGCGCGGGGATGCGAAGCAACGTAATCTGGACATCGATAGCCACGGGCAAGTCTCCACGGAAACATGGGGTTCACGACTTCCTCTTCACCCGGATCGCCGGCCTCTCGCATCCCTTCCCCGCGAGGTTGCCATTCTTCGAGGTCTTCAAGCGGCTCTTCCCCAGACTCGGCGCAAGGTGCATAACCTACGAGTACCCCACCAGTGCCTCTAGGCGATGCAAGGCGCTCTGGAACATCTTGAGCGCTCAGGGGAAGCACGTCGCGGTAGACGGCTGGTGGTTGACCCTGCCCGCGGAAGCGGTAAAAGGGTGGATGATCGCCGATCGGCCTTACAACCTTAACGCCGTGTACCCTGAAACGGAGCAACTTGTTAGGGCGCTGGATGACTATCGGAAGGGGATGGATGACCGCGCTTCCCGGGTTGCGGTGTTTACTACTTTCCCCTTCGATCCCAACTACGCGGATCACCTCGCCCCGTCTTCCAGGGACTACTCTTTGCAATCCGCACTCGATCAACTCGCCCGAGACTTCGTCTTCGACGAGATCAAGGCACGGCTGGCAGTAACGGAGATCGAATCTGGAAGTTCGGACCTGGTCATGCTCTACTTCCTCGGTCCCGACAACGCCGAGCACTTTTTCTGGAAGTTCTATGACCCGGAGCCCTTCGGAGATGTCTCCCCGGAGGAGATCTCTTATTTTGGTGGGATCATCGGCCATTACTACGCCTGGATCGATAGCATGGTGGGGGTCATCTCCGACCGAATCGACGACGACACGGTGATGCTCCTCTGCTCGGACCATGGCATGGGTCCCTGGACCGACGACCGCAAGGGCATCATACCCAACCTACTCGCGCCAAGCCACTTGGTCAACTCTGGCAACCACCGGAAGGAAGGGGTTCTGATCCTGCACGGTAATGGCATCCGAAAAGGAGTAAGACTGAAAGGTTCCGGGGTCCTGGATATCGCGCCGACCGTGCTTGCCCTGTTGGGGCTTCCAGTCGCACGTGATTTCGAGGGAAGGGTCTTGGAGGAGGCATTCACGCCGGAATTCTCGGAGAAACTGCCAACTCGTTTCGTGGATACCTTTGAGGACGGCCAGGAGATCATCCGCAAGGGGAGCGGCAACGGAACTAAGGATGACATGGAGCGCTTGAGGGCACTGGGTTACATCAATTAATATGGTAAGCCCATAAGTGACATGTCACGGGGGATCGCTCAGGACACGCTTTCCCCGACCGCATTGCCGACCCACCGGAATGAAGGTGTGATTTAGCAACAGGGCGAAGGCTCGGCATTCACCTACCGGGTAATGGGACCATCCTGTTTGAAGACGACCGCGACCCCGGAGGCCGTCTTTTTTACATCGGCATGAGGCCGGCTCGCCACAACGTGGTGCCGCCATGGACCGTGCCCCACCACGTAGTGATGGTGCTCCACATACACATCCCGGTCGACATCGTACTCGACCAGCATGACACCCTCGGCGCCGATCTCCCTGGCCTTCTTGACAAGGAGATGGTCGAGTTCGGCTCGGCGAGCCTTCGCTGGGAGTTCCGCCTCGATTATACCGATCACTCGGTGAGGACGCTTGATCTTGTCGTGACTGAAGACGATCTCGGCGCCTTCCGGCCTCGACTTGGGCTCGTATGTCTCGTCGGTCTGGACGAAGTGGACGTTCGAGGCACATCCAGTGCCGACCAGGAACAGGACCATGAAGAGGGGGCCGGTGACCTTTCGCATGTTCATTTCTACCTCCGGATTAAATTTAACAAAATCTCAACGTACCGGAAAATACAGCAATTTTCTTACCAGTTTTACCATAGGAACGTTATTGATCCTGGTTGGACAAGGTAGAGATCGTCCCACGTAGAAAGGCACCGAATGGGCGACGCCCAGCCTACTTGCCTCTTCCCCTGATCAGGTCCATGACCAGGCACGATGTCAGAGGCGTCTTCTGACTTTCGAGTCGGAACAGGAAGATCTTTCCCCCCAGCAACTGGCCTAAAAAGAAGGAGATGATCATCACCGGGAAAGTGGCCATGTGGAAGCCCAGGCCTGACACGATCCTGAGCAGGATGATCGCAGGCACGGGCAGGTGTACTGACAGGAACCATTGCCGCGAGAACCGAACGGTATTGGCCCTCCAGTAGCCGAAAGGGATGTTCAATAGAAGGACGATGACTCCCACCGTCCAGATGTTTGCAATTACCATGTCGATCTCACCTGACTCGAGTATTCCTTATCCACCATCGCATCCAGTCCCCAACAAGACGGACGCTTCGGACGCCGGTTACCTTGAACACGCCGCGATGGGCCATGGGAATATATCCCTCTTAAAAATCACTCCATCGTGGAGTTGGCGCTCTCCATGATGACGACGTAGCAAAGGGCCCCGAGCAGGAAAAGCCACGAGAGGACTGCCGGCCAGTCTCCGTGGCGCCGGTAAAAGGTATCCGAACTCCTCGCCCGGATCTTACCGGAGATGAGCATCCGGGTGAAGATTGGTGTTGACTTCACTACCCTGCCGAAGGGGTCTACGATCATCGTGATCCCGGTATTAGCCGCCCTGCCGATATAGATCCGGTTCTCGACCGCCCTCAGTGGGAGGGCCGAGGCGTGCTGGTAAGGCGCGGAGGTCTTCAGGAACCATGCATCGTTCGTGATATTGAGGAGGAATCCGGCCCCTCGACGGCAGAATTCCCTCGAGAGTTCCGGAAAAGTGGACTCGAAACATATGAGGACCCCGAACCTCTTCCCGTCAATATCGAAGATGGTGAAGTCATCTCCGGCCGTGAAGTGCCCCCCCTCGTAGTCTATATCCTTCAGGATTGGGAAGCGATCCTCGAAGGGAATCTTCTCCCCGAAGGGAACGAGCCGGATCTTGTTGTAGACCCTGTCATCCATGCCGCCGTCAGCGTGGAAGAGGAACGCGGAGTTGTAGACCAGGTACCTCTTCTCCCCCACCCGTTCATAGTCCTGGGCGCCGACGAGAAAGGGTACGCTCGAGGCCTTCGCCAGTCCGGCCACTCGATCCCGGTAGACCGCGTTGTGCCTGATATAGGCGGGAACCGCTGTCTCAGGCCAGACTATCAGGTCGGGCCTGGAATGCAATGCCGTCAGCGAAAGGCCTTCGAGGATCTGGGATGTGGAATCGCGGAAGGCAGGGCTCCACTTACGGTCCTGGTCGATGTTGGGCTGGATCAGCGAAATTGTGATCTCCTCTCCGCTGTTCAGGTCCTTGCGACCGAGACAGTAATATCCATAATCCAGGGGCAGGAAAATGACCGTTGTCAGGGCAAGCATCGCCAGCGCACGACGTCGCCCCTCCCGTACGATTACGGCGTAGATCAATGCGTTGACGAGTACGATCCAGTAACTGAGCCCGTAGGGGCCGCTCAGGTCGTCGCCTTGGAAGAGAACCGGGTGATACGTTAGTGCATATGAGAGTTGTCCCCATGTGAATGCGAGTTCTCCGACGGCCCTCAGGTGCTCGAGAACGACCCACAGGGGGGGAGCGATCAACCATATAGGCAGGTGGCCCCTTATCCAGAACAACCTCAGGCCAAGGAAAAAGATAATGGTGTATGCGCTCAGGTAGAGCACCAGCGCGATGAAGCCGACGGCCGAGAATATGGTTACCCAGTACAAGAGGCTGGTCCAGAAGAATACGCCCATCAAGAGGCCTCCAAGCGCCAGCCGCCTGTTGCCGTCGGTACGCCTAACGAAGATGAATATTGGTATCAGCGCGATAAAGGGGGGGAAGACGAGGTCGAATGGAGGAAAAGACAGCGCCAGGAGGAGGCCTGAAACCAGGAGATACCATAGGTTGGGAATCTGCTTCATAGGAAAAGGGCTTGTCTTTCGCTATTAGCGCGCTATCAGGCCCTCGATCTCGTCGCTGAAATGCCTCTCGAGTTCGCGGCGCCCGACCCTTCCTGCAATCGGCCTGATAAAGGTCGCAACCAGGTCGGCGCAGAGCCTGGCAAGGGCCTTTACCACCATGGTCTTGGGCTCGATCGTCGAGGAGGTAAGCCGGAAAGTGCATGCATCGATCGATTGCCGATCGATTTCAACGGACAGGATCTTCTCACTTCGACTGAACTCAAAGACCTCGACCTGCCGCGGGGGCTCGTGGACGTGCAGTGTCTCATTGAAACCGGCCTTCTTGAGGTACGCGAGTAGAGTACCGAGGAGTGACTCCACTATCTCGCAATCCGCCTCAATTTCATACACGTTCAATTTATCCATTCTCGCTCCTTCGATCTTCCGATCCCTAATTTCGACTTCTCTTATGCTCCTTCCGCCTCTTGCCCTCACCTCCCCTGGCAAAGATAGGCACCAGGATGATGGGCGCCAGCAGTGTAGTGACGAATGTCATCATTATTGATACGCCGAATATATCGAGGCTGATGGCGCCGCTGGCGAGCCCCACGCCGGCCACGATCAGTGCCACCTCTCCCCTGGGCAACATCCCGATACCGATACGAAAGCCGCCGACCGGGTTGAACCCTACGGCCAGCGCGGGCAGCCCGCAACCGAAGATCTTCGTAACCACCGCGAGGAGGCTGATTACCGTCCCGAACAGTAGGACGTTCTCCATGGCGCGAAAATCCACCAGCATCCCCATTGCCACGAAAAATATGGGGACGAACGACTGGTAAACGGAGCGCAGGCCGTTTTCCAGGTACTCGGATATATCCGTGTTTGAGAGTATGAGGCCAGCCATGAAGGCCCCGATTATCATGGCGAGGCCGAACATCTCAGTGACTGCCGAGATGAGAAAACAGAGGGCAAGCGCCAGGACGAGGGTCGCGCCGTCGGACGTGAACCACCTGAGGAACCTGGCGATCTTCTTCGATACAAGGAGGCCGATCGCCGTCAGGCCGAGCCAGAAACCGAAGGCCTTGAGGGCGAGGAGGCCGATCTCCCCCGTGGAGATACTGATTTTGCCCGGGGAAAGGGCCTCGGCCTTGGTGATGCTTACGACTATCGCGAGGACGAGGATACCAATCACGTCATCAACCACCGCGCCCGCCAGTATCGTTACGCCTTCAGGTGAGGAGATCTTACCTATGTCGCTCAAGACCCTGGCCGTGATCCCCACCGAGGTCGCCGTCATGATCGCCCCCATGAATAGCGCGACGGGGTCCATGAAGCCGTCTGCCAGGCCGAAGATTACCGTCGCCAGGTCGCCGAGTACGAAGGGCGCGATTACTCCTCCGACCGCTATCACGGTGGCCGGACCCCCGTATCGGAGGAAGAGGGGTACGTCCGTCTCGATTCCGGCCATGAAGAGGAGGATGACCACCGCGACCTGGGCGATTGCCCAGAGTTCCGAGGAGACCGGGATAAGTGAGGGGGTAGCACCCGCCTGTAAGGAGGCATGGGGCAAGGGGAACAGGACATCGATCCCGGGTGGCATACCGGGTACGGGGATGAGGTGGCCGAGCGCGTAAGGCCCGATGATCATGCCAATGACCAATTCGCCGAGGACGGCGGGCTGCTTCAGGTATCGCTCGAACACCTCGGCAGCGATCTTGGCGAAGAAGAGTATGACGGCGAGTTGAAGGACGAGGTGCGTTGTGACCTCGAGAATTCCCGGCTCTTCCAATAGATTCCCTCCTGCCTTTATATTACATGCCCATGGTGGGCCTGAAAACTGCCATTACGCAACGGGAACGGCCCATTCGGTTGCACGGGCGGCCCAACCTCACACCCTCCCTTAAGAAATCAAGGTGCCACCGCCGGTCCTATTCAAGCCGATTTCACGTCGAATGCCATGTCCGCGATCTGTACGGCGTTCAGGGCCGCTCCCTTCCTCAGGTTGTCGGCCACGATCCACATGAGAAGACCATTGTCGGAATGGCGATCCCTGCGGAGTCTCCCGACCACGACGTAATCCTTGCCGGCAACGGCGGCGGGTGAAAGGGAAGAGAGATCCTCCCCCCAACCCATGAACTTCACCCCAGGCGCCCGCCTCAGCGCACCCTCTGCCTCGCTGAGATCGACCTGTCCCTCCGTTTCCATGCAGGCCGAGATCGAATGACCCCTCAGCACGGGCACCCTGACACTGGTGGCTGTTATGCGAATCTCATCGTCTCCGAAGATCTTCCTGGTCTCTACCAGGATCTTCTCCTCCTCGAAGTACATCCCGTCCTCCAACAGGCGGTCGATCCCAGGCCTCAGGTCAAACGCCATCCCGAAGTCTTCACCCGCTGCGCGATCGAGGCTCCGCTCCGGGGGGGAGGCCGGCCTCGAGCCCCCACCCCGTTCCATGTAGCCCCGCGTGTCCCGTACAAGGCGCTCCAACTCTTCCCTTCCCGCTCCAGAAATAGACTGGTAGGTAGAGACTACGAGGCGACGTATCGGGGAGATCTCGTAGATCGGCTTGATGCCGACCACGATCTGGACGACCGTGCAGTTGGGGTTGGCGATCAGGCCGCCGTGGCCACTTATCGCCCGAGGGTTACACTCCGGGACAACCAGGGGGACTGCGGGATCACGTCGGTAGGCGGAGGAATTGTCAATGACCAGCGCGCCCGCTTCACGAACCTTCGGGACGTAAGCGAGCGAGACCTCGGCGCCCGCCATGAAAAAGGCCACGTCAAGGCCTCGGCAGTCGATCTTCTCCACCGGCTCCACCGGGACAGGACGACCCCTAAACCATAGAGTCCTGCCAACGGAGCGATCCGAGGCATAGAGTTTCAACCGGTTGATCTCTCCCGGGCGCTTCTCGAGTATCGATAGTAGTTCAAGCCCTACCAGCCCGGTTGCGCCGACGACTGCCACCCTGGAGTAGCCCATCATGCCGGCACCAATCTGCTGTGGAGAAGCCTCAGCGCCGGCCTGACGACCTCTGGAGGGAGGTAGAACGTGCAGTGCCGGTCATCGACATTGTAGCCGATGAGGTCATACCCCTCCCCGTTCAATACACCCCTTGCCTGGGCGTAAACCCCTTCGAGGTGTCCCGACTCGTGGATGATCACGGTAACAGAGCCGCAGCGCCTGATATGCTCCCCTATCCAGGGATGGTCCTTCTCCAGGCATGATATCGCCAAAGTCGGATCCGACAGCCCTTCCCCGCCCAATATTATAAAGGTGAAAGGCTGCGATTCGTCCCCACCCACGGCCATCCTCTGAATAGCCCTGAGATTGAACCCGTTATCGCGCAACGTTGGGAACACCTCGCCCGCCACACGATCCATCCATGATTCTCCGGCCCCGAAGAGGCAAAGGAGGTCGGTCTCGAGACTCAGCCCGAGCACGGGCCGGCCATGGACGGTCGCGCGATCCGTGCCCACCACCGTCCCCTTACCCCGCTTGAAAGTCGACATCAGGGAGATGTCTATATTGTGCCGGCGAGCATATTCCACGGCCTCCCTCTTCAGCACCACCGCCCCGAAACGGGAGAGATCTTCCATCTCCTCGTATGAGAGTCGATCCAGTTTCTTCGCGTCATCCACGATCCTCGGATCGGCAGTGTAGACACCGTCCACGTCGGAGTATATCTCGCACCTCTCCGCCGACAGGGCGGCCGCCAGGGCGATCGACGTTGTATCGGAACCGCCCCTGCCCAGGGTGGTTATCTCCTTCTCCAGGCTCACCCCCTGGTAGCCGGCGACGATTACTATCTTTCCCTCCTCCAGTGCCCTTGTTATCCGCTGCGCCCTCACCTCGACGATCTTGGCGTTTGTGTGGCTCGTGTCGGTAATAATGCCGCTCTGAGAGCCGGTAAAGGAGATGGCCTCGCAGCCGAGGTCGTTTATCGCCATTGAGAGGACGGCCATCGCGATCCTCTCCCCCACGGAGAGGAGCATGTCGAGTTCACGGGAACTCGGATGCGGCGAGACCTCCCTTGCAAGTTCCAGGAGTTCATCCGTCTTGTTCCCCATGGCCGAGGTAACGACAACGACACTGTATCCCCTCTTCCGTGTATCTACTATCTTTTCGGCGACCCGTTTCAGTGCCTCCACGGAGGCTACTGAACTGCCACCGTACTTCTGTACTATAATTCGACCGTTTGGGGATTTCACCGCAGGGCACCTTCCTCAAACCTGCAACGTCTCCAGCCGCGCCACGGCCTCTTCGAGACGTTCCTCTCCCGCCGTCAACGCGAACCTCTCGTATCCTTCTCCACCCGATCCGAACCCGACGCCCGGTGTGGCCACTATGCCGCACGTGTCGAGGAGTATCCTGGAAAAACTCATCGAATCATATCCCCCGGGAACGGGCACCCAGATATAAAACGTCCCGCGCGGCTTCTCCATCTCCCATCCCGCGGACCTGAGCCGATCGACGAAGAAATCACGCCGCTTCTGAAATACACGGACGTTCTCGAGCACTTCTCCCTCGCCATGGGTGAGTGCCTCCACGCCGGCCCACTGGATGGCCGCAAACGTGCCGGAATCGATATTGGTCTTCACTCTTCGGAGCCCTGCGATCACCTCCCGGTCCCCCACCACGAACCCTACGCGCCACCCCGTCATGTTGAAAGACTTGGAGAGGGAGTGGAATTCCACACCCACATCCATTCCGCCATCCACTTCGAGGAGGCCGGGCGAACGGTAGCCATCAAAGGTCAGTTCCGAATACGCCGCGTCGTTGCATAGGATTATTCCCCTCTGCCGGCAGTACTCAACAACCGACTCCAGGTCGCCGCGATCCATAGTAGCAGCGGTCGGGTTATTAGGATAATTTATGAACATGATCTTTGCGCGATCGGCCACCTCGTCTGGTACGGCCTCCAGGTCCGGCAGGAAGCCCCGGGCGGGATCGAGAGGCACCGAATATGGAGTGCCACCTGCAAAGATCGTCCCCGCCCTGTAAACCGGGTAGGCGGGATCGGGACATAGTACAACGTCGCCAGGGTCTATATACGCGAGAAAGATATGTGCGATCCCCTCCTTCGAACCGATGGTGACCAGCACCTCCCCATCCACTTCAGGGCGGTACCCGTACCTCCTCGCACACCAGTCGGCAATGGCCTCCCGGAACTCCCGTATCCCGGAGTACGGAGGATAGTGATGGGTCTCGACGCGTTCAACGGCCTCCTTCATACGATCTATTATCCTTGTCGGCGTGGGGAGGTCCGTGTCGCCGATGCCCAGGTTGATGACGTCCCTGCCCCTCGCCCGCGCTTCTTCCTTCATCTTGTCAAGTGTATCGAAGAGGTAGGGTGGCAGCATTGAAAGTCGCTTGGAATAGTCAGACTTGTCGAATACCCTCTGCATAATATCCATACTCCGGCTACATGCTATGTCCTGAGTGGTTTCTCGTTGCTCGCCGGTCCCGCTTTTCGGGGACATTTATCAAGAAGGTGATTTTCCACCCATCAGTTTCCGGAAGTCGTAAAGGCCCGGCTCCTTTCCCAAAAGGCCCTTTGCCCCGGCAATCGCTCCCGCCGCGAAGACACGCCTGCCGTGAACCCGGTGAGTTATGATTACCTCCTCCTCCCCCCTGCTCAGCACGAGCGAATGCTCACCTGGGATCTCACCGGCGCGTACGCAATGAAAGACAATGGCCCCATCTTCCCTCGGGCCACCATGTTTCGCCTCTCGGCTCGCTGTCCTCCCATGAGACCTACCCCTGCCCTCAGCGATTACCTCCCCCAGCCTCAAGGCAGTCCCACTTGGGGAATCGACCTTGTCCCTGTGATGACTCTCGATGATGTCTATGTCCCATCCCTCCCCGAGCAATGCCATGAGGTAGGGGACTACCTCAAACAGTGCATTGATCCCCACGGACATGTTTGGTGCAAGGAGGACGGGGTGGGTCTCCGATGCTTCCTGAATGGCCGCCAGGCCCACCTTGTCAAACCCGGTCGTCCCTATGACCAGGCACACAGAGAGATCTTTCACCAGGTCCAATAGCGACAAGACCGCTGAAGGTACCGAGAAATCCACCACTACGTCCGCTCCCAAAAGCGATGACCGCCGCTGTTCGGTGACCTCGACCTCAGGGGCTCCCGCCCCAAATACATCGCTGAGGACCTTACCCAGCAAGGGAGAACGGCCGGCCTCGAATGCACCTACGATGCACACACCTCCGTCCCCGAGAGCGGCTGCTACCACTTCCCGACCCATCTTTCCGCCCACACCGTTGACAACGATCCTTACCATCATCCTACCCTATATCCCGTGCACGAAAGGGATCCCACTCCCGGTGAAATTCCTCAGCGTACCCCTCGATCACCGACGCGAGCTCATCGCGTTTCGCGCCTTTGATACATACCAAAGGCAACCGTGGCGCACCCACTTCAACACCGAGGATCCCAAGGGCTTCCTTGGACGGCACAGGGTTCGTATCGATGAATAGGGCGGAGTTGAGTGCCGAGAGGTCCCGGTGCAGTCGCATCGCCTCCCCCCATCGGCCCGCCGACATGGCATCTACCATGGACGAGACACGCCCCGGCAGGATGTTCGAGGTTACCGAGACGATCCCCTCTCCACCGAGGGCCATAATCGCATATGTCAGCCCGTCGTCCCCGGAGAGGACTGTAAAGCCTTCGGGACACTCCGAAATGATCTTCTCGACCTGCCGCAGGTCTCCGCTCGCCTCCTTTATTCCCACGATCCTCGGGTGCCGGGCGAGCCTGGCCACCGTCTCCGGGGCGAGGTTTGTCCCCGTACGAGAAGGGACATTGTAGAGGAGTATCGGGAGGTCTCCTTCCTCGGCTATTGCCGTGAAGTGCGCGAAGAGACCCTCCTGCGACGGCCTGTTGTAATATGGAACAACGGAGAGCCCCAAATCGGCCCCCTTACGCGCCGACTCGCGGGTCATCCTGACGGCCCTGGCGGTATCGTTCGCACCGCAACCGGCAATTACAGTCACCCTCTCACCCACGGTTTCGCAGGCGATTTCGAGGAGTTCCATCAATTCCCCTCGTTCAAGAGTGGCGCCCTCCCCCGTTGTGCCACCTATGACGAGCCCGGAGATCCCGTTGCCCACCTGGAATTCCAGCAGCATGCGGTAGGTGGCGATGTCGATAGCACCACCTTTATCGAACGGTGTGACAAGGGCGGTAAAGGCCCCCCTCAATTCCATTTTTTCTCTTTCCATACCAGCGTTCACATATCACCCAGCCAGCCGCCCGGCACCTCCGTTGAGTGATCCTCCCTATCGATAGGCATCACCTCGACGCCGATCGCCGATAATTTCACGCTGTGTTCAGCCGACACACCATCCAGATGTCCACCCAATAAACAGGCCACCGATAACACCGACTGTGATAATCGGAACATAGGCCCTCATAATCACCGCGTCGGGAAGGCTCAGGAGAAGACCGACCATACCCCCGATCAGCCACGCTGGCATCGGCGCCTTGACCAGAGGGGTGAGGAATCCGATTGCGAATCGATTGAGAAAGGCACCGATCATGGCTATCTTCTTGTCCGGAAGGTCGAGCGGAATCATCACTAAAACATCGAGGACGCCGAAGGTAATTCCTGCCAATGAACCAAAGAGCAACGGATTCATCCGCTCAATCGAGAAATAGGTATGGTCGCCAACGCTTGTCAGGTATCGAAGAGTAGAACTTTATATAGGCATAACGGTGTGGCTGCTTCGGTTTCTTCATGAGGACCAGCCCCGCCTGTCTCGGAGTCCGATTGCCCTTCTTATTGTTACAGGATACGCAGGCACAAACCAGGTTCTCCCACCTGTCACGTCCTCCCTGCGAACGAGGGATTACGTGATCGGTAGTCAGCGGGGCGTCCTTTATCCCACAATACTGACACCTGTAACCATCGCGCCTCAAGATGTTCTTTCGCGTCAAGGGGATCTCCCTCCTCGGTGCCTGTATGTACAAACTCAACCTGACAATGCTGGGAAGAGGAAGCGAAAGGGAGACCGACCGGATCCTGACCGGCTTCTCTTCAATAATCTCGGCCTTGCCGAGGAGCACCAGGATAATGGCGCGCCTTGCCCGACACACGCTGAGTGGCTCGTAGTTCTGGTTCAATACCAGAACGAGTTGGTTGAGAATAGATAAAGAAGTCATTTCCCCAATCCAGGATAATTAACACCGGCAAGGAACAGTCCCGCGCCAGAAGCCTAAAAAAAACCAGGCTCACCAACCCTTCAACGCCTGGTTGATGATGTCATCGGCCAACTTGTCGACCGCCCTGCGGATGCCGTCTTCCTCCTGCTCGGTCTGCGAGTCGTACGTGGCCCATCTTTCCAGCCCTTTCGCCTGCCACAGGACATCATCCTTTACCTGGTCCACAAACCTAACGTCCACAACTATCCTGACCTTCCTCTCGAGTACTTCCCCTTCCCCAACGTATGCCAGCGGCTCTTCCTTATAGTCGAGGATCTCTCCCTCTATCACCGCATCGGCCGTCGCGGAGTTGATTACCGCAAGATCGCCCTCCTCCTGGAATCTCGCAATAAGTTCCTCCACTATCTGCTGCGGGAGCAAGTACTCGTTCGTCTTATTCCCGAAGGTCATGATGTTTACCGTCCGCAGATACGATGGAAGTCGCGTGCGAGTGGTATATACACCACAACTCCCGGCGGAGAAGGTCGCCGTCAGGACCAACAACAACAACACCTTCCGGTTAATCAACGTGGAAGACATATTGCGGAAAAGGTAAAAACAAAGGCACTTCTTGTCAAACCTTTCAACATGGCGCCTGCCGAGCAGGCCTTACCTCTCTCCATGCCCGATCAATCCATCACACGGGGATCATGGCTCATCCCACCCGACGGGCGGCACGAAGACCTCCGGCCCTATCTCTTCATTGACGGACTCCGTTCTAACCGAGAACCTGATCTCGATACCACTGGTTCGATCCTTGTATGACATTGACATGGGACGGGCGATGCCTTCCACCGTCTTGAAGGATGAGAAACGAATCTCCCGCTTCTCATCTCCCCCCGCAAGCACCCGGTATCCTTTAATAGACAAGGGCTTACGTTCAAAGATGAGGAGCATCTCTTCTTCACCGCTCATCACCGTAATCAGGTAGCCTGCCTTCCCCTCCCTTACACTGCCGATCCGTGCCAATCCGCCTGCCGGTGCACACGTGCCGAGCATCGCGAGCGTTAGTTCGTCGGCCTCGACTTTGATCTCTTCGAGTCCCTTGAATCCCGTCAAGGCGATCTTCCCCCCCGACCCGCGGATTACCCTTCCTTCGGCCGGAAGGATTACTATCGGTTCCCCATCCCCCTGGCGGAAGTACTGGAAGACGAGTTCTGCGGAACCGAGGTAGAGGTCGATCCTCACCCGGCCAGGGCTCCGGTAAAGGAACACTCCCTCGCCCGACGTCGAATAGGTGCCACGCCGGACCTTGAAGTCGAATATCCTTCGGTCGGTGACGATCCTGTGGTTCGAGGCCCCGATCTGCTCGATGAGAGACGCGTAATCTTCAACAGTGACTGGATACATCCTGTCGAGGCCCGGGGCGCACGAGGACAGCGATATGAGAAGACCGACCATGGGAAGGGATAGAATGATGGTCCACGGCGACGTGGCGGCAGCCTTAATCGGAAGGGGATATCTTCTCAAGTCTCTCTCTGAGATCCGGGTTGTCCGGTTTTATTTCCAGAGATCTCCTCCATGTCTCCCGGGCCTCCTCAATCAGGCCGAGTTTCTGATAGATGTCTCCAAGGTGCTCCAGGATGACCGGATCATCCTTGACGAGTTCCACCGAACGGAGCATCTCGTCGAGGGCCTTCTGGTAGCGACCTTGTTGATAATAGACCCAGGCTATGCTGTCTATGAAATATCCGTTATCCGGATCGATCTCGAGGGCCCTCTTGATCAAGTCACCTGCCTCCTCGAGGTGTTCTCCCCTTTCGGCCCACATATAGCCGAGATAGTTCAGGGCTTCGCCGTCCTTCGGATCGGCCTGGATGACCTTCTGCAATAGATCCTCCGCCTCTTTCCGCCGTCCGGAACGCTCATAGGCCACTGCGAGACTGAAGAGGATATCCTTATTCTCGGGGGACGCCGCCTGTGCCTTCTCGAGCGGCCCTACGGCCTCGGCGTATTTCTTTTGACGATTGAGAATCAACCCCCTCAGGTAGAGCACCTGAGCGCTCTCCGGACGTATCTCTTCGGCCTTCTGCAGGCTTGTTAGGGCGTCATCGTCCTTCTCTAACGAGAAATAGGCCAGGGCCAGATTTATCCAGCCTATGAACTCGTCAGGTTTCAGGGAAACCGCCTTTTTGAGGCTCTCGACCGCCTTTTCAGGATTATCAAGTTCCAACAGGCTCCTCCCCCGCGTCAGGTAGAGTTGGAAGGTATCGACGCCCTTCTCTACGGCACGATCGAAGGCCCGGTTCGCCTCCTCGAGCGAGCCAACCTGATAGTATAGGATGCCCAGTACCTCCCAGAGAGTCCCCTCCTCCGGGTGTTTTTCCACGATACCCTTCGTTATCTCGAGGGCCTGATTGAAATCACCGAGTTTGAGAGAGACCCTTATCAGGTCCTGAATCATGGACGACGGGTCCGTGGCCAGCCCGAGGGCGGTGCCGTAGAAGCCGAGCGCCTCCTTCCATTCCTTCTTGCTCTCCGCCAATTGAGCCAGGACCACCCAGTTCTTTATCCCCTTCGGATCGAGTTCCGTTGCCTTCCTGTAAGCATCCTCCGCGTGCTCACGATCTTCCATCGCGATATAAGTATCGCCTATGAGGCCCTGCAACTCAGCGCTCTCGGGCATGCGCTCCTCGGCCCTTCTATAGAAACGCAGGGCGTCCTTGTACTTCTTGGAGAGGCTCAGGATCCGCCCGACATGGATCCAATCCCCGGGACCCGCCGAGTCGGAATGATAGATTGTATCGTATGTGTCCATGGCCTTATCCATGTCTCCCACGTACTGATATGCCAAGCCGAGGTATAGGGGAATCTCCACTGATTTCCATGCGTGCGCTATGGGCCGCAGGAGCCTTATCACGTCTTTGTACTTTTCGAGTTGAAACAGCACATCGGAAAGCCTCGCCTTGATTACCTCCGAACGAGGATCCTCCTTGAGCGCCAGCCTGAGTTCCTCTTCCGCCTCTTCCATCTTCCCGTCCCTGATCATCATATGGGCAATGGAGAGATGTACCGCAGCAGACCCGTTGTAAGAGGTCTCTCCTCTCAACAAAGGGTGCTCCATAGCAGATGCCGTTGTGAACATGATCATCAACAGAAAGGGCAGAATATATGACTTGAACATCGAGATCTCCCCATGCAGGGCCGGCAGCACCCGCCCCCACGTGAATAACGGGCCCTATCGCCCCTGTGAACCTTACACGGTAAAGTTATTCCTTGATACCATCGAGGTCAAGGAGAGTTCCTGCGGGAGGTTCGCTGCCGTCCTGCGCACGACAAAGGAAGCGACTTTCATCC
>CAZNLH010000007.1:0-1976 GCA_964573995.1 uncultured Gemmatimonadota bacterium
TCCTCTTGACATGATTTCGATATCTGTGGTATACTCGCCTTGATGGAGAAGAATGGAGTCCGACTCCCCCGGCGTAGAATCCGCACCAAGGAGGTCTCGATGAAGACCGTCACACTGTTGATGATCTATGCCTTCCTATTTGCTTTCCCTCCCCTTTTCGCCCAGACGAACTGGCAGATCGAGACGATCGATTCGGCGATAAACTGGCCGGGGAGCAGCGTGTCGATCGCCGTAGACGACCAGGGGGACGTCCACGTCGCCAACGGCGCCTACCCTGGTGTCGTCCTGCGCTACGCCCGCACCTACGGAGACTGCTGGGAGGTCAGGACGATCGACGACTATCCCTCGGGGCTCTGCGCCTCGATCGCCCTGGACGGAAAAGGCCGGCCCGTCTTCGCCCATGTCCGTCACAGCGGCGGCATTCCCTGGCTGACCTGCACGAGCCTCCAGGACACCACCTTCGTCGACGAGTCGATCGACCCGGCCCACGACGACATGCGGACGTCCATCCGGGTATCGGCCGTCGGCATTCCGCACATCGCCTACGGGGAGTGGACCGATCCCTACCGCCTGAAGCACGCATGGAAGGAGGGGGGCGCATGGAACTTCGAGGTGGCGGACGAGACGACGGGTTCGGGAAACGACATCGGGATGGCGCTGACCCCCGAGGGCTCCCCCTGCGTATCCCACTTCGGTGCGCCCAATTACGGCAACCCGCCCTGGCAGATGCGGTTCTCCCTTTTATCCGGGGGGTCGTGGCACCATGACGTCGTCGACGACAACCTTGGGAATTTCAACGTGATCCAGAGCGCGGTCGCGCTCGACAGCGGGCTCAATCCACATATCGCCTTCTTCTCGAACGACATGTTCGCCCCTGAACTGAGGTACGCCTACTACGACGGGACCGGCTGGAGCGTGGAGGTCGTCGACGACAACCTTCCCTGGTTCGGAAGCACGGCCTGCTCGATGGTCCTGGATTCCCTCGACAGGCCGCATATCGTCTACGGGACCCTCTACCAGCAGGTTGGAGGAAACTCGGAACTCCGTTACGCCACTCTCGACAGTACCGGAGCGTGGGTCATCGAGGTGATCGACTCCACCGACGACGCCGGGGAACTCAACTCCCTGGCGATCGATCCCCAAGGCTACCTCCACGTCGCATACTTCCGGGGCAATCCCTCCACGCAGGACGGCGAGATCATGTACGCCACTAACCGGCCAGAGTCCCTCGCGAGGAGGTGTCGGGATCCCTTCGTCTACTCGGTCCCTCCCAGCGAATCGCCGCCCGACACCCTCTGGACGAGGACCTACGGCGGGACGGCAACGGATTGGGGCAGTTCGGTCCAGGAGACGTCCGACGGGGGATTCATCATCGTGGGTACCACGGGATCTTTCGGGCCGAGCGAGGATGTCTATCTCATCAAGACGGATGGAGGGGGCGATACCCTCTGGACGAGGAAGTATGGCGGGCCGTCGGACGAGTGGGGCATATCGGTCCAGGAGACCTCCGATGGCGGATACATCCTTGTCGGAAAAACGGATTCGTTCGGCGCCGGCAATTCCGATTACTACCTCGTGAGAACGGATGAAAACGGAGACAGTCTATGGACAAGGACCTACGGGGGGAATGCGAACGACATCGGTCGATCCGTCCGGCAGACGACCGACGGCGGATACATCGTCGTCGGCGAGACATACTCGTTCGGCGCCGGTGATCAGGATATCTACCTCGTCAAGACCGACGGAAACGGAGACGCCCTCTGGACGAGGACCTACGGCGGGGCCAACGGGGAAGGTGGAAACTCCGTGAGACAGACCACGGACGGGGGATATATCATCGCCGGATGGACGGCGAGTTACGGGGCGGGCAATGGGGATGTCTACCTGATCAAGACCGACGAATCGGGTAACGTCGTCTGGGAGAGAACATACGGGGCCTCCGACAACGACGTGGGCTATTCCGTTCAACAGACCGA
>CAZNLH010000007.1:2076-56860 GCA_964573995.1 uncultured Gemmatimonadota bacterium
GCGGTGACCGTGAACTGGAAGGAATCCTCGGCCCAGACCGCACCGGGATACCCGCCGACCCGCCCGTAGCAGGTGTAGGTCTCGAGCGGCGCCCCGGCCGGGACCGGCTCGTAGAGATGACCCTGCTGGGTCGCGCCGACGTCCAGGCTCCCCGTGAAGGGTCCGAAGATGGGGTTGCCGCTGTACGGGTTCCCGTTCCAGAGAACGATGTCGGTCCAGTAGTCGAGCGTCACAGGAACGGAGGACAGGTTCGTAACGGTGACCGTGTAACCGAGGAGGCCGCCCTGCGGCACCTCGGTCGTGTCGGGGACTATCGTCACGGACACGCTCGGCACCTCGCCGGCCACCTGGCACGTTCCCTCGTAAGGAAGGTAGTCTCGCGCCGTGACGGTGACGTCCATGGTCCCCTGGCTGAGTGGATTGACGCTCAGGGTGACCGACCCGTCCGAACCGGTCGTGCCGGTCGCGTAGGTCTCGGTCCCCTTCATCAGGCAGACCGTCGCCCCGACGACCGGAGAACCGCCATCTTCCACCGTGACGGTGACGTATTGGCTCCCGAGCGGGATGGAATCCGGGAAGGTGACCGAGTCCAGTGTCTGCGGATCTCCCGTCCATACGGGAAGTTCCGGGTCACCGAGGAGGGTCAGTTCGTAGAAGATGTAACGATAGGTATCGTCATTCTGGTAACCGTCGTTCTTGTGGTCGGAGAAGCAGTCACCAAGGTGGTAATGTCCCTGGCTGAACAGGGACCTGAAGAAGTACCTGTCGTAGCGGAGGGAATAGTAGTCGTCGTTCCAGGGCGAATACCATCCGTACCGTGAATTCCCGATGAAGGCGACACCGCCTCCGGCCGCGTTCCGCACGAAGTGTTCCGCTATGCAGTTGCTCGCGTCGTACTGGCAGGCGTCGCAGCCGATCGAGTAGAAGATGCTCTGCCTGTCGCCGTTGTAGAGGTTGTCCATGTCGCTGCTGTAGAGGCCCCACCAGTGGTTGATGTAGCCTGTGCCCATATAGTCCGAGGATGAGTGGTCTATATGGTTGAGGAGGTTCTGGCCGCTGTTCATCGTGTTGATTACTTTGGTCTCGTGGTTCCCGGAATCGCTGTCGTAGACCGAGTTCACGTTCCACCCGGCCGGGATGTAGAGGTTGTCGATCGCGGTCTTGCAACCCTCACCCTCGTTGCTGCCGTTGGTGTAGAGGTCGAAGCCGAATAGCCCCACCCTCAAGGCATAGTTCGTGAGCGGAGGGGTCTTCTCATAGGTCAAGACCTTGCCTATGAAGGTGGAGATGGCCGAGGTGTTCCTCACCGATGCACGCCCGATGTCGACCTCGCAGGTCCAGTCGTAGTCGTAGTCGCCGTAATAGGTGTCGCCGGGGATGTTGTCTCCACCGATGTTCCGCGTGTAATACGGGACGACGTTCGTGTCCCCGCCCAGGAGAAAGTATATCGTCCCCCACGTGTTGTGGGCGTCCTGGACGAAGGCGCGGATCTTCTCCGCGTTAGACGAACCGCTGTACTGGCCGTAAATCCACCCGGTCGTCACGATGGTGGCGGGTACTCCCTTCTTGGTCTTCCAGTCGACCAGGGGCTGGAAGTCAGAGGTCCAGGTGTCCTGGGTGATGACTACATACTCGTAATCCCCCGACGAGAGGGCGAGCGTATGGGGGTATGTGCCGGCAGTGCGAAGGGTAACCGCATCAGGGTTGTCGACCATCCCGCGCACCATGTGTTCGTATGCCTCCCGCTCAGCGTCGGAGGCCTGTATCGGTAAGTAATCGCCGCAGACATAACCGTCTACTCCATCGATCACGAGGTCAATGGAGGTCAGGAGCGCAAGGCGCCCCTCGGCCGGCACGTACCGGAGGGGATAGACCTTGACGCAAGCCATCGCCTGCCCCGCGAGGTCGGTCTGGCCGCTCAATTCGGCTACCATGGGCGGATAGGCCTCTGTGGAACTATATACCACCGGGTCAGGCTCCACGAAGGGGACCGCGCCGGGAGGCGTGCCGACCGGCAGCGGGGGCTGCGCGGGATAGATCGTGAACGTCCCCTGGATCTCGCGGGTCTCCATACCGACAACGTGAACATCCGTCGCCCTCATCCCCTCTGGAAGCGCGATCCTTACCTCTTTCAGGGGAAGCATCGGGCTTCCCACTGTACTCATGCCCCCCCCATCCTTGATCATGACAAGGTCATAGCCCATCGCCGACCGGAAGTTAAGGTCATTCTCCGAAAAGCGAAGCGAATAACGGAGTTGCATTGAATGACCCGTCGCCGCCGCGGCATGGTTGGCGCCGGGGACGGCAAACAGCAGGAAAAGGGGCAAGGCGAGGGTTGGTGCAAGGATGCGACGGTACATCTTGTCCTCCTTCTTTTTACAACACGCAATTGATTTTTATAGCCCAAACGGATTGATCGAAAACCGGGTTTCTCGACAATCGCGGGATTCCGAAGGATTCATCAGGGGGCATGGTTCCAGCCTCAGTCCCTTGATTCGCATTATACAGGAATCAAATCGTAATGTCAAGCGAAATATCAGGATAGTACGACTGCATGGCGCACTCCATCGCAAATCCCTCCCAGGAGACCCCCAGTTTCGGATGAGTCATGACTTGATCTTCCCGGTCGATCAGCACTCGCCGCACTTTTTCAGCGGTCAACCAAGGAAGAATCCGCCCTATTTCCACACTGCAGGCTCATTCGACCAACTCAGCGGCAGGTATGATGGATCAAGTTGATTTCGCAGGGGGAATTTCTTAGGTTATTCGGGAGGACCGCCAAGGGGCACCGAAGCGCGCTCCACGGCAGGAAGCCGAGCCGTAGGCTCTTAAGAAATGAGACCCGTTCGAGGCAAAGGGCCCTCACCCTCTTAGAAATGGCTGCAATCGGGAAAAAACAGGCTGTATTCGGTGGACCCGGGCGACCGGCGGCGAAATCCGCGCCGCTTTACTTGTCAGTCGCCCTTACCGCGGTTATCCTTGCCCTCTTGACGGGGCCGACAGGCAACGGCACCTGGGCCTATCTCCATGGAGGAGAAGTCACGGGCGGCGTTGCGGGGAAGCACCAGGCAGGGCGCCTCCGGGTCGCCACGACGACGAGTCTCTACGACACCGGCCTCTGGGGTGCCCTCGAGCCACTCTTCGAGAAGCGCTACGGGATAGACCTCGATGTACTTTACGCGGGTACGGGGATAGCGCTCGAATACGGGCGAAGGGGCGACGTGGATGCTATCGCAGTCCATTCGAGGGATCGGGAAGAGAGGTTCGTATCCGAGGGATACGGGATAAAACGCGTTCCCTTCGCCTACAACTATTTCCTCATAGTGGGCCCGGCGGGCGATCCGGCTGGAATCAGGGGGAAGACGCCGGAGGAGGCCTTCCGGACGTTGATCGAGGCCAAGAAGTCCCCTTTCGTCTCACGGGGAGATGATTCCGGCACCCACTCCAGGGAGAAGTCGATCTGGAGGCTGGCTGGCTATGGAGATTACGAGGCGGTGAGAGACTCAGGTGACTGGTACATCGAGTCAGGCCAGGGAATGGGTCCAACCCTGTTGATAGCCAACGAAAAGGGGGCCTATACCCTGAGCGATATCGGGACGTTCCTTGCCTACCGTGGAAAGATGGACCTGGTCCCCACAGTCGAAAAGGGCCCGGGCCTGATCAACGTATATTCCGTGATCGCCTGCAACCCTGAAAAGAATCCCGGCGTGCACTATGAATCGGCGCTGAAACTCGTGGAATTCCTGACCTCGCCCGAGATCCAGGCGTTGATCGGGGACTACGGCACCGATCGTTACGGTATATCACTCTTCACTCCCTGCGCCGGGGCTGATCCCCAGGGCGAACCGCAAATTCCGGTGAGCGGGCGGCAATGAACGAACTTGCGGCTGGAATCGCCAGGGCGGTCCGGCTGATCCTATCCCTCGACCCCGAAGTCATGGAGATCACGCGCCGGTCGCTGGCGATATCCTCGTCCTCCTGCATCATCTCCTGCCTGGTATCTCTCCCCCTCGGCGGCCTGATCCACTTCCAGCGATTCCCGGGCAAGAAGATCCTGATAAGCCTCATCCAGACCCTCTTCAGCCTCCCAACCGTGGCGGTAGGTCTAATAGTCTTCGTCCTCTTCTCGAGGGCCGGGCCGGCCGGCGGCCTGGGCTTCTTGTTTACGCCCGTGGCGATCGTAATCGGCCAATCGATCCTGATCACTCCTATACTGCTGGGCCTGACCCTGTCGGCGCTGCACGGTATCGACCCGGCCATACCAGACACCGCCGTGTCCCTTGGGGCAAGCCGTCTTCAGGCCATCGGCGTTACCCTCAGGGAGGCGAGGTACGCAATACTGACCGCGGTGGTCATGGGATTCGGAAGGGCCATCTCCGAAGTGGGCATCTCCCTGATGGTGGGCGGCAACATCAGGGGATTCACCAGGACGATCACTACCGCCATCTCGCTTGAGACATCGAAGGGGGACTTCGAAGTCGCGTTCGCCCTCGGAATCATCCTGATCGTGATAGCGATGGCCATCAACATAGCATTGAACCAACTCCAACTCAAATAGGGACGCGAAGATGGCCCTGATAGAAGTCACCGGCCTGGTCAAGGAATACAACGGGCCCCTTGTACTGAAGGGGATCGACCTCGAGATCCACGGGGGGGAGGTCTTCACCCTCATAGGGCCTACCGGCGCCGGGAAGACGACCTTGATCCGGATCCTGGACCTCATCGAGCCCCCGAGCGCGGGCTCCATCCGGTTCTACGGCGACGACGTTGGCGACTCGAAGGGCCGGAGGCTGGAACTGCGCCGCAGGATGGCGTACGTCCAGCAAAAGCCCATCGTGTTCAACACGAGCGTCCACAAGAACGTCTCCTGCGGCCTCAGGTGGAGGCACGAACGCCGGGATATCGCCAGGAAAAAGGTCAACCGCGCCCTTGAACTGGTCGGACTTGACGGTTACGGGCATCGAAACGCCCGTGAACTCTCGGGTGGAGAGATCCAGCGGGTCGCGCTGGCGCGGGCACTCGTGACAGAACCGGACATCCTCTTCCTCGATGAACCTACGGCCAACCTGGATCCGGTCTCCACCAACCAGATTGAGGATCTCCTGTCGCAGATAATCGAGAGCAGGAGGATCACCGTCCTGATGACCACCCACGACATGTCCCAGGGACACCGCTTCGCCACGAGGATAGGGGTCATCATGTGCGGCGAACTCGTACAGGTCGCCCCGCCGCACGAGGTCTTCAACGCACCCAAGAACAGGCAAATCGGCGAGTTCATCGGGATCACCAATATCCTGGCCGGGCGAATCGCCAGGAAGGACGGGGGGCTTGCCACCATAAATGTGCACGGGAAGACGGTCATTGCGACATCGGAGCATTCGGAAGGCGACGAGGTCGAGATCTTCATCCGGCCAGAGGACATCGTCTTCACACACTCAATGGACCCCGGCGGTGCCCGAAACATCTTCGATGGAACCATTGTCGAGATGATCCAGGCAGGCTCTCTTATCAGGATAGAGGTGGACTGCGGCTTCCCCCTCCTCGGCGTCCTGACGGCTAATTCTGCCAGGGAACTCGACCTCACGGTCGGCAAACGGATTCATGCCGGTTTCAGGGCCGAGGCGGTCCACGTGGTCCGGTATCTGCGATAATCCAGCGCGAATACGGCCTCCACTGCTCCCCGTTACAGCGGGTCCCCTCCCGTACTGGACCGTGCCATCAACAGGGCTCACCACCCCTTCCAGGGCCCCACCCCACGTACCCCTGCGCGGTCCGCCGCCGCCTCCGCGGAAGATAGAAAAACGGCGGTCACTCCTTAAGCAACGAGGGGCCTTGAATTCCATTTTCCGGATGACCATATAGTCATGACCTGGCACACTCACCGGGCCATGAGATTGAAACTTTAGAGACACACGTCCCGTAGGTGAACTATATCGGACGAGAGAACTTACAGAATCGAAACAAGAAATCGGGAGGAACAAATGGAGATAACCAGGGTCATTATCAGCACGCTTACGGTGAGTATCATATATCTCGCCATTCAACTGACCGTCTTCATTCACATCGCATCGCTGATGTGAGGGGAAGTCATTCCACTCTCCCCGCAGCGCGACCGGGGTCTCTCATGAGGGGCCCCGGTCCCTTTTCATGGCGCACGGAACACGACCGGCCACATTTTCGGTCCCCCATCACCGGGGGATCAGGCGAGCCGGGCAACTGAAAAGGGTAGAATTCCGTCCATCGACGTCGCCCGGGGATCACAAGGCGGAATACGTCCGTTTGACCCCCTCGCTGAAGGGCAGGTATGACATGCCCGGGAGGACCTCCATTAGGCGGGAGGCGTCGCCGTAATAACCCTCGCCTATGATGAGCGACAGGCGCCACGCCATGATGTGAATGATATGCGGGAAATGGCGCCACAACCAGTCCTGCCTGGTGAGCCCCTCGACGATCTTTTCGATCCATCGTGGGATTCGAATCGATCGAACGGTGGAGCCCGTGGCCTCCGCGATCCCACGGGTGATCTCTCCCATGGTAAGCCTCTCCGGGCTCGAAACGAAGAAGGTGTCGTCCCGGGCCCGCGGGTCCTCAGATTCAAGGAGGCGGATCATCACCTCTATCAAGTCGTCGAGATACAGGAGCCCCATTATCCCCGTCCAGTCGATGTCGGCAGGCGAGAAGCGACACGCCGCCCACCGGGCGAACAGACCGAACATCCCGCTGTCCCGGAATCCCGGCCCGTAGACCGTGGGCGGCCTGAGGATGACGTAGGAGAAGCCCAGTCGCTGGGCTGATTTCCTGACGATTCCCTCAGCCTTGAGCTTGGTCCTGCCGTATTCCGTCCTGGGATGACAGGGTGAATCCTCGTTGACAACCGAGTTTGCCGGACCGGCCTTGTCGACCACCATCTGAGTGCTCGTGAACAGGAATACCTTCCCGGGGAGGTGTTCAGAAAGGGACTCGATCAGGTTTCGAGTCCCCTCATCGTTGACACGAACCCGATCGCTCTTGACCTCCGTCGTGGTGAATGCCCCGAGGTGGATGATGGCGTCAAAGGCGGGAAGGGCCTCCCCGGATGGATAGGGCTCGAGGAGATCCCACACGAGTGAACTAACACCAAGGCGATGGATCCGATCGGCCCGTCCCCGCTCCACGTCATTGGCCGGAACGGGATGGCTCGCCACAATCTTTTCCCTGCCGTATCGTTTGACAAGGATTTCTATCGCGCGGACCCCGACAAACCCCGTCGCACCGGTGAGAAAGATCCTCATTCGCCTCCACCAGCCACTTGATCAGAGTTCCTTCGACAGTTCCACTATACGGTGATATGGGATCGCCGTCCAACTCTCAGCCTTCAACGCACCCAGCGTCTGCGTGATCATGGAGACCTTGGCGGCGCTCTCCTCGTCCGGCGCCTCGTAAATATCCATGAAATCGTAAGGCCCAAGGAGAAAGTAGTGGGATATCCACTTGACCTCCGGGCACTTCTCGCTGATGGCACGCTTCCACTTCTCCCCCACCTCCTCCCGGTTCTTGAAACTCCCCGCGATCTCTGGTGACAACTTGGTCATGAGGACAAAAGTCGGCATGGTCTTCCTCCTTCCTCAGGCCGAAACGGAAAGCAATACATACTCATGGACGATCGACCGCCCGGTATCTCGTATCCCTCGTATCCAAGGCCGGATATGACACGCGGCCTCCCCCTCACTTGATCTTATAATAAAGTGGCGACGATGTCAACGCGGGAAGACCTCAAGTCCACCCCCTTCTCCCTGTTGAGGGCGATATCACAAGGCAGGCAGGGTGCACAGCAAGAAGGCAACCCTTGAACAGAATGTTGAATTATCCCGCCGATTGAATATAATATGGACGATGATCTGTTAAAACATGGTACCGGTCGAGGAAACCACTTGCAAAAAGAGGGGGATACCTAATGAGCGAGAAGATGCGAGCCGTCATGAAGACGCGTGAAGGGCCCGGCGTCGAGGTAACGGAAGCCGACATACCGAGCCCAGCGCCCGGCGAGGTGCTCATCAAGACAGAGGCCATGTCGATCTGCGGGACCGATGTCCACATATTTCACTGGGACCGTTGGTCGGAGAGGCGGGTCAGGCCCCCGATCATAATCGGACACGAATTCTGCGGCGAAGTGGTGGAGGTCGCCGGAGACAAGTCCAGGCTCAAGCTCGGCGACCGGGTCGCGGCCGAGACCCACATAAGCGACGGGACATGTTACCAGTGCCGGACCGGCAACGCCCACATCTGCGAGAACGTCTCCATACTCGGCGTCGACCGCAACGGGTCGTTCGCCGAGTACGTGTCCATCCCGATTGAAAACGCCTGGCCCATCCGCGACAATCTTTCCTCCGAGGTCGCCTCGCTCATGGAGCCGCTTGGTAACGCCGTCCACACGGCATTCTCCGGCAGGCTCGAGGGGTCCAGCGTTCTCGTTACGGGGTGCGGTCCGATAGGTCTCTTCTCCATCGCCGTCTCGAAGGCAGGCGGCGCGGGCAGGGTCTATGCAACCGAGGTAAAGCCCTTCCGCCGGGAATTGGCCCGGAAAATGGGGGCGGACGTGGTTATCGACCCACTCACCCAGGAAGTCGAGGAAATCATCATGGAAAAGACAGGGGGTGCCGGGGTCGATGTCCTCCTCGAGATGTCCGGTCACCCGGACGCCCTTCACCAGGGGCTCGCCGCCCTGAGAAAGGGTGGGCGCGCCTCTCTTCTGGGTATACCGTCGGGCAGCACTGAACTCGATCTCGCCGAGGAGGTCATCTTCAAGGAGATCGAGATGAAGGGGATCAGCGGGAGGCTCATGTTCGACACGTGGTACCGCATGGACAGCCTCTTCGACTCGGGGAAACTCGACATAAGCCCCGTGATCACCCACCGGCTCCCGTTGGACCGGTTCGAGGAAGCAGTCAAGTTGATAGACTCGGGTGAGACCGGGAAGGTCGTCCTCCACCACTGATCCCTCGCCCCGCGTGTTCACCCTGGACCTTCTCCGGGCGGGCCTGTTGAAAACCGGGGATGCATCCTCATCCCGGGAGTCCACAGCCGGCGGCCGAATGGCCCCCTGGTAGACCCCATGAGGTCACAGGCCTTACCAAATTGCCCGGGTGGAAGCATTCGGAACGGCCATATGGGCGACAGCCACTCTGGAAATGCCGCGCTCCCATTATCAAATACGCCATCGAACTTAAAGAAATGCAGCACCGAGGCAGGAAAATCTCAATACCGTATCCCGATCTCTTATCCGCGCCCGCGGTGGCAGTTGGGTCGTTCCATGGTTGCGGACGCAACCCTGGAATATCCCGTTCCAGTATCATTGCGTTCATCCACCGGTCTGGATGGAGGCTCGTTACATGACCCGCGAACATCGCCTCGTCAGCCTGGTTATCCCGGTCAAGGACGAAGCAGAGAATATCCCCTCCCTGGCGGAGGAGATCACGAGGGCCTTTGATGGGACCGGCCTCTCCTGGGAGTGCCTCTGGATCGACGATGGATCCACGGACGGCACGCTTGAGGTCCTCAGGCGAATCCGCAGGTCGGACGACCGGCACTGTTACGTATCCTTCGACGGGAATTACGGCCAGACCTCCGCAATGCTGGCTGGTTTTCGCCTTTCAAGGGGGGACATACTCGCCACAATGGACGGAGACGGTCAGAACGACCCGGCCGACCTTCCTCCCCTCATCCGCAGGATAGCGGCGGGAGAGGCCGATATGATCAATGGCGTACGCGTGCGGCGACGTGACTCGTGGGTAAGGAAGGCCTCATCGCGGATAGGTAACGGCTTCAGGAACTGGATCACTGGAGAGAAAATCACGGATGTCGGCTGCTCGCTGCGCGTATTCAGGCGGGCGTGCGTCGAGGGGTTTCCCTCGTTCGAAGGGCTACACCGTTTTTTCCCAACGCTCGTGGGTCTCCAGGGGTGGCGCATCATCGAATCGCCGGTAAACCACCGCCCCAGGTTGAGGGGAAAGGCCAAGTACGGGATCCGTAATCGCCTCAGGAAGGGCCTGATAGACTCCTTCGCCGTCAGGTGGATGCAATGGCGACGGATACGATACCGGATAAAAGATCAGGCAATCACCCGATCGGAAGGGGATGCATCATGAACAATACGTTCTGGCTGGGCCTGGGATTCATAGCACAGGCCCTATTCTCCACCAGGTTCCTGGTCCAATGGATCGCCAGCGAGAGGGCGGGAGAGAGCGTAGTCCCCGTGGCGTTCTGGTTCTTGAGCCTCGCTGGCGGGCTCCTGTTGCTGAGTTACGCCGTATGGCGGCGTGACCCGGTCTTCATCCTCGGCCAATCGGCCGGCGCATTCGTCTACATCCGAAACCTGGTCCTGATCTGGAGGAAACGCAAGAGGGAGGTCCGTGCAGGTCCGTGACCAAGCCGCTCCACCCTTCATCGATATGGCTGGTCCGCATAGACTAAAAAGGGGCGCGCCGAGGCATCAACCCTCCGCCTCGGTGGATTCCGCCGCGTCCCAAAGGTCGATTATTGCATCTCTCTCCACTCCCGTAGAGACATAGCGGACCGGGCAGACGGCGAGTTCCTCGATTCGTTTGAGGTAATCTATCGCCTCCAGGGGGAGTCCTTTCGCATCGGTCAGGCCGCTCGTGGCCGCGGCCCAGCCGCTCGTCTCCTCGTAAAGGGGATCGAGTTTGTCCATGTCGAGGATGTTGGCGGGAAATTCCACCATGAATTTCCCCTCGTGATGGTATCCGGTCCCGATCTTGATCCCCTCCATCTCATCCAGGACATCGAGCTTCGTGACCGCAAGTTCCGTGATTCCGCTCAACCTCACGGCGTATCTCACCACCGGTGCGTCGAACCAGCCGCACCTCCTCGGGCGTCCCGTCGTTGACCCGAACTCGCCGCCGAGATCGCGCAACCGGCTCCCCAACTCCGACTCTATCTCCGTAGGAAAGGGACCACGGCCCACTCGCGTTGTATATGCCTTGGCGACCCCTATGACCCTTTCGATCCATACCGGGCTGATACCCAGGCCGTTGGCGGCGGCGCCCACGGTCGTATTGGACGAGGTGACATAGGGATACGTCCCGTGATCCACATCGAGCAGGGTCCCCTGCGCCCCCTCGGCAAGGACGGCCTTCCTCTCCTCCATGCTCCTGGCCAGGTAGAGCGAGGTGTCTTCCATGTAATCCAACAACCTCTCGCGATACCCCATCAACTCGTCGAGTATCTCCGCCGCCGACAGGCGCTCGGCGCTCCCGAAGTGATCGAGGAGGAGGTCCTTGACCGCCACGTTCTCCGTTACCTTCTTCTTCAGCAAGTCCGGGTCCAGGAGGTCCACCATCCTGACCCCCACACGTCCGGCCTTGTCCTCGTATGCCGGCCCGATCCCACGGCAGGTGGTCCCTATCCTGTCGTCGCCGAGGACACCCTCCCTCACCCTGTCAAGGGCCTTGTGATAGGGGAGGATCAGGTGAGTGTGGGAACTGATCTTGATCCTTCCATCCACGCTGATCCCCTTCGATTCCAGTTCCCGTACCTCGTCGAAAAAGGCCAGAGGATCGAGGACAACGCCGTTCCCTATTACGCAAACCACCCCATGGTGAAGTATCCCGGATGGTATCTGGTGGAGAATAAAGCGGTCCCCTCCTACGACGACCGTATGGCCGGCGTTGGCCCCCCCCTGGTACCGCGCGACTATATCCATTGAGCCGGCGAGGTAATCGACGATCTTCCCCTTTCCCTCGTCACCCCACTGTGTCCCTATTATTACCGTACAACTCATCTCTTTGACTTTAGTTTAAAATTACGACTACACTTCCGGGCAGGATGGGTATCACGCATGCCCGGCGGGCCAAGGGATTATGAAGTCCAAGGCGATTCTCCCGCTCCGGGGTGAACTGAAAGATAAACAGAACGAAGATTCCCCCTCACTAATCCACAACAAAGTAGTAATTATCCATAAAAAAACCCCCATTTGTGGGGGATCCCTCTCCTCTGCAGAAATATATTAGCGGCCTTCCGATATGTCAAGGCAATTCGGATCGGGGGTTTCCCCCCTTTTCGATCGACAGCGGGAAGGCGTTTTCGCTTATTAAAAAAACTGGGCGCTCAAGAGGTGGGCAACAGGGCTACTTCCACGATCATCTACTTGACTCAACAGACATTCTTGTGCTATTATCCTCTTGTCCGAAGGATATACGAACGAATCTAATCAGGCAAACGGGCACATTGTCGAGGAGCGGCATGCGTAAGCCCGCTAAAGGACCCGGAATCAGGTGTATTTGACCCTGTCGGAGCGCCGACGGAAGAACAGGTACCAGAGGTCGATGAACGCACACGCAAAAGGGGAGCAACCGTCATGAAACAGAGGACAAGATTTGGATCAATCCGGCCGTACTGCGGCCTTTTTTTTGCGGCGACCGCCGCTCTCGGCCTTATCGCGCCCCCACCAACACGGGCCACGTCGCCTCCACGGATGACAATCAATTCCTGTGACACGCCGTCGGCCATTGTAACCATCGAGGAACAGGTGAATGTCTTTACCAGCAGTGAACAGGACAATGCCACCATCGACATGTCCCCGGACGGGCGCACGGTCATCGCCTGGGAAAGCAAGAGACAGGAAGCGGGGACCTACGGTATCTACGCGCGCGCTCTCGATGCACTGGGACGGCCACTGACCCACGAGGTTCACGTAAACCAGTACGTTCGCAGCCAGCAGCGGTTGCCGGGCGTGGCCTTTGCGGGCGGGGAGACGGTCTGGTTCGTCTGGGACTCTTACGGCCAGGACGGCCAGGCAGGTTCGATCGTGGCCCGCCGGTTCCACACTGACCTTAGGCCTGAGGGCCCGGAAATACCAGTGAACACTACCCGGGAGGGCGACCAGACGAATCCGGTAATCATCGGCCGATCGAACGGCTCGGCCCTCATCGCCTGGACGAGTGCCATCCCCGGCGTAGGCCGAAGATCCGATATCCGCGCACGCCTCTTCGACCCCAAGGACCGGCCGATTACCGGTGAAGTTGAGGTCAGCGAGGACAATGACGCCCTTGATGTCTTGCCCGCCATTGCTGCCCTTCCAGACGGCCGGGCGATCGTGGTATGGGCCCGATCCCGCTCAAGGGAATCCATCGATGGGATCTACGGCCGTTGTATCACTGAGCAGGGGCTTCCCGAAGGTGATGAGTTCCTCGTGAGCCCGGAAGACGGCAACCAGCACATCGAGCCGTCCGTCTCGTCGGCCGCCGACGGACGGTTCGTCGTCGCTTGGATGTCGGGGAGCGACAACGGGTATGCGGTCATGATGAGACGGTTCGATCCGGATGGTTCACCCCTTGGTAACGCCGAGGTGGTCACCACCCCAGAATCAGGCTGGAAGAGCGGCGTATGCGTAGCGATGGCCCCGGACGGGCGGTTCGTCGTCAGTTACAACAGCGACGGCGAGGACGGCAGCGGCGACGGGATATTCGCCTGTGAGTACGACGCGGACGGATCCCACCCTACCCTGTCACGCGTGAACAAGCGCGTCGAGGGCAGGCAGGAACTGACAATCGCGAACGGCGCGCGGCGGGTCGCCTGGTCTCCAAGGGGGCAACTCGCTCACGCCTGGAACGGCGATTCGGGTACCGGCGACAGATCGGCGGTGAACGTGACCTTGCGTGTGCCTTCCGGCCTCCGGGTCCCCGACCCTCCCGACCTTGGCGAACCAGAGGCGGCGGCGCGGGTGACGTCGGATGAGTTCCTCGCGGCCAATCCGCCGATATGGGATCCCTATTACGAACCGATCGAGCCTCTCCCGCTCGGAACCGGGGCCGGAGGCGACTTCGGCTTCGAGGCAGTTACCTACACGGGCTGGACACCACCCGACCCGGAGATGGCGGTCGGTCCCTCCGACATCGTCGTCATCACGAACGGCGAGATACACACATTCACGAAAACAGGTGTCAGCCGTTGGTGGGACGAGATCGAGAACAGTTACGGTTTCTGGGGTGAACTCGGGGCGGACAACTTCGTCTTCGATCCCGAGGTACAGTGGGACCCTCACGCCCGCCGCTTCTTCGCCATGGCCGCCGAGCGGAGCGACAACAACCGTTCCAACTTCCTCCTTGCCGTTTCGAGGGACGAGTCGCCCGACGACCGTGACGACTGGTACAAGTACCGGCTCGACGTCACGGACTTGGCGGGCAACGACATCGACTCGCCCAACGTTGCCATGAACACCAACTACGTCCTCCTCACAGCCGATTTTTTCGGGCCCGACAAGTACCTGATCTACATCATCGACAAGGGCTCGATCCTAAACGGCGGCACCCCGGTGACGACGAGCGAGTTGATCACTGGATCTCAGTCGATGGGGATACCGGTCGTCTACGACGCCGACGATCACCTCTATATCCTGCAGTCCACCGAGTTCACGAACAACACCGAGGTCATCTTCCACGCGATCTCGAACCCGTTCACCGCCTACTCGCGCCAGACGTACACTCTCACAGTGCCTGCGTACCAATACCCGACCCCCCCTCCCCAGCGAGGTTCCTCGTCCCGTCCCGAACTCTTCGAGCCGAGATTCTGGTCGGTGGCGGAACGGAACGGCTCCATATGGGCCGTGCACCACGTGAACTCCACGAGGACCCGGGTCCGGTGGTACGAATTCGCTCTCAACGGCTGGCCCACCGCCGGGACTCCGTCCATCGCTCAATGGGGTGAGATCGACCTCGGTGAAGGGATCCATACCTACTTCCCGAGTATTCACGTCGATGCCGCAAACAACGCCGCGATCACGTTCGCCCGCTCGGCGTCCAACGAGTACATCTCGATTGGCCGCGCCGTACGGGCTGCTGACGATCCACCCAACAAATTCCGGCCGGTCCAGGTCGTGCAGACCAGTCAGAACCCCCATAACAGCGGTCGATGGGGAGACTACTCGGGCACTCAGGCGGATAATGAAACCCCCGACACCTTCTGGGGACACCACGAGTTCACGAACGGATCCATGTACTCCTGGCGGACCTGGGTTGCCAGGTACGATTTGCATTCAGAGCCGATGGTGCTCACTGTCCCGCCCCTTTATGCCGGGAGTACGGCCGACATAACGGTAACCGGGGCGACGCCGGGCACCCCGGTATTCTTCGCCTTCAGCCTCGACGGGACCGGTATCACCGAGGTAGCCCCCCTGAACGCGACGCTCAGCCTCGAGAACCCGATTCGCGGCCCCAGCGCCATTGCCGACGGAAGCGGCACGGCCACGATCAGCCAGGCGATCCCACCGGGAGCGGCCGGGGTTGATGTCTGGATACAGGCCATCGAAAACTCGCGCACTACGAACTGGGTCAAGAGCACGATCCAGTAAGTGTGGCCGCCAGGCGTAGGGGGTCAATTCTCCAGGATGTTGGAGTCCGTGGTCGAATCAGATGAAGGGGGAGGCGAAGATCATCCCTTGACTATGATGATCAGGACCATGGCGATACCGATCTCCAGTTTCACGACGATTGCCAGGATCCTTCCGATAAACGCCCCGAGGCCGGCGCGATAACTGGCATCACTCCTGGCACGGTAGAGATACTCGAGGGCGAATGCACCCGTGAAGGCGCCCAGGAAGGCGCCGATCATCGTCCCGACTCCGGGGAAGATGAAGGGCATCCCGGCGATCCCGCCGATAAGGCCACCGAAGAAGGCTCCGAGCATCCCCCACCGCGATGCCCCGTAACGCTTCGCGACGTACACGCCGAGGAGAAACTCGAGGATCTCGCCAATGGCGGCCAGGACCAGCAGGAGCCCCAGGACCGCGAGCGTCATGCCCTTGAAACCCTTCGAGATGGCCACCAAGATGGCGATCCCCAGGATCAGCCAGTTCCCCGGGAGCCCGAGGGGCACCAGAAAGAGGCCGAGAAGGAGGCCGAGGTAGAGCAGAAGCGAACCGCAGAAGGAGAGGAATGCGTGCATCCTTCGGGAACCCCTTTCTGTCAAACGGTGGAACGAGGAGGTGAATCCCTTGCAGGGAAAAGGATATGTCGGTAAGGAATCGGGGTCAAGGGGCACCTCTCCTTCCCTTGATTTTTTTCACCTCCATATTATATTAATCAATTGATGAATTGATTAATACTTCCATCTAACGTCACGTCACTCACTTAAGTAAACCCGGGCCTCGCCCTTACACTTACAGGCACGCCAAGGTCCCAAGGCGACAGTGCCGCCTGTCCAGTACGCCATGACGAAAATGAATCGCCAAGCACAGGCAACTTATGAGGGAGGCTTACAGGCATGACGGGGCGGGAATTCAAGGACTTCGTCTACCAGCACTTCGCGGGCATGGCACATGCCTTTTCCAGCCCAAAACGGCTAGAGATCATCGACGTGCTGGCCCAGGGTGAGAGGGACGTGGAATCCCTGGCCGGGCAGGTATCCATGACAGTCGCAAATACATCGCGCCACCTGCAGGTCCTGAAAGGCAGGAGACTGGTGGAAGCCCGCCGGGAAGGGGTAAAGATCTTCTACCGCCTTGCGGACGACCTCGTGGTGGATTGTTGGCAGAGGCTCCAGAGGCTCTCAGCGAATCGCCTCGCCGAAATACGGGAGATCGAGCGGTTGTTCCACGAAGAACGGGACGACCTCGAACCCGTCACCGTGGAAGAACTCTGGCGGCGCATACAGGAAAGTGGAGTCACCGTGATCGACGTGCGACCCGCGGAAGAGTATCAGCACGCACACCTGCCCGGGGCCATATCCATCCCCCTCCCCGACCTGCTGGACAGGATAAGGGAGATCCCGGAGGGACGAGGGATCGTGGCGTACTGCCGGGGGCCATATTGCGTGCTTTCCGCCGAAGCGGTCAGTATTTTACGAGACTATGGATTTCGAGCGGCCCGGATGAAGGAAGGGGTTCCGGAATGGAAGAGGGCCGGCCTTCCTGTGGAATCGGGCCGAGTTCCAGTTTAATCCCCAACGAGAACCAAGAACAGGCAAAGAGGGATCCGCTTGACCACGATCATCCTGAACGATTCGCCCTACGGAATCGAGAGAAGTTACAATGGGCTCCGACTTGCTCTTGCACTGGCAAGTGCCGGCAAACCGGTGCGCGTCTTCCTGATGGGCGACGCCGTCCAGTGCGCCAGGAGGAACCAGGAGACGCCGGCTGGCTACTACAACATCGGCAGGATGATCAAGGGCCTGCTGAAACGAGGGTCATGGGTGTTCACATGAGGTTCCTGCAGTGACGCCCGGGGGGTATCGAAGGCCAAGATGGTGGACGGGGTTGTCAAGAGCAACATGGAGACACTCACAGGGTGGGTCGGCGAGTCCTCCAGGGTGCTGGTCTTCTGAGGAGGAGAGATGAGCGATCTATACAACCTGTTGAAGTTCTGGCATATAATGAGCTTCGTCTTCATGTCCATCCCCCTCTTCAACCTGATCGTGGTGAACGAGCGGGCGGCAATGGGGGGCTCCTTCGCCTACGAAATCGACCGGTATATGGAAAACATCATCAGGCGCGGGGCGACTCGCTGTTACGTCTTCCAATCCAGCGTGCTGATCAGCGGTATATGCCTCCTGGCATTCGGGTCTATGGGCATAGAGGCACTTTGGCGGAACCAGGTAATCCTGGCCAAGTTCATGCTCTTGATCCTCTTGATGGGCCTCCTCACTTACGTGCACCTGGGCTTGCAACCGAAGATAGAGGCACTGATGGCGGAGATCCGGCCTGGCGAACCGGCCCCGCAGGACTTCTCCTCGCGCCTGAAGCCCTACCGTGCCAGGCGAAAGAGACTTGCCGAGGTGTGCCTCTTCCTCGTCATCGTGATCATCGTGCTGGGCATGCAGGTGTACACACGGTTCCCTGCCTCGTGGACGGCAGGCCTGATCATCCTCGCGGCACTATTCTCCCGGCACGCCGGCAGGAGCCTCATCAGGTTCGGCTGGGTGTGAGAGAGTATCGAACGTCACCGCCATCACCTTGACATCCCCCCCAGGGGGATATATATTTATCATGGAAGGAGGCAGAGGCCAATGATCAAAAACAAGCGAAATTCAATCTCAAGGGAGACGGCAGTGGTCTACCTGGACGACCTCACGCAGAAGGCCCTGGCCGACAGGCTTGCGAGGATCGAGGGTCACCTGCGATCGATAAGGGAGATGGTCTTATCCAGGCGGTGCGCGGACGAGATACTGCTGCAGGCGGCCGCTGTAAAGGCGGCCCTCAACCAGTTCAGCGCCGCGCTCCTGGATCACGAACTCAAGGCCTGCATGGAGACTTGCATGACCGGGGATGCGGACGAGAGGCTCGACAGGGTCACCCACGTTCTCGGCACACTGCTGAAGCAGTCGTGATTTTATTTTCATAGTTTACATCCCTAAGGGGGGGTTGGGGATATCCCGAAGAAAGGAGCAACGGAGATGGAGAGCACGCACCCATCTGAAACAAGTGTCACGAGTGGGCGATGGGGCCTGGTAGGCGCAATCGGGGCGGCGTTAGCGGCTTCCGTATGTTGCCTGGGCCCGCTCGTCCTCCTCCTGCTGGGGGTGAGCGGTGCCTGGATCGGGGGGCTCACCGCGCTCGAGCCCTACCGGCCCGCCTTCACCGTCGCGACGCTCTTCTTCCTGGGGTTCGCCTTCTACCGGGTATACCGGAAGAAGCCCGAGGAGCAGGAGTGCAAGCCGGGAAGTTACTGCGCGAGCCCACGGAGGGAGAGGATCAACAAGACGACACTCTGGATAATGACGGCAATCATCGCCGGGCTTCTCTCCCTGCCCTACCTCCTCCCTTACGTACCTTCGGAAAACGGCGGGCAGGTATCGGCGGCAAGCAGCAGGGTGAGCCTCGCGGTCGACAACATGACCTGTTCCTCCTGCGTCGTTACGGTGAGGAGGAGCCTGACCCGCCTGGATGGCGTTAAGGAGGCGAGGGTCACCCTCAGGCCGCCACGCGCGGTCGTCGTCTTCGATCCTCGAGAGACCTCGACGGAAGAACTCGTCGAGGCGACGACGAAGGCGGGGTACCCGTCCCGCGTGGAGAAGGATGACACTCGAGGAGAGTAACATGTCCGATTGCTGTTCAAGCCGATTGAATCATGGGAATGACAAGTTGCACCTCGTCATCGTGGGCGGCGGCTCGGCGGCCTTCTCGGCCGCCATCAGGGCGAGCGAACTCGGGGCGAGGGTCACCATGATAAACGACGGGCTTCCGATAGGGGGGACGTGCGTCAATGTAGGCTGCGTCCCTTCCAAGACACTTATCCGTGCTGCGGAGGCGCACCACCGGGCGTCTAATCCGAACTTTGACGGGATCGAATCCGTCAGCCGGATCGCTAATTTCGGGAAGGTCATCTCCCAGAAGCGGGAACTCGTCCGGGAACTCAGGCAGGCCAAGTACGTCGACGTGGTCTCCGGCCTTCCCGATGTCGAGGTGATGAAGGGCATGGCACGGTTCGTGGAGAAAAGGACAGTGGAGGTGAACGGCGAGCGCATCACCGCGGACCGGATCCTCGTCGCAACGGGGGCTTCTCCCTTCATACCCCCGATCCCCGGCCTGAGAGATACGGGTTACCTGACCAACGAGTCCGCCTTCGAACTCGAAGAATTGCCCGAATCGCTCATTGTAATCGGCGGCCGCTACATCGCGCTCGAGTGTGCCCAGATGTTCAGCAGGTTCGGGAGCAGGGTGACGATCCTTCAGCGCTCCCCGCGGATCCTCCCGACCGAGTCCGAAGATCTAACCGGTGCGCTCACCGGCTATCTGTCAGGCGAGGGGATAGACATCTTCACGGGGGTTTCCATAAACCGTGCAGGGGATTGTAAGGGGGGAGCAGAGGTGGAAGCGGTCGTGGACGGGGTTGAAAAGACCTTCCGTGCCTCCCACGTTCTGGTCGCCACCGGCCGCCGCGCGAATACCGACGGCCTGGGGCTGGAGGAGATCGGCGCACGGTTGGACCACACGGGGTTCCTGCAGGTGGACGGCACGCTCAGGACCGGTGCCGAGGGCGTCTACGGCGCCGGTGACGTGATCGGCGAGCCGATGTACGTATACACGGCGGCATACGAGGGGGCGCTCGCGGCCGAGAACGCCGTTTCCGGCTCCCGAAAGACCCGCGACTACACGGCACTCCCATGGGTGATCTTCACCGACCCCCAGGTGGCGGGGGTGGGACTGGACGAAAGGCAGGCTACTGAACAGGGGATCGACGCCGACGCGGCGGTCCTGCCCATGTCCCACGTCCCGCGCGCAATCGCCGCGCGCGACACCAGGGGCTTCATCAAGATCGTCCGCGACCGCTCGACCGACCCTATCATCGGGGCCAGGATCCTCGCCGCGGAGGGATCGGAACTCCTCATGGAGGTGAGCCTCGCAATCAGGCACGGGACCACCTCCAGTGAACTAGCATCGGCCTTTCACCCCTACCTTACCCTCTCGGAGGGGATCAAACTGGCCGCCATCACGTTCCGTAAGGAGGTCTCCAGCCTGAGTTGCTGCGCGACGTAAGATCGATGAGACGAATATTTGATTTCCCGGCACTTGATGTTAGTTTTAACCTGTAATGATTCAGGGGATTCGGACAGGTCAATTACGAAAGGAGCGGGCGCCATGAAATACTACTTCAGCAAGAAACTCGACATCCCCTTCACGGAGGCGATCGATCGCGTCACAGCGGAGCTGCAGAAGGAGGGCTTCGGCATCCTTACGGAGATCGACGTCAAGGAGACACTCAAGAGGAAACTCGACGTGGACTTCAGGCGGTACAAGATCCTGGGTGCCTGCAACCCCCCGTTCGCATACAGGGCGCTTCAAGCGGAGGAGAAGATAGGGCTCATGTTGCCTTGCAACGTCATCGTGCAGGAGATGGAAGACGGCTCCGTCGAGGTCGCCGCAGTCGATCCCATCGCGTCTATGCAGGCGATCGAAAACCCCGGCCTGGGTGAAATCGCCGAGCAGGTGCAGGGTAAACTCAGTGGCGTAATAGACCGCCTTTAAGAAGAAGTCGTGGGGCCAGCGTTCCCCTCCACGGGCACCCGTCTCCCTGCCTGTCACTGCCTCAAGAGGATGCTTGTCACAGCGTCAGTCGGGAGAGGCCTCCATCGCCTCGAGGATCGGGCACTCGCTCTTGGGGCCGCTCCCGCTGCAAGAAGCAGCCAGCCTCTCGAGGGCATACCTCATCTTATTGAGGTCCTCGATCTTCTCATCGATTGAGGAGATCTTCTCCTCGGCCTTTCTCTTCACGTCCCTGCACGTGGTCCCGGGGTCTACGCGAAGGGCCAAGAGGTCAATGATCTCCTTAAGGGAAAACCCCAGTTCCTTCGCCCTCCTGATGAAGCTGATCCTCGCAACTGTCGCCGGGGGATATCGCCTGTAGCCCGATTCGCTCCTCGGGGGCTCTGGGATCAGGCCCCTGCGCTCGTAATACCGTACCGTTTCGACGTTCACCCCGGCCCTGCGGGCCAACTCACCAGTATTGAGTCGCTCCATCCTATCACCTCCACCTGTAATATACAAGTCCCGTACCGAGTTTGGTCCCCCGGATTTCCTCGCCACCTTGACGGGGTGGCGCCGATTGAGGTGTTCGGCAACAGGACCCGTGCCTATCAGGTGGCTGGAACCAGGGAAGATACCAACGGCACACAGCCCCTTTCCCAGTCCGGCCGGGACATGCCCAAAGGCCAGGGGCGGAGAGTTACATGCTGGCGGCTGCGCGTCGCCTCGGGTATCGTCCCTACCCGCCGGAGTTCTCCCTCAGTTCCCCGATCAGCCCCCTTATCAGGCGGTAGGCATCACGCAGAGCCTCCGGGTCCACGTTTTCAGGCCTATCATAAGGGGTATGGATGGAGAAGGTCGACAGGCTCGTATCGCTGCTCGTCAGGGTAACGGCGCGGTACCCGGCCGCGGCTACCGGCACGTGGTCGAGGCCCGGCAGGAGGGGGTGATACACGACCCTCAGGTCAAGACCTGCATCCTTCGCCACCTTTTTCATTACGGCCTCGAGCCGGCCTCCTGTCTTCCGGCGGGGGATCCCGTGGCTGGATGATAGGACGAGGCCGCTGGAGGCGCCGATCCCGTCCATGTTCAGGACGTAGGTCTGAGAGACGGGATAGGCCTGCGCGTCCCGTTTAACGAAATCAACGGCACCGGCCAGGCCCTCCTCCTCGGCGCCCGTCATCAGGAAGATGACACCGATCCCATTGGCCACTTCCTGTCTCAGGCATCGAGCGAGTTCGACCATCACGGCCAGGGATGCGGCGTTGTCCAGAGCGCCGGGAGAATCGTTTCCACTGAAATTGACAACCATCAGAAAGAGCGGGATCGATAACAGTATAGCGGGAAACCAGAGGTAAACTATCCAGTCCCTGGCACCGGTAAGGTGAAATAGCAACATCAGAAACGCGATACCTGCCAGGCCGAAGAAGACACTGCTCGTGAGCACGGTCCTCAGGTATAAAGGCAGGCCCTGCGACTTTGAATCGTAGTGGGCCATCAGGACCAGCCGCCCTTTCACCGCAGGTGGTTCCAGAGAGGCGATCAGGTTGGCCGACCTCCTGACGAGGAAGGGCGCTACGTACAGCCGGCTCATCAATCGGCTCCACCGGGTCGATAGGCTGAGACCGGCCAGCAGGCACAGGGCAAGGAATAGGGAAAGGATCGGCAGCCTCCAATAGACCCACAGGGCCGTCAAGGCCAACCCCAATAACAGAAACAGGATCAGCCTGAAGGCAAGCCAATGGGGCAGCATGGAGAAAGAAAATTCCCTGCGAGAAACCGGCACGCCCAGCGATTCAAAGGCCCCGGCAAGGTAGTCGATCGCACGCCCTTCGCCACTACTACCCGTCCTCCTCGGGAAACTCAGCGCCCTGATGTGGGCCATCACACGCCTGGAATCGTAAGCTCCATCACGGGCCGAATTCACAGGCGCAGGTCCGGCGCTCTCCACGTAATCTTCCCTCAAATCAACTCCTTTTCATCGGTGTTCTCCACCATACTCTCTCCCCCTGCTTCGCTCCCAAGTCCTCCACCCCCCGGGCTGCGAACGCTCAATGTCTCGCCGGCTTTGAGTCGAATCTGGATCTTTCCTGGGAGTTCCTCCTCCGTCCCGTCCCGATGAATGAGGATATTCCTACCCTGCAGGCCCGGTTCACCTCCAAACAGGCCATAAGGCCGCGTTATCCTCCTGTCCGAGATGACCGTCACGGTGGCCTCGGCCTCTACACGGATGTCCCGGCGGATCCCATCGCCACCCCGGTACCTGCCACGCCCACCCGAACCCCTCCTGATCCCGTACTGCGTCACACGGAATGGGAAGTACCGCTCCAGTGCCTCTATGGGCGTGTTCATCGTGTTTGTCATGTGGGTATGGACGGCATCGAGGCCGTCGATTCCGGGCCTGGCCCCCATTCCCCCCGCTATGGTCTCGTAATAGGCGTAAGGTACACCACGCCCGGGATCGATCCCCCCGATCGTAAGGTTGTTCATCGTCCCGCTGCTCGCCGCGGGTATGCGTTCCGGCAGTGCCCCGGACAGCGCCCCGAACAGCACGTCCACGATTCGCTGGGAGGTCTCGACGTTTCCGGCCGCCACCGCCGAGGGCATTGCTGCGCAGACGACGCTACCCTCAGGGACGATGACCTCCACGGGGGCCATGCAACCGCTGTTGGAGGGGATCCGATAGGGGAGGAGACACCTGAACACGTAAAACACCGCCGACATGGTAATGGCCCGGTTTGCGTTCAGGTTCCCATGGACCTGCGCGGCCGATCCCGTAAAATCGACTACAGCATGATCGCCATGGATCTCGATCCTGACATGGATCTTCACGGGACCACTGCCGACCCCGTCGTCGTCCAGTGAGTCGCTGAACTCGTACTCTCCGTCCGGGATCTCCCGGATGACATCCCGCATGATCCTCTCGGAATATGCCTGTAGGGCAGAGGCGTATCGGCACACATCCACCTCACCATACCGGACGATCATCTCCTCGAGACGCCTTTCACCGGTCTTGAGAGAGGCCAATTGGGCCTTCAGATCTCCCCGCCTCTCTTCGGGCGTTCTTACGTTGGAGTAGATAATAGACATTATGTCGTCCGATACATTTCCTTCGGACACCAGCCGGACCGGTGGGACGATCAATCCCTCCTGGTAGATCTCCTCGGCAATCGGCATGGACCCCGGGCTCATCCCTCCGACGTCCGCATGGTGGGCGCGGTTTGCCACGTAAAGAAGCGCCTTCCCCGATCCCCCGGGGCAGACAGGCGCCACCATGGTAAAGTCCGGAAGGTGGGTCCCTCCATGGTATGGATCGTTGAGTACGATGACGTCCCCCCTCTTCATCTCGCCCGCCCTCAGGGCATATTCCACCGAGAGGGGCATCGAGCCCAGGTGGACAGGCATGTGATCCCCCTGGGCAACCATCTTCCCCTCGCCGTCGAAGATCGCGCAGGAGTAATCCCTTCGCTCCTTGATGTTGGGTGAGTAAGCGGTACGCATCAGGGTAACACCCATCTCCTCCGCCACGGACCTGAAGAGATTCCTGAAGACCTCGAGGGTAACCGGGTCACATTCCATCGCTTAGCCTCTCTCCTCGACCACGATGTTTCCATACCCATCCACCTCCGCGACGTATCCGGGCGGGATGAGAGAGGTCGCCGTGTACTCAACGATCATGGCGGGCCCGCAAATTAGGTTTCCCGGCCTCAGTCTCTCCCTGTCATATATCGACGTCCTCCGGATACCGTCGTTGAAATAGACATCCTTCTCTCCGACCTTCGAGCCGTAGGCGTCTCCTCCGGCGGGTTCCCCCCGTACAAGTTCGGGTCGAGAGACCTCGCCCGTCCCCCTGACCCTGACGGTTACCACCTCCACGGGCCGATCGGGACTCGATATCCCATACCTGGCCATGTGGAGTTGATGAAATGCATCGATGGCCCGTTCCGACCAAGGGACGTTGAGTTCATAACTCTGGCCGGCGTAACGCATGTCGATAGACCTGAACAGCCGGGCCCGTTCTCCAGTATCTATTTCCCCGGACATTTTCTCAAGTACCTGGGCCTCCAGCCGCTCGAAATCACGGCGTGCAGGACCCCCGGCCCATTCCTCCCACCTCTTGAGGACGTTCGCTGATTGGTCGATCACGACATCCGTCATCAGCATCCCAAGGGCCGAGAGGGCACCGGGCCCTATCGGTATCAGCACGCGCCGGATTGAAAGGTCCCTCGCTATCTCGCACGCGTGAAGCGCACCGGCCCCGCCGAAGGTCACCAGGGTAAAGTCCCTGGGGTCGTTTCCCCTCTCCAGCGAAATGACCCTTATCGCTCCTTCCATCTTCACGTTGGCCACCCTGATTATGCCCAATGCCATCTCGCTCGGGCTCTTGCCAAGGCGAGAGGCCAACCTCTCCATGGCAATTCTCACGCGTTCACGATCGAGGGTGATTCCGCCGTCGAGGAACCACTCCTGCTCGAGCCGCCCCAGAAAGAGGTGCGCATCCGTGACCGTCAATTCCTCTCCACGGCCGTAGCAGATAGGCCCCGGATCCGCACCCGCGCTGTGGGGTCCCACGCGAAGGGCCCCTCCCCGGTCGATCCACGCTATTGAGCCGCCTCCGGCGCCGACCGTGTGAACATCCATCACCGGCACCCTTACAGGCAACCCGGCGAGCACTGCCTCGTGCGTCACCTGGACATCACCCCTGCATAGACAGACGTCGGTGGAGGTACCTCCCATGTCGAAACTGATGATCTCTCCATAACCGGATCGCTTCCCCATCTCGAGTGCCCCCACCACTCCGCCAGCAGGTCCTGATAGTATGGTCCGAACGGGCTCTGCGGCCGCTCTTTCCACCGAGATAAATCCCCCGTTGGACTGCATGATCCGCAGCGCATCACGCCCGATCGCTCCCTCCAGGCGCCGGAGATAATCGCCCATCAACACCGAGACGTAGGCGTTCACTACCGTCGTGCTCAATCGTTCATACTCCCTGTATTCCGGGAGGACCCTGTAGGATACCGAGATGGGCCATTTGCCAGATTCCCCGAGGACCTCCTCCGCCAACTGCTCGTTCCGTGGGTTTGCGTAAGAGTTGAGGAAACACACGGCGACCGCCTCTATGCCGTCCCCGTGTAGTTTCTCCGCCACGGCCTTGACCTCAATCCTATCGATCTCCTGTTCCACCTCGCCGAACGGACCGACCCGTTCATGAAGCCCGTAACGGTTGGATCGATCCACGAGCGGCTCCGGGCGATCGACCATCAGATCATAGATCCTCAGCCGCGTCTGCCGCCCTATCTCTATCACATCCTCGAAGCCGCTCGTCGTAAGGAGCGCCACGCGGGCACCCTTGCGCTCGAGAAGGGCATTCGTGGCCACGGTAGAGCCGTGTATCACCCTGCAGACAGGGCCGCCTCCCGCAAGTTCTTCCATTCCGGCGATGACCGCCACGGCGGGATCATAGGGCGTGGAATGGAGTTTGTGCATCCTGATATCACCGTTCACAACGGCCACCAGGTCGGTAAAGGTTCCACCGGTATCGATACCTATCCGGGCCTCATCCACGTATCAGACCCTCTTCTTCGTACCCACATTCATGCCCCGTTCTCTCCACTCACTCAACACGCCCAGGTGCACACGGACCGACCTTGCCAGGGCATCGAGGTGATAACCGCCCTCGAGGACCGAGACCAGGCGGCCATCGCAGTGAATATCCGCCGTCTCCATGACCAGCCTTGTCATCTCGCCGTAGCCATGCTCGGTGACCATCAATCCGCCCAGGGGGTCGTCACGGTGAGCGTCGAAACCGGCCGAGACGAGGATGAATTCCGGCGAGAACCGCTCGACCGCATCTCTCAGAGATTCCCTGAATACTTCGAGGTATTCCTCCTCGTTCGTACCTGCAGGGAGCGGGCGGTTCATCGTGAAGCCGGCTCCTTCCGCCAGGCCGGTCTCCTCTTCAGCACCCGTACCGGGATAGAAGCCTCCCTGGTGCAGAGAAAGGTAGTAGACCAGGGGTGACTCGTAGAAGATCTCCTGCGTACCGTTGCCGTGGTGAAGGTCCCAATCCACGCACAGGATGCGCTCGATGCCGTGTTCCCTTATCAGGTGCCTTGCGCCAAGGGCCACGTTGTTGAAGAGGCAGAAGCCCATGCTCCGGGACGGCGTGGCATGGTGGCCCGGGGGCCTCACGAGCGCCATCGCATTGTCGACCGCTCCCCTCATCACTTCATCGACCGCGGTCACGACTCCGCCCGCAGCCAGCAGGGCGATATCGAACGATTCACCCGAGACGATTGTATCCATGTCTATGCGTCCACCACCAGCCGCGCACGTCTTACGAACCCTCTCCACCATCCCCGGAGAATGTACCTCGAGCAGGCGTTCCTCCCGGAGTGCCCGGGGTTCGATCAACACGAGCGAATCGAGGAGACTCGTTACCTGCAGGTAAGATACGACGGCCTCGAGCCTTCGCCTGTTCTCCGGGTGGTCCCCCGTTCCATGTTCCAGGTAACGGTGATCGTAGACAAGGCCGGTCGCCACCTCTTACCTACCCCTCTTCCTACTCCCCGATGACTTGCAGGACGATCTCCCGACGTCTCGAACGATTGTCGAAGTCGACGAAGACTATCTGCTGCCACGTGCCCAGCACAAGGCGCCCGCCGTTGAACGGGACAGTCAGCGAGGGACCGATCAGCGAGGCTCTCAGGTGGGCATGGCCGTTCCCATCTCCCCACTTCAGGTTGTGCCGATAATCCACCCCGCCGGGGACGATCTTCTCGAGCAAGTCACCGAGATCTTGAATGACTCCCGATTCATACTCTATCGTGGTCAAACCTCCCGTGGAGCCGGGGACGAATACCGTAACGATCCCGCTCCTCAACCCCGATTCTTCTACCGCCCGCGCAACACGCTCGGTTATATCGATAGTGTCGTTGTTGCCGCGTGTCTGAAGCCTTATGAGATCACTGACGATCGCCACTACTTGTCACCTCCCTTTTGGATGACCCCCCGGTTTCCTTTCCGCCATGCTGACCACGATCACGGAGATGAAGGCCACGGTGAAGGCTGGGACCAGCGAATAAATCACGCCGGCATATGGGGAGTTCTCCCATACGATAACACTCAGGAATCCAGTGATCATCCCGGCAAGGACTCCGTTCCTCGTGGTCCCGGACCACCAGAGGGATAGTATCAGGGCCGGCCCGAATGCCGCGCCGAGCCCAGCCCACGCGAACAGCACCTTGTCGAAGATCGATTTCGGCAGGCGCGAGAGGAAGATGGCTGCAACACCGACCAGCAGGGTGACCAGGCGCGATATCATGACCAGGCGTCCCTGGCTGGCACCTGGATTTATATTCTGGTGGTATATGTCCTCCGCGATGGCCGAGGTCGTGACAAGGAGTTGCGAATCGGCGGTCGACATCATAGCGGCGAGCGCCCCGCATATCAGTATCCCCGCGAACCAGCCAGGAAAGATGCTCAGGGCGAGTTCCGGCATCATCTTCTCAGGATCCGCGAAGTGATCCGCACCGAACCACGCGAGGGCCACCAACCCCATCAGGACCGCCCCTGCGTATGCCAGGAGCGCCCAGACGATTGCGATCCTCCTCGAGGCAGGTATGTCCTCGGTCGAACGTATGCTCATGTAACGAACCAGCAGGTGGGGTTGCCCCGCGTAACCGAGTCCCACACCGAAACCCCCGAGGATCCCGGCCGCCAGGCTCCATCCCGTACGGCCCCCCGAAGCCGTCAGCAGCATCGGATTTATTTCACCGACACTGCGAGCAAGCCCTGAGGGGCCCCCGAGCAGGACCAAGGTCGCAAGTGGAAGGACGACCAGGGTGATCAACATAATCCACCCCTGTATGAAATCGGTCCAGGCGACTGCCAGGAAGCCCCCCATCAAGGTATAAAAGACTATGACAGCCGCGCCTACCAGCACGCCCGTCAGGTGGTTCCACCCGAACGTCTGTTCGAGGGACTTGCCTGCGGCATCGAACTGGGCCGCCACGTAAAATGCGAAGCAGAAGGTGATGATCGTGGTGGCGACGAGCCGGATGGCCGCATCCGAATCCCGATAGCGAAGTTCCAGGTATCTCGGGAGCGTAAGAGCGCCCAACCTTCCACTATCGGCACGCAGGCGCCCGGCTACAAGGTACCACGAGGCGGCGATCCCCAGGACGCCCCCCAAGGCAGTCCACATGGCCGGCTCAGGCTTCTTTCCAGATGGATCTCCGAGGCCCGTGGCGTACGCAAGCCCCGTCAGGCCGAGCAACATCCAGCCGCTCTCACCCGATGCCCGCTCGGAGAAGGCTACGACCCAGGGCCCCAGCCTCCGTCCCGCAAGGAGAAAATCCGGCAGAGTCTTCGTCAGCCTTGCGGTTACGACCCCTACAACGAGGATAATCAGGAGATAGACGATAAAACCTACCGCAACCGGTGCCAAGCACTACCTCCCGGCCGAATGTCCAGGAGTCCCGATCAAATCCCCTATTCTCTCCACCAGGCTATCCATGCGCAGGCGCTCCTGTTTCATAGAGTCGCGCTCGCGGAGTGTCACCGTGTCGTCTTCCAACGTCTGCGAGTCGACGGTCACGCAGTACGGGGTCCCCGCCTCGTCCTGCCGCCGATACCTCCTTCCGATCGCCCCCTTTTCATCGTAGAACACGTGGAAATGCGGGCGGAGTTCACCCTCTATCTTCCGGGCGACCTCGGGCATCCCGTCCCGCTTGACGAGGGGAAAGATCCCGACCTGGATCGGCGCTATCCCGGGGGGCAACCGGAGCACGACTCGTTCTTCCTCCTCGCAGTAGGCATCCACGAGGCAGGTGAGGAGGCTTCGATCGAGACCAGCAGAGGTCTCTATGACATAAGGGACGTATTTCTCCTGCAACTGATCGTCGAAATAGGAGAGGTCCTTCCCCGAGTAACGGATATGCCGGGACAGGTCGAAATCGGTTCGATTGTGGATCCCCTCTAATTCCTTCCATCCGAATGGAAATTCGTACTGGATGTCGACGGCCGCCTTGGCGTAATGGGCGAGTTCGTCCCTGCCATGCTCATGCATTCTCAACCTCGATGGATTCAATCCGAGACGGCGGTACCACTCCATCCGCTCCCCCTTCCAGTATTCGAACCACTCGCCATCGGTGCCCGGCCTGATAAAGTATTGCATCTCCATCTGCTCGAACTCACGGGTGCGGAAAGTGAAGTTCCCCGGTGTGATTTCGTTCCTGAAGGCCTTGCCCACCTGGGCGATGCCGCAAGGGACCTTGAGCCTCGCGGCGCTCATGACGTTCTGGAAGTTGACGTATATCCCCTGAGCGGTCTCAGGCCTAAGGTAGATCGTTCCGGCCTGCCCCTCCACCGGGCCCATGTGCGTCTTGAACATCAGGTTGAACAGGCGGGCCTCTGTAAGTTCCCCTCCGCAGTTGGGGCACCGGTCTCCGTCGATTTCGTCGGACCGAAACCTCATCTTGCAATCCCTGCAATCCACCAGCGGATCTGTGAATCCCTCCACGTGACCGGACGCCTCCCATACGCGCGGATGCATTATGATGCCGGCGTCGATCCCCACGATATCATCCCTCATCTGGACCATGTCCTTCCACCACAGGGACCGTATGTTCTCCTTCAACTCGACGCCCAACGGGCCGTAATCGTAGCACGCGTTGATCCCGCCGTAGATCTCGCTTGACTGAAAGATAAACCCCCGCCGCTTGCAGAGGGAGACCAGTTTTTCCATGAGGTTGTCACCACTCTTTTTCTTCATTCTTCTCCTCTGCCGTGTTCGACCATATTCAACCTCACGGGGACCAAGACGGCCGCTTTATCGACGTTGGCCACCAGGGCCTGCTCCCATCATATCCGCATGACATAGGGGATATCCACGAGTCTCTCTCCAATCCCCTCGTCGTTTATCCAGTAGACGTCCTCTATCCTCACGCCGACCGACCTGTCCGGGTAGTAAAGCCCTGGCTCTATCGTGAATACCATCCCCTTCTTGAGCCTGTCCTGCACTCCTGCAGACAACCCCAACGAGGGCTCCTCGTGTACATCGAGACCTATTCCGTGTCCGAGGGAGTGGATATAACCGTCCGTGAGGTTACCCGGCGTTCGGAGCGTAGGATGCCCGCCCGCCTCGAAATAATCGTTCACGGCCGCGTTCACCGCACTGGCGCTCTCCCCCTCCCTCAAGCGCCTCTCGCCAACCTCGCAGGCGCCCTTTACGTCCTTATAAAGGGCCTCATACCCCTCGGGTGCCTCACCGATCACCATCGACCTCGTGACGTCGTAGTGGTACCCCGTCCTGGCATCGGCAGGAAACACATCAAGTATAATGGGCCGACCCGAGGTTACAGCGTCGTCACCCTTCCCCCGGTTGTGAGGGACAGCGGTATCGTAGCCGATGGAACAGATCGTCTCTTCCTCCTCTAATAGGCCCTCACGGGCCAGGGACAACGTGATCAACCGTTTCAGGTCCCTTATCAACAACACCTCGCCGCTATCTTGGCGCACCAGGGCCCCGTCCATCCTCTCAAGTGAACAAAGGTAATCCACGAGTCCTTGTATCACCTTCGCCACGCGTTCACCAACGGAGCGGATGGCCTCGACCTCTTCATGAGCCTTGGTGACCCGGGCCCGGGCAAAGATACCGTCCTCCGCGTCACGCACCCACTCGACCTCCTTCACCTCTTTTCGCAGGTCATCCAGCAGCGGGTAGTACCTGCTGACCTCCACCCTCCCATACATCCCCACCCTGCCCCTGATGCCCAGGCCCCCTATGACCCTCCTTAAAAACTCCTTCTGTGTCTCCAGCGGGCCCTTTCCCTCTCTCATGATCTCCATTAACCCAAAGGCCTCGAAGTCCATCAGTTCAAAACCAGTGGAGGCCGCCTCTTCCCTCTCCATGACACCATGGATCAACACCTCTCGTTCACCCCTCTTCTTCACTATCACCCCACTGGTCAACCCCGCTCCACCGACAAGATACTTGAGAGGGGGGTTGCCGAGGACCTTTCCAGTAACTATCAGGGCATCGAGTCCCCTCTCCTCCATCAAACCGTCTATATCACACTTCATGACCTCATCCCCTTGCTCATTCTTCGTTGTCTTCGATCTCTTCTGCCAGTCCGGTCATAGGTACGAACCGCACGGAGATGACCCTCCTCCTCTCCAACCCATCCCGCTTTTCCAGGACGATCAACTCCTGGTAGAACTTCCCTACCGGCATGACCAGCCTGCCCCCCTCGATTAGTTGCATCGTCAGAGGTTCTGGCACCTTCTTCGACGCAGCCGTGACGACTATCCGATCGAACGGCGCCTCTTCCGGCCAGCCATTATAGGCGTCCGCATTCCTTGTATGGATGTTCCTGTAACAGAGGCGTACGAACCGCTGCCGCGCCTCGTCCAACAGTGTCTTCAATATCTCAATGGTATAGACCTCCGGCACGATCTCCGCCAGCACCGCGGCCTGATAGCCCGAACCGGTCCCCACCTCGAGCACCTTCTCCACTCCCTCGAGATCCAGCAGTTCCGTCATCAACGCCACAATATAAGGTTGAGAGATGGTCTGATTCTCACCGATCGGCAATGGCCGGTCTTCGTAGGCATGCCGGACCTGGTCGGCCGGAACGAACTCGTGGCGTGGTACACTCCGCATCGCCGAGAGGACCTTTTGATCCTTGACTCCGCGCCTTTCGATCTGCTCATCCACCATTGCTCGCCTCAATTGGGCGAAATCCACCCTTCCTCCCACTTCCCCACCCTTTTTTCGCAAGAACATCTTGGCCATCCCAATTCCATTACGCGACGGGCCATCTGCGCCTACAAAACCAAGACCGACAATCAGGGACGTTCCCGCCTCAACCTCTGTGTCAACTGATGCGCCAACCTGGTAGGCTCAGGCAACCGGTACCTCGAAAGGCACCTCAGCGTGAGATCCACAGCGCCATCGATATCTATCAGGTGCCCCGGCGAGATGAAGACCGGCTTTACACCCGCCCTCGTACGAACAACAGAGCCGATCCGCCTTCCTTCATGAGTCAATGGGACCCGAGAGCCCACCGACTCACCCACCTCCTCGTGTTCTCCTACCAATCTCTTCTTTGCGCACCCGAATGACGGGATCCCGAGTATGAGCCCCATATGAGCGGCCAGGCCGAATCCCCGCGGGTGAGCGATACCCTGGCCGTCGAACACGACCACGTCCGGCCGAAGTCTCAATCTCCTGAACGCGGGTATCAAGGCGGGGGCCTCCCTGAAGGTCAGGTACCCAGGCACATAGGGGAATTCCACCTTCACGGCCGACACCGCCTGTTCCAGGATACCGAATCCGCGTATATCCATCAGGACGACAGCCCCGACAAGGACCTTCCTGTCCCTCCTTGAAAAAGAGACATCCGCGCCCGCCACGGTTGAGACCTCCCCCTCCAGCGCCGAGAGAACCAGCCTCTCCCTCAATTTCCTTTGTATCTCCCCCGCCTCCCTGCAACTCACATCCCACCGATGGAGTTCAAGAACCTCCACTAACCGACCCCTCCAGCGCCGTGAGGGGCAGTCAGCTGCTCGACTTCCTTCTCGTAAGAGGCTATGACTTCCCCTGTCAATGATCCCGCGCCCTCTTCACCAATCACCTGCCCGTCAACTGCATGGATGGGGACAACGCCCGCCGTCGTGAAGGTCAGAAAAGACTCCTCGGCCGATTTTAAATCCTCAGGGCTATACAGAGATTCCTTTGTATCGATTCCCTCCCCCCTCAGGATATCAATGACGATCCCACGCGTAACTCCTTCCAGGATGCCGCTTTCGAGGGAAGGAGTACACACCTCTCCGTTCATGACAAAGAAGATGTTGCTTGATGTACCCTCCGTAAGGAAGCCCTGCATGTTCAGCAGAACGGCCTCCTTTGCCCCCCTCTCCTCTGCCTCCCGCTTCGCGAGGATGAGATTCAGCCTGTTGGTCGTCTTGGCCACCGCCGGGATAACCGGGTCCATGGTCACCACATCACGCGATATCACGACGTCCCAACCACGGCTGTAAGTGTCTTGGGGGTACTCCGGTATGGGAAACAGTGACAAGAGTATTGTCGGGTTCAAGGCGCCGCCGGTGCTCAACCTCCAGTCTCCGACCCCCCTCGAAACGTTTATCCTGAGCGCCGCGTCTCGCAACTCACCTGCCTCGAGGAGGCGGTTCACCTCGATCTCCATTTTCTCGTCGGTCCAGTTTAGATCCAATCTAACTATCGATGCGGAACTCCTCAACCTCGCCAGGTGCTTCCCGAGATGAAAGGGCCTTCGGTTCCTTATCAGGACCGTCTCGTATATCCCATCGCCGTACAAGAACCCCCGGTCCAAGACGGAGATCCTTGCCTCGTCCTCTCCCAGCAACTTACCATTCAAGTTGAACAGCATCTGTGGCCCCCTCTCTCATGCTTTCACCGGTCGGCCCTTTTCAATGAATGGAGATCGTTGTCGACGGGCCCGGCGACAGCCACGGAAAGATTACCAGGATCGAGATACTCGCGGGCCACGCGCCGGATATCCTCGACGGTCGTGCCAGAGACATGGCTTGAAAATTCCTGGAGGAAGTCGAGGCCCAGGGAATAGAACTCGATATCGGACAGGAGATCGGCCAGGCCCTTGTTTTCCTCCATTCCCATCGAGATCGACCCGAGGACATTCTGCTTGGACCTGCCGAGTTCCTCCTCGGTAGGGCCATCTTCCGAGAACTTCTTTACTTCCCCGGTAATCGTGCTTATCGTCTCCTCTACGACCTCCGGCGCCACGCCGGCACTCACCTCGAACGGGAACCGCCCGATCCCGCCGTCGAATGTGCCGTAGATGGAATACGCGAAACCCATCTCCTCCCGAACCCTCTCACCCAGGCGTCCCCCGACCCCGAACTCCCCCAGGATGTTATTCATGACCTGGACCGCGGCATAATCCGGGTTGCTGCGATCTATGCCGAGGTGCCCCATCGAAATGGCCACCTGGGTCTTATCTTCCATCGTAACAACAGACCTATCGGGACCTTCATGGACCTTCACCGCCGGGATCTTATAGACAGCCGGCCCCTCCGGGCCCGTCCACCCACCAAAGACCTCCCTGGCTTCCTCGACGACCTCCGTCGGCGAAAGGTCGCCGACAACTGCAATGGAGGTGTTGGTCGGGTAATAGTACTCCCCATGGAAGGCCCTCACATCGTCAACTCCCAGCCGATCGACATCCTCCTCAGTCCCGAGGACCAGCCGAACGTATGGATGGCCTGCAGGATAGATCATCTTTCTCAGGGCCAAGTCGGCCTGCCACCCTTCATCGGCTTCTTCTTCCCTGATCTTCACCACCTGTTCCCCCTTCAACCTCTTCAAGGCCTCACCGGGAAAACGCGGATACATCACAATCTCTCCAAGGATACGCATCACTTCATCCATGTTTTCTTTCAGGAGATCGATGTCGATCGTTGCCTTGTCCCTGTCGACATCCACGCTGACCTCTGTCCCTCCAAAGTCGATCTTCCTGGCGAGTTCAGCACCGCTCAATTCCCCGGCTCCCTCGAGGAGATAACTCGACGTCAGGGCCGCAAGGCCCCCCTTACCTTCAGGATCGGCCGCTGAACCCGCCCGGATGGTCGCCTTGATATGGACGGACGGACCAATAGAATTCCTCAGGGCGAGCACTGCGAGCCCATTGGGAAGGACCTCCCTGTGGGGCCTTATCCTGGAAAAGTCGGGGGGGGTGATCGCAACCTCCCCGCGGGAGAAATCCTCATGGTCTCCCTTTGTCCTGAACGCGGCGATGGGAGATCTCCGGTCACCGCTATCGGGGGCCCCTGCCTCTTCCTCCGGTGTCGCTCCCACGGGCAGAAACCATCCGGTGGTGCGGTTGCTTGGAGATAGGTACTTCCCCGCCACCCTCATTACCTCTTCCGCTGTGACGGAGCCCACCAGTTTCGGAAAATCGGCGAGATAACCGTACCTGAATATCGTCGAGAAGAAACCGAGTTGGTGGGCCTGTTCCGTCACACTATCGCTGTCGTACACGTATCTCGCAAGGACCTGGTTCTTCGCTCTCTGCAACTCCTCCTCGCCGAGTGAATTCTCCCTCAGGGTCTCCACTACTTCTGCGAGGGCGTCCTCGAGTTCCGCGCAAGAGACGCCATCGGCCCGGGATGCATAGATGTAAAAGAGCCAGGGATACTTGGTCGGTATGAGCAATGCCCCGGCGCTCGTGGCCAGCCCCTTTCTTATCAGAGAACTGTAAAGCACTGAACCCCTCGATGCGTTCTCGTACCAGTCGAGGTTCCACAGGTTGATGCTCTCGCCGCCCGCCAGTACCGAGTCCAGGATGAGCAGGGGAACGAAGTCATCATCGCTCACCGGCGGCGTATGGTAGGCCTCCATGAGGTATGCCGCGGGGCCGGGCTTGCGAATTACAACCCGCCTCTCGCCAAGTTGCTCGGGCTCGATCGTCCTGAGACCGCACGGCGTTGGACCCACCGGAATCCCCTTGAAATACTCCCAGATTTTCTCAAGCGCGTATTTCCTGTCGAAGTCCCCCACCACGACGAGCGTTGCGTTGTTCGGTATATAATAGGTATTGTAAAAGTTGAGGAGATCCCCACGCGATATGGTCTCAAGGTCGCTGATCCATCCAATCGTCGGCCAGCCGTAAGGATGGGCCTTGAACGCGGCCGCCGTGACATCGACATCGAGGACCTCCATCGGGTCGTTCTCTCCGCCACGAAATTCCGAGATAACGACCGTCCGTTCCTTCTCGAAGTCCCCGGGATCAAGGCGACTCTTCCACATACGCTCCGCCTCGAGCCTTAGCGCAGCCCCCAGACCACCGCTGGGAATCGTTTCGAAATATGCGGTTTCATCCACCCAGGTGTAACCGTTCCAGTTACCCCCCATCGCGTCTATAAGACCCTTCATCTCCTCACGGCTGATCCCCTCGGTCCCCCTGAAATTCATGTGCTCCATGAGATGCGCTATCCCCGTAATGCCCGGCCGTTCGTTACGAGATCCCACATTGTACCAGCACCACACACTTACGATCGGGGACGTATGCACCTCCTTCAGGAGCACACGCAATCCGTTGGGCAGTACCTGTTCTTCCACATCTCTGCCCCATCCGAGCAGGAGCGGGACCTGCAAGAAGATAAGGACCACGGTGAACAGTAGTGTCCGGAAGGCACCTTCGTTCTTCATCTTTCCTCATACCGAAGGCGGCGCGGCCTCATGCGATTCATGCGCCGGCCCGCGCGAAGTGAATTTTATAGTTTACCGCCAGGCTCCCGACGTGTCAAGCGGATTCAACCCCCCTCCAGGACCTGCCCGATCAACTCCTCCGCCCGCTTGATCTCCTTCCACCTTGCGCGCTTCAGGATGTCGGATACGGCCTGCTGGGTAATCCCCAACCTCTCGGCGACGGCCGCCTGTCTGCCCATCTCCTTGTAAAGGCGGATGACGTTGTTCTGATGTTGGCTCCACATACTACGGAAGACATGTACGAGTGACGCCAATTCGCTCAAGACTTCATTGAATGCCACTTCGTCATCCAGTCCGAAGATGTAACACCATCCCGCTGACCTCGCCTTTCCAAGGAGCAGCCTGGCCCGTTCTCCGGCACGGCTGAACCAGGCTCCCTCAGGCTCTATGTCACCGGGTTTGCTGACCTTGTCGTTTACAATGGCGAAACGAACCCAGGCGGGATGAAGTTCCTCGTTGAACGTGGCGCATGCCCTGTAACAAGTCCCCGCTCTCTTCAACAGACCGAATATCTCCCCGTGCTCGCGCCTGAGAACGGGGGGAATGAAAAAATCTCCCCGATAATGCCTGTAGAGGTGACCGACCAGCCATTGAGCCTTGTCATAGATCCAGTCGGCATCGACACTAACAGGAGGCTCCACGAATTGCCCGAGGAAGATAGTGATCGGCTCACTATTCATAGTGAGAGAATAATATGAAAAACGTGATGATAAAACAAGGTATTAACCTTGTATTTTTTCGGGATCGCAAGGACGGGAAGGGCGCATCATACCCCGCGGTGTTCTCCCTCAACTCAATACGACCTGGCAAGATAGGTTATCGCACCGAGTATGACGAGCACAACGCCGGTTACCCGCTTCTCATGTAGTTCGAGGTAGTCCCATCGCAGTCTCTCGAGCCCGTGAAGCCCAAGGTACACGAGCAGAAGCATGCCACTCATCGTTACTATCATATAGACCAAGGACACCCACATTATGGCAGACCATCCCATGCCGCCCACCGTAAAGTAATAGGCCTCGATCTCCAGGCAGGGGGACAGGAACATGGCAAGTGCCAGGGAGGCGATGATGGTGGACTTCGACCTTTTATCGGAACCGGACGGTGAGCCCTTTACCTCCTTGTGCGGGTGAGTGCGCCTGAGATCATTCCAGATGAAAACCAGCCCCAGGAGGACGAGTATGCCCGGCGACGCCACCCGCATCAGGAACTGATAAGACGAGGAGAATCCTATGCCAACCAGCCCAACGACAATCCCCACGAGGATCGTGCCGGCAATATGGGCGCCTCCAGCCACGGCGGTGACGAAAAGTGTCTCGCCTGTAGACCAGCGCTCGCCCCTCCCTATCGCCACGAAAGGTATCCAGTGACTCGGGAGCATCGCGTGCAACAGGCTCAATATCAGGGCCCCTGAGACTATCCGAATCATTCACGGAATCTCCGAAAACAGCGACCTCGTGGCCGGAAAGCGGCGCATTCGCCTCGCGCTGGCGCGACGTACAAGACGGTATCGATTACCTATGATGGAGATAGAGCGGAGAAAAGTCAAGATAATCCCTTAAAGCGGCACAACGGCTTATTTATTAGGTGCATGTGCATGCCCCTTTACCTTGATTTTTTCAAAGTAATTTATTATCTTCATTGTCTTTGTAAATTCACTGAAGCCGGATTGGGGGCTCAAGACGGCCAGGAAGAAGGTACAGGCCTTCGGTACTTACGCAGGACTTGGGATCCAATTGGGAGGATCCGTGCTTGTCTTCTTCTTCCTGGGCTATTACCTGGACGGTTACCTGGGGACCCTTCCGCTCTTCACAATTCTGGGGACCTTTATAGGAGCGGGCGCTGCCATATACAGCATATATAAAAAGGTATTTCCCGACGACCAGGACAAGAAGGGGTGATCTTCCCTTGAAGGACATTAGCGGGAAGTTCATCAGGAGGGCCGTCTTGCTAACGGTCGGCATCATAGCGCTGGTCTACTACCCGGCGATGTGGTGGCTGGGAGATGACGCCGTCCGCAGCCTCATAATCGGGGCAAGCATCAGCGCCCTCGTCATGTCGATCAGTTTTGCATCCCTGGTCTGGTCATTCGACAAATCGAATCAAACGTTCATGACCACGTATGCCGTGGGGTTCCTCGGGAGGATGCTGGTCCTCGGAGGTTCAGTCCTGATAATCAGCAGGATAGACAGCCTGAACCTGATAGCGGGTTCCCTGGCCATTTTATTCGTATATCTCGTTCTGACCGGACTGGAGATCAAGTACATCCAGTCGTACCGACCATTCCAACGGATCGGTGACGGAGGGAGATAGGATTGATTCAACACGCTGATATCGATACCACCATGCTCGGCCACGCCGGAGAAGATCCCGGCGCAATTGTCACCGAGGCACTCCACCATGTGCAAGATTCCAATACCCTGGAACTGTTCGGTTACAACATCAACCTGCCTCACCTGAGCCTGATGGGCTTCGACATCTCGATCACCAAGCACGTGGTAATGATGTGGATATCAGCCGCCCTGCTGATCGTCATCTTCTGCCTCTATTCAAGGAGAAAGGGTGCCTCCCCGAAGGGCCACTTCATCAACTTCTTTGAACTCTTCATCGTCTACATCAGGGACGAGATGGTCTACAAGATCATGGGGGAAGAAATCGGCAGGAGTTGGTTGCCGTTCTTCCTGACCCAGTTCTTCTTTATCCTGTTTTGCAACCTACTTGGCCTGGTCCCCTTCGCCGCCACACCGACAGGGAACCTGGCAGTGACCGGTTCACTGGCTGTAATCACCCTCTTTCTGATCCAGGTCGGGGGGATGATGGAACAGGGAGCGATTACCTACATCAGGAATATCGTCCCGCCCGGCGTGCCGCTATGGCTTTATCCAATAATGATACCCGTCGAGATAATGGGGCACTTCACCAAGACGTTCGCCCTGACGATTCGACTCTTCGCGAACATGACCGCGGGCCATATCGTGATGCTGAGCCTCTTTAGCCTGATATTCATATTCAAGGGCTTCGGGCCGATCGTGGCATATTCCATATCCGGACCCGTACTCTTCTTCGTACTGTTCATAAGTCTCTTGGAGATCTTCGTGGCCTTGATCCAGGCATATATATTCACTTTTCTATCGATTCTCTTCATCGGCGCGGCACTGCAACCGGAACATTGAAGAGCAAGCAGACGGCCCGCATGAGAGGCAGAACCTTTATACGACAAGGAGGTAGTGAATGGACCTGACATTCTTCGGCGCAGGCATGGGCGCGGCGTTCGCCGTGTTCGGGGCCGGATACGGCATCGGCAGGCTCTCGAGCAGCGCACTCGACGGTATCGCCCGCCAACCGGAGGCAGCCGGTGACCTCAGGGGGACAATGATCATCGCGGCGGCCCTCATCGAGGGGATCGCTTTCATGGCGCTCGTCATCTGTCTCCTGCTCGTTCTTCTCAAGTAGGAAACGGTTTCACGACGCGGGCGGTCAAGTAAATGCCCGCAACAGTTCTCGGAGGGATAAATGTCTCAGGAATTCAACATCCTGAACGTCAATCCTGGCCTGATATTCTGGACAATCGTAACCTTTGTCCTCCTGTTGGTAATCTTGAAGAAGTTTGCCTGGGGGCCCATACTGGAGGCCCTGGAGAAGAGAGAGAAGTCCATCAGGGGATCTCTTGACGAGGCATCCCGGGCAAGGGAAGAGTCGCGGCATCTGCTGGAGGAGTACAATCGGAAACTGCAGCAGGTCGGGGCGGAGGCAAAGAAGATACTCGACGAGGGCAGGAACATGGGAGAGAAGATGAAGCGGGATATCCTGGCCAAGGCCAAGGAAGAGGCGGAAGAGATCATCCAAAGGGGTAAGCAGGAACTGCACCTGGAACGAGACAAGGCCATCAGCGAGATACGAAGGCACGCCGTGGATCTCTCATTGTCGGCCGCTTCGCGAGTCGTCGAGAAGACACTTACCGAAGAAGATCACAAGCAGATCGTCCTCGAGGCGATCAATGATTTCGAAGAGATCAAATGATCGAAAGGACATTGATCAAGATTTACGCCAAGGCACTCTACCAACTGGCGGATGAGAAGGGTAGAGTGGACGAGGTATACGATGAACTTCGGGATCTGTCAACCCTCTTCAAGGATTCGAAGGAGTTGTACGCCTTGCTGACCTCTCCCAAGGTGGACCGTAAAGAGAAGAAACGGATCATACGCGATACCCTGGGACCAGTTTGTTCCCGGCTTACCGTGTACTTCCTCTTGACACTCATCGACAAGAACCGGGAGGTTCTTATCCCGTTTATGTCGGAAGAATTCAAGGAGATCCTCGATGATGTCCACAACCGGATCGACGTCGAAGTGACGAGCGCCATCCGCTTGGAGGACGATATGCTCCGGCGCATCAAGGATGCCCTTTCCCGAGTCCTGCAGAAAGAGATAGTGCTCCAGCCGAGGGTGGACCCCGACATACTGGGCGGGATCATCGTCAGGGTGGAGGACACGGTGCTCGACAGCAGCCTAAAGGGCCGGATGGAGAGGCTCAGGGAACGGATGCTCGGAGAAGATAGGAGGAGAGTTACTGCAAATGAAGATTCGGCCTGAAGAAATCACTTCAGTCATCCGGAGAGAGATCGAGTCGTACGAGAAGGAACTCGACGTCGAGCAGGTCGGCACGATCCTGGAGGTCGGCGACGGCATCGCACGTATCTATGGCCTCAACCACACCATGGCAGGCGAGATGCTCGAATTCCCCCACAACGTATACGGCCTCGCCCTCAACCTGGAAGAGGATACAATAGGAGCGGTCATCCTCGGGGATTACCTGGAACTCAAGGAGGGCGATACAGTCAAGCGGACTGGCCGCGTTCTCGAGGCCGAAGTGGGAAAGGGCCTCCTGGGCCGCATCGTCGACCCCATGGGGAATCCCCTCGACGGCAAGGGGCCCATTAAGACCGAGTCCTTCCGGAAGATCGACGTCCGGGCACCTGGCGTCGTGGAACGCCAGCCGGTGAAAGAGCCGTTGCAGACCGGGCTGAAGGCCATCGACTCGATGATACCCATCGGACGCGGCCAGAGGGAACTCATCATCGGTGACCGGGGAACGGGAAAGACAGCCATCGCCATAGACACAATCATCAACCAGAAGGGCGAGGACGTAATCTGCGTCTACGTGGCGATCGGCCAGAAGGCATCTACTGTGGCCCGGGTCATGGAGGGGCTCAAGGAGCATGGAGCGATGGACTACACCATAATAGTTTCGGCGACTTCGGACAAGCCCGCCCCGCTCCAGTACATCGCCCCTTACGCGGGCTGCGCCATGGCGGAACACTTCATGTACGAACATAACATGGCTACCTTGTGTGTATATGACGACTTATCGAAGCACGCCCAGGCATACCGGCAACTGTCTCTCCTGCTGAGGAGACCACCCGGCCGTGAGGCATACCCCGGTGATATTTTCTATCTGCACTCCAGGCTGCTCGAAAGGGCCTCCAAGTTGTCCGAAGAGCGTGGAGGCGGGTCCCTGACGGCACTGCCGATCATCGAGACACAGGCCGGGGACGTATCCGCATATATCCCCACCAACGTGATCTCCATTACCGACGGGCAGATCTACCTGGTTTCCGACCTGTTCTACGCCGGGGTCAGGCCGGCGATCGACGTCGGGATCTCGGTCTCCCGGGTCGGCGGCAACGCCCAGAATCGTGCAATGAAAAAGGTCGCAGGGCGGCTGCGCCTCGACCTGGCACAGTACCGGGAACTCGAGGCATTCGCCCAGTTCGGCACCGAACTCGACAGGGCGAGCCAGCAACAGTTGGCCCGCGGCGAGCGGATGGTGGAGATACTGAAACAGGGACAGTACCAGCCAATGCCCGTAGAGGACCAGATACTGGTAATCTATGCAGGTACGAGGGGGTTCCTTGATGATTACCCGGTCGAGAAAATCAAGTCTTTCGAGGAAGAATTCCTCCGGTACATGAGGCAAGAACACGGCGGACTGGTTGAAGAACTGGCCGAGAAGAAGGATATCTCCGATGAGATGGAGGTGGAGTTGAACAAGGCCGTTGAGGTGTTCAGGGACAAAAAGATGAAGGCCATGTCACCAGCGGCAGTGGGAGGTTGAGGAGAAGAAGAGGAAATGGCCAAGACAAGGGAGATCAAGCGCAGGATCCGGAGCATCAAGAGCACCCAGCAGATCACCAAGACCATGGAGATGGTCTCTGCGTCCAAACTCAAAAAGGCGCAGAACCGCCTCCTTGAGGCACGTCCATACCATCGAGCCCTCAAGACTATAAACCAGGAACTCGCCCGAGCCCTTGGTGGCAGGATCGACCACCCCCTGATGAAGACGTATGCCAAGAGGGAATCGGTGATCCTCCTGTTGATAACATCCAACCGTGGACTCTGCGGTGCCTTCAACAACAACCTGATTCGGCTGGCACGCGCAACCATCGACTCTCACGCAGCATCCGGGCTCGAAACGAGACTCTTCATATCCGGGAAAAAGGGCGCGTCCTTCTTCCGACACATCAATTATCCCGTCGAGTCCGTCCTGAGCGAGATACCGGACCTCCCCACTTCAGACGACCTCTCTCCCCTGACCGAACAACTAATCGATGAATTCACCGCAGGGAGGGCACAGGAGGTCCGGGTAGTTTACAGTTCCTTTCAATCGGTAGTATCCCAGAGGCCCGTCCTGGAGACCATCCTGCCGATCCCAAGAGCCGAGACCGGGAGGGGTGTCGACGGGGAAAAATACATCATAGAACCATCCCCTAAAGCGATTCTGGAGTCACTTCTCCCCGCATACGTGAGGGACATGGTATATCAAGCGTTTTTGGAGACACATACCAGCGAGCACGGCGCACGCAGGACAGCGATGAAGGCCGCCTCGGAAAATGCGGACGAGATGGTAAAGACACTCACCAGGTCCTATAACCGGGCCCGCCAGGCGCAGATCACACAGGAACTGGCGGAGATCGTGGGAGGTGCGGACGCCCTCGAGTAACGCGGGGCGATATATGGAACCTTTTCATGATATCCACTGTTAGAGAAGGATGAGGATCGGCCAAAGAAGTGAGGGAGTCTATGAATAAGGAGAACAGGGTGGAAGTGAGCGATAAGACGGAGGACGTAAAAGGGTATGGGGGGGCTTCCGGCGAGGAATCGGTCAACATCGGCCGGGTTACCCAGGTGATCGGCCCCGTCATCGACGTGGAGTTCGAACCGGAAAAAATCCCCGAGATCTACCATGCACTCGTAATCGACGAGGAGGTCGAGGGACAGCGGATAAGACTGACGGCGGAGGTCCAGCAGCACCTGGGCCGCAACCAGGTCAAGGCCGTCGCCCTCTCTTCCACGGACGGCGTACAGCGCGGAATGAAGGTCATCGACACAGGCGCTCCGATCACCGTGCCCGTGGGGGAGGCCTGCCTCGGTAGGATATTCAACCTCCTCGGAGAGACGATCGACCATGGGGCGCCGGTAAATTCCTCCCAGAGGTACCCCATTCACCGTGAATCCCCATCATTCACCAGCCTGGACACGAAGACCGAGATCTTCGAGACCGGAATAAAGGTCATCGACCTCCTGGAGCCGTACGTAAAGGGTGGAAAGACGGGACTGTTCGGCGGTGCCGGTGTGGGCAAGACGGTCATCATAATGGAACTGATTCATAATATCGCCACCGCCCATGGCGGGACCTCGGTCTTCAGCGGAGTCGGAGAGCGGACCCGCGAGGGAAACGATCTCTGGCTCGAGATGAAGCGTTCCGGAGTCCTTAAAAAGACTGTCCTCGTGTTCGGCCAGATGAACGAACCGCCCGGAGCCAGGCTACGGGTGGGTCTGACCGGCCTGACGATGGCCGAGTACTTCCGGGACAAGGGACAGGATGTCCTCCTCTTCATCGACAATATCTTCAGGTTCGTACAGGCGGGCTCCGAGGTGTCCGCCCTGCTGGGCCGCATGCCTTCCGCGGTTGGATACCAACCCACTCTCGGCACGGAGATGGGAGAACTACAGGAGCGCATTACGTCGACAAAGCGTGGATCGATCACATCCGTTCAGGCGATCTACGTCCCGGCCGACGACCTTACGGACCCAGCGCCTGCGACCACTTTCGCACACCTCGACGCGACGACCGTGCTGTCGAGGCAGATCGCTGAACTGGGGATTTACCCCGCCGTCGACCCGCTCGACTCGACCTCGAGGATCATGGACCCAAGGTTCATTGGAGATGAACACTACCGGGTCGCCCGGGAGGTCCAGAAAATCCTGCAGAGGTACAAGGACCTCCAGGATATCATTGCAATCCTCGGAATGGACGAATTGTCCGAAGAGGACAAGGAGATCGTACAGAGGGCGCGGAAGATCCAGCGTTTCCTCTCCCAGCCGTTCTTCGTGGCCCAGGAGTTCACGGGGAGGGAGGGCAGGTATGTCCCTCTCCAGGAGACGATACGTAGTTTCAGGGAGGTCATCGAGGGCAAGTGGGACCACCTCCCGGAGCAAGCCTTTTACATGGCGGGAGGGATAGACGAGGTCGTGGAACAGGCCAGGTCCATGGAGGCCGCAGACTGAATGCCTGAGATGTCGGCAACAATCCGCCTGACCATCCTGACCCCTGACAGGACGGTGTTCGACCGTGAGGCCGACTCTGTCGTCCTGACCGCCCACGACGGAGAAATGGGCTTTCTACCCCGCCACGCCCCGCTGATCACCAACCTCGGCATAGGCGAGTTGAGGGCACACGCGGGCGGCGACACCCTTCGATTCGCCGTCCATGAAGGGTTCGCACGAATGGAAGACAACCTCCTCCTCGTCCTCGCAGACGCCGCGGAGTCACCAGAAGACATCGACGTGCAGAGGGCGCAGGAGGCCCTTGCGAGGGCAAGGGAAGGCAGGCGGGAGGGAGGCGGGCTTGAATACATGAAGGCAATGCAGCGAGCAAGGGCAAGGTTGAAGATCCTCCCTTCCATGAAGTAACTTTATAAGCGGCGCAGAAATCCATCATCAACAGGAATCAGAGGTCGGATGTCATGACTATCAAGAAACCATTGGTCAGCGGGGCGACCTTTTGGGCGCTCGCATCACTCTTCATCACTATATTTCCGCTCCCCGGCATCTCCCGGGCAATGGCCGCTCAAGCCGTCGACAGGTCGTCTATCGATCGCGTCATCATCCTCGGGTTCGACGGCGTCGATCCGCACCTCATGGAAAAATGGATGAGCGAGGGTTACCTACCAAACCTCAAGAAGTTGTCCGAGAATGGATATTATCATCCCCTCAGGACGGCCAATCCACCGCAGTCCCCGGTGGCCTGGTCGTCATTCGCCACCGGGACTTGGCCCGGTGACCATGGGATATTCGACTTCTTGAAGCGTAATCCCAAGACCTACCTCCCCGATGTCTCCTACCTCTCGACCAGCAAGCCCACGTTCAAGTACTTCAACCTCGTCCTGGACAACCCGGCAAGCGCCAAGAACGAACGGCGCGGTCCATCCTTCTGGAAGGTGGCAAGCGATCAGGGGAAGCGTGTCGTGGTGCTCAGCGTCCCGTACAGTTTCCCGCCCGTAGACCTCAACAATAACGGCAAGATGTTGTCCGGCCTCGGGGTGCCCGATCTCCGCGGCACCAACAGCACCTTCTTTTATTTCGCTACCGATATCACCGCGTCCGAGGCCTCGAGGGGCGCAGGGGGCGCAAAGTTCGTCCGCATCGTCAAGAAGGGCAATTCCATAGAGACGGCGGTAGAGGGCCCGGTGGACCCCCTCGCAGAGACCTACAAGCGCCTTTCCCTTCCGCTCTCTTTCACCGTCGATGCCACGTCAAATACCATCGAGATCACGCTACAGGGACAGACGGAAAAGGTCAAGGCGGGATCGTGGAGCCCCTGGTTCGGGGTCTCGTACAAGATAACGCCGTTTTACAAGGAGAAAGGTATCTGCCGTTTCTACGTAGAGCAGGTTACACCCGAGGTCCAGGTCTACCTCTCTCCCCTGAGTTACGACCCGGATGATCCGTACATAGCCTTTACGTACCCCAAGTCGTTCGCATCCGAGTTGAAGGAGAAGGTCGGCTACTTCAAGACCGTGGGTTGGGTCCACGACACATCGGCACTCAATGCAGAAAAAATCACCGAGGGTCAGTTCCTCGATGACATGCACCAGGTCATGGAGAAGAGGAAGGAGATGACGCTCCGGTGCCTGGAAGACGAGAAATTCGACCTCTTCATCTCCATCTTCACGGCAACCGACCGAGTCGCCCACATGTTCTGGCGCCTGACCGATCCCAAGCACCCGCGTTACGACAGGGCCCTTGCAGAGAAATATGGAAACGCGATCCGCGATGTCTACAGGTCCATGGACGAAATCGTGGGGGAGGTGATGGATCGCTCCCTTGATGGACACACCCTCCTGATGGTAATGTCGGACCACGGCTTCCACAGTTACCGGATCGGCCTCGACGTCAATACATGGCTGGTCAGGAACGGATACATGACCCTCAAGGGGATGGTCGAGGGAAGACCCATTCCAGACAGGGTGTTCACCAACGGGGAATTTTTTCCCAACGTCGACTGGAGGAGGACAAGGGCATATTCCATCGGCACGGGCCAAATATACATCAACCTGAAGGGCAGGGAGGGCCAGGGGATAGTAAATCCCGGCAAGGAGTATCAAGACCTTGTAGACGAGATCCGGAGTAAATTGATCGAGACCACTTATCCACCCACCGGGGAAAAGGTCTTCGTCAACATCTATAAGAAAGAAGGGGAATTCCTGGGAGAATCATCCGACCTGGCACCCGACTTGCAACTCGCCTTTCGGGATGGATACTGTACCTCCTGGGAGACACGCCTCGGGGGGATCCCAAGGGAATTGTTCCTCCCGAATACCAAGAAGTGGAGCGGGGAACACGCGGCATCCGATGTCTACCAGACGAGTGGGGTCTTTTTATCCAACATGAAGACGACCTCATCCGAGCCCCGGATAGTCGATATCTCTTCGACCGCCCTTGATATGCTCGGAACTCGTCCAACGAATAGGATGGTAGGTATAGACCTCTTCGGCACCAAGTGAACATAATTGCTGCGGGTCGCTGGAACGAGACCTTATCGGGCCCAACCCGACAGCCACTCAACACTTCTCACTAAACCCGGAGAAGACGACCATGAAGACAATCCTGCTGGGGCTCGACGGTGCGACCTTCGCCAACATCAGACCCTGGGCGGAGGAAGGGCTGATGCCGAACTTCGCCAGGGCCTTCGAGAAAGGCACCTGGGGAGACCTCCGGTCTACCATCCCCCCCACAACACCCCCTGCCTGGGCGACCACGGTCACTGGAAAGAACCCCGGAAAACACGGCATATTCGATTTCCGAGAGTCCTTCCTCTACAATCCCAGGAGGCCCATCATAAGTTCACGATCTATCCGCGCCGTCAAGTTGTGGCATATCCTCAACCACCACGGGAAAAAGGCTGGGGTAATGAACGTCCCCATCACATACCCCCCGGAAGAGGTCGACGGGTTCATGATCTCCGGGATGATGACTCCATCGCCGGACCACGATTATACCCATCCCCTTGGGCTCAAAGACGAGATCAAGAGGGCCGTCGGCGACTACGTCGTCAACATCGATATCCCCCAATACGACGTGGAGATCCTGCGGGACGCGCTCAAGTTCTTTGAGGACATGAAATATTGCTTCAATAAGAGGCGAGACGCCTTCTTCTATCTCCTTGAGAACAAGGAATGGGACTTCTTCATGCCGGTCTTCATAGTCACGGACCGCATAGGTCACCTCTTCTGGAAGTACCTCTCGGAAGAGAGCAAGTTCTATAACAGCAAGAACGGCCCGCGGATCCGGGAGGAAATCCGCGAGTGCTACCGCATGGTCGACGACATGTTCGGGGCCCTGATGGACAAGTTGGACGACGACACCACGCTGTTCGTAATGTCCGACCACGGCTTTGGTTATACGTACAAGTGGATCAATGTCAACCGCTGGCTCAAGGACATCGGCATCCTGAACCTCCAGGCGAACGTGTCGTGGAAGAAGTCCCTCTTCTTTACGATCATGCATTGGAACGACTCCCCGATCGTCAAGGCGCTCATACCCGATTTCATCCAGAGCACCGTCCGCGGTAAGATCCGCAGGGGACGCGGAACGCTCAAGACCGACGTCGACAGCACGATCGACTGGTCGAAGACCAAGGCTTTTTTCGCCAGCATACCGACCCAGGGGATATTCATCAACGTCAACAAGAGTGGCGTCGACGGGATCGTGAATCCCGGCAGGGAATACAACGAGTTGCGGGAGTTCATCAAGGAGAAACTCTACGAGATCAAGGACCCCGACACCGGTGAGCCCGTCGTGCAGAAGGTGATGTTCCGCGAGGAGATATACACCGGGCCGGAGATGGATCTCGCCCCCGACATACTCTTTATATCTCACGACTACGGTTACCTGGGACGCCAACTCTTCGGGGCGAAGAAGTGGATAGAGACGAGTGAGAACCTGGCCAACGGGTTCCACCGGATGAACGGAGTCTTCATGGCGCTCGGGAAGCACGTCAGGGAGGGGTACAAGGTCGAGGGGGCAGGGCTCGAGGATATAGCACCGACGATCCTGCACACGATGGGCTTTCCGGTACCGGACGACATGGACGGGAAGGTCCTGACCGACATCTTCAGGGAGGATTTCCTCGAGGCGAACCCCGTCAAGACGGAATCCGCAGGGAAGTACACGGGCGCGGACAGGGACGTCTATTCCGACGAAGAAGAGGACGTCATCAAGGACCGGCTGGCAGGGTTGGGGTACATCGAATGAAGAAGCATGTCTTAACCCTGGCGAAGTTCGCCGTTACCCTTGGAATCCTATACCTCATCTTTCAGAGGTTCCAGATAGGGTGGACGGATATCCGGTCGGCCCTTACGGAATCGAACCCATGGTGGTTCCTGGCCTCCATAGGCACCCAAGTCGTGGCGATCACCTTCTCCATCCTCAGGTGGAACGTGCTGCTCAAGGGGCAGGACCTGATACTACCCACCCGGCACCTCGTCAACACGTACATGGTGGGCCGATTCCTGGGCACGTTCACACCTACCGGCGTTGGGCTCGAGGCATACAAGGCCTACGACGTCGCAAGGTACACCGGCAGGGCCACCGAATCCGTCGCCGTCATCATAATCGAGAAGATAGTGGCCACATTCTTCTCGCTGAGTATCCTTGTGCTGATCACCCTCCCCTTCGTCAAACTGAGCACGACCTTTCTCATGGCCTTCTTCGCCCTTTTCTTCTTCCTTCTCATCGTGGCAATGATGCTCCTCTTCAAACCTTCATTCATAGAAAAGTTGCTCTCCTTCAATTTCCCCATGAAGGGAAAGGTAGAGGGGAAACTCCGCGAGGCGGTCGACGCCTTTACGATCTACAGCCGGCGAAAGGTCCACCTTCTCAAGGCCATATTCTTCGGATTCCTTGTCTACCTCTTCCTCTTCTCCACCTATTACACGAACTCGCTCGCCCTCCACGCCGGGGTCGGCCTAATCGACGTATTGAAGGTCGGTCCACTGACACAGATCGCGACCATGATCCCACTGTCCATAGCCGGGATAGGGCTCCGGGAGGGCGCGTTCATCGGGCTTCTCCACAACGTGGGAGTGGTCTTTGAGAGTTCGGCCACGCTGCTCACTGCCACTATGTGGTACTTCGTGAGCATATCCGTCAACGTAGTGGGCGCCATCATCTTCCTCACGCGCAGGACCGATTACGAGAAGGTCCGTGCCGAGCAGGTTCGGACGCTCATGCGGGACGGCAAGATAGAAAGTTGATGATAGTAAAGGAAAATAGCATGGCAGAGAACGAGACGAGAGGATCCACGACATCTCCATTATCCCGAATCAGGATCGGGCTCATGTCCGCCCTGATCGCGGGCGCCCTTGTAGGAATCATCGAATCGATCGTCGTTGTCTACGGCGGCTCAAGGCTCAATGACTGGTGGCTGTTCTGCTGGGCCGCGGTGACTTACGGACTACTTGCACTGCCGGTCGGACTCGGATTCGGCGTCTTAGGGGCCATTATTTCCAAGGTCAGGAAGAGGAATCCCGGGGTAGACAGGTTATATTCCTTCTACCTCTCCCTGACGTTCACCGTTATCCTCCTCGTCATCGCGAGGTTCAGGATAATCCGAGACGTTTATAACGAGTTCAATCCGGGCCTCTCGCTGGACCTCAAGCTCCTCGTCGGGGCGATTATCCTCTTCACAGCGCTTCACTTCCTGCTCTTCCGTTTCCTCCTAAGGATCAGGCCCTTCCGGAGTTTGCCCGGGACGGGAGGCTCCATAGTCGCATACCTTGGCATCATCGCGGTCACTGCAATCGTGGCCGGCATATACGGCGCGTCCGGTGAGAAACTCGAAAACAGGATACTCAGCAGGACGGGCAACGGACCAAATATCCTCCTCATAATCGTCGACACACTGCGTGCCGATCACCTCTCCTGCTACGGTTACGACGCGATCAAGACACCCTCCATCGACGGCCTGGCCGCTGACGGCATCCTGTACCGGCATACCTTCTCGCAGGCCTCATGGACACGGCCCTCCATAGCCTCGATCATGACGGGCCTCTATCCCTCGACCCACCAGACCATGCACAAGCAGAACGTCCTTCCGGACGAGGTGACGACCCTGGCCGAGGCCCTGGCCGGGTACGGCTACGCCACTGTCGGGATGCCGAACAACGAGAATATCTTCCCCATAAGAAACTTCCAGCAGGGCTTCCAGGTCTACGACGTATTGAGGCCCGACTTCTTCTTCTTCGCCACCGAGTCGGCCTTCCACCTGACCTTCTACGAGCAGTTGCGATTGATACGCGAACGGTTCCTCTTCCAGTCAAAGGAGGTACAGCACTACTACCAGGACGCGGTGGTGGTCGGCCGGCACGCATCGAGGTGGCTCGATGCCCTCGCCGGACAGGATCGGTTCTTCCTCTTCATACACTACATGGAGCCTCACGACCCGTACTTCAGGCACCCCTATGACGGAACGGCCTACGCGCGGGTCAATAATCCTCACCCTTCTCCCGCGATGGCGGCCACTTACAGGAAGACCTACGACGGAGAGATCACCTACCTCGACCGTAACCTCGGGGAACTCCTGCGTTCGCTCAAGGAACGCGGCCTCTACGACGATATGCTGATAGTATTCACTGCAGACCACGGGGAGGAGTTCCACGAGCACGGGGGATGGTGGCATGGAACCACCCTGTACGAGGAACAGATACACGTGCCATTGATTATTAAACTCCCTAAAAACCGGCTCGCTGGCACAGAAGAGGACGAACTGGTCCGCTCGATCGACATATCTCCGACGATCCTCCACACCGCAGGAGCCCCTATGCCCGGTAGGATGCAGGGGCACGACATCCTGCCAGATTCAACCGGCACCGTCCATGGCCAGGATTACGTGTACTCGGAGGAGGTGCTGGAGCAGAACGACCTCCAGTCGGTCAGGGGCAGGCAGTGGAAACTCATACTCGCCAACGAAGGCAACCCGAGGGGACTCAAACCCACGGAACTCTACGACCTACCAGCCGATCCACACGAGATGAAAAACCTCGCCGCCTCGGAGCGCGACAGGGCCTCTTTTCTCCATAAGGAGGCCGACTCCACCAGGACGGCGGCGCTCAAGGTCGCTGCCACGGCCCGGGAGAAGGAGATGGGCGAGGTCGAGCGCGAGCGCCTCAAGGCCCTCGGCTACGTCCAGTAGGCCGGCTGATACACACCAATACGTGGCCACCACCCCTGCATGGAGTTACCCTCCGAAAGGCGGAAGAGATCGTTATCAACGCCGTGGTCCTCGGCGAGTTGATGGCCGGATTCAAGAGAGGGAAGAAGATAGTCAATGTAATCGTGGATTTCTTTGACTCGGTGTAGGTCCCCCGCAAGGCGCGCCCTCTTTAACCTGCGCAGGTAATGAGACAACCTCCCTTTTTCCTGTAAGCCGCTTATCCCCTGACTATCCCTTGACCACCCGCACCCTGGTATCGTAGAAAGAGGCGCTTCCGCCTATCGGGTCGGTCATGCAGACGTCACCGAGGTGGGGATCCGACAGGAGCGCGGCATTGATGCAGAGACCCGTGGAACGCCTCTTGTCTCCCTTTATCACCTTCCCCTCTACCTCCACGTCTGACGAGCCATAGGCCCAGTGGCCGAAGTGCCAGGAGACCGCGACGGTCCCGGGGCGTATACCCTCTATGACCCTTGCCTTGCCGGACATGGGTACCTTCCTCCCGTTCCTCAGGTCCCACAGACCCTCCGGGTTCGTAGCCGAGACGATCTTCACCTCCATCCCATCCCTGATGCCGAGCCTGCCGGCGTCGGCCGAGTTCATGAGGACTGTGTTCTCCTTCCATATGGACGAGAGCCAGTAATCGGTTGGGAGAGTATGCGACTGGCCGCCAAGGATGTCCTTGTAGGTGACCAGTTGGAGGTCGTATCCCTCCTGGCTCACCTCCATGCCGGAGGCATCGCGCACCTGCTCGTAGATGGCGATACCGGAGCAAGACTCCCCCGGACCCAAGGAACCTTTGACAGGCCCGGGGCGGGAGAGAGATCACTTGAACTTATAGAAAAAGGTCACTCGCGGCATGACGTCGGTGTCAGGGCTGCTCCCTGCCGCCGTATACCACCGCCTCCACGTTCGGCATTATGTGGACGTCCTTGACGGGCTCGAAATCCAACCCGGCAACGACCAGGTTGGATGACCCCGCGGTCGGGTCGAAGGGGAGGTACGAGATGCCCGATGGCGCGGCATCGAAATTGCGATCCAGCCGCCCAAGGACGGAGACCCTGTCGGCCATGCGGGCGACTCCGAACAGCGAGAAGACCTCGCGGGTCACGTCCGGGCAACCGGTCTGTGTCTCTGTCTGCCTGGCATACTGGATCCCGGCCCTGTAGTCGCCGGTATCGTATGAGGCGAATCCCTGGATGGTATACCTGCTGGGATCACCGCGATTCTCCCAGTCCGCGTAAAACTCAAGCGTCACCTCGTCGTTCGGATGGAAACCGAGGGAGCCCATGACCTTCTTCTCCTCGTTGGTCTCAGACTTGGTCGCCGACCCGTTGGCCAGCATCACGTGGTAGGCGAAGCGCTTGTCGGTGTCCAGGTGTCCCTTGAGTGCGATGCCGAACTCGCGGGAACTCCCGTACTTCTGGAGATCGAGGGGGGTCTTCTCCACCGACCGGTAGCCCCAGATCTTCTCTATAACGTCCCACGTGGGCGTCGGTGACAGGCCGAATATGACCTGGTGGCCGGTATGATTCCACTTGATGTAGGCATCCTTTGTAAAGGGCACGATCTTTCCCGAGGTTGCGAAATCTCCCGGGCCGTTGAGTTACAGTCGGAATCGCATGGAGAACTCTTCGCTTAGCCCCTGGTCGTACGTGAAGTAGATGCGCCTGAACCAGAAGCCGTTCTGGTTCTCGAGCGACGTGTCGTGGCTGGCGGCAACCCAGTAGTAGTCACCGAACATGTAGCCGCTGAAGCTTCCAGGATCCGCGACTCCCCTGTCCGTGCCG
>CAZNLH010000007.1:56960-58298 GCA_964573995.1 uncultured Gemmatimonadota bacterium
TTCCTCCTTTCACATGATCGAAGGTCCAATCCAAATCGGGTGTAACCAGACGCTTTTCCCCTGTACAATGCCGTTTATCAAAAAAAGAGCCAGTTTTACGTACGCTCGAAGAAACCCCTTGCCTTTTGTAGCCTTTCAACCGGCAAGATTCGGGTTCTTCTCAGTAGCCTAGGTGCGGTCTCGAGGAGCATGCCGGCCCCCATCGCGTAAGTGAGGTTGCTGGTAGCAAGGGCCATAATGCCTATGGTCCAGGCAACCACCTTCCCCCTCTCGAGCCTTCGGACCAGGAGCACGTGGCATATCCCGACGTAGAGGAGCATGGCCCCGAGCACCTGGAACGGTATCCAGCCGAGGAAGGACCCGTCAAAGAGATGGAACGACAGCGCCGCAAGGATATAGAAGAGGCCGGTTATGACCGTGGCACCGCCGGACCTTGCCCCGAACCTGTAGTGGGCGGTCAGGCCGTTCGAGCCGTGACAGACCGGCAGGCCGCCAACAATGCCGGCGATCAGGTTAGAGACTCCGAGCGATATCGCCAGGTGCCGAGGGGTGACCCTGCGCGCCCGCTCGCCGAAGTAGTCGCCGGCCGCATCGGCGGTGGCGAATACGGCGTTTCCGAGCGTCAGTGGAAGTTGAGGGATCACCAGTATCCATAGAGAGGCGATAAAGAGCGGCAAGCCGGTGACGGAACCTGCGGCGCCGAACCCGGCTGAGATAGTGGATCCGGCCAACAAGTGGACGGCCACACGCACGAGCATCAACCCGACCCCCAGTTGTATCCCCTTGACGACCGGCCGCGTGAACAGGCGTGAAAGCCATGTCACACCCCCCGTCAGGCCCAGTAGCATAAGGATCGACCCCATCCACAGGCCCGCCGCGTAGATCATCCCGACACCAAGGCCGCCGGCGATCGCGATGACCGACATGGCCTTGAGAGGCTGAACAGGGATCGGCAGCCGGAAGTAGAGAGCGCTTGCTATATATGTCCCCCCTACCAGGAGGAGCGTTGTGACCGGCGGCAGGTGGTTCAGCGCGACGAGCGGGAGAAAGAGAGGAACGAAAGTCCCGATGTCCCCCAGTGCACCGAGCCACTCCCCGGGACCGAACAGGAGGGGTTCGGGCAGGGGTCGCCTGGACGGACACTCGATCTTTACCCCCCTATCTGGCACATGAAACGTGTGTGGGCCACGCGGCCGTTGATCCGCCCGTGCATGGTGTGACCAGCCGGTTTCTTCGAGACGGTGTTCACTATCAGCCGCCCAATCACACCGGGGCCCGCCCCATTTCTAAGAGGTGTCACGAGGTCGGTCCCCCCGGAGGAATCGAGGCACGTGACCA
>CAZNLH010000007.1:58398-82557 GCA_964573995.1 uncultured Gemmatimonadota bacterium
AGGCCGGCCTCCAGGGCGGCATGAACGCCCGCGAGTACGTCCTGGAGCCTCCCGTGCCTCGTTATCCGCCTGAACCTCTCGGGGTCGAGGGTGTCGAGGCTCACGTTCACCCGGTCGAGTCCCGCGCACTTCAGGCCACGGGCCACGTGAGCGAGCAAGGTCCCGTTCGTCGTCATCGAGAGATCGGAAAGTCCCGCGACAGTCGAGATCCCGCGGACCAATTCGAGGATCCCGGGCCGCGTAAGCGGCTCCCCGCCCGTGACGCGGACCCGCCGGATCCCGAGCGACGTAAATATGGATAGGAGGGCGAGCATCTCTTCATCATCCATGATGTCCATGACCTCCCCCACACCACGATATCCCTCCGGCAGGCAGTAGAGGCACCTCAAGTTGCAATTTCCGGTGACCGATAGTCGCAGGTAATCTATATGGCGGCCGTGGGAATCGATCAGCATCTCGGTAATCCCCCCGGTTCCTTTACCTGTACAATGATCTCGAAGACGAGCGGCCTCACAATCTCCAAGACATGTCCGAGGAGCGTCGTTCCATCGCCCCATTGAATCTTCGCCTTGGGCGCTCCAAACCGCGACCCTCGTCCCCCGGCCAGGATAATAGCCGTCAATTCACCTGTCACCACGAGCCCCCTGGTCAGTTTCCGGCCTCGATACATCGGGGTTACATGGGACAGGCCCTCGCCGCACGGAAGATACGCACTCTCGCACCCTCACCTCAACCGCCGCTAACCGGGGGGAAGAAGGCGATCTCGTCGCCATTGCCCACGATACGATCTACGCCGGAAATCTTGAGGTTGACCGCCACCTTCAGGACATCGAGGCGCTCGAGAAGGGGGGCGAATTCCGGCTCACGTCGTATCAGGTCGATCAGCGGGAGGGGGGAGGGCACGGGTATCTCCACTTCCCGCCTCCCCATCCACTCGGCGCACCCAGCGAAAAATAGGACCTTCATGTCCGCCTTTCCACTCCAAGACAATAAAATACCGGGCCCTCAGACTTGAAAAGGCCCGGCCGATCTCTTCCCGGCGTCTCCTCTCCTTTCCAAGTCAGCCCGCCATCTTAACGCGGGCATCGGGAGGCCGGGGACTTTCATCCCCGACCCTTTCGGCCGAATTGCCGTAATCACAGCCGTGACATTAGGCAACCAGGCTCGGAGGGACGATTTACGAGATGAAAATAACAGGGTCCAAAAGCGATGTCAATGAGAAGGGCGAAAAAAAACGTTGACCTTCCCACGGATCGAATTAATTTTCTTGTACAGATTCATCGTGGAAAAACAGCGAAAGGAGGTGGATGACAAAAGGCTTCCACGGTACGAGCCGCTACACGGGAGTTTTTTTGGTCCATTACCCACGAAAGGAGTTTCGCATGATGAGGACATTCTTCGTATTGATGATCGCAGCAGTCATGAGTTTCTCGCTGATCGGATGCAAGGGAAAGCAATCCACTCCTCAATCCCGTAAACCCGCGGAGACCCAGGCGCCGGCCGAAGGGACGGCCCAGCAACCTGAGGGCTCCATGACCAAGCCCGAGAATAAGGGTATGATGCAGCAAGACACGACGGCCGAAAAAAGTGTCGAGCACCCGGTTGGCTCCGGCACCAAGACCAAGTAGCCGCCCCTTGTTAGCACGTCCCATACCTCCTCGGGAGTCAAGATGGGGCTCTTTTCCTGATTCATAAGAGATCGCTGATCAGCCAGAGGTGGAGACTATCAGGTCTGTTACTGGTAGGTCTCCACCTCGCGCTTTACCATATATCCAAGAGTTTCTCCTACGGAACTGATCTGTCGGGCATGCCGGTCCTCCCACTGGTCTCGCTCGAACTCATTGCCGGAATTATATATCTATGGCCGGCCATGGGACTCGCCGGACATTCGGCTGGAGGGACAAGTCTCCTGTGGATCATAACCGTGGGCTCTATCCTGCGGCTGATGATGCTGCCCTCGACGCCCATCCTGGAAGACGACTATTATCGATACCTCTGGGACGGGGGGGTTGTGGCGGCAGGGGAGAATCCTTACCGCTACCCCCCCGAAGATATCCTTGCCCCCTCAGATTACAACGCGAAGGTCCCGCCATCCCTGGATCGCCTGGCCCTGGAATCCGGGCCTATCCTGGAGCGCATCAACCATCCCCGACTGCGGACAATCTACCCGCCCGTGGCGCAGGCCGCTTTCGCCCTGGCCCATCTGATCTCACCGTGGAGCATCCTTTCATGGCGCCTTATCCTCACCATACTCGACATGCTGACCTTCGGCCTCCTGATCATGATCCTCCATCGCATCAAGCGGCCTCTCGCGCTATCGGCTGTCTATTGGTGGAACCCGTTGTTGATCAAGGAGATATACAACTCATGTCACATGGATGTCATCGTCTTGCCCCTCATCTTATTAGCGGTATTACTTGCAGCCCGTAGGCGGTACTCGTGGTCTGCGGCGACGCTCGCGCTCGCCACCGCGGTGAAGATATGGCCGGTGGTGCTGTTGCCGCTGCTCCTTCGCCCGGTTCTCAGGGATAGAAGGCAACTCGCCACCGCCCTGTTGACTTTTTTCCTGCCGCTGTTCCTTCTCTTCATGCCGGTTCTCCAGGCAGGAATGGCTCGCGCATCAGGCTTCGCAGCCTACGGAGAGTATTGGGAGATGAACGACGCACTGTTCATGCTCTTCTCATGGCTTGTTCAACCCCTAACACGCGCAATCGGCGTAACGGTGGGGAGAGAAGGGCTCGTGACCCGCTTCATGGTAAGCGGGCTCCTCGTGGCGTGGACCATCAAGATCACATTTCGCGAGGGGGCGCTCGACCTTTCCGAACTGTGCCGGCGAGCACTTCTCGTCATCTCGGCACTTTTCCTCCTCAGTCCCACCCAGTTTCCATGGTACTACGTCTGGGTCGCGCCGTTCCTGGCGATTTACCCCCGTCGTTCATTGCTCCTGCTCAACATCCTCTTGCCGATATATTACCTTCGATTCCACTTCCAGGTGCTCGGCCGCGTTGACACCTTCGACACCGGAGTCGTCTGGCTGGAATATGTTCCGGTTTGGATACTGCTGTTCCTCGAATGGCGCTCCGGGCGGTCGACGGTCGGGCCTCAAGGGCCCGGAGGGACGGCCTGAGATGAGGGGAGGATCGAGAATAGCCGTCATCGTGCCGGCCCTTGACGAAGAGGAAGCGATCGGGCTGGTCATGGCGGCCATCCCGGCATGGGTGGACCAGGTGGTCGTAGTGGACAACGGGTCTACGGACGGGACCGCGGAGGTGGCGGAATCCCACGGAGCGATGGTCGTTCGCGAGGACCGGCGAGGATACGGAGCCGCCTGTCTCAAGGGTATGGAATCCCTGGATCGTCCAGACGTGGTGATCTTCCTGGACGCCGATTTCAGCGAAGAGCCAGGGGAGGCGGACCTGCTGGTCGACCCGATAATCCGGGGGGATGCGGACCTGGTCATCGGCTCCCGGGTGCTCGGAAGCCGCGAGCCCGGCGCCCTGCCCCTGCAGGCCCGCCTTGGAAACCGGCTCGCCTGCATCCTAATGCGCCTGTTCTGGAATGTCCGGTACACGGACCTTGGCCCCTTCCGAGCCATTCGCTATACCTCGTTGAAGTCACTCTCCATGGAGGACATGGACTTCGGCTGGACGGTAGAAATGCAGATAAAGGCCGCACTCAAGGGGTTGAGAGTGATGGAGACCCCGGTGAGATATAGGAGGCGCATTGGCAGGTCGAAGATTTCCGGTACGATCCGTGGTGCACTGGCTGCGGGCGCAAAGATACTGTCCACCATCTTCAAAGCGGCGATCGAGAACCGCAATGAATCTTAGTGAGCCTGCTCATAAGTTAGGTGGCGTCATCGAACTTACAAAACGCAGCACTTATAGACATCCAAAATGCCCATTTCATCATGAGACAAGGACTCCATCTACCGCCGGGATGAAAGTTCTGTTCCAAAACTTCCATCCTTTTTATAATATTAGAGGGGGCTCATCTCCCGATTCGTTGATGTAAAGGAGGCGTAGAACTTGAGATCGCGCCCTCGTTGGGATAGTGATGAGAATGGATTCCTGCCTTCGCTGGAATGACGAAAGGATGGCATGATCGAGCAACGATACAATGCGCCCCGAAGGCCAGACAAGCCCTACCCGGTCACCCCGACTGGATTGGAGATGAACCCATGAGGAAGGCTACGTCCCCGGCAACGGGAGACAGGCCGGAGCATGTAGAACAACAATCCCTGGGACGCCGCGCTGGAAGCGCCCTGTAAACCTGAAGAGCATGTCGAACGGCATACCGAACAAGAAGTTGAGTGTCTCCATAGTCCTCCCCGCCTATAACGAGGAGGACAACATAGGAAAGATACTAGAGCGGGCCAAGAGTGTGCTGGTATGCCTTCACGCCGATCATGAGATCATCGTTGTGAACGACGGGAGCACCGACCGAACGGCGGACAAGGTCCGGGAACTAATTGCCAGGGACCCCGCTATCCGCCTCATAGGTCACACCTTCAACCTCGGCTACGGTGCCGCCCTCAAAGACGGGCTCAGGGCGGCATCCAAGGACATGGTCTTTTTTACAGATTCTGACCTCCAATTCGACCTCTCGGAAATAGAAAAACTCCTCGTATGGATCGACAGGTACCCCATTGTAATCGGCTACAGGGATGTGAGGAGAGATCCCATGCTCCGCCGAGTCATGGCCTGGGGGTGGGGCACCCTGATTAGATTTCTCTTCAAACTCAACGTCAGGGACATAGATTGTGCCTTCAAACTCTTCCGAAGACGGGTGTTTGATGAGATCTCGATCGACTCCATAGGTGCGTTCGTCAACAGCGAAATCCTGATCCGTGCCCAAAAGGAGGGTTTTGCGATCAAGGAACTTCCCGTGGCGCACTACCCCCGCGAACTCGGCGTACCCAGCGGCGCCAAGCCGAAGATCATTCTCCGGGCCTTCCGGGAGATGATCAAACTCTACAAGGAACTCAAGTAGGTGGCTTTCTCTTGAGCGAGCGAACAGCGGAAAAGCGCACCATCGGGATGGTCGCCGCCTGTCCCTTTCCCACCAGCCAGGGCTCGCAGGTCCTCATTCGGCACCTCGCCTTGGAACTGAGCCGTCTCGGGCACACCGTTCACGTGATCGCTTACCCCTTCGGCGACCTTACGCCTGATCCATCCCACTACACGCTCCACCGGATCCCCAACCTGATTCCCTACCGGAAATTCGACCCAGGCCCCTCGCTACGAAAACTCCTGCTCGACTTCGCCCTGCTCATCAAGACCGTCTCCGTCTCCCGCAGGGAGGGCATCGAAGTCCTTTACGGCCACAACTACGAGGGAATCCTCGTCGCATGGGCGGCCGGGATATTGCTCGGCATACCATCTATCCACCACTGCCACAGCCTCCTAACCGAGGAACTCCCTTCCTACTTCAGGCATCGATCGACAAGGCGCATCGCAGAGGCCTTCGGAGGACTCGTCGACCGGATCACCTCCTTTCTCCCCGATCACACGATCGCCGTGTCACAGGACATCGTAAATTTCATGAGATCCCGGGGGAGGAAGAAAAACGACATATCCCTGATTCCGCCGGGAATAGTACCGGAAGAGTGGAAAGAGAAGATGGCCGACGGCGAAGGGGGGCACGCGGGCAGACCTACAGTAGTCTATGCCGGGAACCTTGCCGGTTTTCAGAATATCCCCCAACTCCTCGAAGCGGTCAAGAGGGCTAAAAATGAAGCCCCAGACCTCACCATCGAGGTGATCACTCCATCCGGGACAGGTGACCTGGCCGATCTCGCCGGAACACTCGGGATCGAGGCCAACCTCTCCATCGTCAAAACGAACGACTTCGGGGTGATACTACACCTGCTGAGGCGGGCCGACATCGCCTGCTCCATGCGGACCATGCAGTCGGGCTTTCCCTTGAAGAACCTAAACTACATGGCCGCGGGATTGCCGGTCGTCTGCTATAGGAGCGGGGCCAAGGGTATCAGCGACGGGGAGACGGGTATCGTAGTCGATGACAACGACGTGGATGCCTTGAGCAGGGCCATCCTTCGCCTCTTGCAAGACAGGAGGTTGCGCGAGGAGATGGGTGGCAGGGCGCGGGAGGTCGCCTTCCGGGACTACAACTGGAACGACCTCGCCGTGGTGTTCGAAGATGTCCAGGAGATCGTCATCGAACGAGGGGGGAGGACCAAGATCGTATATACAAGCGAGAACAGCAGGTAACCCTGGGCCAAGACAGCCGGGTCGCTCCTGAGGATCACCGTGGTGACGTCGACCGGAAGACATATTATCGGACGGCAAGGAAGCAAGATAGAGAGTGGGTGAGTCTGCCTGGCAGGTCGTGCCTATCAGGGAGAAGAGGTCCTCCATGCCTTCATCTATCGTCAGCGAGAAATCCCTTCGATCAACTCCTTGACGGACCTTACATGTCGGACCTCGTCACCCCTGAATCTCGTGAGCAATCGCTTGATATCCCCGTCTTCAAGTTTAGCGAGATAGTCTTCATATAGATTCAATAGGCCGTTTTCAAAGTCCAGCACGTTCTTGAGGACCTGAACGACGTCCTTCTCAGTATACCTGTCTTTCATCAGACTCCACGGCCTTTTTGAGTTCTCTCAGGGTCTCGAGGTGCTCTCGGGCATCATTCACGATCCGGGTGATAACACGCCTGGCTACTATCTTCTCCCTCTTTGCCAGGGGGCTTTTTTCGGCAATGCGGATGTATTTTTCGTAGAATACAACGGAATAACTCTCACCCGAATAGTATAGGCAGTGATCGATCATTTCGAGGAGTTCTTCCCTGCTCAGCACCTCTTCCCCTCCTATTCCTTATCCCGGGCTGCCACTTGACCCTGGAGGTTCCTCGTCTCCAGGGCATAATTCATCAGGTCCATGTGTCTCCTCAGCACCTCTTCGATCGTCGGTGCATCGCTCACGATGACATCCCGCCTTCCGATCCTCATCTCGATGGTGTACGTCGTTCTCCCTCTGCCGTGTTGCTCCTTCTTCAGGGTAAACGGGTAATATCGCATGCCGGACCTGAAGGCAAGCCGATCAGTGAGGCAAGTCACGCGTTGCTCATTCACCGCCAATGCCCCTTGTCGATTATCCATCTCTCTCCTGTCACTCCCATCGATTACTTTCCCACCGGCCCAGGAGGATGGAGGGGCCACACGGCCCCTCCATCCTTCCCACCGCCGCGGGGCGATCTCAGCGAATTCCACCGAGCAACTCCACCACATCGGCCCAGAGCCCCACCAGTGGATCAATCGATTCCGAATCGTTCGCGCGCTCCATCCTCGATTGAGCCGCCACCATCCCAATACCCGACCCAGCACCCAATGACGAGATCCTCACTGTCTCGCCACCCACACCCGGCATCCCGTGCGGGGGATCATCCTTACCATCCGCCAATAGCCAGTTAGGCTGAAGGGCTAATGCAATGATCCAGCCGCCAAAGAGTATCCACTTTCCTAACTTCATACGGTCCACCTCCTTTATCTTCCTGCTGCTCTGCGTTAATCCACACCCGGCGCCAGGAATATCTCTCAGGAGGCGGTACCGCCGTTCCTGCAATGAACAAGGGCAAATAACGTGCCACTGCTCCCTGCACGAGATATGACGTTATAACATCTTGTGGTGCAATTAGTTACTTCTATGATAAATCAAGATGAGATTGTAGATCAGGGGCAGTATGTTGGAATTTTTCCAATATGTAAGCTGGAACTGTTGGAATTATTCCAATATTTGAGAGAGGTGAGATTGGAGGGTCTTGTAGGTAATGCCGAGGACTTCGCAGGCCTTCTTCTTGTTCTTCCCACACCTCAAGAAGACCGTCTTGATATACTCGAGTTGCATAGAGCGCAGGCTCCGCATCTCCGCTGGGCTCGCCTGCTCAATCCCGGTGGGAACCATGAAATCCGGTGGCAGGTCTTCAGTCTTCAGTATGCCCCCACTCGACATGAGGGCCATCCGTTCAACGACGTTCTTCAGTTGGCGGATATTTCCGGGCCATTCATAGTTGCTGAATGCCCTTATCACGTCCATATCTACACGCGGCAGGTCCCGATCGTTCTCCTCACTCCATCGCCTCAGGAAGTACTCCACCAGGAGGGGAATATCCTCGATACGCTCCATCAGGGACGGGACGAAGACCGGCAGCGCATTCAACCTATAATACAGGTCCTTGCGGAACCGCCCCCTCTGGATCTCCTTCTCGAGGTCCTTGTTGGTGGCGGCAAGGATCTTTACATCGACCGATATGTTCTCCCTTCCACCGACTCTCTGGAAGTGTTTCTCCTGGAGGACACGAAGGAACTTCGCCTGGACCGCCGGGCTCATATCCCCTATCTCATCCAGGAAGAGCGTGCCGCCGTCGGCCTGCTCGAACTTCCCGATCCTACGATCCACGCCCGTGGCCGTCCCCTTCTCGATCCCGAAGATCTCGCTCTCGAGAAGTGCCTCCGGAATCGCGGCACAATTCACCACGACGAAGGCGTTCTCCCTGCGGTCGCTCTCGTAATGGACGGCGCGCGCGACGAGTTCCTTGCCGGACCCGTTCTCCCCGCGGATCAGGACGCTCGCGTCGGTCTGCGCCACCTTCTCGATGACCCGGTAGAGGATCTTCATCGACCTGTGACGGCCTATCATGCCGTGAAAGTCGCGGCGGATCTCGACTTGGCGCCGTAGGTCGCGGTTCTCTTCCTTCAACCGGCTGTTCGCCACCTCAATATCCCTGAAGAGCCTGGCGTTTTGTATGGCGATGGCCGCCATATCTCCCAGAGAAAGTAGGAAATCCACGTCCCCACGATCGAACAGGTGGGTGGTCCTACGATCGTCTACGTAGATCGTGCCAATTATCTCTCCCCTGAGCCGCAGGGGAACGCAGATCACGGACAGGATCGAGTACCGTACAATGCTCTGCGAGGACCGGTAGACGCCGTCTTCTCTGCAATCGGGGACAAAGATCGGGGCGCCCTTCCGCTGGACATCGTTCAGGATCGTCCCGCTGAAAGACCTCGCGTCCTCGATGGTCTCCTGTTCCACGTTACGCGCTATTTCCGGGACCAATTCCCCCGTGACTTTGTCCTTGATGAACACCACTCCGCGCTCCACATCCATCGTCTGAATGACCAGGTCCATCAGGCCCGCGAGCACCGCCTCGATATCAAGACATGAATTCAGGATTCGCCCGGCCTCGTACAGGGTGAACAACTCCCTCCCTCCTATCTCACTGAGCCCCCTCGTGGCGCGGCGCTCCAGAGACCGGGCCCTTGAGAGTCCATCACTTATCCCCATTTCCCTGAAGAGTTCCGCCGCCTCTGAAAGGGATTCCTTGAATTCCTTGGATCCCCTTCCCCGCCGCTTCCAGCCGCCTGACTTGAATAGGTGCTCTGCAAAGGCCAGGAGCGCATCGGCCCGAATCGGCTTGAAAGAAGCCCCCCCCAGCACCCGCAAGGCCTCCCTGTAAGCCTCGGTGGCCTCCTCTGGCCTTCCGCTCGCATCCAGTGACTCCGCCACAACCAGCAGGCTTTGCACGGCCAGTTCACGGTGTCTCATTGCACGGGCGGTTTTGAGCGCCCGCCTGCCTTTCTCGAGTGCGGCAGCGGCCCGTCCTCTTTTCAGGTCGCACCTGGCCAATTCCTTTATCGCCCGCGCCTCCTCTTCCCGGTACCCGCACTTCCCGAATGACCGCATGGCCACAAGCAACCTCTCCTCTGCCCGATCGTCGTGACCGGCCTTTAGATCGATCAATCCTTCAAGGTACGCGTTGAAGGCGCGAAGGTACGGGCTCTCCGAGGTCTCGATGATCTCTTTCTGTTCCTTAAGCATACCCTCCGCACCCTTCAAGTCTCCCACCACTATCGCAATCTCCGCCAGGTATCCGTAGTCCTTCCCGGCCCCGTCGCGGTCACCGGCGCCAAGTTCCATCTCAAAGCTTCTCCTGAAATACCCGCGCGCCTCCTTGAACTTCCCCATGGCCCTATGCGCCAGCCCGAGGTTGCATAAGTTGTATGCCACGCCGATGTAACTCCTCTGGAACTCCTTGAGGAAGAGGCTCTTCCGCTGGAACGCCACCGCCTTCTCAAGGTCACCCCACTCCCGATATAGTTCTCCCATGTTATTATAGACCTGGCTTAGGCCAAAGTCATCCATCAAATCGCGATAGGCCTCGAGGGCGCATCGATACCGGGCTTCGGCCTTCGAATAGTACCCCCTCTTCTTCAAGCCGAGACCCATAATACTCATCGCGTTTGCGACAACGACCCTGTCCCCCGCCTCATAACCGCCGCTGAGGGCCCTTTTCGCCCAAAGTTCCGCCTTCTTCCAATCGTTCAATCCCTGGTAGAGAACCGCTATGTCGTTGCAGAGATGATTGAGATTCGCCCGGTCACCAGTCCCCCGCGATGCCGACAGGCTCACCTTGTAAAAGCGGAGGGCATCCTTCAGTCGTCCCCTCTGAAAATGAATCCAGCCGATCTCTCTCTGTACCCTCCCGGTCAAGATGTTGTCCGACTTCCAGCCGATCCTCTTTCCTACCCCGAGCAGTATCTCCTCCGCCTCGTCGAGCGCGTTCAACTTGATCATGGACCGAGCCAATTGCAACTGCACTTTTAGGCGCCGTTCAACCAACTCCTCCCTTCCCCGGGCGATCTTATCGGCCTTCCTGTACTCCTCGGCGGCCTCCGAAAAGGACCTCATTTCGAACAATACTCCCCCCAACTCCATGGCAACACCGAACGCCTCCCCTTCTCCCCCCGGGCCCCAGTCTCGGATCTTCTTCAGGCAGTCGAAGGCCCCCGGCATGTTGCCATCGGCGCGATACCTCTCAACCGCCTTTCTCAGGTATGGCAGCCCCTTCCTCCTCTCACCCATCCCCTCGAAGTGCCATGCCATGGTGAGGGGGTCTACATCACCTTCCCCTTCCATGAGCATAGAGAGGGCCTTACGATGGAGCCTCCTGCGCACGTCCACCCCGAGTCGATCGTAGAAATACCTTTGGATTATCCCCCCCTTGAAGCGAATCCTTCCCCCTCCCACGTACTCGATGTACCTACCCCTGTTCAAAACCCGGCTCAATATCTTTTCAATCCCCCCACGTTCTCCATCGGCAAGGGCAACGAGGTGCTCCCGTTCGAACTCGTCTCCAAGGACCGCGGCCCTGCAGAGGAGGTCCTTCTCAAACTCTCCCAGATCGCCCCAACCGGCGATCTGCCTATACGGCCTCAGGGCCGACAACTCCACTTCTCTCAGGCGCCTGGCGTCCATCTTCCATTTCCCGCCGGAGAAGCGTAATATTCCCCCTTCATAGAGTGACAACACGCTCCCGCGCAACTGGCTGATGTTTCCTCCTGTCCAGAGATGAACATGCGCGGCCAGTTCTTCCAGGCCCCCATGGACCTCACCGAGCATGCCCCGGAGCGCCTCACTGACTCCATCGCGGGACAACCCCGGCATCTCCACCCTTTGCATGGAAGCCACCGTCGCCTCCAGGCCCATCAGGAACGTGCTCAATCCATCACCACCCACCGCGGAATCGCCATCCTGTCCCTTCCCGGCTCCGTCCAGCGCAAGACAGCACCTCGGCGAACTCTCGGATAGACCTATGAGGAGGAGTTTCAACGCGATGAGCGACTGGAGGTCGATCTCCTCGACATGATCGATCAAGAAGGTGATCCTTCTACCGGCAGCCTCCTTGACCAACCGGGAGATTATCGCCTCCACCTCCACGACGTTGGCCCTGCGTTGTACCGTCGATTCACCTCCTCCGGAATCATGCGTGTGATCTATCGCCCTTGCCACCACATCGAAGACGCTGAAGGGCCCGTCGGACGAGAGCCCGTCCACATGGATCGTTGAAACCCCTTTTACTTGCAGTCTCCCCCTCAAACGGCCGATAAGTGTTGTCTTGCCAGAGCCGACCTCTCCCTCGATCATGCAGATACTCAGTTGGCCTTCTCTCTGATCTCCCTCTCCAGGCAACAGTCCCTCCAGGGCGGCCTCCCTACTTTCATCGTTGTACGGCAAGAGGATTGCTTCTCCCCACTCGAGGCCGTTCACGCCTCCGTTCTCTTCCAGGCACTCCATAATCTCCTCTACATGCAACGGCCGATCTGACGGACGGACAGAGACCATCGAATCAATTAAGTCGCAGAGGTAGGAGGGTAGGTCTCTCCGCACCCGCCCGATCGGGGCAATCTCTCCTGTAACTATCTGATGGATCACCTCGACCGTTCGCCCACTATAGGGAGCGCTTCCGGTCAGGGCCTCGTACAACGTGATCCCGAGGGAATAGATGTCCGCCCTCTGGTCGACCGCGTCTCCACGTATTACCTCGGGAGCGAGGTAATCGACCGTACCGCTGACTTCTCTATCCTCCCCGTGAAAAAAGGGCCTCGACAGACCCAGGTCGAGGACCTTGACCCTTGGTAGAGTGCGCAGGATGGTCTCGTCATCGACCTTCAGGTTTTCGGGCTTGAGATCGCAGTGAACGAGCCCCCTGTCGTGGAGACATCTCAGTGCAAGGCAGAAGGCATACAAGATGTGGGGCAGCCTCGCCATAGCACCCTCAAGGCCGAGGCACTCCCTGATGCCGACGCCCGGGGCGTAAGACATGGTGAAATAAGGCCGCCTATCCCCGTCCATGCCGAAGTCGAACACCTCCGGGAAGAAAGGATGCCGGATATCCTGCATCAGGAGAAATTCCCTTTCAAAGTCTTCCCGTCGGGTGGCATCCGCGGCGAGCAAGAGTTTCAGGACGGCGACCCTGCCGACATACAAGTCTTGAACCTTGTATACAGCCGTGGTCGTCTCCTTTCCCAGCCTCTCAAGGATGTCGTACCGGTTGTCTATCCTCTCTATCCCCATTTGTCCCTCTGCGCACATAGGCCTCGGAAATCATGACAAAGATTACCACAGCCCTTGGAGGGTGTCAAGCAGGGGGATAATGAAAGAGAAAAAACCGGGGAAACTCCAGAGGTATAACAAGAGGCCCCGCTGCTTCCGGGTACGGATGTCTAACGCCTTCGAAGGTGGCTTGTCGCAGGCTTGCGGTCGCTCGATGGGTCGGCAATACAGTCAGTTCGGTTGCGGCTCACAAGGCACGACTTCAGAACTTGTTCCGAAACGCGTCAGGATCACCGCGCCGAACCCTATGGTCACGGCCAGATAGGTTACGATACAGCCCGCGGCCTTGAGCAGGGCCACTACCGGCCAGAGGGTATCACCGGTCAAGCCGACTACGCCGGCAAGGATGTTGAAGGACAGCAGGGCGATGAGGCCGACGATCATCACCTTGTAGGAGGATTCTGCAAGTTGAAGGGAAGCCCTCTCGCCGACCTTCCTGCCCGTAAAGACACCGGCTCCAATGTATCCCATGAAGAGGGCCACGACGAGGCCGAGTATCCCCAGGGGAACAACAATGAAGAGGAGGGGGATCCCGATAATGCTTACAAGTAGGATCAGCGATACTATGAGGATCACCGGCAATACCATGATCTCGCCGAGGAGCCCTACAAGACCTGATTTGATGATGCCCGCACCAATGACCGATGTTACACGATCTATGGACCGGGGAAAGAAGAAGATGATGCCGGCCCCGAGCAGCAAAACGAGACCGATCAATACAATGCCCGCGAATATGCCGATACCCCGCGCCATCATGAGATTCATGCCATGATGGCCGATCCAGGGCCCTGCAGTGATGTTGAATGGAAAGCCGCCGAGGCTTACCTCCTGGTCGCCGATCTTTGCACCTTGGCTCCTCTCTATAGTTCCACCGAAACAGACAGCCGATCCCCGTACATCCGCCGTCTCATCCAGGACCAGGTCTCCCCCGAAGACCACCACGTCCTCGGTGACCACCCCGGCGATCTCAGCGGATCCGCCGAAGACCACCACGCTGCCCATTATCTTCTCGTCTTCGTCGACCCGGACGTCTCCACCGAACTTGACGATCTCGTTTCTCTTTCTGGTGACCTCTTCCCCTCCAACGCCGCCCTCACCACCCTTCTGTACGGTGACGTCCACCTCGCTCGTCCGGCCGAGTCGATCCGCCAGTTTGTCGAGATCAACCGTGTCTCCGTTCACTATCGCACGATCCCCCCTGATGATAATCCTTGTCGTGACCTTCTCTTGCCCGGCATCACCCGGGACGGGACCTGCATTCGCGGCCAGCGTGCCGAGGAAGATCAGCCAGAAGGCGGTCGATATAAAGGCGCCTCTCCTGTTCATTTATCCTCCCATGGATGCATCGTGCCCATTCACTTCCACCCCCCTGTAAACCGGTCCCATCAATTTGGCCATTACCGGTAGCGACAGCACCCCGATGGCCGCCATTGAGGCGATGACCGCGATAATCAGGGGATCGGAAAGGATCGCTTCCGCGACGTGCAACAGCATGCTCGACATCATGGCAAGCGAGTGGAATATCGGCACATACCCGGCCGATGGGATCAGGCCGGTCATGGCGTGTACTATGGCCTCCGTCAGCCACCCCAACGCCTCGACCCCCCCCATCAAGGCATCTGAAAGGACCTGGGTGACCCTCCCGAAACTCGTCAAGACCAGGTAAAGCCCGGGGATCAACAAGGCCGTTGAAAAAAGCCCCAGGACAACGACCCACCTGATGCCCACCCATATCCCAGATACCTGTACCAATCTGCGCTCGCCGAGGGATATCCGCCTCAGAACCGAGGCGTTGAAGCCCGCGGGAGGTTCATCGAGCGGGATCTCCCCGAGGCCTCGGAACAGGGTTGAAAAGGCATCTAACTCCGCCCGGCACGACTGGCAGCCGCCCACATGGCCCTCAAAAAAGCGCCCCTCTTCGCCGGTGAGGCGCCCATCGAGATAGAGTTGAATCGCATCCCCAAAGCGCCTGCATTCCCCTTTCACTCCAGTTCATCCCCTTTCCCTTCGGAGGGCCCGCTAAAGGGGCCCGAAGGACTATATCACGCTACTCGCTGCTCGATATCTCCATATCGCCGCTCACCGTCTCCACGTGCAGTTTCACACGCCCCTTTCCGGTGGCGGCCTTGAGAGAAGATTCAGACACGTCCTCGATTCGAAGACCCTCCATCTCTATCGTCATTTCCCCCGACACGGTCTCCAGGTCAAGGTCCAGGTCGTCTCCCCCCCCAAGGGTGAGTATGACATCGCCGCTGATGGAATTCACTTGGCTGTCCCTGCGAGGGGCATCCCTGAACGATGCATGTACATCACCGCTGACATTGTCCAGGGACATGCCCTCTCCCACCCCCCTCAGGTCCACGTCGCCGGAGATGAGATCGAGAGTGACGAAGCCGTCAATGCCATCTCCCTTCACATCACAACTGGTCCCATCCACCTTGACGTCACCCGCGACGTCCCGCAGGAACACCTCGCCGCTCGTATTGTCCACGGATACGTCGGCGCCACACCCCTTTACCATGGCATCACCGCTGGTGTTGTCGATCGAAACGTCACCAGCCACGTTGTTCAATTCTACCCGCCCGCTCATGCCATCCACAACCACCCTGCCACCGAGGTCCTCGCCGAAGACGTCCCCGCTCGTCAGGTCCAGAGAGATATCTCCAGAGACGTGCCGGATATCCGTGTCCGCCGAGGTTGCATTCACGGAGACATCGATGGCAGAAGGAACGGAGACCTCGTAATCGACCCATACATCGTGATGTTCACCGCCAGCGCCGAATATGCGCGACCAGAAACCGCTTCGCCCTGGAAACCTGGTCTTTACCGCGATGTGATCTCCTTCCTTCCTCACCTCCACCTTGAGTTCCTTCAGGGTGTCTTCCGCCTTCTCCTTCGCGCCCCTGGCCCTCTTTATCGCCTTTATCCTCACCTCATCAGTGTCCGCTCCAACTACCTTCACGCTGCCGGACAGCGTCACGAGATCGAATGTCTTACCCCCTTTGAAGTCTTCGTTGAACTCGAGCGTCTCGGAATACGCACCTCCCATGAGGCCGTCCCGCAGCCCGGAGAGAGAGAGCAAGACCAACGTCGCTGCTACCGCTCGTGACGACATGATTTCCTCCTGACATTCCGAGGACCCGAGGTGTGCAGGCCCGTGGTTTCTTCCAAGGCGCTCAATTTATACAACGAAAAGAACGGTAAAAAGTTTCAAATGCCGGGTTCATCCCGGACGGTCCGCAATCTCTTCCTCAACAGGCGCCTGCCGCGAAAGAGGAGGGTCTTGACGGTCCCGAGCGGCAGGCCCGTCACCCCCGCTATCTCCTCGTAACTCATATCCTCCAGGTGGCGCAAGAGGATGACTCTGCGGTAGTCCACCGGGAGATTCCCGATCGCCTCCTTGATCTTCGCATAGAGTTCCATCGACTCGACACGCCCCAGGGGGTCCATCCCCTTATCCTTGACCTGGATCGCCAGGGTGTCGTCTCCGGTATCGACGGTGTCATCGAGAGAGGCGACCTCGGGCCTCTGCCTCCTAAGGAAATCGATCGTTAGGTTGTTCGCTATCTTGAAGAGCCAACTCGAAAACTTGTACCGCGGGTCGTAGGACGATAGAGACGAGTACAATCTAACAAATGTCTCCTGGCAGAGATCGTCGGCCTCCTCGGGCCTTCCCACCATCCGGATGATCAGCGTGTAGACTCCCCGCTTGTAACGGTTGATGATCTCATTGAAGGCGCTCTCCTCGCCCTCAAGGGATCGCCTGACGAGGTCCTGGTCCACGCCACTCAAGGATACTCCCCGGTCGGGAGGAAACGCGCTCGCTTCCAGAAGTCGAAAGGCATGCCATCGCACCGTTGGAGGGTCAGCGCTGCAACCGCTCTTCACTCAGTGGGCCTGTCAATGAGTTCGGCGACGGGTCATGGGCCAAATGGCATACTGCATCTTGGGCCTCGGGGGTGACAGGTCCCGAAAGTAACCCGCGGGAGCATTCGTTATCGCCGGAGGCGTGGCGCCCCCGTGGAAAAGGGCAGCGTCCCTCCTCAATGCGTCATCGAACTCATGAAACGACACCAGTTAATGAATACGGCCCACCCGCCCGGAAGTTTCAAGGTATTGCGCCCGTCCCATGCCGATGTTATCATTTCGGCATGAAACTACTTCTCCGCTGGATCCTTAATGCCCTGGCCCTCTTGGGGGTCGCCTGGGTGATGGAAGGGCACGGGGTGAAACTCTCGGGCTTCGGCGCCGCGCTGAAGGCAGCCTTCTTCCTCGGGGTAATAAACGCGCTGATCAGGCCCGTCGTCATCCTCCTGACACTCCCCATCAACATCCTCTCCCTCGGCCTCTTCACACTCTTCATCAACGCGGCCTTCTTCAGCACGACCGCCTACTTCATAGAGGGATTCGAGGTCGACGGCCTCTGGGCGGCCCTATTCGGCGCCCTCCTCATGTCGATCCTGAGTTCGATCCTGAGCGCTGGGATAAAGAAATAGGGACCGGATCATTGCCTCTCCCTTTCCCTCTTCCCGATATCGTTGCGGAGGTACTTTCCATCGAAGTGGACGGCGTCACACGCCTCGTAGGCCAGCCCCACGGCATCCCCTATGTCCGCCCCGAGCGCCGTCACTCCCATCACGCGCCCCCCGTTAGTCAGGAGCCTGCCGCCCTCCCTGACCGTCCCGGCGTGGAAGAGATGCACCCGGTCCATGGACCTCAACCTCTCCTCGATCTCTATCTCCTTCCCCTTCTCGTAACGCCCAGGGTAGCCGGCCGACGCCAGGACAACGCAGACCGCCGTTCCCTCCCGCCAGTTCAGTCGATCCCTCGCCAACTTCCCCTCAGAGACGCCAAGGAGGAGTTCCAACAGGTTGTCTTCCATCAACGGCAGGATGGCCTGCGTCTCAGGATCGCCGAACCGGCAGTTGAACTCCACCACCTTCGGGCCGTCGCTCGTCAGCATAAGCCCCGCGTAAAGGAGCCCCGCATAAGGCGTCCCCCTGCAGGCCATGGCCTCTACAACGGGCTCCAGTATCTCCCGCCTAACTATATCCTGGAAACCCTCATCAGCCACCGAGACCGGCGCATAGGCCCCCATTCCACCGGTGTTCGGACCCCGGTCCCCGTCGAAGATCCGCTTGTGGTCCTGCGAGGGGATCATCGGAAGCACCTCTTCTCCATCTGTCAGGCAGAATACCGAGAGTTCCTCGCCCTCCAGGTACTCCTCTATCACCACTTCCATTCCCGAATCTCCGAACCTGCGCTCCACCATGATAGAGGCCAGGGCCTCAAGTGCCTCGGGCCTATCTCCGCAGACGATCGCCCCCTTGCCCGCCGCGAGCCCGCTCGCCTTGACCACGACCGGGAAGGGGGCCATGTTGATGTAATCTTTCGCCTCATCATAATCGCGGAAAACGACATAATCGGCCGTAGGGATGCCGTGCTTGCGCATCAGGTCCTTGGCGAAGGCCTTGCTCGTCTCGAGCCTCGCCGCCTCCCTCGTCGGCCCAAAGACCCTGAGACCGCGCTCCCGGAAAGAATCTACTATCCCGTCGGCCAGCGGGAGTTCGGGCCCGACGACCGTCAGATCTATTCCCTCTTCCGCCGCGAAACGGGCCATCCCCTCGATATCCGCGGGCGAGACAGGCACGTGGATGGCAAGGTCCGCCGTCCCCCCGTTTCCCACGGTTATGAAGAACTCGCTGCGGGGATCGCCATCCGCCAACTTCCACAAGAGGGCATGCTCCCTCCCACCGTTTCCCACCAACAGGACCTTCATCCGTCAACCCTCCTCTCCTACAGGCCCTTAAAGGCACCCTCCAGGTCGGATACCAGGTCGGCCAGGTCCTCGACCCCCACCGAAATCCTGACCAGACCGTCGGTCAATCCCATCTTGAGACGCTCCTCGCGTGGGACCGAGGCGTGCGTCATCGTGGCAGGGTGCGAGATCAGGCTCTCCACCGCACCGAGACTCTCGGCAAGGGAGAAGAGTTTGACCCCTTCCAGGACCTTCTTTCCCCGCTCCATGCTCCCCATGTCGAAGGATATCATGCCCCCGAAGCCACTCATCTGCCGGCGCGCGAGATCATACTGGGGATGAGAGGGAAGGCCGGGATAGTGGACGGTCTCCACCTCGTCCCGTTGCTCCAGCCAACGGGCTATTTCAGTCCCGTTGCGGTCGTGCTCCCGCATCCTCAGCGCAAGCGTCTTGAGCCCCCGCAGCACGAGCCAGCAGTCGAAGGGACCCGGGACCGCACCGACCGCGTTCTGGACGAAGCCGAGCCTCTCCGCGGCCGTCTCGCTGTTCGTGACCACGATACCTCCAACCACGTCGCTGTGTCCATTCAGGTACTTAGTGGAACTGTGGACCACGATGTCAGCGCCGAGTTCGATCGGGTTCTGGAAGTAGGGGCTCATGAAAGTGTTATCGACCACGAGAGATAGGCCGTGCGAACGGGTGATCTCCGAAATCGCCCGGATGTCCGAGAGGCGCAGCAGGGGGTTGGTCGGCGTCTCCAGGTACACGATCCTCGTCTTCTCCGTTATCGCCGCCTCCACGTTCGAGGGGTCCGAGGTATCGACGTAGGTGAACCTGAGCCCGTAATCTACCAGGACCTTCTCGAAGAGGCGATAGGTCCCCCCGTACAGGTTCTCGGAGCATACGACATGATCGTTCTGCCGCACCAGCGTCATCACGGCCGATATGGCGGCCAGCCCTGAACTGAAGGCATACGCGTACTTCCCGCGCTCGAGCGCTGCGACGTTCTTCTCCAGTACCGTCCTGGTCGGGTTGTGGGTCCTCGCGTAGACGTATCCCTTGTGCACCCCCAGGCCATCCTGGACGAACGTCGAAGTTTGAAAGATCGGCGTGACAATCGCGCCCGTCGAGGGATCAGGCCCCTGGCCGGCGTGAATCGCATCCGTCGAAAATCCCATGATGATCCTCCTTTATCTCACCGCTTTCCCGTATCCCTCTTATCCCTGGAGAGTTCCTTTGCCTTGAGGTACATGAGTTTCGCCTGCTCGGGCATCCGTTTCTTGTCGAAGATGATACCCAGGTTGTAGTAGGCCTTCGGGTTGTTCGGCTGTACCTGGAGTGTCTTCTCGAATGCGGAAACGGCCTCGTCGTACATGTCGATCTGGTTGTAGGCCTCCCCGAGGTAGTAGTAAGCGGTCACGTCGGTGGAATCGATCTCCAGGGCCCTCTTCAGTTCATCAACCGCCTGCCGGTAAAGGCCCTTCCTGTAATACACGATCCCGAGGTTACAGTGCGCCTCGGCACTATCGGGCTCGTGCTGAATAGCCTTCTTCAGTTCCGCCTCCGCCCTCGCGTACATCCCCTTCTCCCCGTAAATGGCCGCGAGATTGGACCTTATGCGGACGTTGTCCGGGTCGAGTTCGAGGGCGGCCCGGTATTCCTTGATCGCCATGTCAGGCTTTCCCCCCCGGTCGTACAACAGGCCGAGGTTGTTGTGCGCCTTGAGGTTTGTCGGTTCTATCCGGATCACCTCCAAATACTCGCGGATGGCCTCCTCGTCCCTTCCCTCTTCCATGCAGGAGAGCGCCTTCCTGTAATGACCCTCGGCGGTATCGTTCATGTTCGGTTCCGATGGTTCTCCGGCCGTGACATCCCCTTCATCACCCCCTCGTTCGACCCCAGGGCTCTTAGGACCCGTCTTCAAAGATTCCCTCTTGTCCTCCAGGCCCTTCAGTAGATCCTGAATCTCCTCGAGGGGATCGCTCCCCATCGCTTTCCGCTTCCTGGACATCTTCCACTCTCCGTACCAGGTTCTCGTAATCCCTCGCACCGTACGACTCCGGGGCGTATTCGAATATGCTCTGGTGATAACTCACGGCCTCCGACAGGCGGACATTGGCCCGAATCGGCTCCGTGACGCGTCCCCCGAAGTGCCACTCCAGCACCTTTACTATCTCCCTGCTCTTCTTCTGCCTGTGATCGTACAAGGTTGGGATGACCATCTCGATCTCCGGCGCAGTCCCCTCTTCGGTAAGCACGGCATCGACCCCCTCCACGACCTGGCGGATCCCGATCATGGAGAGGTAGTCCATGGAGACGGGTAGAAAGACCTCGCCGGCGATCCTGACCGCCAACCGGCTCATATCGCTCCATGACGGCGGACAGTCCATAAGGACGTAGTCAAACGGCTCCAAGGCCCCCGTCTTCCCCTCCCTAATCCTCTCCCACCACGAAGACTCCAGCCTCCCGTGGAACTCGCGCAACTCCTGGCCTCCAGGCAGCAGGTAAAGGTTTTTCCTCGCCTTGTAGACGCAACCCGCCGGGTCGAGATCGCTGGATATCAGGTCATAGAGACCCTCCCTGTACTGTATATCGAACCATATCGACAGCGCACCCTGCGGATCGAAGTCGATCATCAACACGCGCCTTCCCCTCATGGCCAGGCCCGCGCTCAGGTTTCCCACCGTCGTGGTCTTCCCGGTCCCACCCTTCTGATTTATGACAGCGATACTCCTCATTGCCAGGACCTTCGAGAGATATATCGCCCTATATACCTCCGCCCGATCCGCTGCACCCCCTCCTGATCCATTCCAGGTAGCCCTCCAATCCCTCCACGATCGGGAGGGCTATCAACTCCGGGGCCTCGTAGGGATGGATCTGTCGTATCCTCGTCTTCAGGCCCTCGAGCGCGCCGGCCACGGTCTTGATGACAAGCAAGGACTCAGATTCATCCTCGACCTTTCCCTCCCACCTGTAGATCGATCTCACTGAAGGAACTATATTCACGCATGCCGCCAGGCCTTCCTCCACCAGGACACGGGCTATCCGCTCACCATCCCCGCCGGGGGCTGTTACTACGACTGTCAGGAGATCATCCATAATCCACCCCGTTCCGTTCCGTCGTGACACCCCTTCCTACACCTCTATCCTCATCATGTCCCGGGCCAGGACCACCTCCCCGTCATACGCCTCCCTCACCCGGGCCAGTATATCGATCCCATCGAACACCGGGTAGAAGTGGGTCAGCACGAGCCTCTCCACGCCGCACTCGGCCGCGATCCTCCCTGCCTCCGTCGGGGTCAGGTGCCCCTCGACTCGTCGCTCCTCGGGGAAAGAGCACTCGAGCAGCAAGAGGTGAGCGCCTCGGCCCAGTTCCACTATCGACCGGCAATAACCGGTATCGCCCGAATAGGCAAGGACCCTTCCGCCAGCCGATTCGAGCCGGTACCCGAGGCTTGACGGTGTGTGGTTCACCCTCCTGGAGGTCGCGAGGAATTCCTGGTGTCTTACCTCCCCAGATGCGACCTCGTGAAACGTCAATTCGTAGCCCGATTCCTCCACCCACCTGCCGTATACTCCAACCAATCCGTGGTAGAGATCCTTCAGTCCCACCGGTCCTACTATCTGAAGCGGCCTCCTCCTGTCCACCACTGGACTCCGAAGCGCGAAGAGGAGGCTTACCAGGTCCGCGGCATGATCAGGGTGGAGGTGGCTGATGAAGATGTCTTCCACCTCGAGGCAGGATACACCCGCCAGGGCCCACCTGTGAACGCTGCCCGGGCCCAGTTCGAAGACGACCCTGCGACCCCCCGTGCGAACCACGTACCCCGGGGCGCCCCTTCCGTCCTGGGGCAGTGAGGTGCCCGACCCGATGACCGTCAACTCCACGATTCGCTCTCCATCTTCCACCGGTAGCACTGGGCGGCCAGGAGCCCCCTCTCGTTCCCCGCATCGAACCCCTTACCTCGGAGGACCTTCCCCACCACGAATTCCTCCTCCACCATCGCCTTGAACACGGGGACGTCGTCCACCTCGCCACCCTTCTCGACGCCGAACCTTTCGAGGTAGTCGAAGAAGGAGGGGAGGAGGATGTGCCTGGCGTACCACCGTACTCTCCTCTCTCCGCCCGCCATCGAGAGGAAGCCGGGCCCCTTGTCGCCCAGTTCCAGGACCCTGTACTCCCCATCGCCGATCCTTTCCAGCCGTACATCCCCGCAGTTCCCGAAAGCGGGCGCCTCACCTGCGGTCACTTCGATCAGTCCCGTCACGTGCGCGCGCCGCCTCTCGAAGACCGGGAGGAGTTGCACCAGGGCGCCCGGCGGACCGAAAAAGACATTATCCGGGAGCAGCACCGCGAACGGATCGCCACCGACGAACGCCCTGGCCCTCCCCAGGGCATCGCCCACTCCCCTTGGCCCCGGTTGCCTGACAAGCGCGATCTCGAGGTCCGACAGGATGGCGGCGACTTCATCCACGGCCCCCCCATCGAAGACCCCCGCGGGCGGCTTTCCGAAGAGGAACCTCTCGATAAGTTCGTCCTTGCCGTCGACGACCACGGCCACCTCGCTTATACCTGCCTCGAGGACCTCCCGCAGCGCCATCAGCAGGATCGGCTCTCGTCCCACCGGGAGCAGGGCCTTGGGGACGGCCATCGTGGCTGGGAGGAGCCTGGTCCCGAGGCCCGCCGCCGGTATGACCGCCTTTCCCAGGATGGGTCTCTCATCCCCCGGATCATTCATTCCGTCACCAGGACCCCTCAATCGCCCCGTTCAATCCCGTCAAGCCCTCACGATCCGGACCGGATCGCCGACAGCCACCCCGAGCGAGCGGCCTGCATCCCCTCCATTGACCCCCACCTCGAGATATCCGGAACTGCCGATCAACGCCAACGGGCTGCCCCTGCCGGCATCGGAGTAGGTCTTGCACAGGCCCTCGATCGTCCTTCCCCTCACCTCGATCACCATCGTCCCACCCCCGATGAACCCCTGAAGTGTCCCGGCGTCCACGTTAGTTACCATGTTCCCGAACCTGTCTCTATAGACGAACTGTCCCGCGATCTCCCGATCACCGATCTCGGGCTCCAACCTCTCGAGTAGGACCGGGTCGTCCACGACGGGGCCGAGGTCGCGGGCCTTCACCTCCCCTGTCGCCAACCTTGCGGCTACCGGAGCGAAGATGTCGCGACCATGGAACGTCCCGGATATCTCGCGCGAGGGAAAAGACTCCTCCGATATCTCGATCGCCGTGACGGGGCCGCCCGAATCGAGGACGGGGGAGAATATCCCGTTGTCCGGACCCACGAAAGTCCCCGCCTCGTTCTCCACTACGATCGGCCTCCGTTTCCCGCCGACCCCGGGATCGACCACGGCGAGGTGTACGGTCCCGTGAGGAAACCGGGGATATGCCCGGCCGAGGACGTAGGCGCCGTACCTGACATCGCCTGGCGGCACCTCGTGGGTGATATCGACCAGTTGCAGGTCACGG
>CAZNLH010000007.1:82657-88001 GCA_964573995.1 uncultured Gemmatimonadota bacterium
GGAAGAAGGCGGCTTCCCGGCAGGAACCAGAGGGGGATGGGGTAAAATTCAGGTCTGTAAGTCCTCGGCGGAATGGGCGAAGGATAGTGATATTCGTGGCCTGGTGGAAGCCATGGAAGGATTCGATATTCCCTCAGGGCTCATCGTCTAACAACTCGAATCCCTCCCTGATAAAATCCTGGTCGAAGGCGAACGCGACACGTACCCTTCTTTCCTTCATGACAAGGAAACTCACCTGGTCCACGAAACTGACCCTTCCGGACGAGCGTTTCCCCCACATCCGCACCGCACGATCAAAGAGCGCCTCGTCAACCCACACGATTTCGAAGGCGGTCGACTCGCGCGCCAGTCGCCAAGCGACCGGTTGGCCCAGGCGACTCTGAACGAGCGCAATCGATTCCACCAGGATATAATCGTGCAATAGGAGCGGAATCCCGCCCTCCAAGATCGCCTCGAACTTCTCCCGCGCCTCCTCGTGGTGGGGATCTCCCCGGTCCGAAAGGGCATAGATGGCGGAGGTGTCGAGAAAGATCAATCCCCCTCTCCCTTCTCCCGGCCCCGGGCCAGTGCCTCGTCATGCCGTTCGGAGACCGGAGCCAGTCCCTTCTGTTCAGAGTATCCCGAACCGATGAAAGAAAACCTCCGGATGAACGGTCTTTCCGGGGATTCCTTCAAGCCAAGCGCTCCGTCCAGGATTTCTCGAACGACTGCCGAGATCGAGGTCCCCCTCTTGTATGCCAGATGCCGAAGCGCTTGATATGTCCGCTCTCTCAACTGTACCTGGGTTCGCTTCATGGATGCCTCCTTCACTACAGCCACTCATCAATATACCACCATGACACCATGATGTCAATCTGTTTCTTCCGGATTTCGCAATTCGTAGCCCCTGCGAGCCGGAGGGAAGGTCGGCGACAGGATCCACCCCTCCCCTATATTCCTGCCTCCGCCAGAATGACTAATTGGGATCACGATTGAACAACGAGAAATAGTATCCTTGAGACCTACAAGATACTTCCCGGCCAAACCAATTAAATTGGAGAAGAACCTGCCATATTAACTAATGACGGCAGGATAGCCCAACGAGTCAAAGGGATCCACGGCGCTGAAGGCAGGACATAGGCCCACCCGCATCAAGCGAGCAAACCGGAGGCGAATCAAGAGGTCCGGTTCATGGAGCACACCGTCTTCCGGAGTAGAGCAAGAACACCCTCCTCATCGGTCGAAGTTCTCCCGCATCCACATCTCGAACACGGCCAGTGCCCATATCCGGTGGGAGTTGTTTCTCTGTTTGCTGTCGTGCTCTGAGAAAAGCCGCCTCACGGCGGGAAATCGAAAGATACCCCTCCTGCGGATCGTCTCCTCCGAGGTGAAGTTACCGATATATTCCCTGATCTCTCTGTCATCACGAATCCAGTTCTTGAGCGGGATGCTGTGCCCCAGTTTATCCTTCCTGTGGACTATATCGTCCGGCAGGGCCCTCTCCATTGCCTTTCTCAAGATATACTTGGTATCAAACCAGCCCCTAACCTTCATAGAGGAGGGGATCGAGGCACAGAAATCAACCAGGCGATAATCCAGCATGGGATAACGCGTCTCGAGATCGTACCTCATGTTCAAGTCGTTCCTGCGCAGGTAAAAATCCACGATGGACTGGTAATCGCTGTAGAGAGAGCGGCTCAAGAGATCCGGGCCATCGGCCTCCGAGTTGAACTGCAATAGATCCTCACAAAGGCCGATAAAGTCTATTTGCCTGAATATCGACGGGGCAAGCAGGCCTTCGAGTTGATCGCTTCGATAATATGTCCTCCACCTGTGCGTGAGAAGTTCTTTCGGGAGACGGAAATTCTCGGAGAACCTCTTCAGTTTGACCGTGAGGTTCTTTTTCTTGTCCGAATCGGGCAGGAGCGAGAATAGGCCGATCAGCGGCCTCTTGATGAAATAGGGTGCGATGTCGAAGTACCTCGCGACCTTGTCGGCCTCGTACACGGGGTGACCGGCGAACAGTTCATCTCCACCGTCGCCAGTCAACACATAAGGCACGCTACCCCCCGCTTCTCGTCCCAGGATGGCCGTGGCGATGTTGATCCCCACATCGCAAAAGGGTTCGTTCATCCTGCCGGCGATCTCGTGCATCCCGAGCACATCCTTGGACGAGTATTCGATCTCGACGTGGTCCGACCCGGCGTACTCCGCCATTATCTTCGCGTAACGCGATTCGTCGAAGGACTCACTGCGGCACCTGTAGGAGAAGGTCTTCAACCGACTTCCCTTCAATCCCCTTACGAAAGAGGCCACGGTGCTGGAGTCCATCCCTCCGCTCAGGAAGATCCCTGGGCTGTCCCCCTTATCGACCCTCACGGCCACCGCATCTCCTATCCTGCGGAACAGTTCCTCGGCGAGTTCGTCCTCCCCCATCTTCGATACGCCCGCGAACGACAGCCTCCAGTAACGATGGAGGCGGTCTCTCCCCTCCTCCACTACAAGGCAATGCGCCGGCCTCAGTTTGAAGACACCGGTGAAAAAGGTCTCCATGCCTGGGTTGTAGTTGAAGAGGAGGAACTTCCCCAGTGCCTTGTGGTTTAGTTCCTTTGACATGCCGGTGAACCGGAATATGGGCTGGATCGATGACGAGAACACGACCCTATTCTCATCCATGTAATAATAGAGCGGCTCGATCCCGAGATGGTCCCTCGCGAGCACCAGCCTGCAGTTGTCCCTGTCCATGATACCCACGGCGAATTTACCGTCGATGTTCTTCGCGAAATCGAGCCCGAACTTCCTGTAAAGGTCGAGGATGAGGAAAGACACGTTTCCAGGTTCCTGCTGGTACCGGCCTTCGGGACACAACTCGGAGAGTTCATCCTTGTTATAGATCAAGCCCGAAAAGACGACGGACACCAGGCCGTTTTCCGCCGACACTGGGCCCTGGCCTCTGTAGTCCGGGCTCTCGAAGGGAACCATGGAGGAAAATCCGCACCCCTCTTCCGCGAGGGTGTGTATATCGGCCGTCCCGGTCCGCCCGGAGGCAACCGCCTCTTCGATCCTTCCGGGCTCTAACGAGCCGCGCCCGGACCTGTTGAATACTCCGAAGATCATTCCGTTACGCCCTTTCTATTCCTCTCGCCCCCCAAGAACTCCTGCAGGCGCCCTGCGCCGGCATCCATCACCACGGCCCGAGCCACCGGTAACGCCAAGGGAGTCACCTGGTGTGCAATTCTTCACCCACGGGATCTACCTGCAGAGAGTCCCTCAACAACCTCATCTCCTCTCCTGCCCGGGACTCGTCCCAGTCGAACAACTCGGCTATCCGGGGCGCGAGCATGGCCGCCCTCTCTGGGTTGTCCCCGATGTTCGTCCGCCGATAGACAAGGTCGCCGAGGTGACAGACGGACTCCTCCTTGACCATTCTACGAAGGGGATCTCTCCAGCTCAGGTCATCGGAATCGGGGATCCAGTGAAAATCGAACATCCCCTCGCCGTCCAGAAAATGCCCGGCCGGATTGAACTCCTCGATTCCCCTTCCATCTCGTCCTCCACGCTTCGGGAATATCTTCCGAAGGGACTTCTCCGCGGCAAGTCGCGAGGTGGTAAACTTTATGCCCGTCAGGCTGTACAGTCCCCCGGGGCCTCCGACTGTGCCATGATCTATAAAGACCTCCCTCTTCGTCAGGGCGATCCCGCCCGTCTCCGTCACGGGGAGGAAACCCGCGAAGATATGCAATATGTCCCCTCGCTCCAACCCAATCCCTGGGACAGCGAGGTTCAGGTCATCGATGAATTCCCGTAATTCGCCTTCCGTTGGAACCGGCCCTGCAGATACGGATTCGCGCGGGGCGTGACCCGTTCCGGCCAGTAGCATGCCCTTCCAGGGTATCAGGAAATAGATCCGGCTCCCCACCCTCTTCGGCGCAACGGCGAGGGCGTGATCGGACAAGGCCTTCCCGTTGAATAGGACATTCCAGGCCAACGAACTCCGGAACAGTTTCGGGATATCCTTGTGGAACCGGGCCGCGATGTCCCTGGCCCACGGGCCAGCGGCGTTCACCACGATGTTACTCTTGAACTCGAGGCCACGGCCGCTCACGTGATCAATCGCCTCGACCCCTTCCAGGCGGTCTCCCGACCTTTTGAGGCGCACGGCCTCCACGTAATTGAGAAAGGTCGAACCGCGACCGCAGGACCACCTTATCGTATCCATCAGGAGGCGCTGTGGGTCGGGTATGAGGGCGTCGTACCAGATTGCGCCTCCCACGAGGCCGTCCCTGTCCACGCCGTTGAATATCTCCTCCGTTGCGGCGGGGTCGATGACCTTTCCGCCGGGAATCCTCCTGTCGCGGGGGAGTCCACTGTTTCGCCCGCGAGACAACGCGTCATTTACCAGGAGGGCGATCCTGAATATGGAGGGCCTGTACAACCCCTTCCCGTAGAGCGGCATGAGGCACGGCATCGGTCTTACGAGATAGGGAAATTTCTCGAGGAGCCATCTCCTTTCGCCGACGGACTCGTAAAACCGCTTCAAATCCGCCGATTGCAGGTATCGAAGCCCCCCGTGGGCTATGCGAAGGCTGTTGGTGCTCGTCGCCGCACCAAAGTCCCCCTTCTCCAGCAATAGAGAACGAAGCCCCCTTCGCGCCGCCTCCATCGACAGCATTATCCCGTGAACGCCGCCCCCGATGACTATGAGGTCGTAAGTGACGCGGGACGCGGACTCAGGATTCCTGTCGATACCGGACACTCAGAGCAATCCCCTTTCCCTGTACCACGATGCCGTCTTCTCGAGTCCTTCCCGGATGTCTACCTTCGCCTCGTACCCCAGCAGCCGTCTCGCCTTTTCCGAGGTGAAGGCCCTGTCGAGTTGAAAGAACTCGACGCGCCTCGGGTAGATCGGGGGGACCACGCCGAGGGGGCGGCAGATCTTCTCGCAGAGGACGGATGCGAGATAGACTGGATAGAAGGGGACTCTCCACCTGGGATGGGGCCGTTCCAGCACATCGGCAATGAGGTTCACGAGTTCTCCGATCGTCGTGTAACTTGGGCCTGCTATGATGAACACCTCTCCCAGCGCCTCCTTCTTCCTCCCACACAGGACGATGCCTTCCACGAGGTCGTCGATGTAGGTCAGGTGGTAAAGCACCCTTCCCGAGCCGATCATCACGAAGTATCCCCGGTCGATCGAGCGGAAGAGTTTCAGGAATCGTGAATCCCCCGGACCGTAAATACCGACGGGCCTCACCACGACACCCGGCAACCCCTTCCTGAAATATCGGGCGGCCAGAATCTCGCCCTCGAGTTTCGATTCCTGGTAATGATCGCCGGGCTTTACGCGGTAGGTTTCATCCGCGGG
>CAZNLH010000008.1:0-11522 GCA_964573995.1 uncultured Gemmatimonadota bacterium
ATGATACATTGCAACTGGTGGATTATACCATATCAGGCACTATTTGTCAACAATCGAATCGACGTTGTGTCAAGTCAATTTTCATGATTGAGCCGTATGGTATCAATTGCTTTAATAGTCAGTCGATATTCATTGCGAACGGCAGGCCTGGGGAGGTCGACTCATGAGTCAAGGAAGGATGGCCACGTGCGTCGAGGCATTTACCGCAGGTTCCCATATGCCGGCTGGGCTGGTCTCCAGCCTCCATACGCCCCGATATCACTGCGAGTCGTCCCCAGGCCCCAGGTACAGTCGAGCAAGGTATCCGCCAGGGCCGGAGTTCCAGCGTCGATACAAGGGGAGTCTTGAACGTAGCCGCATCCAACGGTCTTCAGGTGAAAATCACCCGAGGCGCGGTCACGGAACACGGGATCGACATCAATCAAACCGTCACCCCAGTCGATAGTACTCCCTTCTACCACAACTACCGAATCGAGGCCCCCCTCAACGTCGGAATAGTCTATGGCGAGGGTCGATGGATAGTCTACCTTTCCAACGTATATCTCGGGACCTACGGGCGCATGATTGTCCCAGAATATCGTGTTGATAACCGCTCCCCATACCTTTATGCTGCAAAGCAGACCGCCTGCATGGTGCGACGCCTTGTTGCCCACGATGGTATTGTTCTCGATAATGGGCGTAGAGAGACGATTGACCATAACGCCGGCACCCTCAGGGGCTTCATTGTCGGCAACCAGATTTCCCTTGATGTCCGAGCAGGAGAACTGGCACAGGATCCCTCCACCTCCTCCATAACCCAAGTCTATTCCGTCCCCCGAGTCTGTTTCCACCCCTCTACTGGCACCATTACCAAGACCTGGTTCCACTTCGACCGCCCTGTTGTCCGTGACCACGTTTCGCACTATCGAGGGAGACGCCTCGTAGCAAGTGATTCCTCCACCGTAACTGGAGCCGTTGACTCCCAAGCTGAGCGCCGAGTTCCCCGAGACCAGGTTGTCTGATATGAGAGCGGAAGACCCGAAGAAGCATGCGATGCCGCCCCCCTTGGCGTAACCCTCACCAACTACCGAGTTGTCTCGGATGGTGTTACCGGAGATGATAGAGGAATCGTTGCTCGAGCACGCAATACCCCCACCATGTGAAAGGATCCCGAGTTCCAGGCGACCGGCTGAATTGCCGGTGATGGTGTTGTTGGTTATGATCGAGCGGGTAGAGAGGCAACTGATCCCGCCACCCAGGCTGTCTGCTGAATTGGCGGATATTATATTGTGGCGTATTTTCGGTGAAGAGGAAACGCCGCAGGAGATGCCTCCACCACCCAGGGTGACGTGATTATCCGTGATCGTATTGTACCTGATCGTCGGGGACGAAGTGCAACGGATCCCTCCACCCCATTCTCCAGTTCCTCCCCTGATAGTCAATCCTGCAAGGACTGACATCGAATCCTCGCCGGTCTGGAAGGTAAAAACACTGCCCGCTGAATCCGCGTTGACAACGGTCGATGCAACGGTTGCTGAATCCTCTGGATCAGTTCCCATTACGGTAACAGCCTTACCGAGGAAGTCGATGTCATGTTCATGGTATGTGCCGGGATCAACCAGGACAGTATCACCATCCACCGCACCGGTGATACCGCCCTGAATAGTGGAGGAATCCCCCGGTATATGTATCACTCTGGCCTGAAGGAATGGAATCTGGTGTAATAACAGGAGGACAAAGACAGATAAAAGGCCGCGCATAAAAAATCTCCCGTGCCCAAACTCGATCCCAGGCGCAAAGCGCTTGTGCATAACTGAACCGGGGAGGAGACCTGCACCCGGCTGGACCGTCTTCATGATATTCGAAAAGCAACCCTGAGATCGATACCACTATAGTATCAAAGGAAGAAAAGATCAAGTGGGCGATATGAATCGCTCGATGATCTCCTTTACCTGATCGTCTGTGAACCTCTTGTGTAGTTGCGCCATAATTCAGCCTCCTCCTTTCTAAGACCTAAATTATAGCCGAGTTCACTTTTAAATTTTAAATCCATCAAAAACGGCTCACTCTTAATTCTTAAATGACAAACGATTCAATGCCGGTTGACTCTCATGGGCAAACATGGTATAATTATTGCTACTTTACAGGCCTGGAAATCCACGATAGGGGCACTGATAATGGTGCGACCCGTGCTTCACATAATAAATGACAGTAATGACCGTTCCATGGACTGTTAAGGGAATCATAGACACAAGGGATACAGAAGAGACTTTTCTCGACCCCCAAGGTTGTTCGTCTCGGAGGTCGTACTTTTTTCACCAACAACACCTTAGTGAAAGAAGACGATGATTGCCTTCCTTAAAAGGTTGCTGGAGAAGTGGAAAGGCGTTGCGACAAAGATCGCAATGGTCCAAACGACTATCATCCTTTTCATAATCTACTTCGCCTTCTTCAGCATCATATCTCTCCTTGCGTTTATCGCGCGACAGGATCTTCTGGACAAGCGACTGGTACCTGAGAGGTCATACTGGAAGAAGAAAGAACGACCGGGCCTTCACCCTGATGAACAGTACAAACACCAGTTCTGATGAGGGGACACTACTCTGCAATGAAGTACATTGCAAATCAGATATCAAAGGCGGCAGGATGAACATTCTCGGTATTTCCTGTTTCTATCACGACTCTGCTGGATGCCTGCTCCGTGATGGAGAGGTGATTGCGGCGGCCTCCGAAGAACGCTTCACGAGGAAAAAACATGACCACGACTTTCCGGTGAATGCCATCGACTATTGTCTTCGAGAGGGGGGCGTTACACCCGCCCAACTCGATTATATAGGCTTCTACGACAAACCCTTCTTGAAGTTCGAGAGGATCCTCTATACATATATCGCCACATTCCCCCGATCATTCCCTTCATTCATCAAGGCTATCCCCCTGTGGTTGAAGCAGAAACTGTGGATCCCTCACCTGATCCGAAAGCACCTGGACTATAACGGCGAAATCTTCTTTATCGAACATCACATGTCCCACGCGGCAAGTTCCTTTCTCGTCTCCCCATTCAAGGAAGCGGCGATCCTCACGATCGACGGTGTAGGAGAGTGGGCGACTGCCGCGCACGGAATAGGTCGAAACAACGATATAGAGATCATGGAAGAGATACGCTTCCCGCATTCTCTCGGCTTGCTTTATAGTGCATTCACCTACTACCTGGGCTTCAAGGTAAACAGTGCGGAGTACAAGGTCATGGGCCTTGCACCTTACGGTGATCCACGCTACATGAAAGAGATAGAGGAATTGATCTCCGTGGCGGAAGATGGGAGTTTCCGGATCAACATGAAATACTTTGCCTATGACTACGGATTGACGATGACGAACAAGCGATTCGACGAACTCTTCGGGGGGCCGCCGAGGAAGCGGGGAGAGAAACTCGAACAGCGCCACATGGACATCGCCGCCAGCGTTCAGCGGATCACCGAAGAGGTCGTCCTCAAGATGGCCAACCACCTCCACGATGAGACCGGCATGGATAACCTGTGCATGGCCGGGGGTGTCGCGCTGAACTGCGTGGCCAACGGACGCGTCATCCGCGAGACTCCATTCAAGGACCTGTTCATCCAACCCGCCGCCGGAGATGCGGGCGGGGCGGTAGGAGTCGCGGCTTACATTTACAACCACATAAATGGAAATTCCAGGAACTTCGTGTGGAAGCATGCGTATCTCGGCCCTTCGTTCTCATCGGATGAGGTCAGGCGATATCTCGATGAAATCGGCGCACCATCACGGGAATTGGGCAGGGTGGAATTGCTCGAGACGGTAGCCCGGTTGATCGACGAGCAACACGTGATCGGGTGGTTCCAGGGGAGGATGGAATTCGGGCCCAGGGCCCTTGGGAACCGCAGCATCATAGCGGACGCCAGGAACCCGGAGAACAAGGACATAGTAAACTTGAAAATCAAGTTCAGGGAGAGTTTCCGGCCATTCGCTCCGACCATCCTCGAAGAGAATTGCCGGGATTACTTCGAGTTGGACCGCCCGAGTCCTTACATGCTTCTCGTGGCCCAGGTCAGGGAGGACAACCGGACCATACCTTCCGTCACGCACGTCGACGGCTCCGCCCGGATCCAGACAGTCAACCGGACCGACAACCCGCTGTACTACGACCTGATCAAGACCTTCTACAAGCGAACCGGGTGCCCGGTGATCATCAACACCTCGTTCAACGTCAGGGGCGAACCGATCGTCTGCACCCCCCAGGATGCCTTCGCCTGTTTCATGAGGACGAACATGGATTACCTGGTCATGGAGAATTTCCTGCTCGACAAGAAAGAGATGGGCGAAGTGGCCGAGAGGTACGATTTCTCACGAGAATTCGAACCCGATTGACCGTTGAAACCTAATTACGCAGAGGAATTATGGATAGCCTGAAGAGATTCGCGGAAAAGTTCTCGATATTCAGCGAGATCTGGTACTTCATGAAATATCGGAAGAAGTGGTGGCTTGGTCCAATCTTCATCATCCTGCTACTGCTCAGTATCCTGATCATACTGACCGAGGGATCGGCCCTGGCGCCCTTTATCTATACGATCTTCTGATTGTCTGATCAACCGATCCGGGAATACCTGGTGAAGGTATCGGCCGGCATTATAAGCAGCGGCATCGCACCGACTATTCTTTCACGTGGATCACTTCGAAGGGGATGTCCTCCTGGTCGATGACATCCTCCATCTGTTTCTCCGCAATAATCACGCTCACGTCCCGCTTCTTGGCTATATCGAGTATCTTCCTGATCGAGGGACTCTCCAGGACAAACGTCTCGGTCTCGATCCCCTTCTTTTTCGCCCGGATCTCGAGTTCCTTCAACCGCCGGTCGATATGATCCTGCCGCTCCCTCGATATGTCCTTCTCCAGCCGGTCAACCACCTCCTTCCCCATGAACCCGCGCTCGCCTGTCATCGAGGCCACCCTGCGGGGAACTCGCCGGCTCTTCACATCCACCATGAGCAGCCTTGACTTCTCACGGCCGGCCGTTTCAATCGCGCAGTCCGCGAGTCTCTTGGAGATCGTCACCGAGGAGAAAATTACCATCACGCATCGCATCAAACCGACTCCACTGAAACGGAACGTTCAAGCCAAACATGACCGGCGACTGAACTGATCGCCAATCAATTCCACCTCCGGCGGGGCAAAGGTCCTGTCCGTCCTACGGGTTCCAGTGTCTCGCTGCCAAGTTCCGTGTTCGGTTTCCGCCCAGGGGCGAGACACTTCCATGGGGGCGTCCCGCGCCCCCCTGATTCCCCCCGCGGAGTGCTCAGTCCCCCATTTCGCCCGAGTAACGGGAACTTATTCAACTGAGCACCCGATTCCAGGCGACCGCATCGCTACATCCGGGATGCGCTGCCACTATAAGATCGATCAATACACCTAACAATAACACCTTGATGGCCCATCTTCAAGTCAGGTGAAACCCGACCAGGGGCCAGTATACCGCCGCCAGAATTATGAAGAGTATCCATGATACGATGTTGAGGATCACGGCCGGGAACAGGATATCCCGGATCTCGTAATAGCCGCTCGAATACGCGATCGCGTTCGGGGGAGTGCCCATCGGAAGGGCGAAGGCCAGGCCGGAGGGGATCGCTACCGTCAAGACGGTGGCAATCGGGTTTATGTGATAGAGTTCCCCTACTTCAAAGAGGATCGGCAGAAGGATCGAGACACAGGCTGCGTTGCTGATCCCCTCTGTCAGGAGCTTGGCTATCAGGGAGGCTACTACGAGAAAGAGAATCGGCGAAAGGGTAATATTGCTCAGCACCAGATCGGAGATCCAGTTCGCCGCGTGTGTCTTCACCAGGGCGGAACCGATGGAAATCGCCCCCCCGTACATAAGGATGACCCCCCAGTTCACGTAGGATTCGACATCCTTCCACTCGATCGTCCGGAAGAGAAAGAGCGATACCGCCGAGAGGAGGGCGATGCTCGCAACACCAAGTTCCCTGCTCAGAAAAATCCACGCAAGGATGGTGGCTATCATAATGGACGCTACCCGCCACTCTTCAGGTGACATCGACCCTGCCTCCTCGAGTTCTTCAGCCAGGACACGGCGGGCCGGGGCCACGTCGTCCACATCAATGCGAAACGCGGCAAAGAGTACTCCCGCTGCCAAGATCAGCATGACGATTGTTATCGGGACCGCCGCGACCATCCACTCGTAGAAGGAGATCGACATGCCATAATACTCGGCGAGGAGACCGATGGCAAGCGGATTCCTGGCACCCCCCAGGAGGGTGGCCACACCACCTATGACCGCACCCCACGCCATGCTCAGATATAACAGTATCCCGTACCGGCTCTCCCCGGGTTCAAGGTTGAGGCTCGATGCGATCACGGTCACCACGGGGAACATGATCGCTGCTACGGCGTGGGCCGGCATGATGAACGCCATGAGGGCGCAGGTCACAAGGATACCGACCAGGAGGCGCCGCGGGGACGAATCGAACCGGCTGATGAAGATGATGGAAAGCCGCCTGCTCAGGCCGGTCTTCAGCATCGCCCCAGCCAGGATGAACGCGCCGAGGATAAAAAACACGGCACTGTTGCCGAAGAGGGAAAAGGCCTCCTCGCCCCTCATCACCCCGAGGAGCGGGAGGAGGACCATGATCAACAATCCGGTAACGGAGAGGGGAATGGCTGCGGAAACCCACAATATGATTGCCGTAAGGAAGATCCCGAGGGCCTTGAAACCCTCCCTGGTCAGACCCTCCGGGCATGGCAAGATTGAAGACAGGACAAGGACCAAAAGGGAAGCGCAGATAACAAGGTAATAACCGTACCGAGTCAAGAATTCTTTCCGGTGCGTCGCCATAGAATCGATCTCAGTCCCTTGTCCAGGATTTTAACGTAATCGCAACCCGCGCCGTTTTGCGATGCCAATCTCGTGAAATATAAGGGACTTCGATCCATGAAGGCAAGGCCGTTGAGGACAATCTCCCGAGTGCTATAATTGTAGGACAAAATATTACAAGATGTGTCGCAGTATCACTACTTGACCTTTCCTTCCTATCCATGGTATAATGGTGGTTAATTGGCTTGCATTAAAATCCAACTGGAAGGAGGGACCAAGGTCCAAGCATAGAAACTAAACATATCAATGCCTCGCCTTCGCAAATTGAGTGATTCCTATTCCGTAATCGTAATCAAAAGCATCAAAAACAGGAGGACATCGTGAAGGATTCTAATTCCTATTTTCTCACTTTTTTTCTCATTCTCACCTTTTCCTTGCTGGGCCTCAGCCGGCTGAGCGCCGGGGTCCTTGCTGACGGGGCCAACCGCCTGGTGGACCTCCAGGCGGATATTACCGCGGACAACGCCGGGAACGGGTTGATCGACGACGACCCGGACGACGGCGGGTGGGATTGGTATATTCTCCCCACCGATACCGCCCATACCTCCTCTCCCAGCCCAGACAACCTGTACGGTGTGACCGCGAACGGGATACTCGAGGGCTTCATCGCTGAAGGGGGGATACGAGCAGCGATCGGCTTGGTTGACACGTATCTCGGCATGGACGCCAACCCGGACGTAAACAAGGGCCCTGACTATGGCTTCCTCGTGCGTCTCTCCGACCTGACGGGAGACCCCACTTACCAAGACCTGGCGCGGGACCGGTGGGACACCAAAATGGCGACGTACGGCGGTGCCGACTCACTCGCCATGCTGATCAGGGACAGCAGGCACGACCAGGGATGGGACGCCCTGATCCCCTGGGACATCGGGCTCTACATCGAATCGGCCATGGAACTGCAGCGAGTCTTTCCAGGCCAGGGATACTTGAGCGACGCCATCGACATGGCTGACGTCATCTACGAAGACCTCGCGAGCGATTCGGGCTACTTCGACATGAACAACGACTCAACAGACGCCTATTATCTCGGGCTCGAGGGGATCGTTGTCTCCTTCGGCCTGACCAACGTTTACACCAGTTATGCCACGGACGCAGGGCGGATCATCCTGGCCAACCAGAATCAGGACGGATCGTGGCCGTGGAGCGCGCTGTATCCGGACCCCGACATCCAGACAACCGCGTACGTCGTGATGGCCTTCGGGATGCTGAACCTTCCTTACAACGTAGTCAACACAGCCGGCCAGGCAGGTTCCGATTACTTGGTGTCGGTGCAGGGGGCCAACGGCGGATGGGACAACTTTGGGTACGAGTATCCGGAGGTGGACGGGGAGTGCCTGCGGGCGATCTCCTACTATCCTCCCACATCGAACCTTACCGGTTCGTCACCCCACCGGCTGGCCGGTCAAGGCGAGGTATCAGGAACGAGGCATTTGGTCCCGATCATCCGGCCCTGGTCCGAGTAAGGGAGCAGTCCGGATCTATTACCCCTGGGGATCTTCCCCCCTGGTCCCCTGAACCCCCAGCGACCGGGGGCCTTGAAAGAGGCCCCCGGTTCGAACATCGTACCCGCATAATATATTATGATGAACAGGCCGGGCGGTCTCCCCCCCCACAGATCAACACGCCACGTCCCTTGATCTCTACTCGCCATTCTGCTATAATAATAGAAAGGCCCCTCTTGCACGGAGCGGTTCAGCGAGGTGTTCACGCTGGATTTCTATAAAACGGCGGGGGAAGAACCATGAAATTCTCGATTGTTTTCTTTGTCTGCACCTTTATCCTGCTTTCCACTATCTTCCAGGCGGCTGCAAGTGCCGGAGAGGCCAGGCACCTCGTCCGGATCGACCTCGACAACGCCCTGGAACCGGCCAGCCTCAGGGCCCTCCACCTCGACATCGCATCCTACCATCACGGAGAATATCTGGAGGCCGTTGTCACCGACGAAGAGATCAAACGGGTAGAATCTCTCGGGTACCAGACCTTCGAACTGATCGATGATCTCGACAGATATTTCGAGGAGAACATCAACCGTGACAGCAACCTCGGGGCCTACCACACGTATGACGAGATGCTCCTCGCCCTCCAGACGGCGGAGGCCAGGTTCCCCGATATATGCAAACTATACGATATCGGCGACACCTGGGAGAAGACCCAGGGAATTGCGGACAGGGACATCTGGGCCCTCAAGATATCCGACGAGCCCTGGTACGAGGACCCGAACGAGCCCGAGATCCTATTCGAGGGTAACCACCACGCCAGGGAGTTGATCAGCGTGGAGGTCCCCCTCGGTATCATCAGGGAACTCCTCACTCAGTACGGAAGAGACCCCCAGATTACCAACATGGTCGATACCAAGGAGATCTGGGTCGTACCCATGGTCAATCCTGACGGACACGTGAGGGTGGAAACGGTCGATTCATGGTGGCGCAAGAACATGGACCGTAACGGATCGTCCAACCCGAGCGAGTGGGGCGTGGACCTCAATCGAAACTATGGCTACGAGTGGGGTTACGACAACTGGGGATCAAGCCCATTCAAATGGGCTGAAGACTACCGCGGGACCGGCCCCTTCTCCGAGCCCGAGACGCAGGCCATCAGGGACCTCGCGGAATCCCACGACTTCTCCATCGCCATCAGTTACCACAGTTACGGGGACCTCTTCCTGTTCCCTTGGGATTATACCAACGCGGACACACCGGACGAACCGACTTACGAGCGGATCTCGCAGGCCTACACGCAGTTCAACGGCTACACTTGGGGGAACGCCAACGACGGGATAATCTACAACACGAACGGCGACCACGACGACTGGATGTACGGGGAGCAAACAACGAAGAACATGGTCTTCGGGGCCACCGTCGAGGTGGGGCATACCTTCTGGCCCCCCGACTCCCAGATACCGGTCCTGGTCGATCAGAACCTCCAGTCCGCGCTCATCCTGATCCGGGGGATCTGAATCGTACAGTCGAAAGGGGCGCACACCCCAAGGTAGTATCCCCACCCAGTTTTGCTCCTCATCAGCAGTGGGGAAAGTGCGAAGCGACTACCAGTAGTCCCCTAAGTGTCTCACGGTCAGCCTCCTCTTCTGGAGGGCATCTATCCCCTCCACAGCCGCAGAGGCACCGGACATTGTAGTGATGTAGGGGACGTCATAGACAAGCGCGGCCCTGCGCATCGAGTAGTCGTCGTATTGCGATTTCCTGCCGAGGGGGGTATTGATCAACAGGTGGACGGCACCGTCGTGTATGGAGTCGACGATATCCGGCCGCCCCTCGTTCACCTTGAACACCCTCCGGCACGGGACATCGCGCGCCCTCAGGAATTCGAACGTACCCTTCGTAGCCACGACGTCGAATCCCAGTTCCACAAAGCGCCTGGCGATCGGCAAGACTGTCGGCTTGTCCCGGTCGTTGACACTTATAAATACGCTGCCCTTGAGGGGCAACTTCATTCCGGCCGCGAGTTGAGCCTTAGCAAAACTCAACCCGAAATCGAAATCGATCCCCATTACCTCCCCGGTAGAGCGCATCTCCGGCCCCAGGAGACAATCGGTCCCAGGGAACTTGTCGAAGGGGAATACGGACTCCTTAACGGCGACGAGCCGGCGTTCGGACCTTGCCGACAGGTCCATCTCGCCGATCCTGCCACCGACCATAACCCTGGTACCGATCTTCGCCAGGGAGACCCCCGTTGCCTTGCTGATGAACGGCACCGTCCGCGAGGCCCTGGGGTTGACTTCCAGGACGTATATCCTCCCGTCCTTTATCGCAAACTGTATGTTGATAAGGCCGACCACCCGAAGCGACAGGGCCAGTTTCCTCGTCATCTCTTCCATCTCCAGGACATCGGCGGGAGAGATCATGTACGGCGGATATACGCAGGCGCTGTCACCCGAGTGGATACCCGCCTCCTCTATGTGTTGCATCACCCCGCCGATGTATACCGACTCCCCGTCGGCGACGGCATCCACGTCTATCTCGAAGGCATCCTCGAGGAACTTGTCGATCAGCACGGGGTGGTCTGGAGAGGCCTTGAATGCCCCCTCCACCGTCGACTTGAAGGTTTCCATGTCGTATGTGATGACCATGGCACGCCCCCCCAGTACGTAAGAGGGTCTCACGAGGAGCGGGAAACCCACCTCGCGGGCTATCGCGACGCCCTCGGCCACGCTCCTGGCAATACCTCTTTCCGGCTGGTTCATTCCGAGCCTGTCGAGCAACGAGCCGAATCGGTCCCTGTCCTCGGCGAGGTCGATATCCTCCGGATCGGTCCCCAGTATCGGGACTCCACGCTCCTTTAGAGGAATTGCGAGTTTGAGAGGGGTCTGACCGCCGAACTGGATGATCACCCCCTCCGGTTCCTCCACCTCCACTACGTTCAAGACGTCTTCCAGCGTAAGGGGCTCGAAGTAGAGACGATTGGAGGTGTCATAGTCGGTACTTACGGTCTCGGGGTTACTGTTGATCATGATCGCCTCGAAACCCTCTTCCTTGAGGGCAAAGGCCGCCTGGACGCAGCAATAATCGAATTCTATCCCCTGCCCGATCCGGTTGGGTCCGCCACCCAGGATCACAATCTTTTTCACCGCGCTCGCCGGGACCTCCCCCTCCTCCTCGTAAGTCGAATAATAATAAGGGGTATA
>CAZNLH010000008.1:11622-25630 GCA_964573995.1 uncultured Gemmatimonadota bacterium
CAGCCTCTCCAGGATGTCTTCGCTGCTTACCGGCTCACGTCCATCCGACCCAAGTCCGTACCTGCCGATCTCGAGCGACCGGATCCCCTTTTGAAGGGACTCGAGAAACGTCCTGCCAATGCCCATGGCCTCCCCCACCGACTTCATCTGGCTCGTCAGTACGGTATCCGCCCCGGGGAATTTCTCGAAGGCCCACCTTGGAATCTTGGTCACCACGTAATCTATGGACGGTTCGAAACAGGAGGGAGTCTTCCGCGTGATATCGTTGGGGATCTCATCGAGGGTGTAGCCGACGCTGAGTTTGGCGGCGATCTTGGCGATCGGGAAACCGGTCGCCTTCGAGGCCAGGGCGCTCGACCTGGAGACCCTCGGGTTCATCTCTATTACCACCATTTTCCCGTTCTCCGGGTCGACGGCGAACTGGATGTTCGATCCCCCCGTCTCGACTCCGATCTCACGAATGATCGCTATGGCCGAATCCCTCATGAACTGGTACTCCTTGTCCGTAAGGGTCTGGGCCGGGGCTACCGTTATGCTGTCGCCGGTGTGGATCCCCATCGGGTCGACATTTTCGATCGAGCAAACTATCACCACGTTGTCATTTCCGTCCCTCATCACCTCGAGTTCGTATTCCTTCCATCCCACGAGGTATTCCTCCACCAGGACTTCGTGTACCGGCGTCTGCACCAGACTCTGCCGGATCAAGTTTTCGAACTCACGCCGGTTATAGGCGATCCCACCACCCGTACCCCCAAGTGTAAAGGATGGCCTCACGACCAGGGGCAGGCCTATCTCATCCAGCGCCCTCCACCCACCCTCCATGGAATGAACGTAGGCGCTCTCAGGTACCTCGAGCCCGATGCCCCGCATGGCCTCGACGAATAGTTGCCGGTTTTCGGCCTTTCGTATGACATCCGGCCGTGCCCCTATCATCTCCACCCCGTAGCGTTCGAGAACTCCCGATTCGGCCAACTCGACCGCAACGTTCAGGGCCACCTGGCCGCCGAGCGTGGGAAGGAGGGCCTGCGGTCTCTCCCTTGCGATTATCATCTCAAGGACATCGGCACGGATCGGTTCAATAAATATTCGATCCGCCGTCTCAGGGTCCGTCATGATGGTGGCGGGATTGCTGTTTACCAATATTACCCTGTACCCCTCGGACTTGAGGGCCTTACAGGCCTGGGTACCGGAATAATCGAATTCGCAGGCCTGTCCGATGATTATCGGCCCTGAACCGATGATCAGTATCGTGCGCAGGTCATCACGACGCGGCATCTTTCATCATCTCAGCGAATAGGGAGAAAAGCCCTGTTGCATCATGCGGGCCCGGAGAGGCCTCGGGATGGTACTGTACAGAGAATACCGGCAGTTCACGGTGGATCATGCCCTCCACCGTGCCGTCGTTAAGGTTTATGTGTGATACCTCGAAGCCGGTTTTCTTCAGAGAACTCTCTTCCACGGCAAAACCGTGGTTCTGGCTGGTGACACTTATCCTGCCGGTCCTGAGGTCCTTGACCGGCTGATTCGCCCCCCTGTGGCCGAACTTGAGTTTGAAAGTCCTTCCTCCGGCTGCCAGCGCCAGGATCTGGTGGCCGAGGCAGATCCCGAAGGCCGGGATGCCCTTCCTGATCAATTTAAGTACGTTCTCCCGCACCCCCGCTACACCGTCGGGATCTCCCGGCCCATTGGAGAGAAAGATCCCGCTCGGACGCATGGCCATCACATCCTCGGCCGGAAATGTGGCAGGTACGACCGTAACGGCACAACCGAAATGGACGAGTAGCCTCAGAATATTCCTCTTGGCACCGAAATCGAAGATCACGACACGATGTCTCGGATCACATTGTCCCTCGCGGGACGACTCCCCACAATATCCCGAGGCCGCGCGGGAGATATATCGCAGAGGGAGGTCCTCTTCCCAGGTGAGGAGTGATTGAGTGGTCACACCGCGGACGAGGTCGCGTCCGACCAGGCCCGGATATTCGAGGACCTTCTCGGAGAGAGAGGACTCATCGAAATCCACGGTGGAGATTATACCGCGCATTGCTCCCCCCTCCCTGATCTTCAAGACCAGCCTCCTGGTGTCGATACCCTCCAGCGCTACTATCCCCTCATCCTTGAGAAATTCTCCGAGCGACGCTCTCGCCCGCCAGTTGCTCGGGACAGGGTTGTATTCCCGGACGATAAAGCCCCTGAGGTGAGGCCGCCCGGACTCCATGTCATCAGGGTTCACGCCTGTATTGCCGATCTCGGGGCAGGTCATGACGACGATCTGTTCCGCATAGGAGGGATCAGTCAGAATTTCCTGGTAGCCGGCCAGGGATGTATTGAAGACGATCTCTCCCAGCGACTCCCCCTCGGCGCCGAAGGACCGACCGAGGAAGGAGGTCCCGTCTTCAAGGAGGAGGATGCCCCTACAATCCATGATCCATCATTATACCTCTCTCCTTGGTTTGCTTTTGAGCTTTTTTCAGAGATTCATCCCTAATATAAATCACTCCGACTTCATCTTCATGAACCTTTATCCATTGCTTACTATTATCTACAAGTGGAATGAGCCGGTCATGGAATCCCTTTTTTAGAATCAGGGTAGATATCCCGTAATGATCTAAAATTTCTTCCCAGTGGGCATATCCTGATGACACGAGAAAATAATCCTTTAATACTTCATGTGAATATATACCGAATCGACCATCCCCAAAAACTTTGTGTTCAGGGTAAAGATTCCAAATAAAGAAACTTCCCCACTCAAAATAATGAAATATTGGATCCGGTACATCATTCCGGCGAATATAATCTATTATTTCGAGTGGCGCATCTTGAGAAAAGAGCCCCTGTCTTTTAGGGAAGAAAAAGTTATTTTCTCCCCATGCCCATGGCGTAGATACTATAGTCATGATGGAAAATAATGCAAGCATGAAATAATTGATCCACAGACTGATCCCCTTCTGAGAAGATTCGCCAGCGTAACCCACTCCAGATATCTTCAGTGACCATCCTCTGATGATTCTTGCAGCAACAGGAGCAGAGATCATCGCCCACCACACAATCATTCTTACTGAAACAAAAGCGGCTAATGAGAAGACAATAAAAAGGGTTATCATCAAGATACTTTGCGGCTTTCTTGAAAAGAGTAGAAAAAAGAGAAAAAAAGCCAAGATAAAGGCCACACCAGCGCTTGTGGAAAAGGAAGTTGGTTGCCATTCAACTATCAATGCCATCACTGGATCATTTAGACTTTTCCCAATGCCGGCATAAATAAGAGGTCCATAGGGATTGACAAATGTGGCCCCAAAGGAGGCTACCATAGCCAGGCCAAATCGTTTAATTCGGGATCGGATTTCCGTCTCGCCCATATCCGGTATCGATCTACTACACATGCTTATCCCGGCTGCAAGGAAAAATGCACCAACAAGAAGAAGCCCAATAAGGAATGAGCCATGAACATTGACCCAGAAACACATTATGAACGGCAAGAGATAAATGATTCGAGATTTTTTATACCAGAGACGATGAAGGATGAAAAAGATTAAAGCGAAAAGAGGAAAGGCAATAGATTGCGATCTGGTAAACAAAATATTATGTGAAGAGAGGAAGAAAGAGAGAAGACTAATGCATACAGCTGACCGTATGCTGCCACTCTCCTCTTTACAGATAAGATATATTAAGTAAAATGCTGCTGAAAGAGAGATCGATTTTATTACTATCAGTAGGGGCAATCCCCCAAATGTATAAATAAGAAAAAAAAACACTTGCGACAGCCACGTACTATTAATAAATGGAACGCCGGCTGCCGTAAAAGAAAAAACATCCCTTTCCAGCAGGTGATGTGTCTCCCACATTATTTCTCCCGATCTTAACTGCCACCATAGATCAAAGGGATGAACGGGAAATAGATTGCTCTTAATAAATACCGCGATTGGGACTGATAGGGCCCATAGGTGAGTGATCTTTAAGCGAGATAGTAAAGAAAGTTTACTCAATTAGGAATTGCCCTCAATCCGCTACCACTCGAAGAGGACCGAGTCGAAGGCATAACCGACACCGAATACCAGGTGCTGAAAGTGCTGCACGTCGTTGCCCCCGAGGAAGAACATAAAATCCCGGTAATCGACCCGGATGTGGGTGGAGGAAGACAGTCGTATCTTCAACCCGATTCCCTCGTTAAGGGCCAGGTTCGTCTCCGCGTCCCCCGGGTCGGCGACGGTATAGGCACCCGCGCCGACTGTCAGGTAGGGATAGATGAGTTCGGTGATCCTCAGGTTGGTGATCATATTGCCGTAATAGAGGAGATAGGTCGAGTCGTTCTTGTCGGGAACGATCGCGAAACTCGCCTCAAAACCCCAGGAGGGGGAAAGGTCGTCCACCAGGCTGAAGCCCACCATCGTATACCTGTCCTTGTCGTGAAAGGCGACCACGGGCTCGTTCCTGCCGACTATGAAAGCCCCGGCGAATGGGTAGACACCATTGAGGACAGACGAGCCTGATCCGGCCTCGAGGGGAGATACCGGCGCAAGACATGCCAACAATGCCAACAATAAAAGCGATATAACGATGCTCGATTTCACTCTTCCATCTCCTTCCGTTTCATTAAAACGTTCTACAATCTCAACTCCCCCTTCCCACCCGGATTCTTGACCAGGCTATTCCAGCATTAGCCGGTAATCCCTCAGTCCTCCAATTCATCGATACTTATCTCATCGCCGATATCGGTGCCTGACCGCTCGATCGATGAATCCGGCAACTCCACGACGTACTTGGCGTTCCAGTACACCCGCGTGAAGCGAAAAGGCTTGATACTCTTGCACAGGCCGATCACACGTCTCTTCTTGTCGAGAAAGATGGCGTCTATGGTGAACCTCATGCCCACAGTGTGGATGCTGGAACAGGGATCGATTACAAGGGCCTCTCCCTTCCGCATCTTTCTTCTCCCGAGCAACCCCCTGAGCCTCCCGAAGAATGTATCCGCCACTCCCACTTCTTCTGCAAGCAGGACGCCCTTCGTCTCATTCCTGATCATCTTCCTCTCTCAACACGACCGGATCACCTTATGATAAAATTCTTCAACAACCTTATGGCCTGGAGTACGGCAGGCCCAAGTATAACGACGAAGAGCGGCGGAAAGATGAATAGGACCAGCGGGATGGCCAACTTCACGCCCGCCTTGTTCGCCCGCTCCTCCGCCTTCTGCTGGATCTTCGTCCGCAGGGTATCGGAATAGGCCCTGAGGACCTGCCCAAGACTGGTCCCCAGCGTCTCCGACTGGATCAGCATGGTAAGGAGGGAACGGAGTTCCCTCACATCCGTCCGGTTCCGCATGTTTCTATACGCCTCCACCCTCGTACTCCCCGCCTGGACCTCGTGGTTCAAGAGGAGAAACTCCTCTGCAAGAGTGCCGTTGATGTATCTCAGGTTCTCGCCGACCTTGAGGAGCGCAACGTTGAGGCCGAGACCCGCTTCGAGGCAGATCATCAGGAGATCGATGGCGTCGTGGACGTTCCTCGATATATATTGATTCCTCTTCTTGATCTTGCTCGTAATCAGGAGATTGAAGAGTAACCTCCCGAGGATGAAGGAGAATGTCCCCATCAAGAGAATTGTAAGGGGAGGATGCTGCCTGAGGATTGCATAGAAGAGATAGATAGATAAGAGTGCAACCGAGAGGAAGGTGCGGATACCCAAATAGATCCTTACCTGGTTTACCCCCCTGATGCCCGCCTTGCTGAAACGCAATCTCTCCCTCTGGGGAAGAGACTCGATATCCGTTACCGTCAACGAGGCGAGGAACCTCATGATTCTGTCCTTGATCTTCTCGAACAGGCCCGGACCCTCTCGTACCTCTTCCCTCTGCCTGGTGATCCGGCTCAGCAATTGCTCGCGCGATGGGTTGCCCATCCTCAAGAGACGCCGGGTGGCGGGATTAAGGCGGTCTCCCATATAATTCAAGACGGCGAAACTCAGGAAGAGCAGTGCCAGAAAGATGAGTGCGGATGCCAGGTAGACCATGAGGCCTCAAAACCCCCTGAACGTGACTATCCTCTTTACGATCAAGAAACCGACCAGGAGAGAAATCACCGACAATTGCAGCATCTTGATACCCAGCGGATTGTTGAACATGACATTTAGGTAGTCCCGGTTGATCGCCATCATGGCCAGTAGTATGATCAGGGGTAAGATCGTGAGCACGATCCCTGTGAAACGCCCCTGGGCCGTGATCGCGCGCAGGTGGCCTTTCACCTTCTGTTTCTCTCGGATCGCCCTGCTGATCTTGTCCAGGATCTCCGTGAGGTTCCCCCCCGTCTCCCTCTGGATCCGGACCGCCGTCACGAAGAGGTTCAAGTCCGGCAGGTCTATCTTCTCCATCATCTTGTCGAGCACCTCGAAGGTATCGAGACCAAGGTCCAACTGCTCGACTGCGCGCTGGAACTCCGTCCCCACGGGCTCCTCCATCTCCTCCGCCAGGATATTGAACGACCCCGGGAGGGTGTAACCCGATCTCAGCCCGCTGCTCATCAGGTCGAGGGCATCCGGGAACTGGTCCAGGAACTTTTCCTTGCGCTTGTTGATGCGGCTCCTCAGGTAGATCATCGGCACAAGGCCGAGGACCAATCCCGTCAACAGGGACAGGAGGCCGGGGATATTCAACAGAGTCGCAACGTAGAGGCCGAAGAATGCAAGGAATAGGGATAAGAGGAAAAATTCCCCCACGCGTATCCGCAGGTTGGCCTGGTTCAGCATGAAATTGAGCGATCTGGCAGATCGAAACCTGTCGAGGAATCGATCAAAGGTGGGTATCTCGCTCAAGAGTTCGTCGCGGAGGATGCTCGGTGTCTTCTCTTCCTCCTTCAAGCCCCCCAGCCGCTCTTCGATACGTCGCTCCCGCTTGACCCAGCCGGTCCTCGGGATACTCGATACCGCCAGGAAGATGAAGAGTATCGCGAGGAAGATGAGGACAAAGATAATCAGGAGCATGGTTCACCGTCAATTCTCGAATATGGCCTCTGGCATCCGGATATTCACCTTCTCGAGCCTGTCCATGAACGTCGGCCTTATACCTGTGGCACGATGCCTGCCCATCACCCTCCCCCTGTCGTCTATGCCGACTCGCTCGAACACGAAGATGTCCTGCATTGATATCATGTCCTTCTCCATCCCGACGATCTCGGTAATCCTGGCGATCTTCCGGCTCCCATCGCTCAGACGGACGGTGTGTATGATCAGGTTGAGCGCCGAACTGATCTGCTCGCGCATGGCCAGTTCGGGCAGTTCCATCCCCGCCATGAGGATCATATTCTCGAGCCTGCGGGTGGCATCCCTCGGGTTGTTCGCGTGTAGGGTCGAGACCGATCCATCGTGACCCGTGTTCATCGCCTGGAGCATGTCAACCACCTCGTCACCACGGACCTCCCCGATGATGATCCGGTCGGGCCTCATCCGCAGGGCATTGATCAGGAGGTCGCGCTGGGTGACCCTGCCCTTACCCTCGATATTGGGCAGCCGGGTCTCAAGCCTGACCACGTGCTCCTGTTGGAGTTGAAGTTCCGCGGAGTCCTCGATCGTAACTATCCGCTCCTTTTCCGATATGTATCCCGAAAGCACGTTCAGGAGGGTCGTCTTCCCCGATCCCGCTCCCCCCGTGATTATCAGGTTCAGACGTGCCCTGATCACCCCCTTCAGGAGTTCGAGTATACCCGGGGTCAACGTCTTGTAAGCCAGGAGGTCCTTGGCCCTCAAGGGATCGATGCCGAAACGCCGGATCGAGAGTATCGGCCCGTCGAGGGCGAGCGGTGGGATGATCACGTTTACCCGCGATCCGTCCGGCAACCTGGCATCTACCATCGGGGCAGACTCGTCCACCCTCCTGCCGACCTTGGAGAGGATGCGCTCGATGATCTGCATCAGGTGGTCGTCATCCTTGAATATCTGTGGATAGGGCTCCAGCACCCCGAACCGTTCGACGTATACCTGCTTGGAGGTGTTTATCAGGATATCGTTGATGTGCGGGTCCTTGAGGAGCGGTTCGAGCGGGCCGAAACCGAAGATCTCGTTTTCGACCTCCTCCATGATCTGGTTCCGTTCCTTTTCACTGAGGGGGTACGAATCTTTCTGAACGAGGTTCTTGATCACCGCCCGGATCTCGCTCTGGAGCGCGCCGCGATCGAACTGGTCCAGGGAGTCCAGGTCGAGTTTCTCGACCAACTGGCGATGAACCCGCGACTTTATCTCCTGAAACAGGATAAAACTCTCCTGGTACTCCTTTCCCCTCCTGGCAAGGATTTCAGCCCGTGGGCCTGCCTCGATGGTCGATCTCCTCAGACGGTCATAGAGACTCATTCGCCCTTACTCCTCGTAACCATTGAAAAGACCTTTCTAATGATATGCGTCGGCCGGTGGTTCGATCGCCTGCCGTCGGGAAAACCCGTGAGGTTGAAGGCGAGTTCGTTGAAGTTCCTGGCAATAGCAGAAGAGGGCGCGAGCCTTTGTATCGGGACCCCCCCGTTTATTGCATTTATGACCGTGGAGTAGTCATTTGGGATCTTCCAGTAGACCGGAAACTTCAGGGCCGTCTCGAAACGCGCCGGGTCGACCTCTTCTTCAGACATGTACCTGTTGACGATCAGTTTTATCTTCTCTTCCGGGAAGTTGAGCCTCCTGAATATCTCGAGGCACCTCTGGGTATTCCGTATGGTCGGGAGGTCAAGGACCGAAATCAGCAGAATCGTGTCGGCTACGTCGAGCGCCTCGATTATAACGTCGTCGAAGGAATGGGTGGTATCTATCACCACGTAATCGAAGAACCCCTTCATCGTCTTGATGATCTTGTTGATATGATCCGGAGTGATGAGATCGGATTCTTCCGCCATCTTCGGCTCAGTAAGGGCATAAACACCGGTTTCGTGACGGACCATGGAAGACTGGATCAATTCACGGTCGAGTTCCCGTATGCGGGATACCAGGTCGGTGATAGTGAAGGTCGGGTGTATATCGAGGAATATCGATACGTCCCCGAATTGGAGATCGAGATCGACCAGGGCTACGGACTTCTTGCACGCAAGAGAGAGACTCACCGCCAGGTTGGTTGCAACCGTCGTCTTGCCGAGTCCGCCCTTGTTGCTGAAGACGGCGAACACCTTGCCTTCCTCGCCGCCAAGATCCCCTTCAATACGTTTTTCCGACCAGGTTCGGTCGATCAGTTTTCTTATCGCGCCCGCCTCGAAGGGCTCCCTGATAAAGTACTTGGCACCGGCGTGGACCGCCTTGATCACGGCATCGGAGTCGAGATCGCTGCCGAATGCGAAGATGGAGGCCTTGGGCACCACCTGCCGGACCCGTTCGATAAACGGGATCTTCTCATTCAGCCTTCTATCTATCTCGACGAGGATGAGGTTTGGCGCCCTCTCCGAGACCTGTTGCAGTGCCCTCTCCGGATTTTCCGAGTCGCCGATGACCTCCAACCCGTCCATCCGTTCGAAGACATCGAGGAGATCCTGGAGTTTTTCACTTGCGCTATAAAGGATATAGACCGTAGTCACTCTCGGGTTCATTATTCCCCTCTTCCTTGGTATCTCGGTTTATTGCACGAGATGCGCGCTCTTTATGAACGAGGACTCGTCCGCGGATGGATCCACGTCCCCTATATTGAGGATATTCATCGTTATCACCTGGACGCTGTCTCCGTAAGATTGGTTGATGAAGACGCACATCAACTTCCTGACCACTGCCGGGTTCATCGGCGTATGGATCGGTGCCTTCACGATCCTCGGGCTCTTGTAACGCGAGTAGACGGAGTTTACGACCGACATCGTGTTCGGGTCCCAACTTGCCGTAGGGTCTGCCCCTATCCTGTATTCAGCCTTCATGCCCATGATCCCGTCCGGTTGATCCGTAAGATTCAACGTCATCCCCACGCCGATGACCTGGTTTCCGCTGTTGCACTCGAACTCGTCGACCGGCACGTCGTCGAAGTCGCCCCCCCCGTTGTAGGCAACGCCGTAGACACGGCGCAGGTGGGGAGGATTGACGAGATCCTGATACGAGACGACCAGGGTGTCGCCCACGTCGAGGCTCCCGTGATAACCGGTGGTAAGGGCATTGTAATACTCGCCCGCGTCATAGATTCCGTTCCCGTTTCTGTCGTTGAAACGGTCAGTCAGCGTATATGGCAACACGCAGTAAACACCTGAGACGGAGACCAGTTTGGCCATCGCGCGAGTCTCTACATTTACGGTGTCGAACCCGAAGATGTTCATGAAAAACGGCCTCACAGGGTAGGTCCCGCTGACCACTACCGTGTCGGCCACGTCGTCCTGCAAGCCCCGGATGCTCACGTCCCACTGCCAGTCGACGGATGTATCGCCGAGGACCGGATTCGCCTCGAGGGTACCCTGGACATAGGGTGCGATTTCGTTGACGTCGGGCAGGGAGATCATCTCGGCCGCTCCACGGATGGCCGCCATGTCGAGTGCCTGCTGCAATTGGTTCCTCGCCGTGTACAGGAGCCCGACGTCTATGGAGAGGCCAGAGAAGGCGATGAAGGCCACCATACAGCCGGCCATGATCATCAGGGCCTGCCCCCTGCTCTGTCCCTTAAGGAATTGTCGCAAGATTCGCATGCTGAATACCCCTGGGGGACTCCACGCTACTTCTTCTCCCACTGGTAGACATCGGGGAGTTCGGGCGCCTCTCCGCTCTTATATGCCTCGACGATGTGGGGCGAGACCAGCATGAGCATCTCCGTCTCATTCTGGGTGAACTTGGTGCTCCGGAACAGCGCGCCGATGATCGGCATCTGGCCGAGGAGTGGGGTCCTGGCTATAGTCTCGACCAGTTCCTTGGAGATCAGCCCGCCTATGGCGATCGTCTGCCCATTGCCCAGTTCCACTGTTACCTGCGCCCTTCGCGTACGGAGAGCGGGTACCGTAAATCCGCTCAGGGTCACGCCGCTGGTAAAGTCGAGGCTGCTGATCTCGGGGTGAATCTCCAGGTTTATGATGTCGGAGTCGAGGACCGTCGGCAGGAAGCTGAGTTTGACCCCGAACTCCTTGAACTCGATGGTCACATTGGCGAATCCGCTGATTCCGGCCCCCTGGACCACCGGTATGGGAAATTCCCCTCCCGACAGGAAGGTCGCCTCCTTGCCGCTCAGCGTCACCAGGTTCGGCTCCGCGAGCACACGGATCAGGCCCTTCTGCTCGAGTGCCTTTATGACCGAGGAGATGTTGTTCTGGGGGTGAGAGAGATAGAGGTTCACCTGTTCGCTCAATGTCAGGGGAACGGAGGGCGTGCCGACGCCACCACCGTAACTCCCGGCCTGGAGGTCGCCGCCCCCCACGAAGAAATCGAATCCGAGTTGCTTCAAGGCGGTCCTGTTGACCTCCGCGAACCTCACTTCGAGTTTTATCTGCTTGTAATCCCTGTTGGAATGGACCTTGAGGTCGAGAATCTTGACCGATTTATCCTTCCCCCAGAGTATCAGCGAGGTCTCACCGATCGCCTTTCCGTTGATGAGTATCTGGCGGGGGGAGATCACGAGGACATCGGCGATTTCAGGCTGTGGGATTGAGACCCGATCAAGAGGGGAATCGACGTTGAGCAGCGCCGACTTTCCCAGGCCCACCATGACCTGGTTCGGCAGGCCCTTCAGTATTGCGGGGAAAAAGAGGACAAAGAAGAGCGGCGCGGAAAAGATCCGAAGAATGTACCCTTTTATCTTCCTCCAGAGCATAAGCGTTCTCCATAATCTCATAATTATGTCTAAGGTAACGATCAGGGGTTCTCGAAGACCATCTCTTCGCGTTCCATCCCCCGGATGACCTCGATCCGCACCTTGGGCTGCCTCCTGATATGCCTTGTCGTCTTGGCAACGGAAGTGGCAGGCCCCTTTCCACCGGTCTTCGACCCCTTCTTCCCGACGGCAACATCTTTCCGCTCTCCATTGATCAGGCTCGACACCGTCGCTCCCGAGGTGGTCAACGGATCCTGGTCGGCAATGTTTCTCAATACGAGGTACAAGACCCCCTGGTTCTCTGCCAGGGCCAGTCGCTCGGCCTCCCCGGGGGTGACGAGGAGTGTAACCCCGCTTTGCTTGCCCGGGCCGAGCGCCCCCCCCTTGTTGTCGCTGACCGAGAGCACCTTGATATTCTGGAGGATAGACTTGGAGATATATCCACCCCCCTTCTTGTCAGACTTGATGGTGGCAAGGACGTCCACCCGGCTGTTCGGGCGCAGGAACTGATCTATCATCTCGTTCGAGCCGATCGAGACCGACATCGCCCGCATCCCGGGCGGCGTCAGCGCGGCAACCCCGTCGAGCGTCCCCTTCTTTTCGAGGTGGGGGGCGAGCAGCGGTTCACCGGTGAGAAAATCCCTCTCCGATACCTTCCCGATCACGTCCTCCGGCCGTTCGAAACTCCCCTTGGGTATCAACCTCTCGGGCCACGATACCACCTTTATGTCTTTATCCGTGAGGCGCTTCCCCGCATCCAGGTCTTTCGAGGCCACGATGACCTGCCGATAATTTTCCGATGAGACCGGAGATCGTGTACTGATCCCCTTTAGGTACAAGAAGACTGACAAACTGGCGAGAAAACTGAAGGTAACCGCCAGGTATACGATCAACTTTGTCTTTCTGAGGATCATTTTGCCACCACCTTAGACCTGACCTTCATAGTAACATGAAGCGGAACGCACCATCATGATATTCGTCCCGAATATGTGCTTTACAAAGAGGACCGGCGTAAAGAAAAAATTTACCGCCGCCGTCACCTGGACCATGTTATCCATCGAGGGCTCGGGCCTGATCACTACGTATGCAGGTTCGAGGTTCGCATCGGCCAGCAGCCCGGTTACCACGTCGATGACCACCTGCCTGTTACTGGCCAGGTTGGGGGTGACCGATGCCACCCTGGCCCCCTCCCGCACGGCCCCTGTAAGTACGTTCATCGTCATCCATGCCCTGCCGAATTCAGTGATACCGAATATCAACATCATCATTACAGGCAAGATCAGGGCCAACTCAAGGATGGACTGTCCCTTTTCCCCCCGTACCTTATATCTCAACTGTCTCAAGTTCATTGGAAGATGTAATAGGAAAAAAGAGTCCCCGATGCCAAGACGACTCCGTATGGGAGGTAAACTCGCGGATAGGGTCCGTTCGAATCCTCGCCGGTACCGGGACTCTCTCGCCCGATCAAACGGACGAGTCGCGACAAGTAGGCGACCCGATACCTCTTTACAGTAAAGATCACCAATAGAGACACTGCCAGCCCGATGACCGCGGACAGGAAGAAAATCCTTATCGTCATCACGGGACCTTCAAAGGCACCTATCGCGCCCAACAACTTGACGTCCCCTCCACCCATTCCCCCCAGGACGAACGGCAACAACAAAAGGCCGCTCCCCACGGCCAGGCCAGTCACCGAATTGAACAACCCATCCCGGCCACCCGTAAGTAGGCTTAGTGCCACTCCCAACAGAATGGCCGGGAGGGTCAACCAGTTGGGGATCTTCCCGGACCTGAGATCCATGAAAGAGGCCGCCACGAGAATCGTCACCAATGAAACCCTTGCCAACATCAAGCCCCTGGGGTAGATTTTTCCGGGTTCTCAATTCCCGCCCCCGGCACGGATCGAAGGTCCGGATGCCTACAATATTTTACCGCGCCGGTCAATGCCAGCCCGGCATCCCCTTAAGGGGTCTCTTCACCCGGCTTGTGGAAAATCATTCCCTTACCCCGGGGCAGGTCTACCGCCGGGCAAGGAGCCAGGATGGAGACCCCTACACCTTCTCACCAAGCAAGTTCGGTGCCGGGACCATGTCTCGCGGCAGGATCCTCGACACCTGGCTCAGAACGGCCAACTCTGGCCTTGGAACGCGTTGGTGATTTGCGTGAACAGGCCGCTCATCGATGTCCCGAGCGAGGTCAGGGCCGCTGCAACCGCGAGCGCGATCAAGCCAAGGATCATGGCGTATTCGGCCAGGCCCTGCCCTTCCTCGTCGCGAATCAGCC
>CAZNLH010000008.1:25730-30527 GCA_964573995.1 uncultured Gemmatimonadota bacterium
CCAAGGATCATGGCGTATTCGGCCAGGCCCTGCCCTTCCTCGTCGCGAATCAGCCTTCTCAGTAGTTCCATGATTCGTCTCCCTCTTTGTTTAGGGTTGAAAACTCGGGGGATGATTGATCGTTGTCTTCTCCAGGATCAAGGACCTCCACGGTCCTCATGAAAAGAAATCGCTCTTCACCTCCTTCGAATGGAAAACGGCTTTGTCCTACAAGCAGGTTCAAAGTTCCCCCACCATTGAACCCTGCATCATCTTAGTTGTAACATTATAGCATATCTAAAAATTCTTGTCAAGTATTCCTGGGTGGATTGATGGGCTTTTTTCTATATTAAAAGCATTTAGCGGGTACATACTAAACATGAGGCGATGACGAAGGGGACCCTCCATCTCTATAACTTGAGCGGTGCCGGGATGAATGTCAGTATGAACGTCAGGATCACCACCCACCCCACCACCTTTCTCCACTTTCCTATGGGGACCTCCTCGTAGATGACCGGCGGGTGGGCGATCCTCACCAGGAAGATGATCAACACAATCCATACCAGCCAACCCTGCCACCACCAGATCCCCAGGGGGACGAGAATGAGAAAGAAGACCAGCGATATCTTCCTCTGCAGGGGACCGAACAGGGCGTAACTCACGTGACCGCCGTCGAGTTGTCCTATCGGAAGGAGGTTCAAGGCAGTTACGAACAGGCCCGCCCAGCCCGCGAAGGCAACCGGGTTGAGGAATAACTCCCTCCCTTCAGGCGGCGTCCCGACCACGAGCCGTTCGAGGGCCGAGAAGAGGAGCGAACTCCCGAGCGAGAGCCCCCCCTCACCACCCGCCGGCACCGGCTGGAAGGTTGAGAGAGAGAGCCCATAGATAACGGCCGGAATCGAGGCCACGAGTCCGGCAAGCGGCCCAGCGGCCCCGATTTCGAGGAGCATCCTCCGATTGTGAATGGGGGACCTCATCTTGATGAAGGCCCCCATGGTACCGAGAAGCGTGGGAAAAGGGATGAAATAGGGGAGGCTCACGTCGAGACCATAACGCCGCGCTGCGAAGTAGTGGCCAAGTTCATGGAGGCCGAGGATCCCCATTATGGTGATCGAAAAGGGGACTCCCTTCAAGACGTAACTCATGCCGTTCATGGGATTGACTTCTTCGAGGACGGCCCCTACAAAGACCGTGCTCACCACCGTTACCAGGAAGAGCATGAGGTTCAGTCCCCACTTTTTCCTGGCCTTCCCACTCTCGGGGAACGTGGCTACAAGGAAAATTTTTCCGCCCACTTCTTCCGTGTAGAGGGAACCACCGACCTCGGAGATGGCCCTCTTCAATCCCATCCGGTCGAAGGAACCCGGGGATGCAAGTTCTCCGCGGTATATCACCTCGTTTCTCTGGCGCGCGATGGTGCACGTGTTGATAAGACCCAGGACCCTGGCCTTCAATTCCTCGTTCATTCGATAAATCACCTCATGCAGGTCTATTCCGGTAAGGCCCATGGAGGCCGCCCGGTGATAGATTAGTCTAATTGCAAGAGAGTGGCAAGGTACTTGCTGTACTAAGCCGACAAATAATACTTGACATTTTCTGAAGTGTTAGATATAATATACGAGCAACGAGCAAATGATATGCTTCCCAAATTTCCCCATTGGATTCATTTTTCTTTCGGAAGAGAACCCTGACCATTGGATAGCAGCAAGCGTTGAACACTTTATTCTTTTTCAAGGAGTCGTTACCCTCCTGAATTTCCCTTCAATGCCACGAATATAACGGGTAACTCTCGTCATCCCTAATATCCATCAACCGTAGGATACCCTTGGGCCCTGGGGAAGTGCCGTTCTTAGGCCCTGGGAGTATTCGTCAGAGTCCACAGTCAACCAGAGGAAGAGAAGAGAGTTGAAGATGAAAGAAAAGGCAGTCCGACACGCAAACATCATGGAAGTCGCTGAAGAGCCGGGGAAACAATACCTCGACATCAACCAACTCAAGTCGAAGAGCATCTCGGAACTTCAGGAGATGGCCGATGATTTCGGCATCAACAACCTCGGCAACCTCAAGAAACAGGACCTGATCTACCTGATCGAGCAGAGCATGCTCGACAACAACATAATCCTTCGCGGGGAGGGAGTCCTGGAGATCCTCCCCGAGGGATACGGATTCTTGAGGTCCCAGGACTGGAACTACCTCTACGGCCCGGATGATATATACGTCTCACCGTCACAGATCAAGAGGTTCAGCCTCTCGACCGGTGATGTCGTCCAGGGGCAGGTGCGCCCGCCCAAGGAGGGAGAACGCTATCTCGCCCTCCTCAAGGTCGAGGCCGTTGACTATGAAGACCCGGAAAAGTGCAAGCACAAGATCTTCTTCGACAACCTAACTCCACTGTACGCCGATGAGCGGATCAACCTGGAGAACAAGTCCGAGGACCTTGCCATGCGGGTAATGAACCTCCTGTCACCCATCGGCAAGGGACAGAGGGGGCTGATCGTCTCTCCTCCGAAGGCCGGGAAGACCATCCTCCTGCAAAAGATCGCAAACTCCATAACCGAAAATCACCCCGAGATCTTCCTCATCGTCCTCCTGATCGACGAGCGCCCGGAAGAAGTCACCGACATGGAGAGGAACGTCAAGGCGGAAGTCATCAGTTCCACGTTCGATGAACCGGCCGACCGGCACGTCCAGGTAGCCGAGATGGTGATCGAAAAGGCAAAGCGCCTCGTCGAGCACCAGAAGGATGTCGTCATACTCCTCGACAGCATCACAAGGCTGGCACGGGCGCACAACGTCGTCGTCCCCCACAGCGGGAAGATACTCTCCGGGGGTGTGGATGCCCACGCCCTTCACAAACCGAAGCGCTTTTTCGGCGCGGCAAGGAATATCGAAGAGGGGGGGAGCCTGACCATCATCGCCACCGCCCTGGTCGAGACGGGGAGCCGGATGGATGAGGTGATCTTCGAGGAATTCAAGGGGACGGGAAACATGGAACTCGTGTTGAAGAGGGAACTGGCCGACAAGCGGATCTTTCCCGCCATCGAAATCAATCTCTCCGGGACAAGGAGGGAGGAACTCCTCCTGACAAAAGAGGAACTGAACCGGATATGGATACTGAGGAAATTCCTCAGCGAAATGGGGTCCGTGGAGGCCATGGCTTTCCTCTTGAAGAAGATGTCCGAGACCGATAACAACGCGGATTTCCTCTCCTCCATGAACACTTGAATGACCACTAACGGCAGAATATTGGCGATCGACTACGGTACGCGACGCGTCGGCCTCGCCATCAGTGATCCCACCAATACAATAGCCTGTCCCCTGCCAACCCTCGACCGAAGGAAGAACAACACTCCCCTGGAGGAGAGGGTCGCCGATACCGCCCGGGAACTGAACGTCTCTCTCGTAATCGTTGGACTGCCCATCACCACCAGTGGAGAGAAGGGGGATAGGGCCAGGGAGGTCGAGGCCTTCGTCTCGCGCCTTCGACCCTTGATCAACTCCCCGGTCGACACGTTGGATGAGCGATTCAGCAGTGTCCGGGCGACCCGGATCATCCACGAACTCGGGGGAAAGGCTGGGAAAGACAAGGGTAGGGTGGACAGGATCTCCGCGCTTATCATCCTCCAGAACTACCTCGACGCCGGCCACAATTCAAAGGGGACGCCCCCGCCGCCAGGGTCGTAATGAAGGCGTGGGCGGAACATCACCTGGGCCTCATCCTTCCAGCCGCCTGTATCTTGTGGGCCGTCTCTCCCTTTTTCTATTACTCCTTTGCCACATTCTACATCCCCCCGCGAGAGGGCTTTAATTTCAAGGTTCCGCCCGGGGCCACGCTCAGGGAGATTGCATCTGGCCTGCAGGAGAGGGGTATCACCAGGCACCCATACATCTTCATGGAACTCGCGGTAATTATGGGGGGCCAGGAAGACCTGAAGGCGGGTACCTACCAGTTCGAGGGAGAATTGTCTCTCTTCAGGGTCGCGGGAGACATCATCAACGGCAGGGTCGCCACGAGGGAAATCACCATCCCGGAGGGCTACGACTTATCGGATATCATAAATTACCTGTGCAGGACTACCGGAGCGGACGAGGAGAGTGTCAGAAGGTTGGGAAATGACCCAGAACTCCTCGGCCTGCTTGGACTGGGAACCCCTTCGATAGAGGGATTTTTGTTTCCAGACACCTATGTCATACGGGTGGACATGCCCGCAAGAGAGATCTTCAAGTTGATGATACGGCGTTACCACGAGGTGTTCAACGACTCACTCAGGGCAAGGGCGAAGGAGATCGGCCTGTCGGAAGTAGAGGCCGTCACACTGGCATCCATTATCGAGAAGGAGACGGGCATCGAGGATGAAAGGAAGGTCATCTCTGGCGTCTTCCACAACCGCCTGGTGCGCGGGATGCCCCTCGAAGCAGATCCCACGGTCCGGTACGCCATCTCCAAGTACCGGGGACAACTCACGTACAAGGACCTGGAATGTGACTCGCCATACAATACCTACCGTTACCGCGGGCTTCCTCCAGGACCGATCTGCAGCCCAGGCAAGGCCTCTATCATGGCCGCACTCCACCCCGCGGATGTTGATTACCTCTACTTCGTAGCGACCGGCGACGGGACTCATACCTTCTCCAGGACGCTTGCACAGCACAACGCGGCCAGGAGGAGTGCGAGGAGTAGACAAGGGGACAGGCGGTAAGCCAGGTTCGGTCGATTCAGACCCCTCTCACCGACCTCAATGGATCAGGACGAGTTTGCGGGTCATCTCCGAGGATCCCTGGCTCAGCCGATAGAAATATATCCCCGATGGAAGCGGG
>CAZNLH010000008.1:30627-82977 GCA_964573995.1 uncultured Gemmatimonadota bacterium
CATCTCCGAGGATCCCTGGCTCAGCCGATAGAAATATATCCCCGATGGAAGCGGGCTCCCATGGTCGTCCTTGCCATACCAATTGAACGAGTACTCCCCGGGGGGCTGCATGGTGTTTACCGCCACATTGACACGCCTCCCTCTCAGGTCGAAGAATTCCAACCTTACCGGGACCGGGTTCAGGGAATCCGAAGAGGCGCTGATGCTGTAGTTGATCGTCGTGTAGCAGCCGTCGCACGCAGGAAACGGGTTAGGAAAGTTCTGTGTCAGGGTGAACTTCCTGTAAGTGGGAGGGGAAGGAGGTATGATGACCGAGGGCAGTAAGTCCTTGATCTCCTCGTACTTGGCCTGGGCCGCCCTGGCATTGTCCCTGAGGTCGGAAAAGTTCTCTCCGCCGAGCACGGCGAACGCCACGGCCATCGTATCCCCGGGGCCCATGGAAAATGGGCCCACGGAAAGCATCTGGGACCAATCATCGAGGGTGTCCCCCCTCGTGGCATCGAATCCGCTGGTTAGAAAATGGTACTTCTCGGCGTCTGTGAAGCCATCGTATATATACGTCGGGTTGTTGATCGCCCTGTAGGACGTCGGCGTGTGGCTCAACAGGGATATGCCCATATACTTCTCGAACATCTCGCTCCACATGTAACCGAGTGCATCGTCGGGGTCCCAGTCGACGTAATTCCGGTCGTACCAGAGCGCATCCATGTCCCAATCAAAGTAGAGACCGGTATATAGGTTCGACAACGCCTCCGTAGGGCTGGAATTGATGATGAAATAGACCAGCATGACATAGTCATTGTTGACGTTATCGGACCATGCGAAACTCCGCTGTAGGACCTGGATACCGATCGGGTCGTCGGCGCCACCATCGTCATACGCCGCGTATCCCTCCTGGTCCGCGATCTCGCCGGAAGTCGTAAAGGTAAGGTTTCCCCCGGGAATCACGCGCCAGTCACTCTCACCCCCATCCGTCCCATCGGAGACCTGGGAAGGACCGACCCCTGCCAGGAACGCCCCGTGGAACAACCAGTTGGTGCTGTCCTTCGGAAATCTGAAGCCCTCCCCCACCAGACTCGCCCCGTTGTAATAACCGTACTGGCCGAAGTTGGTCACCGTGAAGGTGACGTTCCCAATGTCGTGCTCCCCGGAACCGCCCGTGACGGGTGTCCCGACGACAGAATCGAAGCGCAAGGTATCCGGTCCACCCCCCGACCATGACAGGACGAGCGAGAGCGGAACAGGCGTACCTGCTGGTATCGACTCGCCGAACATGACGCGGAAATGGTCCGCATCGTTGTCCGCTTCGCCCCCGAGGGGCAGGTCACCGTACACGGCGCTCGAGTCCGCCACCCTTACATCGAAGCGACTCGACAAGAGAATCGCCTGGAGCCCGGATGCGAGAGCGCCATCGTTACGGAGCGTAATGACGAGGTCCAGGGTCTCCCCCGGATCCGGTCTGTTGTTCGATTGATCCCTGTAGTCGATATCGAGGATCGATATGGCCGGCACCGCGGGAGTCCCTATCTCTCTGAGGGCAGCGGGTAGGTTGATCACTCCCATCCCGTACGCATTGTCGTCCCCCGGTTCACCAAGGTCCTCGGCCGAGTTGAGGAGGGCGTACTTGACCTCCTCACTGGTCAGGGAGGGATCTACCCCGAAGAGGAGGGCCGCGGCACCGGAGACATGGGGGGCCGAGAAAGAGGTCCCGGTCAATTGATGATATCCGCCGCCTGCGGCCGTCCCCTTGGCCATTCGAATATCGCTTCCCGGGGCGACCACCTCCGGCTTTACGGTGCTGCTGTCACACGTCGAGGGTCCGCGACTGCTGTACGTAGCAACCTGGAGGCTGTTGGTAACTGCCCCTACGGCAAAGGCGTTGACCGGTGAGGCCACTCGACTTGCCGGCGAGGCGATGGTGAAGTCGCCCGGCCCCGTATTGCCCGCCGAGAAGAATACGGCGCTTCCGAGCATCTCCACCGCGTCGATGGCATCGTAGAGTATATCATCACAGAAACCCCCGCCGTTAGTCAGGTTGGTCCCCCAGGAATTATTAATGACCCGGGGGACGTCTGCCACGGTCTTTGGATCCCCATCCGGGTCGGCAGCCCATTCGAAGCAGTCGAGCAGGATGCCGGTAGTCGTGACCTCCGCCCCACCGGCATCAGCCTCGAAGGCGTTGGCGGCTATCCAGGTCGCCCCCGGCGCCACGCCCACGGTGTCGCTGCCGCTCGACCCGAGGATAATGCTCATGACCCCGGTGCCGTGTGTTACCCCCCCTGCCAAGTCGTCATCGAGGGGCCTGCTGGAGTGATTGAATGGATCGAACCAGCACTCGGAGGGCGGAAATCCCATAGCACCCCTCCACTTGCCGGATAGCGCGGGGTGGTCCGCGTCGACCCCTGAATCGAATGAACATACCAATACTCCCCTGCCGGTATAACCAAGGCGCCAGAGAGAATCGGCACCGATCACCCCGAGGTTGGGTTCCAATCCATAATGGCGCAATGGGGCCGGGGCGCTATCGACAGGGGACGGCAGGGGTGTCTTGCGGTTCAGAACCACCCTGTCCACGTCCTCCCTCCCGCTGCAGGCAGACACCACCATGGGGTACGCCTCGACCAGCACGGCATTTACTATCCAGTAGGGACGGAAATCACGGACACTCCCTCTCCCCATGGCACCTTTGAGGAACGAAAGGATGGCCCCCTGAGATGATGCCGCCTTCGCCTTGAGCGTATCAATGCCCTTGAGATGACGGGTCGCGAAGTCCTCCCCCGCGATGGAGTAAGCACTGCGCAGGCCCTCGATGTCGACCCTGTCCTTCAAGACGACGATTACGGAGAGGGTGGTATCCGGAGGCGAGGTCTTGAGCAGGGCCTCCAGCGGCTGGGCGGGCCCCGCGGCGTACATGTTGACCGAAGGGAAGAAAAAAAAGAGGCAGATGAGTATAGTAAACACGGCCATTGTCAAGAGCCTTCCGCACCACCTGGATTGACGTCGCATCCGATGAGCACCTTGACCGGGCCGAAGGTCCTTCTATGTATGGGGATGATGCCGAGCCTGCGGAGGGCGGAGAGGTGCTCGGGGGTAGGATAACCCTTGTTCCTCGAAAGACCATACCCTGGATAACGGGCATCGAAGGCCCTCATGATCCTGTCCCGCGTCACCTTGGCAATTATGGAGGCCCCTGCTATGCAGCGAACCAAGGCGTCACCCCCCACGACGGCGCGTTGAACGATGTCCACGCCCGGCAGGTCCATCCCGTCGATCAGCAGACAGTCCGGCTCCCGTCTCAGGTGGGTGATCGCCCTCCGCATGGCCAGGCGCGTGGCGCAGAGGATGTTGAAACGATCGATTTCTCCCTCGCGGGATATGCCTATCCCAACATCGAGGGCACGTTCCATGACGATATCGAAGAGCGCTTCCCTGTGACTCTCCGTCAATTTCTTGGAGTCGTCGATACCTGGAATGTCTTCACCTGGATCGAAAACGGCCGCCGCCGCCACGACCGGACCAGCCAACGGTCCCCTCCCCGCCTCATCGATTCCCGCGATCCACGAATAGCCCTCCCCACTGATACGCCTCTCAATCTCCAGCAGATCAACCATGGCGATCGCTCATCACGACTTCCTCTCGGTGATCCTCGCCGCCTTTCCCCTTAACTTCCTGAGATAAAATAACTTCGCCCTGCGCACCTTTCCCCTCCTCACAACTTCTATACCCTCGATAAACGGCGAATGGAACGGGAATATACGCTCCACGCCCACCCCGTTCGAGATCTTCCTGACCGTGAAGGTGTGACTGATACCCTCACCGTGCCGCTGCAGCACGACACCCTGGAATATCTGGATCCTCTCCTTCTCTCCTTCCTTGATCTTGTAATGCACCCGGATCGTATCGCCCGGGCCGAACGCCGGCAGATCGCTCCGAAGTTGGTCTCTACCAAGGTCGCTGAGCCTGTCCATCATCAGTCTCCTTCTTCACCCTGTTGACTTCTCAAGTATCTTTCCCAGAGATCGGGCCTGCGCTCCTTCGTCAGGCGACAGGCCATCTCGTGCCTCCACTGCTTGATCTTCTCATGGTCGCCCGTAACCAGGACCTCTGGAACGGCCATGTCCCTGAACCTCCTCGGCCTCGTATAGACTGGCGGGGCCAACAGGTAATCCAGGAAAGAATCGTCGAGTGCCGACTCAAAGTCCCCCATCACCCCCGGGACCAGGCGGACAACGGCGTCCACCAGCACGAGGGCGGCCACTTCACCACCACTCAGGATGTAATCGCCTATGGATATCTCTCTCGTCACCAGTGACTGCCGGACCCTGTCGTCCACGTCCTTGTAACGCCCGCAGATAAGTACCAGCGAATCCAACATGGAGAAGCGAATCGCCGTATCTTGATCAAAGAGGTCTCCCTTGGCCGAGAGGAGTACCGTCTCCCTCTTCTCCCCCAGCCTTCCACCCAGGCTGTCTACGGCCCGGAAGATCGGCTCCGGCCTGAGGACCATACCCGCCCCTCCACCAAACGGGTAGTCGTCGACCTTTCCGTACGGGTCATCCGAGAACCGCCGCAGGTCTATGCATTCCACCGAAATCACCTTCCGGTCTATCCCCCCACTCTTCCATATCCCGAAAGAAAGTGGAGAGGAGAAAAACTCTGGAAATATCGATATGATATAGATATTCAGCATCTACCGGTATTGAGGTTTAACAGGCCGTCGGGGGGATCGATCATTATGATATTCCCCTCGATATCCACATCCTGGATGATTGGCGGAACGAAGGGGATGAAGACCTCTCCACGCTTTCCGCCGTTCACTATTAGCAGGTCCTGGGACACGAGTCGGATAACGGCCTCCACACGGCCTACTTCCTCCCCGGTCACCGTCTCAACTCGACAGCCCCTCAAGTCTTGATAATAATACACGCCGTCGCCTCGCCCGACAAGGCACCTAAGCCTAGTGTCTCGCTGCCAAAGTCCGCGTTAGGTTCTCTCTCAGGGGCGAGACACTTCCATAGGGGCGTCCCCCCCCTTCTGGCAGTCGGGGAGTTCCACCGGAATTTCCCTCCCTGTCACCCTTTAGGGAGCCTTCCGGGGCCCCCTCCTCTTTTTTGGAGTCTCCGCCTTCTCCTCTGTGGTCTTCCCTCCAGGCGCCGCCTTCTTCTTGGCAGGAAACCTCGATTCGTGCAACCTCTTCAATATCCCCTCCCTCGACAGGATTGAGCGGACCGTGTCGCTCATCTGCACGCCCTTGCCGAGCCATTCCATAACTTTTTCCTCGTTGATCTCCACCTCAGCCGGGTCCTTGCGAGGATCATAATGACCGAGGGAATCGATGAAACGCCCGTCTCTCGGCTGGCGGGAATCCGCCACGACCAACCGGTAATACGGCCGGTTCTTTCTCCCCGTGCGTCTCAGTCTCACTTTCACCGCCATAAGCCAATCTCCTTCTTTGCGAGTCTCCTTTTCACCTGTCTCCCCCTTGCCTTGAAGAGCCTCTTCATGTCCCTGAACTGGTTGATGAGTTGATTGACCTCCCGAACGGTCGTCCCGCTACCACTGGCGACCCTCAGCCGCCGACTACCATTCATGATCTCCGGGTTTCGCCTCTCTTTAGGCGTCATTGACAGGATTATGGCCTCAACCCGGGACAAGCGTCGGGAATCCATGTCCAATCCGGCAAGGCTGGACGGCTTGAGTCCGGGAATCATCTCCAGGAGTTGATTCAAAGGGCCCATCCTTTGTAACTGATGAATCGAGGTCATGAAGTCTTCAAGGTCAAACTCTCCCTTGCCGCGTAACTTCTCCTCCATCTCCCTGACCTTGTCCCCTTCAACCGACCGGCGGGCCTTCTCCACGAGCGTGAGCACATCACCCATGTTGAGGATACGGGAAGCCATGCGCTCTGGGTGGAATATCTCGAGATCATCGATGCCTTCCCCGGTACCGATGAACTTGATGGGACAGTCGGTCACGCTGTATATGGAGAGGAGCGCGCCTCCCCTGGCATCGCCCTCCATCTTGGTCAGTATGATCCCGGTCAAGCCGATTTCCCGGTGGAAGGTCTGCGCAATGTTCACCGCCTCCTGCCCCGTCATCCCGTCTACAACGAGGAGGTTCTCCTCAGGGCGCACGGCATTGACGACCTCTCTCAGTTCGCCGATCATCTCCCGGTCACAATGAAGTCTCCCCGCCGAATCGATGATGACCACGTCCGCTCCCATCGCCGCCGCCCTCTCCATGCCCAAAGATACGACATTCAGCGCCTGTTTTTCACCATCCCCGGAGAACATCGGCACACCCGCGGTTTCACTCAGGACAGTTAGTTGCTCCACGGCGGCAGGACGATAGACATCAGCGGCTATGAGGCAGGGCCGCTTACCCTGCTTCTTGAGAATACGGGCCAATTTGGCGGCCGTAGTCGTCTTCCCCGAACCCTGCAACCCCACCAACAGGATGATCGTAGGCGACGACGATGAGAACTTGAGTCCTTGGTTAGAGTTACCGAGTATACAGGCAAGTTCCCCATGGACGATCTTGATCACCTGCTGCCCCGGAGAGATTCCCCGGACCACTTCGAGGCCTATCGCACGTGTACGTACACGGTCGAGAAACTCCTTTACAACCCTGTAATTTACATCCGCCTCAAGAAGGGCGAGTTTCACTTCGCGGAAGGCACCTTCAAGGTCTTTCTCCCTGATGACTCCCCTGGATCTCAACGATCTGCAGATCTTATCGAGGCGTTCGGAAAGGATTTCAAACACGATATAATCCCTCGCCGGTAAAGGGGCTTAAAATTGATAATGATAATGCCATCATCCATAAAAAGCAAGAATGGGCAACATGACTATTGACAAACTCGAAAAAATCAGTATCTTTATAGCCTTGAAAAAAATGGGGGGTCGATATCTTTTTACCGCAAGGTATAGAGACACGCACCTTGCGGTTTTTTATTGTCCCCAGTCAATAATACTACATCGGAAAGGAGGTGATAGTGTATGGCTACAGGACGCGTCAAATGGTTCAGCAACCAAAAGGGTTATGGATTCATTACGGTTGATTCCGGCAGTGATGTCTTTGTACATCACAACGCGATCCAGGGCGACGGTTTCAGGACCCTGGAAGAAGGTCAGGCAGTCGAATTCGATATTGAGGATACTCCAAAAGGAGAGCAGGCCACCAATGTCGTGAAGGTATGACCTGATTATGGGGCGGACCGCCAGTCAAGGCCGGCCCGCTCTTTCCTCAACAAAAGGAAGGCAATATCATGCAAACAGGAAAGATCAAGAAACTGATTCGCGACAGAGGGTTCGGCTTTATCAATGCCACCGACGGCAGAGAGATATTCTTCCATCGTAACAGCCTGGTCGAGGCCAACTTCGACCTCTTGAACGAAGACCAGGACGTCGAGTTTGACGTGGAGAAGACACCGAAGGGCCCAAGCGCCATAAACGTCCGAGTCGTTAATTAGTCTTGCAGGGGCCACTGCCATGTCCCGGTATTAGGATACTTTTTCCTTACCCACCCGCAATCCGAGATGAAGAGGCGGGATTCACAAGTCGTGTAATCCCGCCTCACCCCATTTTGTCCCCAATATCGAACTATCCGTGCCGGCGGCGCCAAGGGGATCGAAGAACGAACCTGGCATTACCACGGACTCGTTGGCACTCCGCTGGCTATCCGTCCCTTCAATCCGGTCTTACCTCTTTCTCATACTCCGCCAATTTCTCAATGAATTCCCTTACCCTTCCCTCTATATCTTCCGCGCCATAGACGCCGGAGCCTGAGACCACGCTGTCAACACCGGCGGCTACTACATCCTTCAGGTTTTTCAGTTTGATCCCGCCGTCCATCTGCAGCAGGATCTCCCTCCCGGAGGCATCGATCATTCTCCTGGCCTCCCGCGCCTTACCGAGGCAGGACTCGATGAAACACTGTCCCGCGAAGCCGGGGTCGACGCTCATAATAAGGATCATGTCGATGGCGTCGAGCAGGTCGCCCAAGACGGATACGGGTGTCCCCGGATTTATGGCCACACCTGCAATCGCACCGCCCACCCTGATCTCTGCAAGTCTCCTATGGAGATGGGGGCACGTCTCCTGGTGCACGGTTATATACTTCACACCAAGGTCCAACAACTGGCGGATATACTCTTCCGGGCGCTCTACCATGAGATGGGCGTCGAGGTCCATCCCGCACTTCAAACCTGCAATAGCCTTCACGATCATCGTGCCGAAAGTCAGGTTGGGGACGAAGTGCCCGTCCATCATATCGAGGTGAAGCATTGTCGCCCCACCCCTCTCCACGACCTTCACGGCCTCCCTGAGGTTCGTAAGATCACCCGCGAGCACCGACGGCGATAGTTGAATCATTACAGTACCTCCGCTCTGAAAGGCCAACACCAAAGGGGCAAAGCCAGACCTCCCCTCCCGGCTATGGCCTCACCGAAACCGTCAAGTCTACTTCCTGTCCCTTTACCACGCGGCTGCCGGACTGGGGCTTCTGCGACAGGACAATCCCCGGTCTCACGTCGGCACTGCTGACGGAATCGACTTGCGCGATACGCAGTTCCATCGCTTCTATGATCCTCAGTGCCTCGGCCAGGGTCCTCCCCTCGAGGATCGGCATATCCATCGTGGCCCTCCCAAGGCTTACGAACAGACTTATCTCGGCCCCTCTCGGCACCCTTGCCTTGGCCGGCGGATCCGTGCGGATTACACAACCTTTCCTGACAATCTCTGACACCTCGTCTTCTTCCCCGGCTGCGACAAGGCCGGCCCTTTCCAGGAGTATCCTCGCCTGTGAGGCCTTCAGGCCGACGACGTCGGGGACCATGATGGACTCCTGTCCCAGGCTCACAAGGGCCTCTATCCTCCTCTGTCGCTTGACGGTCAGGCCTTCCTCTGGAGATTGAGAGATTATAAACCCCGCCGGAATCACATCGCTGAAGGTCTTTCCCAGCAACCCGAACTTGAGGCCCTTACTCTCGAGCACCTCCCTCGCCTGGCCGACCTCCATGCCCACTATGGATGGAACTTCAACGACGTCCTTGCGATCTATCCAGATCGGCATTATGAGATAGTTGACCAGGGCCAGTCCCCCGAGAAAGGAGAGGAAGACGAGGAAGATCGAAAAGAAGAACCTTTTCATATCAGGGGATGACTCTGTGTTGCCTGCCTACCTTGATGAACGCCTCGATCGCCCGATCACAATGATCCCTCGTGTGCGCAGCTGAGAGTTGTACACGAATCCGTGCCTGTCCTTTCGGTACCACCGGATAGAAGAACCCGATGACGTATATTCCCTCCTCGAGCAGATCTCCGGCGATCTCCTTCGCCAGCCTGGCGTCATCATCGAACTTACCGAACAGTATCGGCACTATCGGATGAATCCCCGTCCGAATATCGAACCCCGCCTTGGTCATCTCCTCCCGGAAATACCGAGTATTTTCCATCAACCGGTCCCGCAACTCGGTCGTCTCGGAGATGATATCAAAAATTGCGATTGATGCCCCCACGATAGGCGGAGCCAGCGTGTTGGAAAAGAGGTAGGGGCGACTCCGCTGTCGGAACAAGCCGATTATCTCCCTCCTCCCGGAGGCGTAACCGCCGGACGCCCCGCCCAGGGCCTTGCCGAGTGTCCCCGTGATGATGTCCACCCGGCCGATCACGCCTCGATATTCGATGGAACCACGCCCCGTCTCCCCGAGGAATCCGGCCGCGTGTGCATCGTCGACCATGACCATGGCATCGTACCGGTCGGCGAGGTCGCATATCTCATCGAGGCGGGCGATATCACCATCCATCGAGAATACCCCGTCCGTTGAGATCAATCGATACCGGCCGGATGATGCCTCTTTCAGCCTGCTCTCCAGATCGGCCATGTCGGAATGCTTGTAGATCAAACGGCGGGCCTTGCACAGACGTATGCCATCTATAATAGAGGCATGGTTCAATTCGTCGGTGATGATGACATCATCCTCTTTCAGGAGAGGTTCGAAGATTCCACCGTTGGCATCGAAACAAGCAGCATAGAGAATGGTGTCGTCCGTACCGAGAAATTCGGATATCTTCGCCTCAAGCCGCTTGTGAATGTCCTGGGTCCCACAGATAAAACGGACTGAACTCATCCCGTAGCCCCACTCATCGAGGGCCTTGTGCGCCGCCTCCAGGACGCGCGGATGACTCGACAGGCCCAGGTAATTGTTGGCGCAGAAGTTGATGACCTCCCTGCCACCCTCCACCGTGATATCAGCGCCCTGGGGAGAGGTAATCACCCTCTCTTCTTTGAAAAGACCATCTTCCCTGATCTCGTTAAGGACATTATTGAGGTCCTCCTTAACCTTTCCATACATTCCTGCCTCCTTGGTGGACCGGTTTGCATAGCCCGAAGTTCCATGGTTACAACACCCCAGAGGCCATTATAATTGAATCCCGGGACCCTGTCAATGGCAACGGGATGAAACCCACGGTGGGGCCATGCTCCTGTACTTGTGCCAGCCGATTCCCGACGCGTTCGTCTCCGACTCACTTGCGGGAATGAAGGTGAGGGGGGTCTTCGAGCGGAAGCAGGGGTTAGTCATGAATGAATGGTACAATTGTTGCTATTCTGGTAAGCGTTATGGCAGGGAAAGAGACAGACAAGGCGGAAGAGCGACCGATGCGCGTCCTCTGCGTGGAGGATGACCCGGATATCCAGGCTATCACCCGGTTCTCCCTCGAGGTGGTAGGCGGTTTTCAGGTCTCCATATGCGCCTCGGGCGAGGAGGCCCTGGACAAGGTGAGATCATTCTCCCCCGAACTTATTCTGCTCGACGTGAAATTGCCTGGAATGGACGGCCCGAGTACCCTTGAAGCACTCCAGGAAATGCCGGAAACCGCCTCGATTCCCGTCGTGTTTATTACAGCCAGCGCTCAGGGACAAGAGATAGAGAGTTACAGAAAAACAGGGGCGATCGACGTAATCTCAAAGCCGTTCGATCCAATGAGCCTGCCAGGTACCTTGATAGAGATTCTAAATGGGATTCGCAATGAGAAACAGGAATGATACGCCACACTGTCTGCCGCTCGCAACTCTCATGGCCTCAATTTCCCGGCGGCTGAAAGGAAATCTTCAATATATCGCGGCTCCTCTTCCGGAGACATTCCCCCTTGCCCGGAGGCCCTTACAAGGCGGGAGAGAAGTGCGGCACCCTTTTCAAGCACCTCACAAGCCACCGGGTCCGGACCATCACTCTCTGCGGCTACCGATTCGAGGATGGATTCCATTCTCCCGGCAACACGGCTGACACTCGAAAATCCGACTGATCCCCCGGAACCCTTGAGACGATGACAGATCCTGAGCATCTCTTCGAACTCGTGGGCCGTTGCGCTACCATCCCTTAACCGCGGCAGGAGTTCACTGAATCGATCAAGGCTGTGCCTGGCCCTGCCGCAAAATAGACTGCGGAGCCTGCCCATGGCCCTGTCAAGAGCGGAGATTCCAGTATGCCTGCGCATATTGTTATTGCCGGACCCTTCATCCATGTCGGTATCGCACCCTCAACCTTAGAAGTGGCTAATATATCCTGCTCACAACGTACCTGCCCAAATAATAAAAAGCATATTTCATGCCATGGATCAAGCAAGGGTGGGAAGGGGAAGAGGGCTCATTCAGGTTTTGGCGAGCCTTCGGGAAGGTGGGCTCCCTCTTGAAAAATAAAGGTAACCAGGTCCTGCATCTCATCGCCGTAGAACTTTGGCCACTGGAACTTCTGACGTTGGTACATCTGTCTCATGGTTGGGGCATGGTTCCACATCGCCGTGGCGAAGCCTATATAATAACTCTTGACCTCTGCGACCCCCTCGGGCTTCAGGCGACCGGCGACGTCCATCGGATTATGGCATCTCACGCATCCCTTTTGGGTAAACATCTTGCGTCCCTTGTCCGCGTTACCGACCTGCCGGTAGAAGGGGTAATAATAGAGGTAGGCGATGAGATCGACCATCTCATTGTCCTCGAGGAGCGGGAACCGGATCCCTACTGATCTCATCTTTGCCCGCATCTTGTACGAGTGGTCCCACAGTACACCGGAAATCTCCGAGAGGGTGCGCTTGAAAGCCACTCGCTCCAGCGATGGGACACCACGAATCGAGATCTTCTTCTTCGAAGATTTCCCCGACATGGAATGACATCGGTCGCACTTCTTCTCGTGAAACAACTCCTCCCCCCTGAAGGGGTTCGGGGGCTGCCTGAATTCCGTAGGTTCACCACCCCTGTCGCCGTAACGGCGGATGAAGGCCTGGATGTCAGCCATTTCACGCCCTTCGAACCATGGCATCTCGATCCCCTGTTCCCTCTGCATGGCGGTCATGACATCTCCCTTGTTCCACATGGCCTGGGCCAGGGGCATCGGTGTGATGTAACGAGCGAACCTGTCGATCGGCTTGACCAGTCCCTCTCCAAAAGGCCCCACGGAGTGGCAGTGATCACATGCCTTGCGATGGAAGACTACCCTCCCCTCCTCGGGGTCACCAGGATTGTCGAAGATATTGAGGTAATAGAGGTAGGAGATTACGTTCTCCATCTCCTTGCGGTTGAACCGTGGCCATTGGACACCTTCGCCCCTCGCGTAGTCGATCATCTTCGGGGTATGATTCCAGAAGTCCCCAAGTATCTCCGGGAGGTTCTTGCCGGAGATTACCTGGGCGAAATCGGGTCCCAGTTCGCCTCCCGCCCCCCAGATAGAGTGGCAGGTCAGGCATCCCTTGGAGGAGAGGAGCGTCTTCCCCTGCATGGGATCGCCTATCTCCACTGCGTTTGATGTGGGGGGGACACAGGCAGACAAGAGGAAGAAGAAGGTTAGGGTCATGAGCGACCGGACCACCACCCCGTCTCTCAGAAGGCCAACGGCCGATCCCGCGTTATGATCTCGTTTCATGTCGCCACCTTCTCGACTCTATCCTCTGGCAGATAACCAGCCACCCGTTCGCTCACCTCGCTGACCGACAACTCTTTCCCCTCCTTGATCTCCCATATCGATATGATCGGAAAGATCTTCGTGGCGATCATATAGGCCATGACGAAGCCGGCGAAGGTCCCCACCAGTATCATGATCTCGACAATGGAAGGAAAGTACGATCCATGATGATAGAGGCTCAGCCTCGGGTTCACCGATGTGGGCACCACTATATTGAACCGCTCGAGCCACATCCCGAGGACCACGAAACACGATGCCACGAGCGTTCCGGTGGTCGTCCTCGTCTTCTTCCTGGACATCAGGGTAAAGGGGATCACGAAACAGGAGACGACCATCAACCAGAAATAGGGGGCATAGGTACCGGATATCTTGTCCCAGAAGGCCCTCATCTCCGCCACTTCCTGGCCGTAAAACACAGTGATGTACTCGGCAAAGGTGAAGTATAGCCACAGGAGACTCATTATCAGGAGGAGGATTCCCATGTTGTTGAAGTGGATATCCTTGAAATAGTTGTCCAACTTATAGACCTTGCGCAGGATCACCATAGCAATCAGGAGGGCGGCTATGCCAGAATAAATGGCCCCTACGACGAAATAGGGGCCGAAGATCGTGCTGTGCCACCCCGGGCGAAGGGTAAGGGCGAAGATCCAGCCGATTACCGTATGGACCGAAATGGCTATGGGGATGACAACAACGGCCAGGGTCATGATGATCCGTTGGAGAACCCTCTCCTGCCCCGGCGTACCACTGTAACCCAGGGCAAGGATACGATAGAACCACCGCGCCTTTATGCCGAGGTCACGGATTCGCGCCAGGTCAGGTATCATAGGGACGTAAAGGTAGATGGAACTGGCGCAAAAATAGAGGCCGATACTCATGACATCCCACAGGAGTGGGGAGCGTAAGTGGGCATAATAAAAGACATTGAGGAGCCTGTCGGGTCTCCCCAGGTCAATGATCGGCTGAATCGCACCGAAGCCGATGACCAGGACGGTGATAAACTCGGCGGATCGTGTTATCGACCGTCGCCATTCCGCCTTGCTGATGCGCAAGATGGCCGAGATCAGTGTCCCGGCGTGACTGATACCGATGAAGAAGACGAAATCAATTATATAGATCCCCCAGTAACTCGGCTCATTGAGCCCCGTGACCCCCAGCCCGTTTCTGAACTGCTTGAAATAGGCAGTAACTCCACCGATGAAGAGTATGAGCATCAGCCCGAAAAAGAGGTAGAATGTCCTCGTAGTCCGGACCAGCGGTCTCAGCAGGACCTTTTCATCCTCGGTGCAATTCGCTAACTTTTCCTCGTAGGACATCACTCTATCTCCGACAGGTAGACCACCTTGGGCTCCGTCCCGAGGTCTTCCATCAGGCGGACAGCCCTCGGATCATGGACCATGTCGTGAACCTTGTGATTCGGGTTATCCAGGTCACCAAAAGTGATCGCCCTGGTGGGACAATTCTGCGCGCATGCCGGCTGATAATCTTGTTCACGCAGGGATCGACCTTCCGCACGCGCGACCTCCCTGGCCTTCTGAAGGCGATGGTGGCAGAAGGTGCACTTCTCGATAACCCCCCTTGGACGGATGGATACATCCGGATTGAGGTGGCGCCGGAACTCCTCCGGCCACCGTGGCGCATACCAGTTGAAGTACTTCACACTGTACGGGCAGGCGTTGGCACAGTAACGGCACCCGATACAGCGGGCATATATTTGACCGATGATCCCCGTCTCCTCACTCTTGTAAGTCGCGCTAACGGGGCATACCTTTATGCACGGCGGGTTGTCGCATTGCATACACGGCCTGGGAACGAACCTGGCCCTGACTTCAGGATAGGAACCCTCCTGCTCGACCAGGACCTTCATCCATGCGATACTCCTCCCCATACGCACCTGGTCCGGCCTGCTGATCGGTATATTGTTCTCCATCTTGCAGGCCACCTCGCACGCCTGGCACCCGGTGCACTTCGCCAGGTCTATGACCATTCCGTATCGCGCCAATGACACTCCCTCTTCAAGCCCGGTATATCTTCACCGGGGTTGACTGCCACGAAGGCAGGCCGCTCCGCTTGTCGCCTGCCTCCTCAAGGATTTCCATTACGTTCGCCCCCGCCTTTGCCCACATACCGTAGCGGTGGCCCATTCCGATGGGGACAGACAACACCCCCTCTACAATTCCCTCAAAGACCCTTGCCCTGAGTTGAATCTTTCCCCGCCTCGACTCCAACCAGACCAGGTCGCCGTCCTTGATACCGACCTTATCCGCCGTGACGGGGTTGATCTCAACCCAACTCTCCCATGTGAGCCCAGCCATCGGACCGTTCGATTCTATGACCCACGGTACCCTCGTGCCCTCCCCGTCATCGATCTTCGACATGCGGAAGGGGACGAGTAAGAATGGATAATCGATATCCTTGGTTATCTCCACGTCCTCGTGATGCGGCAGAGAGCCGAGATCTTTCCCCTCGATCTCGCCCAGTTCAGGGATGAAGAAATGCACTTTCTTGTCCCTGTTGCCGCATACGGCGGCCCAGTTCTCCCAGTCCACGAAGGGGTCATACCATCCACCCCTCTCTATGAGCAGGTCCCAGAACTTATCAAAGTCGTACTTGGGCTTGATCCACCAACCCCTTCCCTCGAGGTTTTCGGCCAGGTGGCGCTCGAAGGAGCCATCGAGTACCATACCCCTGCCGGCCTCGAAGAGGCCCTTGGCGCGGTACCTGAGGAGTTCCTCCATATCCTTGAACTTCACAGTCGAGGCGCTCTTGTCGCCGAATTTCTCGAGAAGTCTCAGCAGGACATCCCCCGCGTTCTTTGTATTGTGCACCTGTGATACCACCGGTTTCACAACCCCCCAGACTGAGTAAGGAAACGTGGGGCTGGCAAAGGCATCCTCCCACTTCTCGAGGAAGTGGTCATCCGGAATTACGAGATCGGCGAAGCAGGACGTCTCATCCATTACAGATGAGAAACTCACCACAAAGGGAATCTTCTGCAGCGCTTTCTGAAATGCATCTCCGTCTATCTGCGAGAAGACCGGGTTGGTCCTGTATACGAACAAGAGATCCATGCCCACATTCTGTTGCGACTGCCACAGGACCTTCTCCGGGAACTTGTTTATCCTTGGATACTCCGTCTTCAATATGATGCCGCTCTCGGCCAGGTACCTCTCTCCGCTCCCGGGCGATGAGACATCGCCGGCCTTCCCTCCCGGCAAGGGTACCAGGGAAAGGTCACGCTGAACGGTGATCCCCCCGCTGCGTCCGACGTTCCCCTTCAGGAGATTCAGCGTGTGGACGGCCATCAGGGAGAATAACCCGTTGGTCTGGTAACTCACCATGATATCACCGACGGCTACCGCGTGGTCCGCGTTGCCGAACTTCTTCCCCAGCCGCAGGATCGTCTCTTCCTTGACCCCTGTAATCCTCGATACCTCCTCCGGGTAATAAAACTGTAATATCAGGTCCCGCATACCGATGTGATTGGTCCCGTCCGCATCGATCCAACTATCGAAGCCCGTGGTCCTGCGCGTGATGAAATCGTGATCGAACAAGTCTTCCTTGATCAGAACGTACGCCATCCCAAGGGCAAGGGCCCCATAAGTGCCGGGTTTGATGGGTACCCATTCCGCCGCCTGGGTGCCGGTCCGGGAGAGGCGGTGCTCGATCTGGATCAGGTCGCCCTTGCTCCCCACGCTCCTCCCCTTCAGGTCTCCATAAGCCCCCTGTGCCTGCAGTGGGGAATACCAGGCATTGAGGAGGTCCACCCCGAAAGAAAAGATGGTATCGGTGTTCTTGAGGTCGAAGGCCGGGTACCGAGGGATTCCATGCATGAGGTTAAATACGTGAGGATAGGCGTCCAGCCTGTCATCCAGATAGATAGTACCACGGCCCGTTCCCTTTACGAAGGTATGAATCAGGTCCGCCATGGAACCGGAAGAGGCCCCTGATAGGAACGCCACGCCATCCATCTTTCCATCTCTTTTCAATGCAGTCAACTTTTCATTTAGAATGGACAGTGCCTCATCCCACTCGATGTCGCGCCACTTCCCGCCCCCCTTTTCTCCTTCCCTCACCCTCGGGCCATGGAGCCGGTCCGGGCTGTATAGGAGTTCCAGGGCGGCCATGCCGGTGGGACATATCCCTCCCCGGTTTATCGGGTTGAAGACGTTCCCCATGATATCCACGAGAGATCCGTCAACGATCCTGCAGGTAATCCCGCACGCCCCGGGGCACAGGGTGCAGGTGGTGTTTATCATTCTCTCTATCCCCGGCGCCCAGCCAGAATCGGGGCGAGTGGTAGGGACCTTCGATCCCAGTACCCGATCTAAGGGGAGAGCCAGCCCCCCAACCGTTGTGCCGATAATTTTAACGAAGTCTCTTCGCTTCATGGTACCCGCTCAGCAGGTTGTAGTTTGTAAAGAGAAATTGAATCCACTCTCCCCCCTACTTCCCGAAATTCCCCAACCAGGGGTTGTTTTCATCCAGATCCTATAGATCACCAATCTACCGGTGGCAGGCAACACAATCCGTCGTTACTCCCATCCGCTTGTGGCAATCGAGGCAAAAATTCATATCCACCTTGACAAGGGGCCGAGGAGGCGGCGAGGTTGCCTCTGCGATGGAGCCGTGACATTTCTCGCACTCCAACCCGGCAATCGTCACATGTCTCCTGTGGGAAAAATAGACGTGATCTGCCAAGTTGAAAAGTTTCTTGAAAGTGATCCCCTTACCGGACGCCAGGCTCGTAATCAACTTCTTCTCTTCAGGGCTGTCTGTTATAGGCTCCTCGTGACAACCCCCACATACCTCCTCACCCGGAAGGCCTGCGGCGGCATGTTCCTTGAAATATTGATGGCAGTCAATGCAATCTATGCCGACGTCTCCGGTATGGATACTGTGATTGAAGGCGATCGGTTGAATGACGGAAGGTCGATGCGAAACGATCGAATAGAGGGCAGCCAGGGCCCCGATGATTACGATGAGTATTAAGAGCGTCTTTAACTTCTGCATTCTACCCGTAGTGTCAAGTCCCTCAGTCGGTATTGAGAGAAGGCTTATAATTGGAGATTGGCAGGCGCCTCCATCATGTCCCCGAGAGGTGGTAAACGCACACAATCAACGTTCCACGGCGACAAACCGACAAAAAATAAAAGGGCCGCCCTGATAATTCAAGATAAATTTTCATGCATTTTCCAATCCCCACCCGTTTGTTCCTCTTGCCCGAGCATCACTGGGAAGCAGTGGGAACCTCTTTGCAAAGGCAATATAAACGAGGACGAAAGCCGCCATAAATGCAATCGTCACCGCGAATTCCGTGAATCCAAGAGGGACCTCGCTTCCGTGCCATAGTGTCGGTACCACGAGCAGGTATCGCTCCAGCCACATCCCCACAAAGACCAGTATGGCGATTGGAAGGAGATATCGCGGCTTCTTCTTCGCCGGCCGGCTGAGGAGCAACAGGAACGGGAGGAGGAAACAGGCCGCGAGGACCGCCAGGGAAACAGGCAGCCACTGGGGTTCCTTTATCCTGTTTACAAGGAAGGTGATCTCCTCCGGTATGTTTCCATACCAGATGACCAGGTACTGAGACCAGAAAAAGTCGAGGGCGATCAGGCAAAACACGAACAGCATCAGGCCGATGTCCCTGAAATGTGCCTCGGTCACATAGCCGCCCAGATCCAGTACGCGCGAGACCAGGATCACAACGATGGCGATCCCTGCGATCCCCAGGTAGAGATTGGTCATGAAGTAATAGGCCCCGAACAGGGTGCTGTACCAGTAAGGATCGAGCGACATGACAAAGTCGTATGCGATCATCGAATAGACCACGGCATAGACAAAGAGGATCACCGGGGACAGCCACCTCAGTGCCCTGTCGCTCCTCTCTCGCTCAGCCTCGAAGCCCCTCCATCCACTTGTGAACCAATTGAAGAACCGGCTACCCTTCAGGCTGCCCTCCTCCAGCATGGCGCCGACATCTGGACGGAAGGAATGATAGAGGAATACCAGGTTGAAGATATTGAGTACGATCAAGTTGAAGTTCTCACGCACGAAGAAGTGGGTGATATCCAACAGGAACGCCTTCTCCGGGACAGGTTCCCTCACCCATACGAAGATGGTGTCATCGCCGATATAGAGCACGAGAAACAACACGAGTGCCACCGGAGAGAAGAGGGCCATCCCCTCCATGATGTGCGTGATGTTCTTCCCCCACTTCCCGTTCGTGGTATGCAGCAGGGCGGAAACCGTAACCCCCGCCTGTGAAAGACCGGACCAGAAGAGGAGGTTCACGAGGTAGATCTCCCAGACACGGATATCGCCCCTCCTCAGCGCGCCAAGAGCGAAAACAATCAGCCCGGGAACGAGCAGGATGGATAGCAAGATCCGTAGCGACTTGAGGCCCCTTCCCTCGCTCAGCATGAAACTATTGACAGGCGGCGAGTCACTCTTCATCGGTAGACTGGAAACTCCTCAGGTGATTGATAACGAGCCAGCGGTCGCGCACGCTCAATTCCTCCCGGTAATTCGGCATGTTCAGTCCACCCCCCACAATTATGGAGTAGAAATCCGAATCCGAGTAATCACGGTAATCCGGGTCCGTCAAGTCCGGGGTCGCAAAATCCTCGGTCAACTCCCTCCCCTTCCCATCTATCCCGTGGCAGGCGGCGCAATATTTACCGAACAGGGCCTTCCCCCTCTCTCTGTCCTTTTCGCTAAGGCCTGTCTTAAACGGATTGACCGGTTCCTTCTCGGACTCGAGGGAATCACTGAGTTCACCCCCCTCGACCGGTAGTGTATTGGCCGGTAACTCGAGCGCCCGTTGCTGGGGTTGCAGGGCGGGTGAATCATACATGTTCCTGCTCCATGGCCATCCCCCCTCCGGCTTACATCCCGGGACAGAGAGCAGGCTGAACAGCAAGACGCCGTAGAGTAAGAGATCAACTCCTGATTTCCACCGCACCGTTTTCCTCCATGACCTGTCCAGATCGCCTCGTATCGACATCCGGCCCCTCCACCAGGATCCCGAGATGATCTTCCGAAAAGGAGGGATCATAGGAGCGGTGGATATTGGGCCTTCTTACCGGCGAAAGGAGAAAGTAACCGATCGCGGTCAGGATCGTGGACAACAGGATGGTCAATTCGAAGGCGATGACAAGGTAAGGCGGTATCGATATGATCGGTTTTCCACCCACAATGAGGGAATACACCTCCGAACAGAAAATCGTCAAGGCCGCGCCGCTCGCAAATCCCAACAGCCCCCCAGTAAGTGTGAAGTAACGGATCGGGCTTTCCTTCTCCTCCAGAACCTCGTTTATTTCGTCGTAAGGTACGGGGGTATAGGTGAAGATCCTCTCTATGCCCATCCCCCTCAGCGCCTCGAGGGACCTCATGAAGGCCTCGAAATCGTCGTATATGCCGAGGACCGTACCGCGCTTCATGCGACGACACCCTCACCGGCCCCGCGCGGCCTGGGCAGGGCCTCCTTCATCTCCGTAATCGCAACACAGGGAAACATCTTGATGAATATGAGGAAGAGTAGGAAGAAGAAACTGAACGATCCGAGGGTTATCCCAAGTTCCACCGGGCTCACGTGGTACGTGCCCCAGGCAAAGGGATCGAACGACCGCCCCAGGGAGGTCACTATTATGACGAACCGTTCCGACCACATCCCGAAATTGATGAGTATCGGTATGGTGAACAACGCAATGAGATTCCTACGCACGCCCCTGATCAGGAAGGCAAGCGGTGCGACCGCATTGAAGAGGAGCATGACCCACATGAAGGGGGCATAATCCCCGAACAGCCTGTAGCGATATATCTCCTGTTCGACCGGGTTGTTGCTGTACCAGGCCATACCGAACTCGGTCACGTACGCATAACCCACGATCAGCCCGGTCAGAATGATCAGTTTTGCCAGGTTCTCGAAGTGATCGATCGTGATGAACTTATCGAGTTTGAAGACACGCCGCATGGGTATCAAGATTATTAGGACCATAGAGAGCCCGGAATGGATGGCCCCGGCAACGAAATATGGGGCGAATATGGTGCTGTGCCATCCGGGGAGGACCCCCATGGCGAAGTCCCACGAGACGATGCTGTGGACGGAAATGACCAGCGGCGTGGCGAGCGCAGCGAAGAAGGCGTAAGCGCGGGTATAATGCCGCCACTGCCTGTTAGTCCCCCGCCAGGAGAGCGAGAGGACGCTGTACAACCTCCGGCGCCATCCCCTGTAATGGTCCCGGTAGACGGCGAGGTCCGGCATAAGGCCGAGGTAGAGGAACATGCTGCTTACGGTCAGATACGTCAGGACTGCAAAGACATCCCAGCATAGGGGAGAACGGAAATTAGGGAAGAGGACCCGTTCGTTCGGGTAGGGAAGCAGGTAATAGAACCTCCACATTCGACCGAGGTGGATAATGGGGAACAGTCCCGCCGTCAGGACGGCAAATACCGTCATCGCCTCGGCGCTCCGGTAGATTGCGGTCCTCCACTTTGCCCTTACCAGGAACAGGATGGCGGAGATCAGTGTGCCTGAGTGGGCGATCCCTACCCAGAATACGAAGTTCGTTATGTAGAGGCCCCACCCTACCGGGTTGTTCAGCCCCGTCATCCCCATCCCGTAATAGATCTGCAGCCACCATGAATAACCGCCGATGGCGCAGCCAACGACAGTCAATAAGAGCGCAAGGTAATACACCCGCCCGGGCAAGGCGATCGTGCGCATCAATTCGCTGTTGACGACGCTATAAGTGAGTTGCCCCTCTTCGTCTCTCTCAGACAAGGTCTTCCCCGTAAATGATTTTCTTCAAGTAGGTAATCGCCGGCTTGGTGTTGATGTACTCGAGGACCTTGTATCCCCGAGCGCTCCTGGACTTCCTGGATACCTCGGAATCCGGGTCCTTCAGGTTGCCGAAGGTAATAGCCCGTGTCGGGCACGTCTGCGCGCAGGCAGGGATCACTTCGCCGTCTTTCACCTTTCGGTCCTCGTCCTTCGCCCGATCCTTCGCCGCAACGATCCTCTGTATGCAAAATGTGCACTTCTCCATCACCCCTTTATTCCTGACCGTAACATTGGGATTCAACTGGAGGTCCAGCGGCTTTGTGAAGTGGTAACTGAACCAGTTGAACCGTCGGACAGCGTACGGGCAATTATTCGCACAGTACCTGGTTCCCACACAACGATTGTAGATCTGGGCGTTCAAGCCCTCGTGCGTGTGATACGTGGCATAAACCGGGCATACCGGCTCGCAGGGAGCATCCTCGCACTGCTGGCATGGGACCGGAATGAAGCGAACCTCACTGGGGCGCTCATGGTTATAATACCGTTCCACCCGGACCCAGGCCATCTCCCGCCCCTTCTTGTATTGTTCCGGCCCTATAACATAAATGTTGTTCTCGGCGTAACAGGCGACCACGCAGGCACCGCACCCGATACAGGCATTCAGGTCGATCACCATGCCCCATCTATAATCAGGGTGCTTATAGGGGGAAAGGAGTTCCTTGAACTTGCGCTCCTCGTGGGCCGGCTCTCCCTGCCGCTTGGTGGTCATGTCCCGCAGTTCGGCGATATCGATCGTCTGTGCGATTCCACGTCCCTTATCGAAGGGGGTCCCTTCAGGCGTGGGGACCTCCACCCTCTCCTCCGTCTTTTTCAGTTGGACCTTGACGCAGAGGTAAGCGCTCTCCCCGGAGAGATCATCCACGGCGAGTGGAAGGAGTTCCATCGGGTTCACCCCAGTCCCGTCTGCGAAGCGACCGTACGCCCGATGCCCCTGGCCCATTGCAATGGCCACTGTCTCCTCGAGGGCTTGGTTGGAGATATAAACCGGCCCCTTGACCGCACCATAGGGGGAAGAGACGCTGAGGACATCTCCTTTCTTCAAGCCCATCTTCCTCGACTTATCCTTTGAGACCTCTATGCACGTGCTCCACACATTTTGCAACATCGGATCCTGTAGTTCCTGCAGCCACGGCCTGTTCGCCCCCCGGCCGTCGTATCGCGCAAGGGATGGGTATACCATCAGGGTCGCCTCATTGCCCTCAAACTCACTGCCGGGTCGAGGTTCCGAACCCAACGTCCCCGAGGACTCTATCCGTGGTCCCTCCCACTCGATGGTAAACGCCTTATCCGACAGAATGACCGGAGATGACTTCAACTCGCCGAAGAGACCCCCGCGCCTCAACACATCTTCCCAGAACTTCCGGAACCCCCCTGTTTCATCATGCTTACGTGCGATTTCCTTCCAGGAATCCATCAGGAAATTGTAATAACTCTTATACTTCGCAAGCCCTGAGTGCTCACCGACGGAACGGCGTGAGATCTCGATCAGGAGGTCACCGGTGTGCTTCGAATCGCCGAGGGGCCTGATCATGGGCTGCAATAGTCCACGGACCATGTCGGACGGCTCATAATCATCCCACGACTCGAGAGAATGGTGGATGGGAAGGATATAGCCGCTCGCGCTCGTCGTCTCCGTTAACGTCTCATCACACGATACCACGGTTTTCACCTCACCGAGCCCCCCCAGAAAACCGGCTGAAGGAGGTAGGGAATAGACCGGGTTCACGCCATCGACGATAAGCAGGTCTATCCTCCCGCTCCTCATCCGCTCTATCAGTTCGGAGACGGATCCCCGCCGCCCTGATAATGATACGGGGCCATGGTCGGGGAGGTCGATCGTCTTACCGTAGTTGCCGAGGTAATAATTCAGGACGTTCACCGCCACGTTATTCCTGGTGGAGTTTGAGCCGCTCGACTCGGCGCTCCCGGGGAGTATCAACGAACGCCTCGAAACGGCGATGAGCCTCGCTACCGACCTCAGCCTGTCTTCAGCAACACCGGTAAGGCGGGTGACGTTCTTGGGGTCATACGGCCCGACGAGATGCCTCAATGAGTCACGATCGATAGTAGTAGAAGGGGGCCTGAGCCCGTCTTCCTCGAGTATCTTCAATACTCCCAGTGCGAAGGCCCCGTATGTGCCCGGCCTTATCAGCACCATCTCGTCGGCGTTGGCAGCCGTGAGAGACTGCCGGGGAGAGACAACCACCATCTTGCCCAGTATTCCCTCCCGGTAACTCCGCATCATGGAAAAATCCCTGGCGTAGGTCATGGGCGAAATCCAGGTCTCCAGGAAGTCGGCCCCGAAAGAGACTACCAGGTCGGCCTCATTGAACCGGTACAGGGGTAACAGCCCTCGGCCAAAACAGATCTCGTTCGCAGCCACCATGGATTTGTAAGAAATCGGCTCATACTCGTAGATACCGAATCCCGGGAGATCACGGCTCCAGATGTCAATGAGCCTGGCCATCGTTCCGGACAGATGAGGAAATACGACCGCCGCTCGATCCAGGGAACCCTTCTCCTTCAACCCACGCACCTCTTCGGCTATGCGCGCAAGCGCCTTCTCCCAACCTATCGATCCGAACTTTCCGTTCTCCGCTTTTACCAGCGGTTCTCTCACCCTGTCGGGGTTGTAGAGGCCCTGCAGGGCGGCCTGCCCGCGGGCGCACAGCACGCCCCTGTTCACCGGGTGCAGGGGGTTGCCTTCGATCTTTATCGGCCTACCTCCCATGCTGGCAACCACTATCCCGCAACCCGCCGGGCACTCCCTGCAGACCGATGCATACCAGTTTACAACCCCCGGGATGTACTCCTGTTGAGGAGTGACATGGGAGACCAGTCGCTTTACAGGCTCCCTGGCACAACCTACGAGCGAGGCCAATCCCACGCTACCCATGACCTTCAGAAAAGCCCTTCTATCGAGATCGAAATCCATGCGGCGATAGTTTCCTTATCCTAAGTATGTGAGGCAATAACAATGCAGGTCTAAGGCAAGGGTATCCCATCCCCTTCCAGAGGAGCCGGGATCCCTGCAACCGAGGCGGCCCGATCACCTCTTCATGCCCGCTTTGACGAGACATCAAAGATCCTCAATTCCGGCCATAACCATCAATGATGACAGATGAAACAATCGATGCTGACCTTTCTCTCCTTGTGGCAATCGAGGCACCATCCCATTGTCAGGCTGGTTGCCTTCTCGACCTTCACCATCGTCTCCACCGGGCCGTGGCAGGTCTGACAACGGACGCCGGCATGAACGTGCCGCTTGTGGGTGAACCTGACAAAATCGGGGAGGTCATAGACCTTGATCCACTCGATCGGCTCCTTTTTCTCCCAGTACTCCGCCAGTTTCTTTACCCCGGGTTTGTCTGTGCCGATTACCTCGTGACAGCCCATGCACGTCTTTACGGTCGGCGCACCCGCCACCGGCGACCGGTCCGCGTAGATATGACAATAGAGACAGGCGATCTTGTAATCTCCGGCATGTATCTTGTGACTGAAGGCGATCGGCTGATCAAGAGAATCCTTCCTGTTCCCTCCAGAGCATGCGCTTATAAGAAACAAGAGAAGGATTGCAGTACAGGTAACTTTAATGAGACCTTCGATTTCTAATCGCGAATCCATTGTTACGCGGTAATCATCCCAGGAACAAAGGCATCCCCAAGGCGAAGGGTCAGCCTGCCGCGGGCATCTCCCTGCATGGAACAGCGGAAGCCACGGCTAAAAATTGCACTTTCCGGCCTGTTGTCCAGGGCATGTCTCCCACTGATTTTGCTCACCTTATGAATCGTGCGGACCACGTGAAAAGACCTTCAACATCAGCCGTGATTGTACTTCAACGGGATGTGCTCGTGGGTCCCCTTGACCTTCCGCTCCTCCCAGTTGAAAGGCTTGTTGAAGGGGTTCTTCTCGTTGTGGCAGAGGGTGGTACAGGTGGATGAATCCGGCAGAACCAGGCCTACGGCCTTTAAATCGTCCAGTTTGAAGTCCTTGTTCTGGAACGTCATGAAGCCCTTTGCGAGATATCCCTTTCCGGGACCGTGGCAGACCTCGCAACCTACGCCCGCCATCGCGGGTGTCTTTTCAATCGACACGAACCCCCCGGGCTTCCCATAACCGGTCGTATGACAGGGCAGGCATGTCTTGTCCGTTGTATAGTCCTTGTCGGGATCGAATCCGGCCTTCTTCTTGGCCTCCGCCCTGGCACCGGGTTTGAGAATCTCGAATGATTGAGCCATCCTCGTCTCTTTCCAAGTCTTGTATTGCTTCAAGTGGCACATCTTGCACTTCTTGCTGCCGACGTACTCCCACTTATCCGAGGATTTTGAAGTGGTATCGTTGCAGTTCGCTTGGGCCCATGCGCCGGAGATGAAGAACAGGGCGAGAGCAAACAGGATGAAGGACCCGATTCGCTTGATGCGATTGAGGCTCGGGGCGGGGTTTTGCTTCACGTTCATCGTTCCACTCCTTCGATTGGTTGAAAGTTGAGGGGCCTGCGCCAATAGAAGACGATATAAAAATCGGCGCAGTGTTTAATCGAAGCAGGCGTTCGTATAAACGACAGCCCCTTTCCCTGGTAAACGACTCGCGACAAACTATAACAAGGCGGGAAAAAAATCAAGTCCTTTTATCAATTTTCCCGATTGACAAAGATTGTCCTCTTTGGTAGGTTATAGGACAATCGATAAGCCAGCCGGCTGCACGGGCACAAAGGAGCCAGCGGGCGAACGACCCATCCATCGGGCCTGGAAGCGAGAGATCTCAAAGGAGGGGAACACAGATCATGTGGCGCAGACTTTACATCCTGCTCGGAACGGCGATCCTCGTAACGCTCAACCTCTCATGTTCCGGCAAGGGACACGTGGAAAAGACCGGGACCACGGAACAGGGAGAGGCCGTCCTGCCGAACGAAGGCGAACCGGTAGAGGGGGGATGGGTGTTCCGCCGCCTGGCAGGGGAGCCCAACACCCTGAACCCGATCTATTCCTCTTCAACATACGACATGGAGGTGACCTCCCTTCTCTTCGACGGCCTGATCAATATCAGTATCGATCTCCAGCCCGAGATCAACAAGGCCGCCTGCGACTCCTATACCATCTCGGAAGACAAGCGCGTATATACCTATTACCTGAACCACGAAGCGCACTGGCAGGACGGGTACCCGGTTACCTCGGAAGACTACCGCTTCAACTACGACGTGATCATGGACCCGAAAAACAGGGCCGTTGCCGCCCGGTCATCGCTCATGGAGATAGAGAAGGTAGAGACACCCAACGATTACACGCTCAGGGTGACCATGAAGGAACCGATTGCAACGGGTATATGGAAATCGTCCTTGGGCGCACTGCCGAAACATTACTTCGACGCTGAAAAGAAGGAGGTCGAGGCCAGGGGCGAAAAATACGAGATCAGGGACTCGAAGTTCAACCGCGAGCCCATAGGAAACGGACCGTACCGCTTCGTCTCCTGGGACGCCGGGGCCTCTATTGTAGTGGAGCGGTGGGACGGCTATAACGGCAAAAAACCTTATATCCGGAAGTTCATCCACAAGATCATCCCGGACGACAACGTCGCCCTCAACGCGCTGAAGGCCGGAGAGATCGACGAGATGCAGGGGACAGCCGAACAGTACATCAACATGACGAACACACCGGAGTTCACAGACCGGGCAATAAAGAGGAAAGTCGACACCTGGAACTCGGGCCACGTGGGCTGGAACATGGATGGCTCCAACCCGTTCTTTACCGACATCCGGGTCAGGCAGGCCATGACGATGGCCGTAGACATTGATGCCATAATAAAGAATATCTATTACGGCCTCAGAAGGCCCGCACTCGGGATATTCCATTACAACCACTGGTGTTACAACCCGGATATCAAGCGACTCCCGTACGATCCGCAGCAGGCTCGGGAACTGCTGACGGAAGCGGGCTGGGTGGATACCAACAACGACGGGACAAGGGACAAGGACGGGCAGGAGTTCAAATTCGAGTTCCTATGCCCGCAGTCGGAGTCGGCGGTCGAGATCGCTACGATACTCAAGAATTACTGGGAGAAGATCGGCGTCAACGCGGACCTGAGGACGCTCGAATGGGCAACCTTCATGCAACGCGTCCAGTCCCACGACTTCCAGGCGGAACTCTCAGGATGGGGTGCCGGTGTCGACCCTGATTTCTCCTACAACGTCTGGCACTCGAGCCAGTACGCCACGGGCCGCAACTACGGAGGCTACAAGAACGCGACCGTGGACAGCCTCTTCGAGGCCGGAAGGCGCGAATTCGACAGGGAAAAGAGGAAGGAGATCTACCAGGAGATCTCGAAGTTGATCTACGAGGACCAGCCATACGTCTTCCTGACGTTCCGGAGTTTCCTCTACTTCCAGAGCAAGCGGCTCATGGGGGTCAAGATCAGCCCACGGGGTCCTTACCTCTTTAACCCGGGGATGCTCGACTGGTGGATCCCAAAGGAATACCAGACATTCTCGAGGCAGGCATCCTGAATGACCACATACATCCTCAAGCGGCTGTTCTATATCATACCGACACTCTTCGGGATCACTCTGGTGACCTTCGTCATCATGCAACTCGCGCCCGGCGATCCCGCCAAACTACAAATGAGCGGTGGCGTGCTGGATGAAAAGGCCTCGAGGGAGATCTACGAATCGATGCGCAGGGCATACGGCCTCGACCTGCCAAAGGTACTGAACTTCAACGTGCTCACGGTGGAGCGGGACATCGAAGCCTTGAAGGCGGCTTTTTCGTCGGAGGGGCTGGAAGGAAAGACAGTCGAAAAGGTCACCTCCCGTCTCAAGAAGGCCAATGTCACATCCCTTGAGGCATTGCACAGGGAAGTCCTCGACACCGGGAACCCGGAGGGACTGAGGACTCACTTTGCCGACATCTTCATCTACATCGAAAGTCTGAACGTGGGCTACGACGAGCCGCTCGAGACAAAGATAGACCGGATCTCAAAGTGGTGGAAAATCAACGGGGATGAATACACATACGGGGGCTTCGATCGAGCCTTGATGGTGCTCACGAAGAGCCAGTACCCAATGTGGCTCATCCACGCTATGACACTCGATTTCGGCGAATCTTACCATGACAAGCGACCCGTCTTCGACAAGATAATCGAGAGGCTCCCGGCCACCATCCAACTCAATTTCATCGCCATGGTCATCGGCATAGTGATCGCCATCCCGCTTGGCATCCTGTGCGCCGTCAAGAGGGGGACGTATTTCGACAAGGTCACGGGCTTCATACTCTACATCCTGTACTCCCTGCCGAACTTCTGGATCGCGCTCCTTCTCATACTCCTCTTCTCCGTCAAACTCGGGTGGCTTCCCCTCACGGGCATAAAGAGTTTCGGTTACGCGGGGTTCGATCTGGCCGGGAAGTTCTGGGACCGTGCCTTGCACCTGGTGCTGCCGGTCATCTGCATGACATACGGGGGCCTTGCATACGACTCGAGGTTCACCCGCGGGTCCCTCCTCGAGATCATCAGGCAGGACTACATCAGGACCGCACGGGCGAAGGGGCTCCCGGAGAGGACGGTCATCGGCAAGCACGCCCTGCGAAATGCACTGATCCCCCTGGTCACACTCTTCACATTCATCCTCCCTTACTTGATCGGGGGTTCGATCATCATAGAGATGATCTTCTCCTGGCCCGGCACGGGGCTCCTCCTCTTCCAGTCGATCTTGACGAGGGATTACAACGTGGTGATGGGGATCAGTTTCCTGTCGGCCGCCCTGATATTGTTCAGCATGCTGTTGGCCGATATACTATACGCGATCGTCGATCCAAGGGTGACCTATGATTGATAAAAAACACTATAAGACCGGCTTCCCGAAGTCGGATGAGGGCCTGACCCTGATGGGTGGAGTGGAAGGGGACGTAAACGGGGTGGGCATCGAGGGGCCCACTTCCAGCAAGCCCAGGAGTTACAGGTCCATCTTCTGGAAGCAGTTCAAGAAGGACAAGTTCGCCGTTGCCGCCCTGTACGTGATCGGGTTGCTCTGCGTGGTAGCCCTCCTCTCACCATATATAGCCACCAACAAGCCCTATATCTACCGGACGGGAGGCAAGGCTTACTATCCGGCCTTCGTAGACTACCCCCAGTTCCTCAGGAAGGACTGGGACTACCTCAGGGACCACCCGGAATCGGAGGATGCCCAGGCGATCTTCGCGCCCGTCCCATACGATCCCCTTTCGCAATCACTGACCGAGCGCCTTTCCGCACCCTCGAGCCGCCACTGGTTCGGAACGGACAACCTGGGAAGGGACGTCCTATCCAGGATGATCCATGGGACCGGCCTCTCCCTGCGGATAGGCTTTATAGCGGTCGGTATTGCGACGTTCATCGGCCTCATCCTCGGATCTATCGCGGGATTCTACGGTGGATGGGTCGATATCCTCGTCTCACGCCTTATCGAGGTCTTCATGTGCTTCCCATTCTTCTTCCTCATCCTCATCGTGATCGCCTTTCTCCCTCCAAGGATCGAGAACATCATGATCGCAATCGGCGTCGCGACGTGGCCGGGGATAGCCAGGTACGTGCGCGCCGAATTCCTGAAGAACAAGGAGGAGGACTTCGTCGCCGCTGCCCGTGCTCTGGGATACAGCGACGCCCGGATTATATTCAGGCATGTACTGCCCAATTCCCTAACCCCGGTACTCGTCTCCATCAGTTTCCGGGTCGCAGGGGCGATCCTCAGCGAGGCGGCACTGTCATTCCTCGGCTTCGGCGTCCAGCCCCCCACGCCGAGTTGGGGGAACATACTATCACTCGCCAAGGTCTACATCGAGACCGCATGGTGGCTTGCCCTGTTCCCCGGCATCGCCATATTCATCACCGTCACGGCCTATAACCTGATCGGCGAGGGCGTTAGGGACGCCGCCGACCCGAAACTGATGCGGGCCTGAATCCTTCCCAGAGATCAGTCCCCCCCGGCTACAAGATAAAGAGGTGAACCCTCCAAGATTCCACGTTCCTTATGCGTCTATAAAGGGTGTAGAACATCCCGGCCTCTTGCACGCCCATCTCCGCTCCTTCTGCGATAGATGAAGGTGCCGGATGGAGCAATTGGCCTGACAAACACATTAAAGGGGGTAAAGATGCGCCTATTCAACCTTCTCACGGTAATCCCGACTTGTGCCATCCTGTCGATGCCATTGACCCTCCGGGCACACCGGGTCAATGACCATCCAAGTGATAGAATTACACAAGGATCACGGCCCATGAACCACTCCCCTGCGACAGGTGTGACTCCCCTCGGATCCGACGTCTTCGCCGGTGACCTCTACGACGTCCTTTATCTCAAAGGTTACATGTGGATAGCCGATGGTGGTCAATACTATTCCGGGAACCTCAAGGCCTTCGATGTCTCCGATCCCGAAAACCCGCGTATGGTCGTGTCACTGGGCCTGCCGAGGGCCTCCGCCTTTCGACTGGAAGGTGACGGTGACCGACTCTTCGTATCCGCAAAGGAGCGGGGCATACTGGCATTCGATGTATCGAACCCGCTCGATCCGGTATTCATGGGAAAATACCCGACCATGGATACGATCAACGACATGGATGTACTCGGCAACCTCTTATGCATACTGGGAGAAAACGACGGTTTGACCATACTGGACGTTTCAGACCCATCAAGGATGCAGGTGACCTCCCAGACGGCGACGGCGGGAGATCATTACTCCCTGGCCGTCAATGAAGACAGCCTGCTGGTGATTGCCGCCGGCGAGACGGGACTGCTCTTTTACACCATCACGGACCCGACCTCACCACTATACCTCGGCACGGTCTCGCTGGCTCGCAAGGAATTCCACGACGTGGTCTGCCAAGGAGAACTGGCCTACTCTATCTACAGGAAGAGTTGGTTGAATGATGGAGGATTCGCGGTGGTAGATCTTTCAAGCCCCCCGGATTTCTCCATCTTATCGGAGAACAAGACCTTCGGCGTCGAGAGGTTTCCTGAATGCGGTCTGGCCGTGGAAGGGGATACGCTGTTCTTCGCAGCCACTCAAGGGGGAATGAGTGTCTGGGATGTCGGCGACCCGGTCGACCCGGTCCGCCTGGGTGGATACGGAGGGGCATTCCTACCCGGCCACCTCACCAGGTGGCCGACCAGGGTCTCCTACGGCGGCGGCTACGCTTACACGATCGCCCCCGACCGTTTTACTTATCCAGGCCGGAACGAAGCCTGCGTGGTAGATATATCAGACCTGAGCAATCCCCATCCCATCGGGACCTTCGATCCAACTGACTGGGTCAAGAAGGCGGTTGGCTCCGGGGATTACGCTTACGTGGCGGCCAGCACTGACGGCCTGATCATCGTCGACATCAGCGACCCAACAGCCCCCTTTACAACGTGCAACATGGAGACATGGAACATCTATTTTTCCGCCAGCAACCTCCTCTACGAGGACGACATCGTTTATGCCACGGGCGGCGACCAGGGACTGGCGATCATCTCCGTGGCCGACCCGTACAGCCCACAACTCCTCGACGGCTTCATGGACTACAGTTCCGATCGGAGGGGGATAGACAAGTCGGGCGATCTGATGGCGGTGACTGGCTCAGGTGTACCCCCTGCCCCAACCGGCTGGATGTGGACCTTCGACGTCTCTACGCCCACTGACCTTCAACAACTCGGGTTCATCTCCTTCAACACAGGTGCCAACGGCGTCGACCTGGTCGACACGCTGGCCTACCTTGCGCTGGATTCCGGCCTGGGGATCATAGACCTCGGCAATCCGTCCGATCCCGTCCAGATAAGCGAAACCCCGACTGGTGAGGGCGCCAACGACATAGTTGTCGATGGAGATATTGCGTACATCGCAGATCGGTCGAATGGACTGGTCATCATGGATGTTGGCAATCCCTTCAATCCAGTGCAGATCTCGACCCTGCCCACCCCGGGGACTCCCAGGGACCTTGAACTTGAAGGTAACACCCTGTATATAGCGGATGGGACCGATATGCTGGTGGTGGACGTCTCGGACGTCCGTGACCCTCGCGTCACAGACATCGTGAAGGTCAACGGAACGGCCATGGGTGTATCCTTCGATGAGGGCTTGATACTTCTCTGCGATAAATACGCGTTCCATATCCTGGCGGATTGACCGGCCTGGATCGCAGCCCTGCAATCGTCTCCCTCTACAGGGTACCAGGCCAAGGAATCAGGGGGCCCCGTTCCCGCCTCGCCTCGTGGGATGGGGCCCTTCTACGACTCTCTCCTTGACGACCCCTTTCTCCGTATGATATAATGAGATAACGAATTGCCGGGATTACCCCGTTTCAGGGCCTCGTGGAGCCGGAAAGGACATCCTTAGACCCGACGATCCACCCGGCCCGGGAGATAACCTTAGTTGTCCAGGATCCCATACTCGGAACTACAAGACGACCAGGTCTTCCAGGGCTGCCTGGAGAGGGACATGGCGGCCCTTACGGAATTGGTAACGAGGTATACGGGCCTGGTTCGCAGCATAGTCTGCCGATACTGCGATGCGCCGGCCGACAGGGATGAAATGTGCCAGGAGATCTTCCTGTCAGTTTGTCACCCCAGGACACTGGAATCGTTGCGCGACGGCAACAAACTCCGCTATTTCGTTGCGGCGGTCGCCCGGAACAAGTGCCGCGACTGGCTCAAGTCCAGGAGGGATTTTCTTGAACTCGACCCCGATACCATAGCCTGCAATCCCCGCAGGTACGAATCACTACTTTACGGCTGGCTGGAACTCGAGGAGGCCATAGGAAAATTACCACGAACCAGGGGCACCCGTCTCGGATTGGACATCTTGAGGCTGAGATATCTCGAGGACAGGACATACCGGGAAGTCGGCCGGACATTGAACATGCCGGTCGGCAGCATCGGGCCTACCCTGTCGAGGCTGTTCAAAGAGATCAGGCTCCTGCTGAGGGAAGATCGAAAAGCAGAATAGACCTTCGATGTATCAAATCGACCATATCATTCGACTATACAGTATGGACGGTGACCCATAGGTGGGAGGAAGAGGATACATCCCGCGGCTGCGTAATTTCCCGCGCCGCGTCCAGTCCTCCAAGTCGCCCAAGTAACGGGAACTTGCGCAACCGAGCACTGGCAGAGGTGAAAATGGAGAGATGCCCCGATTATGAGACCCTGGTCGAATACGCCGAAGGGTTGCTACCTGAAGGTGACTGCCATGATATTGTACGCCACCTGAAGGAAGGCTGCCTATCATGCCGCCGAGAGGTCGACCGTGTAATGGAAATCACGGACTTCGTCATTACCAGCCTCGGTGAAAGACACCCCGCCGGAGTGGCGAACATCCACCAGGAGTTATTGAAACGTATCAGAGAGTGCATAGATGAAATCGTAACGGTACCAATGAAACTCCATCCATGCACTTCAGTCCCTGCATTGAGATCGCCCCCGGATGAATCCGCTGGTACAGAAGAAGGATCGTTCGTCTACGGAGGCGACCGCTTCCACGTTCACCTCAGGATAGAGGAGACCGGCGAAAGCGGCCTGAACATCCGCGGCAGGATGATTCCCGACGCCTCCGGGGGTAATGACCACGGGGTCGGGGAGGTCCTCGTATTCCTGCAAAGCGGCGGCCAACCGGCGGGGGACACGCGGACGGACAGGTTCGGGAGGTTCAAGTTTGGTGGCATTACCGCACAGGAGAGGGACGACCTGGTCCTGAAACTATGGCCGGACGAGAACAAGGAACTGGTGATACGACTGGATCCCCGGCCGGGACATAAATAGAGCGGTGAAGATGACCCACGACGAACACTTGAGTGGATTGGCCACAGGCGAAAGCAACGAGGCATTGCGATACGGCTACTCATCCTGGAGGAAGGGACGGGCGCTTGCCCGTAAGGGTAACCACGTAGAGGCACTGAGGCGCTTCAAGGAGGCACGGGACTTCTTCGATACGGAGGGTGAGAGACTCGAATCGCTGCGTGTCTCCAGGGATCACATCCACTCCCTGGAAATGCTGGGTTGCTACTCCGAGGCAATCGCCCTTGTCACCGAATGTCGTTCGCTCCTCGGCTCCCTCGACAGCCCGCATGACCTCGCCCATCTCGACGTGCAGGAGGCGAACGTCCGGCACCTCATCCACGATCACAAAGAGGCACTCCGCCTCTACCGGAGAGCGAAGGTCTTTTTCGAGGGCGAGGGAGACCTCGTAATGACGTCGAGGATCGAGATATCGCTCGGCAACATACTCACCTATATCGGTGAACTCGAGGATGCAGAAAAAGTCTACTGCGAGTCAAGGGAGAGACTACAAGAGGCAGGTGAACCCCTCAGGGTGGCGATCGCGGACAGCAACCTGGGCCTTAACCTCACGTTTCAGGGCAGGTATCTCGAGGCCGTCATGGTCTATGAACGGGCCCGGAAGGCATTCGACGAACTCGGGGCCAGGGACCGGCTGGCCATGGTCGACCTGAATTTCTCGGATCTCTACCTGGAATTGAACCTGTTCGAAGAGGCGGAGCGACATTGCAGGACAGCCCTGGAAATCTTTCGTGAACTGGGCCAGGATTACTACTATGGCCTTGCATGCCTGAACCTCTATTTCGTGAGACGGGGCCGCATGCAACCCCTCAAATGGAGTCCGGACGGCGGGGCGGAGGACCTCCTCACCAAGGCGCAGGGGATCTTCCTCGAACATAGCGGCGAGGTATGGGCGGCCATCGTAGATATGCACCACGCATTGCTACTCCTCTCCAGGGGAATGATGGAAGAGGCATTGGACAGGGCGATAAACGCATGGCACGATCTGAGGGACAAGGGTGTACACTCCTATGCATACTGGGCCCAACTGATCGTGGCTCAGATTAGGCAGGAATCGGGAGACCTGGACCAATCGCAGAGGCTCAACGAGGAGGTCATCGAATACGCCTCCAGGCACAACATCGACACATTGAAACTTGGGGGACTCCATGGAACCGGAAGGGTGTGGGAGAAGAAGCGGTTTCCCCTCAGGGCGATGAAAACCTACGCGGAGGCCATCGACATCGTAGAGAAGGTCAGGACGAACCTGAAACTGGAGGACTTCCGCTCTTCCTTCATATGCGACAAGGTGGCCCTGTATGAAGACATGGTCAGGTTGGCACTCGATGGGAATATGAGACGTACGGCCCTCGATTACGTGGAGAGATCCAGGTCGAGGGTCATGCTCGACTTCCTCTCTGAACATATAGGACTGGGGATGGACGTGGGCCTGAGACAAGGAGGAGGCGCCGGGACCGCGGAGATCTCCAGTCTCAGGGAATCCCTGAACCGCTTATACGTGAAGGCAAGATGTGTGGAGGAACAGGACGGCACAACGGAAGCAGAGGTCGAGCGGGTTGCCCTCGTCCGGGAGATACAAGACAAAGAGGTAGAATATCAGTACCTGCTGCGGGAGATGGCCCTGGCCAGGACAGGAAGCGATAAGTTGGGGCAGGCGATGGGACTTTCGGAAATCGATCCCGCGGATACCATCTGGAGAGTAGACCCGGGGCTTGTCATCCTGGAGTACTTCGTCCTCGATGGTGAAGTCATCCTCTTTGCCCTGAAGCGTGGAGACATCAAGGTATTTCGGGGACTCTGCCAGATAGATGACATCATGAACACCATGCACGAGTTATACAACGAATTCAGCGATATAGGGTGTCTCGACCCGGAATTTGTCAGAGATAATACCAGTTCTCTCAATGCACCGTCCCTCGAGATCCTCCGCGACTGGGAGATGAAACTCCTTGCACCTGCCGCAGACAGGATCGGGGACGCAGAACGCTTGCTCATCATCCCCCACAACCTCCTCCACCACCTCCCCTTTCACGCATTCTTCGACGGTAAGTCGCACGCAGTCGAGCGCTGGGAGATCCACTATTCCCCCAGCCTTCAGGTCCACGCTTCATGCATGAAAAGAAGAATTGTGGGTGATTCCGCGCCTCTCCTCGTGGGCATCACGGACGGGCAGTTGCCATTCGTGGAGACCGAAATAGAAGCTATCGCCGGGGTACTCCATCAGCCCCGTATATTGAAAAACGAGGAGGCAACGCTCGAGGCCTTTACCAACCTCGCGGGGGGTGCGTCCATCATCCACCTGAGTTGTCACGCGAGGTTTAGATGGGACAATCCACTCTTCTCCTACCTCCAACTATACGACGGACGCCTTACGGCCCACGACATCTATGACCTGGCCCTCAGGTGCAACCTCGTCGTCCTCAGCGGCTGCGAGACGGGCGTTGCGGAGGTAAGACCGGGTGATGAACTCATGGGACTCTGCCGCGCGTTTTTCCTGGCCGGCGCCCCCTCGATGGTGTTGAGCCTCTGGCCGGTCAACGACAGGTCCACCGCGGAGTTGATAAAGACCTTCTACACGGGGCTCGAGAGGGGAGAAGGAATCGGCAGGGCACTCAGGAGAGCGCAATTGAAGACCATGTCGCAATTCCCGCACCCTTACTACTGGGCACCGTTCATACTGCATGGAAGGGGATGACCCTGAAAACACCGAATCTATTGGAGGGAAAGAGATCATGATTTTTATCCTCGTTATTGCCTCGTTGTCTCTTTGGATGACACCCCTTTGGGGCCAGGAAGTGTCGTGGAAACCTGGTGGCACGGTTGAAGAATGGATCGGGATCGAGGACAGGGACAACAACCAGGTCGAGGACTACTTCAATCCCGGGATCTTTCCAGACTCTGCCAAACGGGTAGATCTTGCCATAGACTTCGGGGAGTCCTATGACCCAGTCCAGGATTCGGCTGCCGTGGATAGGGCCCTCATCCTCGGTGCCATGGGAGGCCACATAAGTACCGTACAAAGGGAAGTCCAAGTCATATGGGTCCATGACGTGGAGGTAGACGGCGCAATCGTAGATACCTCCACGGCCGAGGTGCTTCATCCAACCTTCAGGGCAATCCTCGACAGCACCGATGCGCTCAATATAGGCGCCCAGAAACTCTACAACATGGCCCTGGACACGAGCACGGTGGCGGTAAGGGCCAAGACCTCCTTTTCCAAGGGTATCGATGGGGTCTGGTACTGGAACGGGTCGGGGTTCGTAAAGGGCTACACGCGATCCACCGGAAAGGGAGTGACCATCGCAATCCTCGACTCCGGCGTCGATAACCGCCTGTTCGCAAACGGCTCAGGACAGGTCGGCTACGTCGACATCGCCTCGGGTATAGGGGGAATAGACCCTGAAGACAGGATCGAAGGGTGGCATGGTACTCGTATCGCGGTTATATCGACGGGCCTTCTGCCATCGCGAAACTTGATAGGTATCGCCCCGGAGGCCGCGATAGTGGACGTGAACGTCGCGATGGACAGCACGGGATATACCACCATGGAGAATATGATGAGGGGCATGGAGTGGTGTATCACCCACATGAACACCTCCTGGGACGGCCAGGACTCGTCGTACGACGGTATCGACATCGCGGTTACGGGTTACGTCGATCAGGGATATTGCGCCTCGGGGTACGGCCACACGTTCCAATCCGGGGACAATTACGGATCGGCGTGCGACCCGAACTACGTGCCTCCCGGGAATTCTTCGATCAACCTTCTTGCAAACAGCATGGTTCAAAGGGGCATCGTGTTCGTGGCCGCCGCGGGGAATTGCGGCTGCTATAACGCCTACCATGGCGGAATGGGCCTCCTGGCCAACGCGGAAGGGGTTATCACCGTCAGTGCCGTCGATGACAACAACACCGTAGAGGTGGATGATGATTCGATAGCACCGTATTCCAGTTACGGGAACCTTACGCCGGGCAGCCCGCCCAAGCCCGATATAGCAGCCCCCGGGACGAATATCATGCAGGACACCTGGCACGGGTGCATGAGCCCCGGGGATATCGCGAGCGGCACCTCTTTCGCCGCCCCGCATGTCGCCGGTGCGGCCGCGCTGCTCCTCGAGGTTGCGCCAGAAATAGGCCCCGACAGCGTCAAGACGCTGCTCATCAACAATGCCGTAGACAAGGGCGATCCCGGCTGGGATCCATATTATGGCTGGGGGATGCTCGACGCGAGGGCCTCGGTGGACCCACTTTTCGGCACTCAAGTAGGCGATATGGAAACATGCAAACAAGGCCTGCAGACCGCAGTGGGCGCGAGATGAGGATCGAGGGGCTCTTAAAAGACAGCCCCAATCATGGTGGACCACCCCCGCCACTCGATCCGAGTGAGATCAGGGAGACGGAACTGGTGGAACTATGCCTCAGGACCCCACCACTCCAGTCCGCCTGGAATGAACTGTACAGGCGCTGTTGCCCCATCATTCGTTCACGGATCCACAGGGGCGGCCGTTGCTTCCCGGACCACTTCGTCGAGGACCTGGTCCAGGAAGTATTCATCAGGTTGGCGGGTGGAGCCCTTGCAAGGTATAGGGGAGACTGCAGCCTGTACCGTTACATCATCATGATCTCGGACACAATCCGTATCAGCGAGAACAGGAAGTGGACCGCCAAGAAGAGGTCGTCGGCCCGGGAACCACGGGATGAAGGGTGGGCAGGCAACCGCTGCCGGTACCGTTCGGATGAGACCGCCTTCCACGACGGCGAGGCTCCCTGTCACCTCCTATCTCCAGAGGATGCCTTCCTCAGGTCGGAAGGCAAGAAACGCTTTCACTTGATCCTGGAGGGCCTGTCCGACCCACTGGATAGGTATATTCTCGCCCTGTATTTCGGGCCCGAAAGCAAGAACGACAGGGAGATAGGTGAAGAGTTGAACCTCCCCACCGGCACAGTAACGTGGCGGAGGCACCGGGCGCTTAAGGCCTTGAGAGAATCGAAGACGAAAGGAGCCCCTTCGTTTGAATTGCCCTGAACCGGATAAACTCGTGGCCTACTACAACGGCCTGTTGACCGGCGCTTCCTCCGTGCAGATGAAGCGGCACCTTGAGGAGTGCGAAGCGTGCCGCTCGGAACTCGACCAACTCCTCATGCTCGATTTAGACGGCGGACCTCAAGCCCTCTCAAGAGGATCGGGAGACGTGGACATGTCGGCCGAACTCTGGGGGAAAATAAGGGATGCGATATCGCCCTCCCTTGAACTCAGGATCAACATCACCCCTTGGAACCGTGACGGTGCGGACGTACCGGTGATCTCAGGGGACATCTATATGAATGACCGCTCCCGCGAAGGGAACACTCTACTGATTGAGGCCCTCCCCCTGGGCAATGGAACGAGGGGACCTGATCCCGGACATGACCTGACGAACGGACCTGGAGCGGCAGCCTCGAGGTTCGAGTATCACGGAATGGAAGGGATAATCCTCGTCAGGCCGGGGCGGATAAAGATATACATGAAGCGGGGCGGGAAGCCGCTCAGCCAGGTGCCGGTGAGACTCAGGGGCCCATTGCCGGACCAGGTGAGATACAGCGGCAAAGCAGGAGAGGTGACCTACCGTGGACTGCCGCCGGGAGAGTACCTGGTGCATATCTACGCTGGTCGATCCCTCCGCGGCACGGAACCCGGGTAGGATTACGGCGGAACGTATGACGTGAATCCAGGTGGCCGTGCCTCGAGACATACAGAGATGGGGGGCGCACGCCCCCTTACTTACCATTCCACATCCAGGACGTCCAGGTTCTCGACAGGCCCGAACTTCCAGTTGGGATGATAGGCAACACCTGAAGAGAAAGAAAGGGAGCGAGAGTCATTAATTATCAAAAATTATCGTACGATCGCACGTCAATGCGAAGCAAGGAGGGCCTTGTTCACCTCTCCCAGGGAGGAGTTCGCCTCGAGGAGGAGTTGAGAAGCCGCCTCTATGTCGAAGGAGTGCCATACGATCTTGGCCCTGTCCACCTTCGATTCCGCGGATTCGAGCCTTTTCAGGACCTCCTTGTCGGGTGACTCTCCGGCAAGCCGGCCCAGCAGGTCCGCTATCGTGCCCGTCTGGTTTAGCGCCAGGAGAAGGAGCCTGGCCTCATCAGGGGCCTTCACCTCGATCCCCTTGCGCTCATTGTGGCAGTTGATGCACGTCGTCTTGAGGTTCTGCGGGGTAATGATCCACGTCGCCCTGGATCCGTGGCAGGTGCTGCAATTGGGCCCGATCCCTGTCTTTTCCAGTTTCCGGTAGTGATTGCTCTGCACGAACTCCTGGTAGACCTCTTCGTGACACCCTCCGCAGGTCGCCGGAACGTTCTGGAAATAAACGCGGCTCCGGGGGTCGCCGGACTTGTACACGCCCTTGTGGGCAAGTTCCTTCTCCTTGGCCTTGGGTGAGCCGCCGTGGCACAGGTCGCAGGTTACTCCGTTCTCACTGTGGATGGAATTCTTCCAGTCCAGGTAATTAGAGCCCACAAAGGTATCCGCCGGGAGCTTGCTGTGACAGGATACGCAGGAATTCCCTTCGTCTTTACCCAACAAGGGCATTTCGCCACCACCGGTCAGGGGACCTGCCATGAAGACCGAGACCATTATCAAGAGAATGGTTGTACGGCTGTAACTATTCATCTTTTCAACCCTCTTCTCAATTTTCTTCGTACTTCACCGGCCGTATGGTATCAAGAGGCCTCACTTCCCCTTCCCACCCAGTATGAAATAGGGCGCAAGGAACGCAGCCAGTGTCACAAGGACGACATAGATAGACATCTTAAAGGGAGTTACACCGAAGATGTCGATGTAGCCGGAGACGATCAACATCACGGCAAACATGAGCGCCATAACACCAATGGATGTCCGCACCGGATGATCAAGGGGATTGTCCATGTAATGTTGCGGCGTGGGACTTCGATCGATGAACGGCAGGGCGAGGAGGCACAGGGCGGCAAGGCCGGGGAAGAGCACCCCGCCGATCGTCTCAGAGGTTATCTTGGCCCCCAGCAGGCTGAAGTGCAGCGTCCCTGGAATCAATTTCAAGAGCCCGTAAACGGCCAGGAAGTACCAGTCGGGACGCATCACCGGGGTACCCGGACCCGGTGGGCCATATTTTTCAACAGGGTTGGCCGGGAGCAGGACCGCTACAAAGAAGACCACGAACGCCAGGAGGAAAAAGAACGAGAGACTTATCAGGGCCTGATTAGGCCATAACGGTATCCCGATCAGTCGCTTTCCGCCCTCCGACTCCGGTCGATCGCGATTTGCGGCAGGCTCGGAGTGCTTCTGTTTGACCAGTATGACCATGTGGACGGCGATCAGGCTCATGATGATGGCTGGCATCATCATCACATGGAGAAAGAAGAAACGAGGTATGGTCTCATCGGTGGGGAAAGCCCCTCCGAAGAGGAGTCGCGAGATCCAGTCTCCAAGCCATGGGACGGACTTGGCGATGTAATATCCTACGGACGTGGCAGTCACCGAGAACTCGCTGTACGGGAGGAGGTAACCGGTGAACGAAGCGAAGAACGTCGCTCCGAAGAGAATCAATCCCACTATCCAGTTGATCTCCCTAGGGTTACGGTAACAGCCCGTGAAATATACCCGCATGAGGTGCATCAGAAGAGAGGCGATCATCAACATCGCGGACCAGTGGTGAACCCTTCGCACGATCAATCCGAAGGAACTCAGGTCTATCCTGACGACGCTGGCATACGCGGCTGGTACCAACCTGCCGAAGAGGCTTACTTCCCTGACACTCGGCTCGTACGAGAGCCCGAGGAATATCCCCGTGATCAGCAGCATCCCGAAACTGAAGAGTGCCATCTCACCGAAGATAAAAGTCGGATGGGTAGGGAACGCCTTCTTCAGGTATCGCTTGGTGAATTTTTTCAGTTCGAGACGGCTCTCGAGCCAGTCACCGATAACGCCCATCATCTCCTCATATTAATCAGCGGCAACAAGTACCGTCGGCTCAATCAAACCTTCGGCCCCACGGCCTCCTCAAATCCCCCCTTGAAGATAATCTCTCCTTTAGAGGCAACCTTAATAGGAATCTGAGGGAGGGGTGTGGGTGCCGGTCCAGCCAGTACGATCGCGCCCCTAAGGGGATCGAATACGCTGTCATGGCAGTTGCAATGTGTGTGGGAGGCCTTTACATCGGGCCTCTTCTTCCAAGAGACTGTACACGCCAGGTGGGTGCATATCGCGCTGTAGGCGACATATCCCTGGTCCGTCCAGTCTATAATGGTGGGATCACGGAACGAGCCCACCTCTTCCCGGACGACCTGGACAATGTTCGCGTAGTTGTCCTCCTTGCCCTTGGGATAGGCCAGGACCGCGTCACCCACCTTCAGGTCAGATGCCTTGATAACCTGGTTCTTCTTGTCCCCCTTCGCGTAGACAAGAATGTCCCCCTCCTTGATCGTGGGGATATAGGCGCTCCCGGACTCCTTGCCCGGGACAAGGCTCTTTATGATCGAAATGGCGGACGCGAAAAAACTCACCGCCGTCAATCCCAACAGGCCCCTAATGAATCTTCTCCTGGCGGCATCACTCGGTGGAGATTCGCTTGAATCGCCGCCACCTTTTGAGCGGCCCATCCGGAACTTTACCATAGGTACTCTTCCTCCCGATCCTCGGACAACTCCACAAAATTCACGCACGTCTTGTAATAGGAGATGAGAAAGAAGGCTATAACTATGAGTTGAGCGGCCATCAGCCCCCCCAAGACATATTCGTTCGCATCGACTATCAGGTAGAAGTAGAGGAATGACCCGGACAGAACAACCTCCGCCAGGGCCAGGATGGTCAATACGATCATCGCTTATTTCTCCATCTTGCGGTAAAGCACTATCGCCACGATGGTGAGGAACAGGACCATGCCCCAGGTCACGAACCCGATCTCGAAGGACTCGAGTTCCTCCGGAAAGATCTTCTCCCCTGGGCCCTTTATCTTCCTCGAGGCCTCCGCCAGCCTGATACCGTACAGTTGATCGATCGTGGAAGATGTGACGTTCATCGCATCGATCCGATCAAAGCCTACCACATCCTTGTGGCAATCCGAACATACCTTGGGTACCTCCGGCATGATATTGCGATGCGCGCCGTGACATCTCGTACACGAAGGTCCACCCCTCTTTTCAAGAAAGGCCTGTCCCATGATGCTTTCTCTGTAACGGTTGACCGCATCCTCATGGCACTGCCCGCACATTGCCAGCATCTGCACCGGATCCGGCTTGGCCACGAAGCCCTCCTGCGAGTACATGGCCTTCCTTGCGAGGGCCCGTATTCCCTGTGGAGACAACTTTTCAAGGCCGCTCACCTTGAGCGTCTCATCCCCGCCATGACAGTAGGCGCACGTGATTCCCATCGACTGATGCGTCGAGCCCATCCACTCCTTTACCGGTTTTCCCACCTCGCCTCCCATGAATTCGTGACACACGATGCAGGCAATATACCCCTTGTTCTCCTGCGCCGTCGAGGACGCCCACGACAGGAGCGTAAGAGATATGAGAAATAGAGGGAGGCAAACCAAGCGCTTCTTATTCATCCTCTTATCGTATCACTCTTTCCGGAAAACAGAGTACATGCAACATGTCACGCCTGATCGCAGTCTCAGTCCTGGTACACTGCACGACATGACCGCCCAACCGAGGGGATGATATGAGCAGAAAAAAACAAGGGGTTTTTACGGGGACGGGGCGAATTATAAAGTACGGATGATGAATTGTCAAGATCAATGTATCAAACCACCAATAATGTCACCCAGGGAGAGCACGATTGGACGACGTAATCGCGGAATGGAATCGACCTGATTTCACGGCAATGCGTTCCATGCGGCGTCCACGATGAGATGCAACCACCCGGGCCGAGGGAGCGACCCGGGTGGAATTGAGCCTCCGCGGACTACCTGCTCCGCCCGATCGATCGGCCGTCGGAGCCGATGGCAGCCTTATCACCGAGCCCGGCGCCGGGGTCGCCACGGCCCTGAAAAGAGCGGTTCGCCGTCCAGCAGCCGTCACCAGCCCAGTTACTGTGCATGTCGCCCGACATGGACAGCCCGTTGCTCTCCATGACCCCCCAGTAGTGGGTGTTGTTCGAATATACCCAGTCGACATTGCAACCGTCCTGGCTCCAGGTACCCGTGTTGTTCTCGCTGGTGAGGAAGGTGCCGTCGCCAAAGAACTGGATTGTCACGCGAGACGAACTCCCCACGCATCCCCAGTCGTAGTGAAGGGTCCATAGCCCTTCCATGGACGCGCAGTTCATCGGCCCGACATTGGTGACATGGAACGTGTTGCTGGTGGAATCCCACTCGAGGTCAGCCCAGCAGTAATTTCCCATCGACAGGACATTGTTCACGCGCATCGTCGTGGGGCCGGTTACCTGGACGAAGCCGTCCGTCATGTCTATCTGAATGGCGAACGCGTCTACAGCGAAGGCAAGGAGAAGAAAGACAACAAGGGAAAAACGCCTCATGAGAACGGCCTCCTATAACGAGGGGTGAAAGCCATAATGTGGCGCGGCACTTGATCACATCGCAGGGCCACCAGAACGGTCGAGCGATTTAACCAACCCGTACGTACATTGAATGAAGCAGGAACCTTGTTTCCTGGATCTTATTATACCAGAGGAGAGTGGAAGATGTCAAGATGGGTGCATGCGTCAAGGACATATGCGACATTTTATCTTTTTCGATTAGATACTCGATGGGGCTTTTCATGTTTAATGATTGATGCGGTCTTTGGGTATTGTAGAAGATGAGGTATTCGGAGAGTTTCCGGTGGAAGAGCTTCTTGTCGTGGAGGGCATCGAGGTGATTTCAGTTTTACGAGTTCCAAAGGCGCCTTCCTTCATAAGAGGGTACCGGAAAAGAGAGTGGTAAATGTCGTGGTGCAGGCCCCAGTGTATGCCCGCGACACCTGCCTAAGGCGAATCGTTAGGGCTGATGTAGAAATCGAAGCAATCCGTGGATTCAACGTCGTCGGGGAACACCCCCACTTCGACGCAATACGTGTATGGTCCTCCAACGGGCGCCCTATTGGGAATCTGCTGACTCACGTGCGTGACGATCGTGTCAGAGGGGGCGATATCGAGGTCGACTGGACCGAGGGAGGGTGACACGGTAGAGCCCCACGGGGTGATCACCTTGGTCCAGCCTTGGAAGGAGGCCGGAAGGTCGCGATTGTTCACGATACGAACCGTGAAACCGAGGCGACTCCCTGGGGCGAAAACAGTCGTGTCTGGATCCACCGTCACGGAAAGCAACTCGTCGGTGTTGGATAGATCGAGCATGGCCAGGAATGCATCGTAGATCCCGTTGAAGGTCTCGTCGTAAGCGCCCGGCGTCGTCGGGAACAAAGGGGAATGGGTGAAGCCGACAAGGACCGGGTTTCCCCCAATACCAGGGGCCGCGTCCGTCCCGGCGTCCGTTGATCCGGCACCCATGAAGGAACTATAGAGCAGTCTCGACCCGGCGGTGTTGAACTTCGCCAGGTAGACGTCATCGCCGCCATTGTATGAACCGTCATACGCCCCGGCCGTCGCCGGAAAGTCGGATGAATAGGTGTCTCCGACCAGGACAGCCTGGCCTTTGGAGTCCAGGTAGACCGAGTAGAGCCCGTCCGTGTTGCCGCCGCCGAGGAGGGTGCACAGGAGGAGGTTCGTTCCCGCCGTGTTGAACCTTGCCAGGAAGGCGTCTGAGGCACCGTTGGGCGTCTCGTCGTAGGCCCCGGGCGTCGTCGGAAAATCTGAGGACGAGGTCCACCCGGCCACAACAGGGTACCCGGACCCGTTGAGTACGATCGACTCACCGTAGGTCCACGAACCGCCTCCCAGTTGTGTACTGAAGAGGAGATGAGAGGCGGTTGCGTCCAACTTCACCACCACAGCGTCGGAATAACCCGTCAGGGTGCTATCGAAGGCTCCCGGCGTTGTGGGAAAATCCGTGGACCAGGTGTAGCCGGTCAGAAATGGATCGCCGTCCGAGTCGAGGACGATGTCGTTTCCTTCTTCGTCGTCGCTTCCCCCGATGAACGTGCTCCACATCAGCGAGTCCACGGAGGAATCGAACTTCGACACGAAGATGTCGTAAAGCCCATTATGCGACTGATCGTATGCACCCGGGGTAGTGGGGAAGCCACTCGACATCGTATAACCGGTCACGACGATAGACCCATACGGGTCAAGCGCGATCGCACTACCCTCTTCCCAGAAGTAACCTCCCAGGAAGGTGCCGAACAGGAGATTGGAACCGGAGGAGTCCAGTTTCACGATGAAGACGTCCTTGAAACCATTATAGGTCTCATCGAATGCGCCCGGCGTCGTGGGAAAGTCCGAAGACTCGGTGTAGCCGGTTACCACCACACTACCCGATCCATCGATGGCTATGTCGCTCCCCTTCTCCTCACTGCTTCCCCCGATGAAGGTGCACCACAGTAGCGATTCACCCGATGGGTCGAACTTGGCCACGAAGACATCGGTGGAATCGTTGTATGAAAAGTCGTAGGCGCCGGGCGTCGCGGGAAAGTCCGAAGACTCGGTGTAGCCCGTGACGAAGACCGCTCCCGAGGAATCAACGGCGGTAGAGAGGGCATAATCGTAATTTGTCCCTCCAAGGAAGGTGCTCCAGAGAAGAGCCGACGCCCTGTTCCTTTGACACGATGAATCCGACAACAGTGCCCTTGCCATGTCGGCACGCCCGAACCTCCACGATGGCTCTTCTCCACCGGCCCGGTTCTCCAGAAGATCGCCAGCCGGCGTCTGGAGCAGCATGGAACCGTCCGGTTCCCGCACGACCCTCTCGGCCCCTTCCGGCTCGATCATCGCATCCCCGGCGTGCACTCCCGTGGAAGACTCCGCGCTGCAAACGACCCCCGCTGCATCGAGGCGCACGACCAGATCCACCCCTGGCCATACCTCATGATATACGACCTCCTTGAACAGGGGCACATTCCTTCTCCAGCCGGACGGGTCGCTTCCCAGGAAGTAATTGTACTTCGTTCTCAACTCTCCACGCGCCTCGACCCTCGTAGACAGGCAGGCCTTATCGAACCTCATCATGACCATCCACCCTTGGGCAAAAGATTCCCGGACCGCCGAGGATGGCAAGGCTTCCTTTGCAGAACCGCCTCCGAATAACGTGGGAGGTAACCCATCCTGCCCACGGTGGGGATCCAGTACCGGCATGGAAAGGGCGATCCCCTCGCCGGTCAGGTAAACGTTCAGTCCGGGGCAATGGGCGTAGTAGAGCACCCGCGAATCCACCTGCCCCTGATTTCTTACGAAGAAACCCTCGCCGGCCTCCTGCACGCTTGAAGATGCAAGGGCAACTCCCACCGACAGGAGCACGCCAAGGATCGCCGAGCCAATACTTCCAATACGAACCTCTCCCTCCATGTTATTGCCTCCTCGAATCAATACTCCAGAAAATCCCACGGCACCCAGCCGACCACAGCAATGCACTTGCCTCCGGCCGGATGTAAACAGCGTCACAAAAGACGTACCAAGAAATTCTACCATATCGAAAGAAATATTTCAAGTAGCGAATTGAATTCCTCCGGCCTTGGGCGGACCCCGTGGTGCCACGAACCTCCACGTTCGTAAGGCATTGAAAGTCCTCTCGGAACGAACATCGAGTGGTCCCATGGAGACTTGGTAGATCATGAGTCCGGAGCAAGGCTCACGGCGTTTTACGGTAGCAAGCGAGGCTAGTCTTCATTACCGCCTGATACGGCGTGCAGGGGCTAAAAGAAGATCCCTCGCCTCCCTCACACCGATCAAATCTTGAATCCCCCGGTACCGGTAATTGAACGAGATACTCGTTTCAAACCCACAAAGTCCGTGGAACCAGGAAGATCAAAGTACATTGACAAGACGAGACACGGGGCATATCTTGTTAGGATCATGTGATCAAATGTGCATTTGAATAATTGTTATGAGGCTCATCTCCGGCTTACTGAAGGTGGGGGGAAGGGGGCTCGACCATGGACATCGATACCTGTGAAGTCAACCACATTGATGAGAGCAAGGTACAGGAGGTACAGGAGGCGATCCGGCCCCTATCGACCATTCAACGCCTCGGGGAGTTCTTCAGGATCATGGGAGATGCCACCAGGCTAAAGATCATCCTCTCACTCTCGAAGGAAGAACTCTGCGTATGCGACCTTGCGGCAATCATCGGCGTCAGTTCCTCGGCGGTCTCTCACCAGTTGAGAATTCTGCGCGGAGCGAGGCTCGTCCACTACCGCAGGGAAGGAAAGATCGTCTATTATTCGCTGGCTGACTACCACGTCGAGCACCTCCTCAAGGACGCCCTGAATCACCTAAAAGAGCCCCGATGACTGATAACGATCGGCCCCCCAAGAGATATTCCTGCTTCATCAATGACGTCGACTGCCCTGATTGTGCGGCAAAGATCGAGGCCCGGGTAAAGCGGATAAGGGGGGTGAAGGGGGCACACTTGAGCGCAATAAACTCCCGCCTCGAAGTGACCTTCGATGAAGAAACGGCCGGGCCCGAAGAGGTCAAGAGAGTGGTCCGAGCCCTGGGGTATGGAATCGAGTCGAGGGCGAGGCCCGAGGCCTTGTCGCCGAGGCCCAAAGATCCCGCATTCCGCTCCCGGTGGGTCCTTACCTGCCTCTCCGGCCTTTTCGTCCTATCGGGGATAGTGATACAATCTCTATGGAATATCGAACCGTTATCGATGTCCCTCTACCTTGCCGCGACCCTGCTCGTAGGTCTTCCTATATTTCGAAAGGGCCTCCTCTCCCTTCGTAATCTCAGCCTCGACATGAACTTCTTGATGACCGTCGCCGTGTTCGGGGCAATTGCGATAGGGCAATGGATCGAGGCCGCCTCAGTCGCCTTCCTCTTCTCCCTGGCCAACCTCCTGGAATCTTTCGCTACTGGCCGGGCGAGAAGGGCCATTGAATCGCTGATGGATCTCTCCCCCAAGACGGCCCTCGTCAGGAGGGACGGTCGGGAGACGATCGTCCCAGTGGAAGAGGTTGCTCTGGAGGAGCACATCCTCGTAAAGCCCGGCGAGCGTATCCCCCTCGACGGCAGCATCGTTTCGGGGAGTTCGAGCGTGGACCAATCCGCGATCACGGGCGAATCGATACCGGTCGAAAAGGGTGTGACCGATATCGTCTTCGCGGGGACTATCAATGGACGGGGATTTCTCGAAATATCGGTAGAAAAGCGCTACAGGGATACGACCCTATCGCACATCTTGCACATGGTAGAGGAGGCACAGATCCGGAAGGCACCCACTCACCTCGCCATCGACAGGTTCTCACGTATCTATACCCCACTGGTTGTCGCAGCCGCCTTATGCCTCGCGGTAGTTCCGATATTGGTCATTCACCTTCCATTCGATGTCTGGTTCTATCGGGCCCTCGTCCTCCTCGTCATAGCCTGCCCATGCGCCTTCGTAATCTCCACCCCTGTCACTATCGTCAGCGGTCTTACATCCGCCGCACGAAGCGGGATCCTGATCAAGGGCGGGCGATCACTCGAAGAGGTCGGCCGGCTCAATACCGTCGCCTTTGACAAGACTGGGACCATAACTTACGGCCGCCCAGAAGTGTCGGAGATCATCACGTTTGATAACAGGATGAAGGGGGACATGGAACTCCTGCAACTGGCAGCCGACCTGGAGATGCGCTCCGAGCATCCCTTCTCGGAGGCCATACTCAGGAAGGCATCCCAGGAGGGAATCCATGCGAGGGAACCTGAGGAATTCATCTCCCTCCCCGGCAGGGGTGTGAGGATCAAGCGCGGTGGAGAGACATTCTTTGCCGGCAATCACCGCCTATTCGAGGAAATGGGAAAGTGTCCCGAGAACCTGCACACGGACCTGTTGAAGATCGAATCGTCCGGTAAGAGCACCGTCTTCATCGGCTCCGAACTCGATCTGCTCGGCGCCATCACTCTCGAAGACCGGGTACGCCCGGGCGTCGAACAGGCCCTGCAGCAACTTAGGAAGAGCGGGGTCTCCAATCTGGTAATGCTGACCGGCGACAATCAGGATACCGCGGAGGTGATAGCCCGAAAGGTGGGGATCGAGGACTACCGGGCGGAACAACTGCCCCAGGATAAGGCCGAGACCATCGGCCGCCTGAAGATGGCCTTTGGCCACGTGGCCATGGTGGGTGACGGTGTCAACGATGCCCCCGCCCTTGCCACGGCCTCCGTAGGAATCGCCATGGGAGCGGCGGGCTCGGATGCCGCCATGGAGACGGCGGACATATCCCTGATGGCGGACGACCTCTCGAAGCTCCCCGTAACCATCGGGCTCGGCCGGAAGGCGCTGAGCATAATTCATGAAAACGTCGTCTTCTCAATCCTCACAAAGGCGGTATTCCTCACGCTTGCGCCCTTCGGTCTGGTCAACCTGTGGATGGCCGTCGCCGCCGACATGGGGGCGTCTCTCCTCGTCATCTTCAACGGGCTGAGACTCCTCGAACGCTCCAACAGAGAACGACCCTCCCTGGAAACCGGCGGCGGGGGTGGAACCTTACCTTTTTTGGCATGATATTTGCCACTCTTCAATATGGATCATTTCGGTCCGTTGCGGGTAGGCCGATCATCGGTACCACAGGGAGAACGCAATCCAAGGTAGGAGTCCTATCAAGTCATGGCTTATCGAGAGGCCACTATCGCGAAGAAGAAGGTGCTGGTCGTGGACGATGAACACGACTTTCTATCCATCATGAACTTTTTTCTCACCAGGGAGGGATTCGATGTCGAGACGGCAAGCGACGGGCACCTGGCGATCCAGGCGGCGAAAAGGAGCCGCCCGGACCTGATCCTCCTCGACGTCATAATGCCGGTGATGGACGGTTATCGGGCGCTCGAGGCCCTTCGCAGCGATGAGGGCACACGGAATATCCCAGTCATTATGCTGTCGATCATGGATGAAATAGATGAAACGAACGTACCACTCGATATCACCGACTACCTCGTCAAGCCATTCTCGACCGAGGACCTCATCCAGAAGATCCGCGTGACCCTCACCGCGTGAAAGACCTGCAGGCAATACCTCCCTGCTCTCGCACTATTAGGTCACGGACAGGGACCGATATTGACGAACTCGGTGTCGTGGGGAAAGTCGCTGTTCGAGCCGAACCAGCCGTACGTCCCCGACCAGACGGGGGGAGCGGGGGGGGTGCGGCTCCCGATGAGGTTCAACGGGGTCGCGCAACTGCCACCTCCCACGTAGTTCGCCGACAGGGTCATGCTGGTGAGCGTGATGACACCGCCGGTTACATCCCAGTCCATCGATCCGCAGATTGTGCCGCTGATGTTTCCACCGACCACGTCGACTTCCATCCCGTTGCGGACACCCTGAAGTTCCCAGTACCAGTCGATACCGTATGAACTGGTCGAGTGCATGCAAAAAGTGGTGGAGCGGCCTTCGGGGAGTGACTCAACCACTTCCGAGAGGTCGAGGCCGTCGAATGTCACATCGACGACTACCTCGCCGTCGGGCGTCACGTGGTACTGCACCTCGGCCGCGGCGGGAATGGAAAGGATGAGCAGGGACACCAATATGGATAGGAACAACTTAAACACGATTGGTCCTCCTTCCTTTATTTTGTTTTGAATAACCGCTTGAACGTGAACCAAACCAACACGTGGACAGTATACCATAAATGGTGACAGATGTCAACTCCCTGCTCAAGGCGCAGGGTTGTTTGGATCGAGAACCCTGACTGCCGTGGTAT
>CAZNLH010000009.1:0-54833 GCA_964573995.1 uncultured Gemmatimonadota bacterium
CTGTGGAAGACCAATCTTCCGTCAGGGCCGATCTCCGAAGTAGCCCCCCCATCGCACGGCATTCCCTCCAAGACGTAAGTGTCGAGCACTTCCTGGATCCCTTCCAAGTCATCGATTCTCACTCCCGCCTCATCGGTCAACCTGCCGCCGAATGTCTCACCATGCCTGTAGAAGGCCCTCTCAAGGGCCCTCCTGCCCTCTTCACCGAACTTTCGCTCGATGGATCCCACCAATTCCACCTCACTACGCTCCACACGATCCACTTTGTCCTGCAGGAAGGCATGAATGGGCTGGTCACCGACCTGTTCCCCGAGCGGCCTTTCATCCCACCGAAATCCCGCCCTCTTCCCCACCTCATCGACGACTTCCCGCGCCCCGGGGCCGAGTTCCTCCACTACACTCTCGGCCACAAATCGATCCCTCTCGCCGACAATCCTGATCCGCTCCCACATAAGGTGGTGAATCGGTCCGAGAAAGTGGCTCATCTATTGCTCCTTTCTACGATAACCCTTGCTATTCTATTATTGTTCAAGATGTGCATTTACGCCCGTCAAATCAAGAAACCGCCGGCTTACAGCCCTCAAGATGCAGGGACACCGCCACCCTCTTCATCTCCTCCGGAACAATACTTCTCGAGTGCCGCAATTACCTTGCCGGTCTCTATATTGTTGGACTTACACAGCCGCTCTATGGTTAAGAACTTCGGAAACCTCTCCGCATCCGGCAGGTCCCGAATCCCCATCTCCCTGAGGAGATCGGCCGCCTCGGGATGCTCCATCAATATCTCGAACACCCTTGTCTTGGGCCCGAACATGGAGATAGTCGCGTCGATGTCGCTGGGCCATACGGCGGCCTCTTCCCGATCCTTCTCCTCCACGATCGATTCCTCACCGAGCCCCAGGGTCCTCCAGATATTGACGGCAAAAATGGCAAAGGCAGCGAGTTCCAGGGAGCCACCCGTCGACGACAGGAAGTGCCCCGTCCTTCCGACGGATCCTCCAAGTGATTGGAAAAGTACCCTCATGACGTTGCCCACGGTGACCAGCAGGAAGACCCACGTCACCAGCAAGGTGCTGTAGATTCGCTTCCCCTCCCATACTGGCAACACCCGCTGCGCGAGCCCGAATATCATCATCGTCACAAAACCCATCGCCAGGGCGTGACGATAGGCATCTATGAACGAGTGCGGCAGGGGAGACCTGGCAACCACCTCGAATAGGGCCCCGCCGAGGCTCATTGCCATGGCGACAAGGAGCCAGGCATAGGCCAAGCGCATGTACCACGGGAAAAAGGAGTCACCTTCACCGATCCCCACCGGGCCCCTCCGTGGCTTGAAGATATTCAACGATGACACGGCCAGCAGCGAAGCGGCCGATTCCACCCCGAGCCCTATGTTGCGGACCGTGGTTTCTCCACCGGTGAACGAGCCTGCCAACCACAGCAGGATTCCGGCGTTAAAGAGTATAAAAACGGCTCCTACTGACCTCCGATTCGCCTCCTCGATCCCCATGAACCCGGGGAGTATCCGGTAAGAGACCCCCAGGATCATCATCGTGATGAAACCGAGGAACTGTACGTGGCGAAATATCTCATCCATCCCCGGAGTGAGCAGCGGCATATTCCGTTCCACCATCCCGAGGACCAATACGATATTCATCACTACCGAGACCAGGGCCCATGCGAGTGAGGCCAGGATGAACATCTCGTAGTATTCGAGGCCGCCCCTTGCGCCCCTGACCGTCACGACCATGCTCGAAATAAAGGCAAGGTAGCCGATCAACAGCAGGATCGCTGAACTTACGAAGAGGCCAGCAAATATAGGACCATCACGGAGCCATGGTTGCGCAAAAAAGCGCATCAGGAGGGCGGTGGCGACGAGTATCATCGAGAGGTGGACCGTCCCGGGTAACCTCAGGGGGGTATTCTTGAACCTGGGAATCGCATGGTAGGCAAACCCCATTATGAAGAACCCGACCCAGCCATAGACCTGGACATCGGCATGGGTCTCCGCAAGGACCAGCCTGTCAAGGCTCAAGCCGCCTTCCATCCCTCCCCTCAAGAGTATCCATAACCCCCAGGTTGCTCCACCCGTCATTGCACAGACGATGGCCGCCCTCACGAATCCACGGTAAAGTATGTTATCATCCTTGACCTCCCCAGCATGTTCGCCCGTCACCCCTGCCTGACCAGCGCTTATTGCCGCCCGGACATCCTCCATCAAACGTCCGCAATCGACCTTGTGCGCCTGGGCGAAGAAGGCCAGAGACTCGGGTGGTCCATACTTCCCCCCGCAACCGGCAATCCCGTACTTTTCGAACACGGCCATTGCCTGAGGATACCTGATATTTACATCCCGGACGGTCATATCTGGTGTTATGCCGCCGTCGGTCTCGTCCCGTTTCTCTTCCATTTTTATCACACTCATTCCCGGTGCCTATTCAAGTCAGCCGCAATAATATATAACACTATCAGCCTTTAAACGCTACTCCTCGAGGATCCTAATGTGGTGTCCCGGAAGTCTCCTGCCCATTTGCGTGGGTGGCGCCGATGGGGGTGTTCGGCGACAGGACCCGCGCAGTTCACCGCAGAACAATTGCGAAATTACTTCCGGGGCACGATACTAATGTCTCGCTTCCAAAGTCAGCGTGCGTTCTTCTCCCAAGGGCAAAACACTCCTATAGGGGCTGCTACCTGATTCCCACACGGTGTGCTCAGTCCTAAAAGTCACCTGAATAACTGAAACTTACGCAGATGAACATTAGAATTGCAAGGGTATGTATGAATGAGGGAATTGACATGAAGGAAAAAGGAGTTATATTATATATCAATTAGTTAATTAGTCAATGGCCCAATTTTTGCAATTGTTTTCTATATACTAACTTGCCGGGAACAAACAACAGAACAGGACAAGCCAAATGAATCCAGAGATGATCGAAGAGGTAGTAGAAATCTTCAAGGTGCTTTCTGATCCGACAAGGCTCGGCCTTCTCCTTGCACTACGCGACGGTGAAATGAATGTAGGAGAACTGGCCGTGTACTCGAAGACAAGCCTAGCCAATGTCTCCAAGCACCTCTCTTTCATGAGGCGGACTGGAATCGTAACCAGGAGAAAGGTAAAAAACCAGGTCTATTACAACCTCCGAAGCGAGTGTGTCCTTGAAATCTGCGACACACTATGCAGGGACTATGTGAGGGGATTCAAGACCGGGGTTCTCTTGGATGTAGATCGAAAGACACGGGATGCGCATGAAGGGTCGGAACCGGGCCCGGAAAAGGACCCTCACGAAAGAAAAGCCGAAGGCGCCGGCAGGGATTTGCGAGAATCGAGCGAAGGGAGGCCGGAAGTGGAGATTCTCCAGCCCAGGCTGAATGGATTGAACGAGAATTGAGCGGATGAAAGGAACCAAATGGACACCATGAGATATCTCCTTATTTTCATTGTTTTTCTTGCCGGGTGGTATATCATCAACCGGTTCATCTTTCCGAAATTAGGCATCTCCACCTGAATCGCCCCGGCAAATGATGCCGGGTCCCGGCATGACGGAGGAGAAGGAGAAACAACCCATGATACACGATAAGTGGAGGAATTTGCCATGCCGATCTTTGAATACGAATGCCTGAATTGCAGAGAAAAATTCGAGCGGTTCACCAAGAAACGAGAACCGGGAGAGAAGATAACATGCCCATCATGCGGGTATGATTGGACAAAGAGGATATTTAGTGCGTTTAACGCGTCTTCGACCAATCAGTCAAGGTCGTGTGACACGACCAAATTCGGGTGAGGCGCGTGACCGGGCGGTCCGTCCGGAGAGATGCAAGGAACACCTTCAGTATGGACAAAAGAACCGGGGAAACCCCGGAATTGAACGTCTTGACATCCCGGACCTGACTTTGTAACTTTTAAAGTTCTGGGCAGACCTCCATGACGGAGGACGCTCGAGTCCGGAATCCCCTCGAGAAATTCCCCATCCCCGCTGTTGTTTCACACCCTTGACCCTCTATACTGCTACCCCGGAAGTGGTTCCCTTCGGAAATTACCGTACAATGCCTGAGAAATCCGCAACGGATCCAGAGACCCCAGGTGGTCTGCAATATGCTGATGAACAAGTGGGACCGCGCAATGGATGACGGTAGGGGCCCCTCGATAGTTCATTGCCTCTGTTCATCCCTTGCAAGGATATCGGAGAGAAGAGATGAATACTGATCGACGGAACTTCCTGAAATGGATGGGGGCGGCAGGATGCACGGCCCTGACTGGGATGGCCACCCCGGCGACGGCCGAAGAAAAGTCCCGGAACCCCTCTCCGGACTGGATGGGCGTGCTGGTAGACACGACAATCTGCATAGGCTGCCGCAAGTGCGAATGGGCCTGCAATACAACCCATCACCTCCCGGTACAACCACTGGAGACCTTCGAGGACAAGTCGGTATTCGCAAAGAAGAGACGCCCAACCGCCGGCGCCTACACAGTCGTGAACCGATACACTGGTCTAAGAAAAGACGGGAACCCGATCGACGTCAAGGTCCAGTGCTTCCACTGCAACACCCCTGCCTGCTATTCCTCGTGCATCGTAACCGCCTACACGAAGCAGGCCAACGGAGCGGTGACCTACGACCCGAGTCGCTGCATGGGATGCCGATATTGCATGATAGCGTGCCCATTCCAGATCCCGGCCTACGAATACAACAACCCACTGACTCCCCGGATTCGCAAATGCACATTCTGTTTCGAACGGATCACAAAGCCCAACGGCGCACCAGCCTGCGTGGAGATCTGTCCCGTGCAGTGCCTGACCTTTGGAAGGCGCGAGGACCTCATCGTACTGGCAAGGCAAAAGATCCAGGAACACCCCGAGGTATACACAGACCATATATATGGTGAGCACGAGGCGGGGGGGACCTCATGGCTTTACCTTGCAAGCGTGCCGTTCGATCAGTTAGGCTTCGTAAAGGTTGGAACGAAGCCGGTTCCCAGGCTGACGGAGACGATTCAGCACGGTATCTTCCGATATTTTATCCCACCCCTCTCCCTCTATTCCATACTAGGCGGGATCATGTGGCTGACCAGGGAAGAGGAGGATCCGCCCGGCGACTGCGGGGCCCTGCCAACCTCGACCTATTCCCCACCGAGAATAAGGTCGATCCCGGACAAGAGGCGCCCGGCCAGCCTGGCAGGGAACAACGATCCCGCGGAGGACGTGGCGATCCAGAACGAAACGGCGACCAACCACCACTTCCGCGCCGCTCCAGTTGCGAAGAAACTAATGACACCCGGCGTGTGGCTATTGCTCGCAATGATGGCGGCCGCCGGGGTTGCCGCCTACTTCCGCTTTTTCAGGGGCTTGGGGGCCGTCACCAACCTCAACAACCAGTACCCGTGGGGAATTTGGATCGGGATCGACGTGGCGGGTGGCGTCGCGCTTGCAGCCGGCGGCTTCACCACCGCGGCACTGGCCCATATCTTTCACCGCGAGCGATATGAACCGATCGTGAGGCCCGCGCTGCTGACCGCCATGCTGGGGTACACGTTCGTGGCGATCGGGTTGTTGTTCGACCTCGGAAAATATTACAACATATGGCATCCCATTGTCCCCCGGATGTGGTCGGGACACTCGGTCCTCTTCGAGGTGGGCATGTGCGTCATGTTCTACCTGACCGTCCTCTACATCGAATTCATGCCGATAGTCTTCGAGCGCTTCATCGGCAGGGTCAACTTCCCAACGATCATGGCATGGTTGAATGAACCGGTCGATCGGCTCCTGAGGCTCTTGCAGAAGATGCTGCACCGCACCATGTCCGTCTTCATCATCGCAGGCGTGGTGCTCTCCTGCCTGCACCAATCCTCGCTCGGTTCCCTCTTGCTGATTGCCCCCACCAAGGTGCACCCCCTGTGGTGGACCCCTATCCTGCCGATCCTATTCCTGCTGTCGGCAATAGCCGTGGGTTACCCGATGGTCGTCTTCGAGTCGATGATAGCCTCGCGGGCATTCGGCCGAAGACCTGAAATAGAAGTACTGTCCCCGCTTGCGAAGATAATCCCCATAATCCTGGCCACCTATCTGGGTTTCAAGATCGGGGACATGGCCATACGCGGAACGTTCCGATACCTCAACGATGGGTCGTTCGAGTCTACCATGTTCCTGATAGAACTCGTGGGTGGCGTGATCATACCCCTCTCCCTCCTGTTCATGGAGCGTATACGGCGCAACCCGGCCGGCCTGTTCATCGCCTCTACCCTCATCATCCTGGGGGTCGCCTTAAACCGTATCAATGTCTTCATCACGGCCTATTCACCCCCTTATGCGGAAAGACCATATTTCCCGGCCATAGGAGAGATCACCATCACGGCGGGGTTGATCGCGTGCCTGATATTCTGTTATAGAGTGATAGTGACACACTTTCCCGTGCTCAGCGCCCACGGACCATATATCGAAAGAAACTGAATAGACTGGGTATCCCGCAATAGAGGGAAGGAAAATGAGAAGGCTTGGATTGATACTATCGTTGCTCATCGTGGGTTCTCTCGTCGGGCTCACCTCGACCGACCGCGTGGCGACCGGCCAGGAGAAGAACGAGCCTCTCCCCCAATCATCCAAGGATTGTGGAAAATGTCACACCTGCGACAACCCCCTGCCGGACAATCCGTGTCTCCACGAGTGTCCCCGGATGGAGAAGGAGATCGTCCCCTCCGAGGCGGTGTCGGTCGAGAGTTCTCCAGATACGGTCATCCTGAAGGAACTCTCAAATCTATACATGCCGGTCGTATTTCCGCACAGACTTCACGCCAGGATGTCGGTCATGGGGGGCGGCTGCACCCTCTGTCACCACTACACGCCGACCAAGGAATCCCATCCCCCCTGCAAGAAATGCCATCAGAAGGGGATAAGCATGGGAGACCTCCGGAAGCCGGGATTGAAGGGGGCCTATCACCGACAATGCCTTGGATGTCACCGAGACTGGAGCCATACCACCGAATGCGCCGTATGCCACGTAAAAAGGGCCGGCGGCCCCCTGGCCCCCACCGTGAAAGACCAGTCCGATATCATCGGCGTGGAGCACCCGATCATTACGGTCCCGGAGACCAAGATATATCAGACCAAGTACACCAAGGGCCCCATAGTAACCTTCCACCATGAAGAACACATCCAACTGTTCGATCTTCGCTGCGTTGACTGCCACAAGAAGGAGAACTGCGGCAAGTGTCACTACATGGGGAAACACAACGTAACGGAGGCTGGCCATCCTTCCCACCACCAGCCATGCTTTTCATGCCATGAAGGCTACAGTTGCGACTTCTGCCATAGGATGAAGGAACGCCCGAAGTTCACGCACGTAGAGGTTGGATGGCCCCAGAACAAGTACCACAGGAAACTCGTCTGCCGTGCCTGTCACCCGAGGGGACGAAAGATAGGAAAACTCAACACCGAGTGTACCTCGTGTCATATGAATTGGTACCCGGGGAGCTTCAACCACATGATGACCGGCGTGAACCTCGGCGACTGTCACGAAGGCCTCGACTGCTCGGGTTGCCATGTAGACCGGGAGTTCGATGCCAAGCCGACATGCAACAATTGCCACGATGACGGCCGGTCTTACCCGAGCAGCCCGCTATGCCGAAGATAGGGATCTAATCTCTTGGGTCCCAACGGGATGCGGAGGGGGTTGCCGCACCGGCGCTATCCTCCGCCCACCACGGCCCTCAGCCCGTTGCTCAATGCCCTGCCATCCACCTGTCCGGGATCCACGCTTCCAGCCTGGAGGTAAAACTCGCTCCCAACGAGGTCCTGGTCGTTCGGAATCGTGAGAGTGACCGCGGCCGTGCCGTCGCCTCCCGCCTGGAAAGGCAGGCGCTCGACTCCAGGCAACCGAACCAGCAATGTCCCGCCGTAAAGCGTGTCCCGCGCGGCCGCCGTCGAGAGGACGAGCACACCGTCCGCCCCCGGCACGCAGCCGGTGATAGTGAACGTTGTCTGCCGGCCTATGCGAGGCGGGGAGCCGTTACGCAAGTCGAGCACGTTGGGCGGACCCAGGAACTCCCCGTAAGGGAAGTAGCCGGGGGTGTTGAGCGAGTAATCCCATATGCCGCGCCCGTACGTCCCGAAGCGGATCATGTCCCGGGAGGGAACGGCCTCGCATGCCCAGTAGGTGTTGATCGGGGCATCGGTCCCAAGGATATTGCTCCAGGTACGCGTAACCGGATCGTAACTCCAGGCACCGTTCTCGCTTCCGCAGAAGATTACGCCGCTCTCATCCGGCGCCTCGGCCAGGCAGTAGACGAGGGTGCTCGGTAGACCGTCACGCTCGGGCTGCCATGTCGCGCCGCCGTCGGTTGTCCTGAACACGGGATCAGTGCTGTAACCGCTCCCACCCACCCAGCAGGTATTCAGGTCGGTGGAGGACGGAAGGAGGGCGGTCCCGTAAAAGTAATGAGAGGAGGGGCCCGTATCGGCCGACTGTGTCCAGGTCACACCTCCGTCGTTCGAATAATAGAGGTTGCCGATGCTCGTGGCCGCCCACGCTCGGCCGGGATCGAGGGGCGAAAAGGCGATCGCGGTAAGGTAGCCTGGACTGAAATCCTGCGCGCTGTAGAGTGAGTAGTTCCATACCGTACCGGTCACCCGGTGGTAGCGATAGAGGTGCCTCGCGCAGAAGTAGAAGGCCTCGGGGTCCATAGGATCGGCCTGAATGTATGGCATCCAGAGGTAAGACTCGCCAGAGGGAAAGTCGAGGAAGGCCGACAGATCGGGATTCTCCTCCCCCTGCTGAACAAGGACGAAGCCCGGATAGACCGAGTAGACCCAGTCGTGGGTTCCGTTGCTCGAGGTGAGGTGGCCGTAATCGCCGCTGATCAACTGGTCGAAGTCGGCCCAGGGCCCGGGGGGCGGCGGCGGCTCGCCAGTGAGCACGGCGCGCTGGTATCCCTGGTCCTGCGCGCCGGCCAGCACCAGGTTGGGGTCGCGGCGGCTCGTGAGCACCGAGTAATACTGGCTCACGCCGAGACCGCTCATCGACAGGTTGCGCACCGTTGCCACCTGGTCGTTGCTATCGTACAGGCCCCCGTCGGTCCCAATGTACCAGACTTCACCCGTGGGCGCTCCCGAGTCGGGAAATACGTAAAGCCCGGGGATGTCCGCGTGCAGCATGTTTGCCGGGTCGTCGTAATAGGCCCACCAATCGTTCACCTTGTCCCATGACGAGCCCCCGTCGCGGGAGACGAACATCTCCACCCCGGCGTACGCGATCAGGTCGCCGTCCCGGCTCGAAGCGACCAGACTCTCCCAGAAGTCGTCGAGGTCCTTCACGTAGTACCACGACTGTGCTGTGTCTTCCGAACGCCATAGTTCCCACGTCCCGCTCACCTTGACCGCCACGTTGAACCTCGTGACCGGGTACTCGCTCCCCGCGAGTATCGCCTTGCCCACTCCTGCTGGGATCGGGCTACCCACGAGCGTCCACGTCCTGCCCTGGTCCGTTGAAGAATAAATCTTGTTGTAGTCCTCAAGGTACACCGGGCCAGGAAGGTCTCGTGGCGTCCAGATGTCTCCCTCAGTAAGCAGTTGCCTGCTCTCCGAGAAACTCGCCCCGCCGTCGACCGAGACCATGACCTTCCACGAAGAAAATCCGTACTTGGCCAGTAGGAACACGCTGTGGTGGGCGTCGTCTGTCACCAGTATCCGTTTGGTGTCAGTGATGCCGTCGAGCCCGGCCGGTACGGACCAGGTCACCCCCAGGTCCGTCGTCCTGTTCACCATGTCGCCGTAGAGCCTGATCAGTATGTCCGGGCCTCCTCCTTCTCCCGGCACCACCCCCACTTCGTACACCCCGCCGTATAGGTTGTCGCCGAGCGGGGCCCAGGCGGTCCCGTCGCGGTCCCCCATCCAGAGGCCGCCGCGGTCCGAGCCAGCGTAGAGGACCGTCCCGTCGGCCGACCAGCCGGCGCAGTGCATCCGGCCCGCCTGGTTCCTGCTCCCGAGTTCACGCCAGGTGCCCCCCGTAGCGGAAAGGGATGGATTCATCAATAACATGCGGCGGCGTTCCATGGCTGCCAGGCCGTTCTTCTTCTCGATCTCCCTCCAGTCAACGCCCGGGGCCGCCCGGTGCATCATCTCGAAGTACTCTTCCCGGCGTTGCCTGTTCCGCGATTCCGCGTCCCTGTCGAGCCTGTTCTCTGTGGGTCGCGGCCCCACCGTCCGATCATCCACATTCCCCCGCCTACAATCGGAAAGCATCATGGACATGGCGACGACGAGGATGATGGGCAATACCGGCCTTATCTTACCGAACATCTCGCCCCTCTTACTGCTTGATTTGCAACCACGATCTCAATAACCTCAACCGCTATTCTACCACAAAGGCGCCTTGATGTCAATTTCACGACTTGAATCACTCGAATATATGATTCAACTCCCTCATGACCACGGCGCGTACCGGGAATTTTCCCCGCCATTGGGGACTTTTCCCCATCCCCTGCCCCGCTCCATCCACACCCGTGTGTTGAAAACAGCCCGGGGTTCCCCGCCCCATCCCAACTCGTTATTGCTAAAGGCACTACAAGTCATCGCTCGCCGCCACGATATCCGGGCCGGGCCCGGCACCTGGCATAAGAATTGCTTCCCGTATGTAACGAAACCACCCCACCAGGATGCCACTTTCATCCCCCCATAACAACAGGAGCCTGCTATGAAATTCACCAGTCACATCCACTGCGAGCCCGATTTAAACCGCCAATTCACCGAATAGATTGCCGCGACCCAAAGAGACGAGAGGACCGGTGGAAAAATGAGCGCCATGAATGGGAACAACCGGCAAGGGGGTTACGAGTTTTGCTCCATGATCCGAAAGTTAGTTTCATCCGCAAGCAGGCAAACTTTCATTGCTTGCTGGCTGGCTGGCGGCCTGATGGCTTTCACCTCTAACCCCCCCGATGTCGAAACCCAGATATCCGCGCCGGAGCCGTGCGAGTTATGCCATGAAGCGGAGGAATACCAGTGGAGTTTTTCAGTTCACGCAAAGTCTATGAATGCGGCCTTCATGAAGGAGTGGGAGAAACAAGGCAAGAAGGAGGAGTGCCTTGTCTGCCATCGCGGAACATATGATGCCAAGACAGGGATCGTGACCGAACATTCTGTTTCCTGTCAAGACTGTCACGGTCCCGACAACCCGGACCATCCCCAGAAGGCCAAGATGGTAATCCCCGTCACCTCGGATGTCTGTAGATCCTGCCATGGATACACATGGGGGCAGTGGCGTGTTAGTGCCCATGCCCAGAATAACATCCAATGCTTTGATTGCCACAAGATGCACCAGAATAAACTCCGAAAAGGCAGCCCCAAGGACCCCGACGAGTTGTGCGGGACCTGTCATCCAAAACGCCTCGATGACTTCGTTCACTCGTCACATGGTATCAAGGGGCTTACCTGCATAACCTGCCACATGCCAAAGCCCGAGGAAGTCTTTCAGAGGTTCAGGGGTACCGGTGCGCCAAACCACATTTTCACCGTCGAGGCTAAACCATGTGCCAATTGCCACCGCGAGATGGTGCATAGTGGACACGAAATACCGTCCCTGACACATGAAGTCACTCAACTGGAAGGAGTGGACACAGAAAAACTGGCGAATCGCGCCAAGGCACTGACTGAGCAGACCGAGAACCTCAAGAAAAGCCTGGACGCGAACAAGCGCGTCCTTCCTTGGATCGTGATAATCACCTTTGTCATCGGCGCTTTCTCTGGGTCGGCGTTCCTGTTGTTTTTTCAGAAGCGTAAGCGGCAATCATCGAGTTCAGAGGAGCCGTCATAAGGGGGCAACGAGATAAGATGAATACCCGGGATGCTTCCTCATCCGGTCAAGGGCTATCCCGGCGAGCCTTTCTTCAAAGCACCCTGAGCGGATGCCTATTCGGACTACTCGGGGCACGACAGGTTCGGGCCTATCCCTCCAGTCACGGGGACAGCGTCCGGCTGGGAGTCCTCGTTGATCTGCCCCGCTGTATCGGGTGCCGCGCCTGTGAGAGTGCCTGCCTTACTCGCTGGGGTAATCCCCCACTCAGGCCATCGAGAACGGGATTCGGGTTCGAGCCGGCCGAAGAGAAACTCACTTTCAAGACCAAGACCTTCGTCGATCAGTGCAGCGTTGAAGAAGGGGGCACCTCAAGGATTGTCCCTGTGAAGAAACAATGCATGCACTGCCTCGAGCCGGCATGTGCGGCTGCATGCCCGGTGGGCGCCCTTCATAAGACCAGTAGCGGCGCCGTGATTTACAGGGAAGAACGATGCATCGGCTGTCGTTATTGTATGCTCGCATGTCCGTTCAATATTCCACGGTTCGAATGGCGTTCAGGGCATTATGCAAGGATCGGGAAGTGTGATTTCTGCCATGACCGGACCTCCTCCGGCCTTTCCCCTGCTTGTGTAGATGCCTGCCCCACCGGCACGCTCAAATTCGGGAAACGATCCGAGATTAACGAGGAAGCGAAGGCGCGATTCTCATCGAGACCTGACCGGTACATGTCTATTTACGGTGACAACGTTGTGGGAGGCACATCATGGATTTATCTCTCCAACGTCTCGATGGATAACCTTGGCTTCCGGACTGACTTACCGGGTTACGCCCTGCCATCCTTGACGTGGAAGGTCCTCGCCAAGGTCCCGCTCGTGATTATCGGTGTAGGGTTAATGCTCGCCGGAGGGCTGTGGATCAGGAGGAGAGAGGCGCCATGTTAGATGATGTGGGGCAAGCATCCCCCATTCTGTACGTCACAATCGGCCTCATAATGGCCCTGCTGGCAATCATCGTCTGCTGGCTCCTGTCAGGTAAAAAACTCCCGGGATGGAGGACGCGCGTCATCTTCTGGTGGCTTTTCCTGCCCGTCCTATGGACCACGGGTGGTATCTTGCTCGTTTCACGATGGACTGAAGGACTGGGATCCGTCACCCATTTATCAGATACCTTCCCATGGGGGCTATGGAAGTTCAACGTCCTCTATGGCGTTGCTCTCGGTGCCGGGGGGTTCGTAACGGCCGGCCTCGTCTATGTGTTTCGTATCCGTGTATTCTACCCCATATTGCGAACGGCCGTTCTCATTGCCTACTTGGGCTACACCCTCCTCGGACTGGTGAGCCTTCTCATAGATATAGGCAGGCCATTGAACTTCTGGAGTCCCTTCGTAAACTGGCAGCACTATTCCGTCCTCTTCGAGGTCTTCTGGTGCATCTCCCTGTACACCATCGTACTGACCGTAGAATTCTCACCGATATTATTAGAACGACTGGGATGGAACCGTGTTGCGCGCTCGATCCATTTGATAACGATACCAAGCGTAATGGCAGGGGTCATATTGTCCACGCTCCACCAATCGTCGCTCGGGAGCCTTTTTCTCATCGTCCCCGAGAAGATCCTGCCGCTCTGGTATTCCCCCCTCCTCCCGCTATTCTTCTTCATCAGCGCCATAGCGGGAGGGATGGCGATGATCGTAGTAGTATCATTGCTTTGCCTTCGGTTACTCGGAAAGGGGCCACGACCATCGGTCCTTGTCTCGCTCTCCAGGGTGATCTCACCCCTGCTCATCATATTTCTCTTTCTTCGGGTAATCGATCTCACAGTGCACAACGCCTGGGTCTATATATTCAGTTATCCTTTCCAGGGCCTCACGTTTGTAATTGAGATGGCTTTCTTCGTGTTACCCGTTTATATCCTCCTTTATCCTCGAAACCGGGAATCGCAGCGAGCCTTGTTTTTCGCCTCCGCCTGCGTAGTCCTGGGAGTGATTCTTAACAGGCTGAACGTGGCCTGGTTCAGCCTTATCCCCGCATCCAGCTACGTATACATCCCGTCGTGGAAAGAGATGGTGATTACGCTAAACCTCGTTTCTTACGGTGTTTGCATCTTCTCCCTGGCAGCCAGGCACCTTCAGCTGTTCGAGCACCCCAGGGAATCCCGCCGCGAGGTGAAGTACCAAGAGACACCCGCGCTCGCGCGATGAACCGTCAGATCGCCCGATCCGGCTGCGGCCTCAATGGCGATAGACACGCCGGTCTCGTTCCCGGGCTCACCGAAGTCGTATACCCCCAGCGAGTCCACGGCTCGCGTCACCGCCTCCATGTCGTAAACGAAGCGGAAGGCGCGGTAACTCACAACGTTTTCAGGGAAGTACATCTCAAAGGCCTTTGTACCGTCTGGGACGTCCAATCATGGACACGTAAATAAACCGGCTACATTTCAAGTGATTCGAATCTTTCGATTGACAATTCTCCAGATGAAGGATATTATCTGGAGACCGGAAAACGTGGGATTTCAAAACAAAGGAGGTAACCGATGCTAAAGACTCTCAGCATGCTGCTTTTCCTGAGCATTATCCTGGCTACTGCCTCTCGTGCCGGGGAAGGAAAAACTGAGACTTCTCCGCTCCTCGATCCAAAGAGCCCTGAAATGAACCAGACTGCCCCCGATGTATTCCAGGCGAAATTCGAGACCAGCAAGGGTGATTTCGTCATCGAGGTACACCGGGAATGGGCACCCCTCGGAGCCGATCGATTCTACAACCTGGTCAAAAACGGATTCTATGACGGATGCCGCTTCTTCCGCGTTATAAGCGGTTTCATGGCCCAGTTCGGAATCAATGGAAATCCCGAGATATCGAAACTCTGGCAGGATGCCAATATCAAGGACGACCCCGTGAAAGAGAGCAATAAGCGGAGTTACGTCAGTTACGCCATGGCTGGGCCAAACACGCGCACGACCCAGTTGTTCATCAACTACAGAGACAACTCCCGCCTCGATCAGATGGGGTTTTCTCCCTTCGGGAAGGTGGTGAAAGGGATGTCGGTCGTCGACAAACTCTATTCCGGATACGGTGAAGGGGCACCTCGGGGCAGTGGACCCGACCAGGGCATGATCCAGAGCAGGGGGAATGAATACCTGACCTCGGACTTCCCTAAACTCGACAGCATCAAGAAGGCATACATCCTCACGGATGCTAAAAGCCCCACTGCAAAGGGCAAGGATTGACGCCAGGAGGATCAACAACCGGATGAGGATGAGTACCCTCCGGCAATTGCAAGCCCGCCATCACCTGGTTCGTGCAGCTATTGCCCAGGATGATAATAAGCGTGTCGGCGACCTCGGATGCCTAACCGGGTGAAAGACCACCCTCAGGGTGTCTTCGTGAAAACGAAGCCGTCCCCGCTCCAGGCGTCGTTGGGATAGACACCCACGTAGGCGCGGTAGACGTAGGTGCCGTAGGGCGCGCCGCCGGGGACATACTCCGTCCGCGTCCGGTCCACAGAGCCGCCTGCCGGCAGGCTCAGGGTGATCGGCCCGATGAGGGGACCCCACGACTCCCCGTTCGGCAGGGTGACCATCACCCAGGCCTGGAAGGACTGGCTGGCCGTCTCGTTGTTGACGATGTGGGCGACATAATCAAATGAACCTCCGCCCGAAGGGATCACGATCGGCGGGTCAACCGGGTCCAGCGTGACCTGGACGTCCCTCGGCCCGTCCGTGATCGTGAAGGGGGCCGGTGTAACCGCCACAGCGCTGTCCTGGGGCGTTCGCACGGTATACCTCATGTAGCAGTCGACGGAGGTCAGGCCCGCCGGGACGGCCCACTGGAGACGCCCGTTGTTGGGGAGCGAATCCCCGACCGTCGCCCAGGGACCCGAGGCACCGGTGGTGGAGAGTTCCACCCGGACGCGGGAGGCAGCCCCGCCCGGGACACCAGAGAGCCAGTCCGTGAACCTGGTCGACCCCGATGCGAGGACCTCTCCCCCCTTCGGGAAGGTGGGCTGGATCGAGAGGGCCTGCGCCGCTGAGGTCTCCTTGTAGAACCTCAGGTGGTTGCGGGAATTGAACACGCCCCCCTCCTCGGTCACTTCGACGATGTCGGGCCGGCCGTTGTGGTCGACGTCGCCCCCAGTCCGGAAGGCCTCGAATGGGCTGTTCGAGTCGTGCGAGTTCGTGTAACTCGCCGCCTGGGTCCAGTTCCCCGCTCCATCACCCGTCCACACTGTGACCAGGCCGTTGCCGGCGGCGACCACGTCGCAGAATCCATCCCCATCCATGTCGCACAACTGGGTCAACTCGTATCCACCGTGTGTGGAGAGGTCCCCGGAGAGGTCGACCCAGAGGGTGTCGACCTCGTCAAATGCCCAGACCTGGATACCCCCCGAGACGTATGCGAGGTCCATCCCGCCGTCATTGTCGACGTCCCCCAGAGAGAGCCCTTCGTAGCCGAATGATCCGCCCGGGGGGAGATTGTATTCGGCGTCATAGAACTGCCCGTCGCCGGTCCCGAAGAATACCGATCCGTCCTCGTACGAGGTGGCGATATCGAGGTTCCCGTCCCGGTTGATGTCACCGAAGCATACTATCTCGTCGGTGTTCCCGCCGGACAGGGAGGTTGAAAAGGTCCAGGTCCCGTCGCCGTTATTGAGGTAGACCATCAGCGGGTTCCCGTATCCGAACGAGGTGGCGGCGATGTCAAGGTCGCCATCGTTGTCCACGTCGCCGAAGTCGGTTGCGAACATCCCCCAACTCTCTCCCTGGCTTGCTAGGTCGTCATCCCAGGGAGTCCAGTTCATGCCGGTACCGTCTCCGAGCGCGACCTCTATCAACTGGTTGCCGAAGTCGCTGCCGGAATAGTTGTGGTGCATCGCGTAGCCCACGTCGGGCAGTCCGTCGCCGTTGACGTCCCCGACAGCTATCCCCCCGTAGCCGAAGTTACCGTTCATGAAAGGCTGCCACCCACCGCTTCCGTCCCCGAAGTAGACCATGACCCCGTGTTCGTCCGAGTTGACGTATGGCGAGCCGTGGTCCCCGATCGAAACCAGGTCGACACGGCCGTCCAGGTCCACATCGGCCATCTCGACCTCGGTCTGTCCCTCGTCCCATCGTGCCTGGTCGAGCCCTGTGGACGATTCAATGTAGGAGAGACTACGACTCCCCTTGGGGGCAGGCAGGTATGGCGAGGCAGTGGACAGGTTCACTGTCCCGGCGAACGAGCGCCCGGCCGCACGGACGCCGGCGCCCAACGTGCCAACGAGAAAGAGGCCAAGTCCGATCACAATGCCGCGCTTACAAGTCGATACCATCGTTTTAACCTCCTGATTATTTAGAAGATACCTAACCGGGCTCATCGGGCTCCAAGCCCGAGCCAATCAATAAGGGACTTCATGATACCACATTCCCCACCTTCTTGTCAACCGCGACTTGTGTTGAAAGAAACACCTTGCAATTGACTATCGAAAAATGGTCGGACACCACTTACCATCTCTATTGACAAGACCCCCATTTCTATGATATCATCAGATCCGGGTGAAAGAGAGAGATCCTGCAGTTTCATTGCCAAATATTTATCATTATGGCAATCTCCCATTTTATGATCGGATAAGGAATGAAAGGGATTTGAAGTCAATCTTACACTCGGATGATCTGGGTGCGCTATCCAGTGTAAGCCGGGTCATACTCTATGCCCGGAATGACTGACTGATAGCCAGTTTAAGCATACTGGCCAATGGCCTGGAGGTGGGGCTGTAAAAGAAAGCGCGGCAGGACATGCGGAATTGGAGGCCAGGGCCGCTGTTCACCTGAACCTCTCAGATGGAGGGAATCCCAGAAAAAAGACGCCCCTGGCTCGTCGTGAATTATATGAAATGGGGGTTGATGTGCCTGCTTGCTCCTCGGGGCTTTCGGGGACGGACGCGACACGACATCGGGGGCCCGGCAGCCTTCATTGGTCCGATCAATACGAGCCAGAACCCCCTGCTGGCGGTCTCTGCCGACCTGGAAGGGATGAGAATGAGGACTCTCGACTCCTGCGAGGTCTTGTTCCATATCGGGGGAGCCACTAAATGAGGTTCTTGTATCGTATAAAACCCCTTGATCTTGACTTTCAAGTTCTTGAGGAGCAGAGGAAGATGCACGGCGTAGCAAAGGTCCCAAATCAAACCTTGCTCCAGGCCTTTGCAGGGAAGATACTCCGCTTCCTAAGAGAATATTGATTGGCGGGCCAGGCTGACGGAGGCCCAATGTCGCGGGTTATATCCCCTACGGGGTCGAATCTTGCATGGATGAATGGATCGAATTGCCTGCCGAACAGTAATAGAACCAAGGAGTATTCTCAATGAGCGGATCAATCCATGATCATCCAGTCCTCTCCGTGATCATTCCGGTCTATGGAGAAGGCTATCACCTGAAAGAGGTTCTCTCCGCAGTAAAGCGCAACGTGGAAGGATTGGATGAGGCTTATGAAATGATCCTGGTCGACGATGGTTCTGAGGACGATACATGGCAGATCATCGAAGAGGAATCAAAGAACCTACCGATGCTCAGGGCATTGCGACTGAGCAGAAATTTCGGTAAGGAGGCCGCCATCTCCGCCGGCCTGGAGATCGCCAGGGGCCGAGCGGTCATACTTATCGATGGCGACCTTCAGCACCCACCGGAACTCATACCGGAGATGGTGCGTTGCTGGCGCGATTCGGGAGTGGATGTCGTGGAAGCAGTGAAGGAAAGCCGGGGGCCGGAGTCCCTTGTCAACAAGATCGGATCCAGGATATTCTACTTGCTGTTGAGCAGGTTGTCTGGCTATGACCTCAGGGGCGCCTCGGATTATAAACTCATGGATCGACGCGTGGTCAACGCATGGCTCGCCATGAAGGAGCGGAACCTCTTCTTTCGAGGGATGGTAGCCTGGCTGGGCTTCAAGCGAGTGCAACTCCCGTTCTCGGTCCAGGAACGCAGGGGGGGTGAGTCGAGGTGGTCATTGTTCCTCCTGATCAAGCTCGCCATCAACGCCGTGTCGGGGTTCTCATCGATCATGCTGCAGGTTATCACGCTGTTCGGGGGGTTTTTCCTCCTGTTTGCCTTGTATCTCGGCAGCAAGGCACTTTATATGAAGATCACGGGACAGGCCGTCACCGGTTTCACGACTGTCATTCTCCTGCAACTGATCATAGGGAGCCTTTTGATGATCAGCCTGGGAATCATCGGGATCTATCTCGCCAAGATCTATGACGAGGTAAAGGCTCGCCCCCGCTACATAGTGGCCGAGGCGATCAATGGATCAACGGCGTCCGCAGAGCCCTCCTCCTCGTGACGCTTGGGTGGAGATGATCGCCACCCAGCACCCTCGCTCCATGGATAGGGATCGCGGACAACGGCAATCGGTGGCATTCCCGGGGGCCTGCAGCGGCGAAATTTCACCGGGTTGAAACCTCACCGGCATCAAACCCCTCCAACCCGATAGACGATGACATCGCTGTCCTCGTAATAGACCTCCCCGAGCATGAGGTGAAGCAGGTCCCGGAACCTGTTCATCTCCTCGTCCGTTGTCCTTATGTCACTCCGCATCTCCTCGATTTCCACCAGCAGGGTGTGAAGGTTCGTGTTCAGAAAATAGGGCGTGATTCCAACGCGAATCATGTTCAGGACAGAGCCCGGGCGACCAATTCTCCGCGGGTGGCCGTAACGTCTTGGCTTGTTGATCAGGACATAATGGACATGCAAACTCTCGAGGGTCTCTCGGTAAGAACGAACCTCTTCCGGTGTTATCTTCCCTACCACTATTCGGTCCGGATGGAGGAAAAGGTCGAATGGTGGGGTGGATGCAAGATAGTTCATGGCCGCCGGGTTGGTCCTCGTGGTGTAGGCCCACGTGCATTTTTTTTCGTGAACCGTCTGATAATAGAGATCCCATCCACGGTCCTTGAAGGGCAGGGATACGATCGCAAAGTCCCCGCTCTCATGCGCGAGGTCTCGGTAGAATGGGGGGACCTCCGGCGAGAACGTGGGCCTGGGTATGACGAGGAACTCGATCCCGGCGATGATGAAGAGGATAAAGGGCGCCGCCCCGCGAACACCTTTCCCCGGGCCCCGGATGTCCCGCGCCTTCCGGCGGAGGTTCCCGACGGCATAGGCTGAAAGGACGGCGAGGGACAGCATCAGCAGGACCAGGAATCGATACGGGATCCGAGCCGCCTGCAAGATGGGGACCCTGTGCATCAGGGCGAAAGGCAGGGGAATCCCCGGGAACTCCTTTCTGAATATGACCAGGTGTGGACCAAGACACATGATGAAGGCAAAGATGGCGAGGATGACCCAGAAACGTACTCCGCGCCCTCGCAGTAGGCAGGCTGAGTAGATAGAGAGCGACAGGGCGGTATAGCCGAGGAAAACCGGCCAGAAATAGAAATAACCCTTCAGTGCCGTAATCCCAAGGAGGTCTGTTTCCCCCCGTACGGACCTGTAGAGGTATGTTTCACCGGCCGATACCTCCCTGAGTAGCGGAAGCACGAGAGGGGCGATCGCGATTGCGAAGATGGAGAATGAAAGGAACATGAAGAGGCAGAACCGTGGTTTCAGAATCGAACGAGGCTCTCTTACAGCGTAGAAGATGAGATAGAGCGCCGTGAACAGAAAGAGATAGACCATATAATACCAGGAACATAACGCGGTCAACAACAGGAATAGGGCCGCCATGAGGGCATACCTCCAGCCAGGCCTTTCCCGCAACTTGATCAGGAAGAGGCAGTAGAACGGGATCCATTGGATGCTGAAGATATTGACCTGCATGGCCCGCGAGAAGTGGTAGGGAGAGAAGGCAAAGATGAAGCCGGCCAGCAGGGCGGCGAGCCTGTCCCTTACAAGGTGGAACGCCAGGAGATACCCCCCCAGGGCGGCAAGTGGAAAGGATGAGAGGTAGAGCAGGTTATAGGCGACGATCCTGTTCCATATTCCCTGCAGCGGTATGGCCAGCAGTGCATTATATGGAGAGAAGGTCTGGAACACGAGGGAGGTCCCCGTGGGATAGAATATGTAATCGGTAAAATAAGGGGACGTGTGGAGGTCGAGTAGGGCCTTCTTGACCCACCAGAAGTTCCAGAGATTAAGGAAGGTATCGGGTGCGATGGACACGACCCTGCCAAGTTCGAACGGTATCGGGTAGAGAAAAAGGAGAGTGAGCAGGACATAGAACAGCAATGCCTTTAAGGGCTTCGATCTCATACGATAAGTTTCCATCTGGTCCTCTTTCCTCTCCACTCCGCTCAACACGGCCGGATCGAGCCCGCTTCTCCGGAGGCCTTAAAAATATCAAGGAAGGGGCTCTCGACATCTCCAGCGAAAATGAAGCCCGCAAGCGATTCGAAGAGTTGGGGGACAACGTTCGCGAGGGGGCTGACCAAGCAAGAGCCGAATGTCTCGCCGTTAAAATCCGCGCCTGGCCTACTCCTCCCGGGGGCAAGGCCCATCCATGGAAGCGTCCAGATCATCCGGCGGCTGGTATATCGTCCTCCGTAACGTTGTGGACCGGGGAGCGTCAAGGAGGAGTCAACCAAGTATTTCCCCCTATTCCACGGACATAAAATCGAATAGACCTCACCGAGCGTGACAGCCGCCTCCTGGAGGCGGAACTTCACGGCTCGAACCGGAAAGACGCGCAGTGGATTCTTCAGGCAAAGCAGCTCTTCTCCCTCGATGAAGGCAACGAGTTCGTCATCCCTCACCAGGCAGGCGGGGGAATCGTCGTAGATGCTGAAAAGTCCCGAGACCGTGCTCATATACTATTACTATAGTGCTCTTGTTTCACATCGACCGGCTCAAGCATATTCATCAAGCCTAAGTGGTTATAATCTAAATGGATGAATGGTAAAATTCAAAGATAATGGGGCCTCCCTCGGACCAAGCAATATATTTCCCACGAGCCAATATCTATTCCATCTCTATCCAAGATAATTCATCATCGAGATACAGCGTCGTCAAATAAGGCTCCATGAAGCAAGGCATGCTTTTTATACATGGCATTCCAGGGCGCGAAAACGGGCCGGAACATTTCCAGCCCTGCTTGGCAGCCAGTTATACCACCAATTGACAGGGGCAGGCCCCATGTGTTATCATCACACGGTGTCAGGAGGGTCCTCTTTCTCCGATTCTAATCCTGAAAGCACGCGCAACTCCGCAAATCCAGGAGGCTTATGATATGAAAAGGGGCAAGTCCCTATCAGGAAAAACATTGCACAGAATTGTAGCGCGAGGGATGAAATATCCCGCGGGAGGCTTGCTCGCGAGTCTTACCGTCCCCGCGGCACTCTTCATAATGCTCTCAGCCGCGACGCTGCACGCGCAGGAGATCAGAGCGAGTTCTGCCGATTTCATCGACCCTGCGGCCATCAAGACCCTCGTCATATACAACGCGGATTACCCGGACGAGGATGGCGACGGCACGGGCGACTCAGAGGAACTGGCGCTATACTACGTGGAGAAGAGGGGCATACCACCCCAGAACCTCCTTCCGCTGCACTGCAAGACCTCAGAAGGTTACAATTCGAACGAGTGGACCAGGTTCTTCGACGAGGTGGTTTCCCCTTTGAGGGACAGGCTCCTCCAGGGCGGGACCAAGCGTTTCTATTACCTGGTGGTATGCTACGGCGTGCCGATCACAGTCGACGTAAGCGACTACTATCCATACGGACAGAGGGCACTCGACGGGGCCATAGCCGCTCCATTCTCCATCGGTGACCGGGACAGGCCCTCGATGCCTGGCATGTGGTGGGCCAACCCGTACTGTGAGCACAGTCCCACCGTGGGTCCGGACAAAGGCCACTTCGACCACTCATACACCTTCCGCGGCGATGACATCTACTGCGTCACCAGGCTCGAGGGGGATGACGTGCGTTGGGCCCGAGAACTGATAGACCGGGCCCTTTACGGCGAGAAGTACATCTATCCATCCCCAGGCTATTACAACGGTTACGGCTACGTCGACACCCGCTACGGTTATTATTCGGACGACGATCTCTTCGGCTATCCCTTCGGTTACGGGACATACGCGAGCGCCGACTCTTCCATGGCTTACGGGAAATTCTTCGTTGAAGACGGCGGCTGGACACTTAGGTGGGAGTACAACGCCACGGAGATAGGCGAGCCGGGCGCTACTTTCCAGGACGGATCGAGCGCCGAGACGGCACCCTCGGCCATGTGGTACGAGGGTTGGTACAACTACCAGCAGTATCTGGACGTCTGGGAGTGGCTGGTGGGCGCCGTGGCCTGCGACCTCAACTCGAATTCAGGCGCAGGTATCAGGAGGCCGCAGAGCACTACCTCCTTCCTGAGCCAGGCGTTCTACCGGGGTCTCACGGCCGGCGCCGGCGTCACGAGCGAGCCCTACCTCAACGGTCACTACAGGCCCGAAGTGCTGCTCTACTACATCCTGAACGGTTACAATTTCGCAGAGGCATCCTTCGCCTCGAACCCTACCCTCGGCTGGAGAGACTACGCCATAGGCGACCCGCTCTACGCTCCCAACGCCACCAAGTGGCCCGACCTCGACAGCCTTCCTCCCCCCTTCCCCATGGTCCAGGACACGGCCCCTGACTCAGGTTCAGATACCAGCCGCGTGATCTCCATATCGATCGAGACCGGCCCCTCGCAACCCGACTTGTTCGTGAGCAGGGTCTACTGGGGTGAGGACAGCGGATACGGGAACATCGAGGACTACGGGACCGTCTTCCACGTAGAAGATGAGAGAATCATCACCGGGCTGTCTCCGGCAACGACCTACCACTACATGGTGACGATAATGGACCCCGCCGGCAACACGACCAGTACGGGAGACCTTACCTTCACGACGGGACCCTGAAGCGGCTGCCTGGCCCAGATAGCCACGATGGCACCGGTCGAGCCCTAATGGGAAGTCTCCGCGTGGCTTCATCCCCACGTGTAGGGTAGCGCCGCAGCCGATAGTTACCCCATGGGTCTCGGCTAAGACCGGCAAGCCCGTCACCTCAGCCCCCTTCCATGAGCCTTCTCTATCCTCGCCCACGTGTCGCGCAGGGCAACGGTCCGGTTGAAGACGGGCCTTCCTGGCCTCGAGTCTGGGTCCACGCAAAAGTAGCCCTGCCTGAGGAACTGGAAGCGATCTCCGCGGGCCATCCCCCCGAGCATCGGCTCGACCTTGCAACCCGTCAGGACTTCAAGCGAATCGGGGTTCAGGTTCGAGGTGAAGTCCTCCCCCTCCTCGACATCCTCCGGGTCCGGTTTGTTGAACAGGTGGTTGTAGAGGCGCACTTCGGCGTCAACGGCATGACCGGCCGAGACCCAGTGCAAGGTCCCTCTCACCTTCCTGCCGTCAGGGGTCGTGCCGCCACGGGATTCCGGGTCATAAGTGCAGTGCAATTCCACCACCTCCCCCGTGTCCGGGTCCTTCACCACGCGATTGCAGGTAATATAATAGGCATGCTTGAGCCTCACCTCGCGCCCTGGCGCCAGGCGGAAGTACCTTGGCGGCGGATCCTCCTTGAAGTCGTCCCGTTCTATGAAGATCTCCCTCGAAAAGGGGAGCCTCCTGGTCCCAGCGCCCGGGTCCTCGGGGTTGTTTACCGCCTCCATCTCTTCAATCCCACCCTCCGGGTAGTTGTCGATCACGACCCTGAGGGGGCGCAGGACCGCCATCACGCGCGGGGCCGTACGGTTCAGGACATCGCGTACACAGTGCTCGAGCAGTGCGATATCTATCGTGCTCTCCACCTTTGCGACACCTATCCTGTCACAGAATCTCCGGATGGCCTCCGGCGGATATCCCCGCCGTCGCATCCCCGACAGGGTCGGCATCCTCGGGTCGTCCCAGCCCGAGACGTGTCCTTCCTCCACGAGCCTAAGCAGCTTACGCTTGCTTAGCACCGTGTACGATAGATTGAGCCGGGCGAACTCGATCTGCTGGGGGTGATAGACATCGAGTTGATCGAGGAACCAGTCGTAGAGAGGCCTGTTGTTCTCGAACTCCAGTGTGCAGAGGGAATGGGTTATCCCCTCGATCGAGTCCGAGAGGCAGTGCGTGAAGTCGTACATTGGGTAGATGCACCACCTGTCACCCGTGCGGTGATGCCTCTCACGCCGTATCCGGTATATCGTCGGGTCCCGCATGTTGATGTTCGGGGACGCCATGTCGATCTTGGCGCGGAGCACCCTGGATCCGTCCGGGAACTCCCCGGCTCGCATCCGCTCAAAGAGGTCCAGGTTCTCCTCAACCGACCGGTTGCGGGAGGGACTCTCCCGCCCGGGCTCAGTGAGCGTACCCCGGTACTCCCGGATCTCCTCGGCGCTAAGGTCGCAGACGTAGGCCCTGCCCATCTCGATCAGGCGCACGGCGTAGTCGTGCAGCCTGTCGAAATAGTCGGAGGCAAAGTAGAGGTGCTCGCCCCAGTCGAAGCCGAGCCACCTGACGTCCTTCTTTATCGACTCTACGTACTCTTCCTCCTCCTTCCCGGGGTTGGTGTCGTCGAAACGTAGGTGACACCTGCCCCCATCGTGCTCCGCGGCGATCCCGAAATTGAGGCAGATCGACTTGGCGTGCCCTATGTGGAGGTATCCATTGGGCTCGGGGGGGAACCGTGTCACGACACGTCCGCCGTACTTGCCCGCCCGGTTGTCCTCCGCGATTATGGCACGGATGAAGTCCAGGGGGCGTTCCCCATCTCCGGTGGCCTCTTCTAAGCCTCTATTAGTCCCTTCACTCATAGCCTTATAATAGTAATCTATAGGAGAAGCATTTGAAAGGGATAAGCGAGTCATTTTCTCCATACACGCCCTTGGAGGAAGAAAGTAACTTTTTCACCCGATAATTTTAACAAATCGTCATGATAAGTTGTATAACCGGACGAAAGCGTGGTTGGACTAATGACTGAAGAGTATGCCCTGCATGAAATCAAAAATGCGGGGTGCAAAGGCAATAACGGAGGTTTGAACCATGAAAAGACGCAACCATAGGACGACGGCAGGGATAGTTATCGTTGTCATGGCGCTCCTTGCCGGGCAGGGTGCGGGAAAGGCCCGCGCAGGTTCCATGCTCCCGGGACAAGGACACCATTCTTATCCCAAGGCCCTTCTCTCGGGTGTTTGGGGTGGGACACATTTTGACTCACCGATTCAATTCCACTGGCCCATTCCCCCGGACTCCCTCGTGCTGATTGACAGGGCGCTTTACTCGTCATCGTTTTGTTCTTACGTGGATGGAGACCGGCAATATCTACCTTGCAGACGGATACCTGGGCGCCAACCCGGACGTTGCCAACTTCCTCATATTCAATCGGGAGGATATAGCCCCCGGTATGGGCCCCACGGGCTCGTACTACACTCAAGACTTTGCATGGGGGGTCTCGGCAAGGGACGGGATCGAAACGAACGCAAGTGCGATTAAAGTCATTTTAATTTAGGCCACGAGCACAGAACGGGGGGCGGGTCCCGACGATCGACGACAATCGGCCGGTAACGGCATGAATCGAAGAATGTCGAGGCACGGTCCCCGTCACTTCACCAGTAGCATCTTCCTGACGGATGCGCCGCGAGGGGTCTCGAGCCGGTAGAGGTAGACCCCCGATGGGAGATCGAGAGCCCTTCCGTCCCTGCCATCCCACGTCACCTCGTGTGGTCCGGGCTCCACCCTCCCCGAGACGAGCGTTCGGACTCGCCTGCCACGCACGGTGAACACGGAAAGATCCACCTCCACTGCTCCACCTGCAGGGTCGAGGTCGTACCTGATCACGGTCGATGGATTGAATGGGTTGGGATAGTTCTGCCGGAGGGCGAATCCCCGAGGAAGTCCTGGACCCGGCACCTTTCCCTTACCTCCACCACCGACCCCTGTGGGGAGGTACCGCTCGATGATAGCGGATATCTCCGTCGGGCGGTACTCCGTCGCGGCGTACTGGACGATCCCGTCCGGGTCTATGATGTAATCGCGGGGAAAGGGGGACTGCCCGCCCAGGATCGTGTATCCTTCAGGCGTGCCCCTGATCACGGGGAAGGTGATTCCCACCTGGTCGATGAAGTTCCGTAGGATCGTGGGGTTCTCGTTGTTCACCCCGTATAGGAGGAGGCCCTGGTCGCGGTATGCGGCCCAGATCCCATCCTCTATATCCGCCAACTGCGGAGCGCACACGGGTCACCAGGAGGCGAAGAAGGTCAGGACCACTACGCTGCCACGGTGATCGGAGAGGGTGAAGGATCCATCGTCGAGTATGGGCAGGGTAAAGTCTGGAGCGGGGTCCCCCACGTGGAGGTCAGGGTTGTCGCCGAGAAGGTCGATGGGGAAGACGAGGTCGTCCGTATCGTTCGAGTAGAGGCGCATCCGCTGCTGGCCGGCAGGATCGACGGTCGGAGCGTAGGTGATGGTTACCGGGAGGTCGGTTCCCGCCGGTACCTCGGCGGGTGTGTTGAGGTCGGTCGTGAAGTCGTCCAGGCCGACCGTGATCGAGTCGATCCGAAGTGGCTCCGTCCCGACGCTCGAGACCGTGATCGTCGTGTCGAAGGACTCTCCGATCTCCGTCCTTGGGAAGTTGATGTCCACTATATCCAGGTCCATGTCCGCCCCAGCCACTTGGCCGAACCGGTAGACCTGTAACTTGCTCCACTCGGCGACGTAGACGATCTCCCCCTCGATCTCGACCCCCATCACCCGTCCCCCCGTCTTCTTGCGTCCCACGAGTTCCATGGAGTGCCCCGACCGGTAGTTCAGGATCTCCACATCGTCCCAGTCAGCGACCGCGACCAGGCTGTCGCTGACCCCCAGATGGGAGGCGTTCCCGCTCGTGTTATAGGACGCCGCGAGCGCGGGCGAGGTGGGATCCGAGACGTCGAGCATCACCACGCCTGCCTCCCCTACCGCGAGGAAGGCGTAACCGTTTCTAACGCGGACGTCCTTCGCCGCCCCCGAAGAAGGTGTTGTAGAACCTGCCGTAGGGACAGAGCGGGTCGGAGTAGTTCGAGACCTCGACAGGGTTCGAGGGGTCCCGGACGTCCACGATCACGGTCCCGCCTATGCCCGCAGGTATCGAAAGATGTCCCTGGTAGTATTCAACATCGAGCAGTTCGGTGTTGGACAGGCTGGTAGAGGAAAGCCGCTCGAGGTTGAGGGCCGGAAGGAGGCACGGCAAGAACAGGACCTGGGCAGTCCCGAGGAGGAGGGGGAAGAGCGGCCGGGACCAAACCCCGTGGGACGCGCGTCTCCCGCCGTGGTTTTCCCAGCATTTTATACTCATCGCCTGCTGGTCCATCGCCATGCTCGCTCCTCGCCGAACGTTTCATGACCTATATGGTCATATATCCGCTGGTTGTCAAGCGGAACTACAACCACAAGCCGTTTGTTGACAAGAAGGTTCGGCCTGTGATATAAGGGCGTTTTCATTGCAACCCTGGAAATAGCCCGCAAGAACCCTAATAAACGGAAGGTGAAAACAGATGTTCCGCTCTGCCGCTTGCGTGAAAGCCGCCGCGGGATGGGCCCTCTCGCCCCACCCGTTCCTCGTCTCGCTGGCCTGCACGGCCCTTGTGGCCTCAATCAGTCTCGCCTCGTCTGGCGATTTCACCGAGATCCCCGGCGTGCGTGAATTCTCTGGCACACTCATCGCCCGGCCCCTCCAGCCTGGCATCCTGGCAAGCCGGGGAATGACCGCATCCGGCATAGCGGCCTTTACCGATGCGGCACAGTCCCTATTAAGCAACTATGACCTGTATGAATATGTCCCTGAGACCGACGAGTATATTTTCTATGTTCCTGCCGGTTCAACAGAAGAGATCGAGGCCGATCGGCTAATGGCAACGGGATATTACCAGTACGTCGAGCCGAATTGGATCGTCTATCCCGTAGCCTGCCCTGACGATCCCCTCTTCAACAATCAGTGGCACCACCAGGCCAACCGGATGCAGTCTTGCGACGGGTGGGACATTGAAACCGGCAGGCCTTCCACAGGGATCGGGATATGCGACACGGGCGTCCTGACTACACACGAGGACCTGCTGCTACATCGGCTCGAAGGATACAACGCCGTGGACCACCTGTGGGAATCGGAGGGTGGTGACATCACGCCGGTCCACCCACACGGTACTGAGACAACCGGGTGTGCAGCTGCCAACGGGAACAACGCGACTTGCGTGTCCGGCGTTGGCTGGGACCTGAGCCACCGGATGCTCCGGGTCACGAACGACCCGAGCGGCAACGCCTGGCTGAGCGACCTCCAGCACGCGGCCCGCACCTCGATCGAGAGCGGGGACAAGGTCGCCAGCGTCAGTTACAGCGGCTGCGACGATAACTCAAACCTGACTACCGCCTCCTACATCAAGTCGATCGGGGGTCTGCTCGTCTGGGCCGCCGGCAACGACGGCAGATATCTCGACTTCGGGAACCGCGACGCGGACGACCTGATCGTCGTAGGTGCGACCGACGAGGGGGATGGAAGCGCCTGGTTCTCGGCGTGGGGCCCGTTTGTAGACCTCGTTGCCCCCGGCGTGAACGTACTTACCACGGATGCCGGCAATGACAGCAGTTACGTCTATGCGAGCGGGACGAGTTTCTCGACACCATTGACCGCGGGGCTGATCGGCCTGATCTGGTCGGCCGACTCGACACTTACCCCTGATGAGGTCGAGAACATACTGAAACAGGGGACCGACGACCTCGGCTCCAGCGGGATCGATGACGTCTTTGGGTACGGGCGGATCAACGTCTACGGTTCCCTCTCACTGGTCGGGGGCGGGACCCCTCCGCCCGTCGCCGACTTCTCCGGATCTCCCACCAGCGGAGGCAGACCCCTCACCGTTCAGTTCACAGACCTCTCCTCCGGCTCCATCACCTCATGGGCCTGGGACTTCGGCGACAACGGGACCTCCTCCCTGCAGAACCCGAGCCATACCTACACGGAATCAGGGAGGTTCACAGTCAGCCTGACGGTCTCCAACCCCTATGGGGCCGACACCCGGGTCCGCAACGACTACATCACGGTCGGCATCGTGCCGGATATCGACGACGGCAGCTCCCGGGTCCAACAGCCCTGACATGCTGTATCATGGAGGTTGCGGAGGCTCCCGTCAATTCGTTGACCAAAAGAACGGGGCATTCCGCCGGGGCTATCCTTTCAGGCCGGGAACCCGACATTGGACAGTGAGAAAGAAAGGTCGCGCGGAACGACCGCCCGCGCGCTCCTTTAAAAGGTTCCGGTGCACGATCATCGGCCCGCGTCCAGTTCCATGACGAAGGCGATCGGATCCCCCCCGACTGTGATCGTCGGGCTGACGTTCACGACCTTAAACCCTGCTTCTTCCGACATGCTGCGCCATTCCCCTATCGGAGCATGGTAATCGACCCGTTTCGGGCGATCCTCGCCGAGGATCCGAACCGCCTCGGCCATCCAGAAGCCGTGGATGCACTCCCTCTTCTCCTCCTCGGTGACCTCGCTGGCCAGCAGGTCCTTCAGGATGAATCCGTAGGTCTTTACCACCGAGTAAACGAGTTCCGGGGATCCCTTCTCCGGGAGGCCGTGGTCCCAGTTTACCTCGGTGACGAGACAGTATCGGGCGAGGTCCCTTATCCCGCGCAGCATGGGGATCTTGACCTCCCCCCTGAAAGCGAGGACCGTAAGGTACTTCTTTATGATGTTCTTCGACACGAACTCGGATCCATGCCCCATCATCGCACTTGGTACTTTGTAGATCCTGCTCAACAGTAAGCCAAGCAAGCCGGCTACGGAGTATGTTATGAATAGCACATCGTATCGCTTTGAAGAAGCGACCTTCCAGGTTAGCAATACCCTGTGAAATATCCTTAGCAACTTGTTACCGTACTGATTGTACCTGATTACTCTAAAACCCTGGTCTGAATCGAACTCTTCAATTTCCTGTTTCGGAACTGCAGAACTGTGAGCCAGTACCGTTACGTTTGCACCAAGGCGGGAAAGATTTCTCGCGGTCTGGTATGAGTACATCCCGATTCCCCCCGGTTGAGGTGGAAATTCGAAGGTTACCATCAATATTCTGATCACATCACGATCGCCCATCTCCATCCTCTAATTCTGAAGTATCTGCAAGCGATGAGAGGGTCGATCCTCTATCAAAGATTAATAGAAAAGATGACCCGGCTCAAGGCTGGATTAGCATGATGAGCGAAAGATATGCATTCAATGAATCAAACCTGCATGTGATCCTTCTCTCATTGACAACTTGCACAGATGGTTATATCATCCCTTCTTGCAAAGTGACCGGCAGACGATCAATTGTTAAAGGATGCAACCGACAGAACCCTTTCAAGTTATGTCACTCGTCCCAAAGGAGACCCCTGATATAGACAAAGAAACCATGAAATCGATCCTGGCCCTCCAGGGTAACGAGATAACGGAGCACGCTATATACCGTAGGCTTGCCTCCAGTACCATCGACCAAAACAACCACAAGGTCCTCGAGCGGATAGCCCGTGACGAAGTCGATCACTACGCATACTGGCGCTCGATCTCGGGCCGCGACGTAAACCCGGACCGCCTGCGGGTTTTCTGGTACGTCTCGATCTCGCGGATCTTAGGGCTCTCCTTCGGCCTCAAGATGATGGAACGGGGCGAAGAACTCGCCCAGGAAGTTTACGGGCAACTAAAGTCGCAGTACGCCGACATCGAGTCCCTTATCCTGGACGAGCAAAAGCACGAGGAGGAGATACTCGACATGCTCGAGGAGGAGCGTATCGAGTACGCCAGTTCCGTGGTGCTTGGCCTTAACGACGCACTGGTGGAACTCACGGGAGCACTGGCCGGCTTGACCCTGGCGCTCCGAAATGGCCGGATCATCGCCGTGATAGGCCTAATCACAGGGATCGCCGCCTCAATGTCGATGGCCGCCTCCGGCTACCTATCCTCCCGGGAGGAGTCCACGGATCGAGAGAAAAATTCCCTAAAGGCGGCCACTTACACCGGCGCGGCCTACGTCCTCACCGTCCTCCTACTCATCCTGCCATACCTCCTCCTTGACAACGTGTTCACCGCCATGGCGGCCATGATCGCGACCGGGATACTAATCATCTCGGCCTACACCTTCTACATCACAACGGCCAAGAAGCTGAGTTTCTGGGGCCGGTTCTTAGAGATGTCCTTCATATCACTGGGCGTTGCCACAATCAGTTTCTGGGTCGGCTGGGCAATCAGGCACCTATTCGGTGTGGAGATATGAGGTGAGATCCTTGCCGGGAAGTAAAAGGCTCTTCCTGCGCCTCGCCTTATCAATCTCCAAGATCACGCCAACCCCCACTAATCCATGAAGGGGGGAGAGCAAGGCGAATTCCCCCCCAAGCAGCAACACAGAGAAGCAAAGGGGCGGCCGCTGCAAGAATCATTGCTGCTCTCCTTCTTCTTTGACAGGTCGTCTTGCAGGTGTAGTATTTAGCCGTTGTCGAACATTGTATTCCGTCCTATCATAGTAATAGGGTGATAGGCTCGATGCTATTGTCCTGAAAGATCGTTCACTGTCACTTTGTCATAGCGCTCCTCATACCGAGCCAGCGACAGAAGAGAGGGCTTCACTAAAAGGGGCCCGGAATAGATCTGAGACTGGTATCAAGGCCCTAAAAAGGATCACACGGCCACGATACATTGCCTGGAACAATGGGGAGATATCAAGCCACACAGGCTCGAATGAGTGAATCATGATCAATTTTCTGCAATTCATCTGGAGACACAGGAAACGCTTGATCCAGATCAATGTTCCCATCGCGATACTTTCCGTCATCATAAGCCTGCTATTGCCGAAATGGTACGAATCGACTCTCACCTTCATGATAGAATCGAGCGATACTTCAACTATGCTGTCGAGCGCCATTGGATCACTTCCATTGCCCATATTTCCGGGAATAACCACCCCAGCCGACAAGTACATTGCGATATTGAAAAGCAGGAGGGTGCTAACTGCAGTGATAAACAAGTTCAACCTGAGAGAAGTATCTAAACAGAAATACATCGAAGATACTTATCAAGCCCTACTGAGCAATACCGATTTCAGTGACAACGAATATGGGTCGGTCACAATAAAATGTCTTTACAAGGGAGACCCGAAGACAGCAGCAGACATGGCCAATTATTTCTTCGAGAACCTGGAAAGCGTGAGTAACGAACTCTCTCGAGAGAGGGCGAGGAAATTCAGAGAATATATGCAATCGGCCCTTGAAAGAGACCTTGCCTCCCTGAAATCGGCAGAGGACTCGCTCAATGCATTTCAGAAAAAGACCGGCGTCATCAATGTCGAAGACCAAACCAAGGCGCTCATCGAGCAGATTGCCACCATGGAGGTCCAGAAGATCAACCTGGAAATGCAAAGGGGCTTTCTTCAAAGTAATCATGTCATGGGGAAGATTACCCGGAGGTCAAGAACCTATCAAAGCACATAGAAATCCTCGATGGTAAGATAGAGTCTCTCAAGAATAGTTCAAATTACTCCAATATCCCCTTGAACGACCTGCCCGACGGGGGATTGGATTACCTCAGGCTCTATCGGGACGTGGAGATAAGGCAAAAAATAATAGAGTTCCTTGTACCCCAGGTAGAACAAAGGCAAAGATAGAGGGAAAAAAGACGGTCACCGACCTTGTCGTTCTCGACAGGGCGGAACCTGCCGAGAAGAAGGCCAAACCCAGGAGATCTTTTATCTGCATATTGATTACGGGAATAGGAATCATTCTCTCCATGGGTTACTTTTGGTTGAAAGATCACTATGGAGTTTCCATCGAAAAACTCCGCTCCCTGCTCCCCGGATGACGGGATACTTTCACATATCCTTGTAAGATGAATCGAGGACATGGAAACCTCCATAGGCTTGAACTGAAGATCGCCTGTATCCTCTTCCTATCCGCTTCTTTCCTTCCCAATAGTTCGTGGTGTTCAACCGGAAAAGACGAACCGGAGCAGTTGACTTTTCACTGACAATGTTCCCTCCATACATGGGAGAACCTGCAAGAAATTATGAACTCCCTTTCCCCTTTATTGTAGGCGTCTACCGTGGGACATGATACGAGGCCGCTAAGATCTACAGGCAGTGGGCTGAAAAACAGATATGGTACTCAAAGCGGTTTTTGGATTCTTCTTTTCGATATTCGTTGTTACGACTTTCGAATTCTTCAAGAGACATAGATCTCAAGACCTAACACAGGCCTTCGTTCAGGCCTTCCAAGACATGAAGTCGGTTTCCGCAATGCGGTTCATTTCCTCCATCCTCTTCGTCGTAATATTCTTCACAATCCAATACGCCGTCCCCACCTCGATCAATCCAAGGAACACAGTACTTTACAAGGCAATAGGGATGGCAGTCGCCGCGCTTGGAATCGCCTATCTCTGCCTCAGGAAAGAAATCTCACTGCGGCTCTTCAATCCCCGTGGAAACAGCATACTGTTCCATTATGCCCTTTACGGTTTCATGCTTCAACTTTGCGCTGCCTTTATTCTTGAAATCTCGAAGGTGATCCTCAATAGGTATTACGATAACGCTACGGTAGGGCTATATCAGGTCTATTACATATCCTCCGTCTCTATCGCCCAGATGGTCATTACATCTATCGTTACCGTCTATTTCCCAACCATCTCGAGATCAAGAAACAAGGAAGTGGGGGCGGATTTAAGACCCGCCCCCACTTCTTGATCAGCCGCAACCTTACCCTTATGAGATCGATATCTTACTCACGTCACGTTGAATCATCTTCGATAGGCCTATCCCCAGCACGTAATCGCTTACACTCCATAACATTCTCACTGCCCAACAGCAACAAGTCTGATCGCATCTGCGACGACGAAGCCGTTCGCCTGGTCCGTGAGCATCACGCCCTGGGTTGAGGTGTTGTCGAAGTCGAACGTGCCGAGGTATACCCACTCGTTTCCGGGCGTCGACTGGTCTATAAGGATCCAGTCGGACTCACCGGCCTTGTAATACACCTTGTAGTGGGCATCGGTCGCCATCAACGACGAGTAGTTGTGCTCGAACTTCCATGCATAGACATCGTAAGTCCCTGGCGTCACTGCGCTCGTCACCCCCCAACCCACGCTCTTGTCCCCAACACCCGCCCTGGTGTACCGCCCGTTCCCATTTGTCGCGTTGGGATGCTCCCCATAAGTCCAGTTGCCGTTGAGGACGACGAATTGCGGGTACGAATCGTCTACATAGACTACTGCAGGGCCCGTGGTTACCCCAATTGTGGCCTGGTATGGGATCATGTTGTATGCAGTAACCACGAGGTCCACGTCGTTGCCGGCGCTAAGAGGCTGATCGAGATGAATCAGCGCGCGGCCGTTCCCGTTAGTGTAACCAGAGCCCAGGAATACCGAATCCCTTGAGATGGAACACAGGGCTCCCTCTACTCCCGGGACAGTCACCTCGAAACCATTTGAACCGACAGTGATAGTCGAATCATGCTGAACCGTCATGGTTGCGGGGGTATCCGTGCGAACCTCGAGCGATGGGTCACCAAATACGTGCCACGTGTCGGTCTCCTGGTATCCGGAGTTGCCGTAACGGTCGTTCATGTGCATGCACCCATTGAACGATATGCCACCGAAGGTACGCTTGATGTTGTCCTGATAGGTCTCCACGAGGATGTCCACCATCTCATCCTGGGCGTCCATGGGAGGATTCCACGACTGCGTGATAGACGACATGAAGGCAGCGACCGCGCCGGAGGCCTCGCCGCTGTTCGTGGCCCTGAGCCATGCCTCCGCGAAGCATGTACTCATGTCATCAAAGGCTCCGTTTGAACAAGCGACAGACCATATGAACGGCAGCATGCCGTTGTTATAGAGACCGTTTACATCGTAATTGTCAAAACCGGTAGTGCTCCACCCCTGTTCCCAGCCATGCCCGCAATAGTTGATCACGCTGCGGCCCGCGTTGAGGGCGCTGGCGAGGGATGCGGTCGTCGGGTTGCCCGAGGCATCCTCGCCTCCATGGCTCCCATCGTACAGTTCATCCACGAGGGTATAGTTGTATCCCATCAAGTCCGATCTTATGTTTCTTATGTGCTCCCAATCATACTCCCCGTCGTCGCCCGGTCCCTCGTTTGATGCCACTCCCGTGCCCTGGTGATACCATGCGGCACCCGCCTGCGGAGCGCTCTCGTAATTAACAGACCGACGGACCATGGTAACGGCCTGTGTCATGTTCTGCGCGGAAAAACGCCCGACGAAGAGGTCTGGGTAGTGATCGTTCCCCACGATGTATGAATAAGTCGGATCGGAGGCCCCCTGTTCAAACCCATAGGTGAAGTGGAACGTGGTGATCTGCCCTATGTCGCCCACCAGGAGGACGTAAGTAAGCCCGTTCGCGTTGAAATAATCCGTGATGTAATTCTTGATCGAGTTGGCGTTGTTCCCGATGTCGGAGATCCTGACCATCTCGGTGGGCACCCCCTTCATGTTCTTCCATCCCACGAAGGGCTCCATGATAGACCACAGATTGTCGTCCGTGATCACCAGCATGTTGCCCCCCTCTTCCACCGCCGTGTAACCCATCACATCTGGGCCGAAATTGAGGAAATGTCGTTCATAAATCCGACGGAATTCCGGGTCCATCACCTCGAGAGGACGTCGCCTCTGAAATACGTTTACCTCCCCCTCGCCGACCGGGGCGACTTCAACCCTGATATCCGTGTAGATCCGCAACTTTTTCCTCACCGGGTTGTACTGGAAAGGACAGACCCGTACGACCTGTCCCCTGTAGTCGCGCAATATGTAAGGCTCATCGAGTTGAACGATCCTATCTGGATACCAAGCATCATTCCGGTAGGCGTCCCCGAATTCATACGGCACCTCTTCCGGGTCGACCGTCCTGGGCAGGACCCCCTTGGAAGGTGCAACCAGGACGTTATCGAGTTCCCTGTACTCGGCATCGATCACACTTACCGCCATCTTTGCATTGTCCGGTATGATCAAACTCCGGCAGATGTTCGGAAGGTCGGGGGCCCCCTTCTGCATCATGCTGGCCTCTCCACCAAGCAGGATCTTCCAGTAAGGTCTCCCGCTGATCATCACCTCGTCCCATGAATAGTCATTTGTACGGAAATCTACCTGTGTCCTGTCCCCAGACATGCTACGAACCGCTACGGATGGATTGCCCTGCTCCTTCCACGTCCAGGAACTGGCGGAAGAGGCCATCCATCCCGGCGCCGCGGTCTTGCCAAGGATCGCACCCGGAGCGAAACCGGCAACGCCGAACAGCATGACCGTACCCATGAGCAGGCACCTTTCCATCACCTTTCTTCGTTCCATTCTTCTCTCCGATCCGTTAATGAATTGTTGGCGGCCTCAAAGACACACCGACGCGAAAGGGCACACGCCCGAAACTCGCCCCACAATTTAAAAACTTCCCTTATTGACTATTCTACCACAGATACTCCTCCGTGTCAAGCAGCCCATGGGGCTGTTTATTTACCCTCCCCTTTTTTCGCTTCACCTGTCACGCGGTCCCTGCTGAGGAAGATGTGAGCGATGAATGCCACGAGTGCGGGCAGATTGCCGAAGAATCCCGCCCAGAACCACTTGTTCTCATACCAACTCTCCTCCACTGAGTAATGGTGTCGTGAGATCAGGTGGCAACTTATTGCACTCGACAGGGCGAATAGACCAAACACGTCTCCGGGATCACTCATTAGAGAACCTCCTGTTCCTTGGAAAATATGACCTTAATTTTCCCCCGAAATCGTGCCGACCCCCCGCGGCTGAGGTGGTGAAGCCGACTATATTGCCTCGCTGCCAAAGTTCGCGTTCGGTCTTCTCTCACGGGGAAAACACTTCCACATGGACGTCTTGCCCCTCTGTCGATCGGGAAGTTCCATCCGAACTTCACGACATGCCACCCCCAAGGGGTTCTTCCGCTCACCCCTGATTCCCCCCGGAGTGCCCAGTCCTCCAAGCCGTCCGTGTAAAGGAATCTTAGGAGACCGAGCAATATTTTATCAGAGGAGCCGCCCACAGTATGCCGGGGATATTGAATCAACCTTCGAGTATCTTATTATGAAATATCACAATTCCGGGCTTTACTGGCAAGAAAAATAACAATCCGCCTGTGAGGCCTCGAGGGGCGGGGTAACAATCGATTATACAAAGGACCTTGATATGAGTATTGCCGAGGCTGAGGTTATGGCGGCCACCGGGAGGGTAGTTATCCAGGCGATGAAGATTACCCCTATCGCCTTCCAACGGGCTCGGCCACCGGCTAGGCCGATTCCGAAGATCGACCCGCAGGATACGTGTGTAGTGGAGACGGGCATCCCAAACCGCGAGGCGAAGATCACCAGGAAGGCCGTGACCAGGTTTGCCATGAGACCCGTAGCGGGTTCCATCTCCGTGATTCGCAGGCTCATTGTGTGGGCCACGCGTCGTGAGCCGACAAGACCGCCGATCGCCATGGCGGTACCTACAAGCACCATCCCCCACGGGATCTCGAGTATACGGGCTGCCAGGAGCAATGCCACAATCTTCGGCGTGTCGTTAAGGCCCCGGGCGAAGCAGACCGCGCCGGCGCTGATGTAATGTAACCTATCGACGACCCCGCGGAGGTCCACACCCATCACTCGGTCGCCGTAACGTATCCGGCACTCCCATCCCGTTCCGATCGATGCCGTGGTCCCGGGGCCTGCAATGGCCAGGTTGCCAGACTCCGGGCTGGCTGCAGCCACTGCCAAGGGGCGCTCTTCCCCTATACAGAAGCAGGGATCACTCTCGATGAGGAAGGAGAAGGCCTGGACTCGTCCCAGCAATCGAGTAAATGCCGCGCTCATGGCCAGCGCGACAAAGGGGCTCAGCACGAGCGGCAGCACGAAACTCCCGCCGAGGGCAGACCAAGCGATCCCTCCGCCGGATCCCGCGAGGCCGGCTCCAACGAGGGCCCCCACCAGGGCGTGCGTGGTCGATATAGGCATCCCTATCCGCGAGGCGAGGAAAACGGTACCGGCCGCCCCTGCCCCCACTGAGAGCAGGAACCTGGGATCCCCTACGAGCGAGTCCGATACCAGCCCCTTTCCGCTGAAGGTCTTCACAAGTTCCGCCCCGATCATCATCGCTGCCAGGGAACCTGCGAAGGTCGTCACCGTCGCCCAGAGAAGTGCCCGCCTGTAATCGGCAGTGGCCGATCCGAATATGGTCGCCACACCCTTGAAGTTGTCGTTGGCCCCGTTAGAGAAGGCGAGCCACAGCGCAACGGTTCCGAGAAAGATCAATCCTGCTCCCATCACCTGCAACACTCCCCGTCATCACAGCATGAGAAGGCATCCTGGATCGGCCTGGTTGGGTCGGTGACGATGAAGGACCCCTCGTACGGGGGCTTCGAGAGCTTCGACGCGGTATCTGTACATATCTCCACCGGCACCCCGCGTGGAAACCAGTGCCCCTCTTCGTCCGAGACCCCCTTGAATGGCCCCTGGTAAATGGCCGTATGGCCCACGTAGACACACCCGGCCTTCTTCTCATACTTCCAGCCGCGTACGGTAACCGAGTAGAAACGGTATCCCTCCACCTCCCTCCAGAACGTCTTGCGCAGTACCTGGATCCCGTAGAATCCCGCCCTTTCCAGGTAGGAGACAAACTCCTCTTCCGTCAGGGCACCGCTTATGCACTCTCCCCAGAGACGCGGATCCTGCCGGTAGCGCGGGGGGACCGCCTCTTCAGAGACGATATCGGCGACCACCATCCGGCCGTGATCCTTGAGGACCCTCCACATCTCCGAGAATACGCGCCTCTTGTCGGGTGAGAGGTTGATAACGCAGTTGGAGGTCACAAGGTCGACCGATCGATCCTCTACAGGGATATCCTCCAGGAATCCCTTGCGGAACTCGACCACGTCGTAGCCGAGGTTCTCGGCGACCTTCCGGCGGGCCTTCCCCGCCACTTCGAGCATGGGATCGGTCATGTCTACGCCGATAGCCCTGCCCGCGGGTCCTACCTTCCTGGCGGCGATAAAGACGTCTATCCCGGCGCCACTGCCCAGGTCGAGCGTAACTTCTCCCTCACGGATATCCGACAATCCGAGGGGCGATCCGCACCCATAAAAGCGCTCCACCACCTCCTTAGGTATGTGGGAGAGGTCCTCGGCCGATGGTTGAACGGGACAACAGAGTCCCTCCTTGGGTTCCTCGGCGGCGTTGCCGTAAAAGTCCCGCACCACCTCTCTCTCACGGTCGAGTTCAAATGCGAGGACGCACTCCGAACTCGTCGTCCTTACCGGAGAGGGCTCGATATCGCTTGCAAGGCACGACGCTCCGTCGTCCATTCCGGTGAAGATGACCGGCGCATTGAATCCCGACTTCCCGTTGGACACGAGGCCCCGCCTTTCTTCCGCGAGGTCACGAAGCGCATCTGCGATCATGGCCTTGTGGAGATCGCAGTAGGGATCGTGGGAAAGTATCGATCCCCCGTAGAAATAGGAATGCTCCACATCCCCACCGCCGCACACGAAGCGGAACGGGCACTCCCTGCAGACCTCCTTTTCCCGAACGGAGGCCCGGCGGAACGACCTTATAACCTCGCTCTCGCGTCGTATCTCCATGAGTGAGTGTTCCCCGATGCTCCCGCAACAGAGTTCCCTGACGCCGGCCATCGCCGCCGATGGGTATACGTTCCCGTCGGAATACACGCACAGCGCCGATACACCGGCCTTTGAGAGGTCCCACTTGGTCCCCGCCCCGGACCTGAGTCGTGCCTTGACGGCCTCCAGGTTGTCCACAAGGACACCTGCGCGCCTGCCGGCGTCCTGCGCCGCCCTGACGACCTCGATCACCTTCTCGACCGCTGGTGCAGGATAATCATCTCCTTCGAGGGCCCTGCCACGCCTGTGAAGCCAGAGGAGGTGATGCGTCCCCGCCCCCAGTCTTCCCACGAGTGCGGTTACATTCCCAATATCATCCGCGTTCTCCTTCGTGATGACCGTAGTCACGCTGACATCGAACCCGGCCTCGACAGCGGCTCCGATCCCCCTGACTATCCTCCTGAAACTCCCCGCGCCACGAATCCGGTCGTTTATCCCGGCCTCGGAGCCGTCCAGGCTCACCTGGAGACGGACCCTCCCGGAGTCGCGCTCCTTCAGCCTCTCGATGATTCTGCCGGGGAGCAGTATACCGTTGGTCAGTATGACGATCTCGGCCTCGCGATCACCCAGTATATGATCCATGATGTCGAATATATCGCTCCTGAGAAAGGGCTCTCCCCCGGTCAGGAAGAAGTGCCTCGTTCCAAGCGACAGCGCCTGGTCTACGAGGTCCAGGATTGTCTCCAATGGAAGTCCGTTGTCACCGTTCGGACCGGATGAAACCAGGCAGTGCCCGCAATGGAGGTTGCATGAGTTGTTGGTATGGAGCCACAGTTCGTCCAACGCTTCCGACTGGAGGTATGCTTCACGCCCCCGGTACGTTTCTTCCGGGACCGGGCCCTCTGCCAACAGGTTCTGGCGCAGGGCGTCGCGCGCAATCGTCTCGACGTGTTGCCACGCCTTCGCCGGCTCGAAGGCCGTCTTCCGTGCGTAAGCCTGAACCGCCTGGTTGAATGTCCGTTTTCCGTCGAACAGGTGCAGTATCTCCTCGCCCCTCTCATCGGTCGCCGCCCAGTTCGGCCCCATTGGGTCCATTACTATCCTGGTCCCGCCCAGGTCGATCGAGTGCATGCCTGGCGGGAGCCGAAGCACGGTATCAGGTGTCAACATCATCCTTCTCCTTTCAACTCCATGGATGGCTATTTTCCGTTCAGCCTCCAGTCGTAATCGAGGTATTTCACGTCCAGTTCATCTCGATGCCTTGTCATGAACTGGCTGTCCGCCTCTGTCGCGTAGGGGACCACGAAATCGATGACTGATCCGGAGGCCTTCTCGAAGTCTCCCCCGAACCAATCGAATATCCGGGAGAGGTACACGTTGTAATTTACGCCCCAGATCATCCCCTTCTCCTCCGAGACCCGAAGCCCCTTCCGGGGATTTGCGAGGAAGCCGCGGGCGGCAAGGGCCAGTTGTTCATCCAGGCGATCAGGAGTATAGGCCTCGCTTCTGAGATCGGGGCACGACCTGGAGGCGCAGACTATGGCAAAGTGGATCCTCGGCTCACCCATCTTCCTGAGGATATTGTGCTCTATGTCATCCAGGCTGTAGTTCCCTCCATCCACCTTCCACTCCTCGGCCTTCCACCTCTCGGAGGACGGGATATCCTTTATACTCTCTATGCCCGGGTAATGGTTCAGGATCAATTTAAGCGTGAATGCGTTGTAAGCGTTGATCCAGAAGGCGATCTCCCCCCCCTGGTCGAGAAGGGATGGGTCCGTGCCGGCCAAGACGTCAAGGTAGGCATCGAGTGCTCCCTCGTTCCCCTTCAACCCCCTGTAATCCACCGCACCCTCATGGACATACTCCTTCAGGAGCAAATCGAAGGGGACATGGATCCCATCCCGAGCCTCGGCGCATTCGGCGAAGAGGAGGGGGAAGATAAACAAAGATATAAAAGAAACTGTCCTTGAATGACGGCCCACCATGGTCTTATCCCCCGAATTCCTGCCTTTCCGAACACACGCGGCCGATGAACCCGGTCACCATGGTCGGCAGGTCACTCGACCCTCGAGATGTACCAATCAGTCTACGAGTCGCTCGCAAGGAACCCCTCCTTGACCATCTTCATCTCTTCCCCACCCTCCGTTTCCGTCCTATACCATCGCACCAGGTGGCCCGGCGACGCGCCGAGGAGAAATGCTATCGTCACGAGCCAGTTACGGACCGTGGCATAGAAAAACCCCTCCCTATCCCAACGCCGGCTGGAGATCCCTATCGGCTCCTGCAGGATACATATCTTCCCGAACCCGCGCAACCTGCGTATAAAATCCACGTCCTCGAGGAACGGGGTCTCCGCGAACCCCCCCATCGCCTCGAAGACTTGCCTCCTCACGAAGAAGCCCTGATCGCCGTACGGAAAGTTGAACCACCTGCAACGCAGTGCGACACCGCGTTCGAGGAGGCGGGAGTACCAGCGATGCTCCCGCAGCAGGAACCTGAAGGCGCCGCCGACGTTTCCGGGATCATCGAGTGAACGCTCAATCGCATCGAGACTCGCGGGGCTCACCACCGAATCGGCATGGAGGAACCACAGGACATCACCATTCCCGGCGCGGGCCCCCATATTCATCTGGATGCCGCGCCCACGCTCGCCATGAAGCCACAGCACTCCATGTCTCCTGCATATATCCCTCGCTGTACCCCTTTCACTTCCATCAGATACTATTATCTCTGGTATGCGGTCGAAACCCTCGAATTGTCTCAACAGCGATTCAAGGGCCGCGTCGTCGCGCAGGACGGGGACGATTACGCTTATCGACCGGGGTTTCTTCATCTTCTAAACCGAAACCACAGCGAGAACAAACGACCGATGAAGGGGCTCATCCTCGACCGGTAATAGTCGTCACCCACCTTCTTTATCGCTTCGGCCTGCGTTGGATATGGGTGAATGGTCCCGGATATCGCCTTCAGCCCGAGCCCTCCGGTCATTGCAAGGGTTATCTCCGATATCATGTCGCCGGCGTGCGATGCCACGATGGTGGCGCCAAGTATTTGGTCGGTACCCTTCTTGGCGTATATCCTGACGTATCCACCCTCACCATCAAGAACCGCCCGGTCGACATCTTCCAGGTCCTGGACGTAGGTATCGACCTGCACCTTTCCCCTCTCGATATCTCCCTCGGTAACACCCACGTGCGCCACCTCGGGATCGGTATAGGTACACCACGGTATCGTCAATGCGCTTGCCCGGCTTCTCCCCCCGAAGAGGGCGTTTCTGATTACTATCCTCGCCATCGCGTCCGCCGAGTGCGTGAACTTGAACCTGCTGCATATATCGCCGGCGGCGTAGATCCTGTGATTGGTTGTCCTCAGGCGATCATCGACTTCGACCCCCCTCCGGAAATCGTAAGCGACACCCACCTCCTCGAGGCCCATCCCATCAACGTTCGGCGCCCTGCCTATCCCCACCAGCACCACATCCACCACCGTCTCCACCCTCTTTCCCCCCTCCGTAAACCTCACCACTCTCCGCCCACCCCCTAACTCTACCTCCTCGACATCCACGCCGAGACGAACATCAATTCCATCCTTGCGGAAGGCATCCAGGACGCGCTCGCCGGCCTCTTTTTCCTCCCTGGGGAGCACCCGTCCCGACCTCTCAAGGATGATGACCTCGGAACCGAACCTCCTGAACGCCTGCGACATCTCGCAACCTATCGGTCCCGCACCTATTACCGCCATGCGCCTTGGGAGTTCGGTCAGGGAGAATATCGTCTCGTTTGTCAGGTAGCCCGACTCCTCGAGGCCCTTGATGACCGGCGCCTTTGCCCTTGCGCCGGTCGCGATGACCGCCCGGTGGAACCTTAGCCGTTTTCCCCCGATCTCCACAGAATCCCCGCCCGTAAAGGTAGCCTCCCCAAGGTAGACATCCACACCACGTCCCTTGAGCCGTTCAACCGAGTCGTTCGCGCTGATCTGCGCACGGAGGCGTCGCATCCGCTCCATTACACCATCGAAGTTCACGTTCACCCCTTCCGGCACCTCAACACCGTACCCCACGGCGTCCCGAACGCTTGCAATGGCCCTGGAGGCCCGGATCAAGGCCTTCGAAGGGACACAGCCGTAATTCAGGCAGTCTCCCCCAAGGAGGTGTCGTTCCCCTATGGCGACCCGGGCCCCCAAGCCCGCCGCTCCAAGCGCGGTAACGAGCCCCGCGGTGCCGGCTCCCAGCACAACGAGGTTATATCTGCCGGAAGGATCAGGGTTGACCCAATCACCCGGATGTACATTGGCCACGAGGGCCTCGTTGAAACGATCGTTCGGACGCACCTCCATCGGCTCAGGCATGTGATCTCTCCTCCATCGGCACCCCCACCGGCCCGTCCGCGATCTCCTCGTTCAGTGCCTGCCTGGCGATGCGGGTCACGATGACCGCCACCGCCACGGTGGCGACCAGCCCCAGCCAGAAGAATATATTGGAGCCATGCCCTTCGGTTGCGCCTCCGGCGGCCAGTTCGGTAAGGTTCTTGACAAGAGACCCGAGATAGACATACATGAGAGTCCCCGGAATCATCCCGATCCACGATGCAATAACATAGTCACGCAACGAGACCGAGGTGACCCCGTAGAAATAGTTGAGGAGCGTGAAGGGAAAGACGGGTGAGAGACGGGAGAGGAAGACGATATAAAACCCCCTCTCACCCACCGCCCTGTCGACCGCCCTGAATTTCGCGTTTTTCATGACCTTCTTCTCGATCCAGTCACGGGCCAGGGTCCTCCCCAGTATGAAGGCCACAGAGGAGCCTACCACGCTGCCGGCAGCCACAACCAGGTAGCCTTCACCAAGCCCGAAGAGGAATCCCGCACCCAGCGTTATCAGTGAGCCTGGGATCAGGAGTACGCAGGCTATGACGTAAATCAGGATCAGCAGAAACGGGGCCATCGGCCCGAGGGTCTGCATCCAGCCCAGGAGCCCCGTGGTCCAGTCACGGACCGGGAGTCGCTGGATCCCGACAAACAGGAGGGCCGCCGCGGCCGCAACGATCAATATCCGCATCCACATCGAAGACTTCACTCTCCACCCCCGTTTCGTTCCAAAGGTCTCGTCCCGATATCGGAAAGGTATGTCCATCCATCCCGCTCGTCATCCTCATTGCCCTTGGTAGACCTGAGGATCACGCCGACGAGCGCACCCAGCCTCCTTCTGTGCGCCAGCGGAGACCGGACAAGGTCGCCGTATACCTTTTCCAGGTCACAGGGCCTGTCCACATCGTACCATGTGGATAGAGTGGCCACCCGCATGCCCCGGCTCCTGAATTTCTCGATCAGTTGAGTATAAACCGCCCCGGTTCCCCACAGCACATCCCCCAAGGGAAGAAGCGGGACGCGCGAGGCTATAGCGTAAACCCCTCCATCGATACATGGCCCCAGGACCACCTCGGCACGGGAGAAGTCGCGATCGATGTCCAGGATGTACTGAAGGGGTAGCGACGGGGCGTCTGAACCGATGAATATCACCCGGTCATAGCCCTGATCCCTCAGCATCATATCGGTATGCTCGAGGCGCGGCCCCAACCCTCCAAGGACCTGCGAGATGACGTGGTCCCGCATGTAGAAGAAGTCCCTCGCCCAATCGGCATCCCTGCCGTCGGAGGGACATATCGTGATGTCATAGGTCTGCCGGAGGTGCCTGAGATCCTGCCTGAGGCTCTCCAGGCAGCCCGAATAGAAACGCCGAGCCGCCAGGTGGCCCACCCCCGCAGCCAGCCGTGTCTTGACCCTCTCCAGCACCGGACGCCTGCAGTAGACCGCCAGTACCGCCCTTCTCTCATCATCCTTCTCAGTCATCATCTCTACCCCTGCCGTCCACGACTTTACCATTTTACCATTACCGTGAATCCCCTCGTATTGATCGGAGGCCGTCTGTCAACGTCCTCACCGCTTTCCTCCAGTTAGTCGAGGGCCGGCGGAAAACCTTACAAATCCCATCACCGAGGGCCTTCTTACAGTGGCGGGCCCCGATCGCCCTGAAGGAACGCCCACGTAAAGAAAGGGGGGTCGACCTTGTGGCAAGCCGCTCGAGCACGATAGCGACCTAATCCCTGCCCCCGATCCTTTCCCTGATTCGTTCTTTTGCTTCCCTGGAGAGGGTGAGAGTGGAGCCCTCGGACGTTCCCTTGAGTTCTTCATCCGACAGGTGGAGCATCTCCCGTATCAGGCGTATCTGGCGGAGGTACCGCCGGCAGAACCGGCATATAAGGAGGTGTATTCTCATCGCCAGCAGGCTGCGCATCGGCAGGCGATGATCCAGAGACTCGGAGGCCAGCCTCGATGCCTCACGGCAGTTCAACATCATGTCATCTCGTCCCCTGAAACCAGTTAAACTCCAGGCATCTCCTCAGGCCGGCGCGGGCACGATGGAGGATTACCCAGAGATTAGTCGCCGAAATATTGAGAACCTTACAGATCTCACCGCTTTCCATTTCGTCTATTTCCCTCAACGTGAAGGCCTGCCTTAGGTTGGGGCTCAACCCGTCCAGGCATCTGTGGAAGACCTCCCAGAACTCCTTCTTCTCGAGGACATCCTCCGGCGAGCCCTTCCAGTCGCCCGGATTGTTCTTCCATCGGCCCCGCTCGTCGAAGAAATCCCCATCCTCCACCTCAGGGAGTCCGCCGGAATCCGCTTGAACGGCTTCTCGGCCCGACCGGCGGAAGTAATCGGCGATCTTGTGCTTCAGGATGCCAACCAGCCACGTCTTCTCGGTGGACCTCCCGGAGAACCACTTCTGTGACTCGAACGCCGAACACAGGGTCTCCTGGACCAGGTCCTCCGCAAGACCGGGATTCCCGACCCTCAGCAGGGCGAACCGGAACAGAATATCACCGAACCGGTCCACCCATTTTTCAGGATCCATCTCCTGCTGGATACTCTCCATTGAAGGCGCCTCACTCCGAGCGGATGTATGATTGCCCAAACACTTGACCTCGACCCCCACCGGTTCTAATTATAAGGGAGTCGTCCGTTTTTCACAAAACAAAAAAACATGAGGGGTCAATTCAGCCATGTGCCTTCTTATCCTGATATCCATGATACTCTCACCCGGTGCCCTGCTCGCAGGCCACGCTCATGGGGCGAACCACGGCCCGGCGGCCTCGAGGACGTTCGAGATCACCTACGCCGTCGAGGTGACCGATATACCACCTACCTCCAAGCGATTGGACCTGTGGATCCCTTACCCCATCGAGGGCCCATGCCAGGAGGTCTCCCGTTTCCATATCGACTCACCTTACACGTCAAGCATCAACATGGAGCCCAAATACGGCAACCGCATGGTATACTTCTCGATCCGGGACCCAAGTGACCCGTTCAAGGCGAGCATGAGTTATCTCGTCAGGAGGATCGAGGACGACCGGGGTAGCCTTGGGCGGAAATCCAGGGATAACATGGGGTGGACCCTCGAGCCAGCACGCCTGATCCCCCTCACCCCAACCGCCAGGCAGATCGCGCTCTCACATACAGACCCCAATGCCGATCCCTCCGTACAGGCCCGGGACCTCTACGAGCACACGATATCGTACATGACCTACGACAAGAGCGGCACGGGCTGGGGCCACGGCGACTTCCAGTATGCATGCGACGCCAAGAGGGGAAACTGCACCGATTACCATTCCTACTTCATCGGCCTATGCAGGAACATAGGCATCCCCACTTACTTCGAGATAGGCTACAGCATCCCGAGGGAGAAGATGGAGGCAGAGATCACCGGCTACCACTGCTGGGCCTATTTCTGGGATGGAAACGAATGGATGCCGGTCGATATCTCCGAGGCGGACAAGCATCCTGATATGAAGGACTACTTCTTCGGCCACCACGACGCGAATCGCGTGGCGATGAGCAGGGGCCGGGACATCACTCTTTCTCCGCCGCAACACGGGCAGCCACTCAACTACTTCGTATTTCCTTACGCCGAAGTGGACGGCGCAACCTACGACGGGATAACGCTCAAGATCCATTACAAAGAGACCTCCGGCCTGTAATGTCAGAACATGTCGATATCACCATCAGACCAGGCGAGCACCTCCTGTCCGTGGGGATAGGCAGGAAGGACGTCCTGACGTACGATCGCACCGGTCGGCCAATTACCATCTTCCTCGGGGGAAGGACATACAAGCGGGGCCTCGACAACAACGTCCTCATGATAATGGGAGAACGGTCGGAAGGCGGAAAGGTCCGGCGGAGGAGGACACTCGGCCCCAATGAGAAGGCAGCCCTGTTCAGGCGGGCCCGTGAGATCATGACGACCGTGAGAGAGCGCCTCGAAACCGGGGATACGACCGTCATAGTACCTGGCCTCGAAGAGAGGCAGGCCGTTGAACGGGTAGAACAATGGCTGGCTCTGGTCACCTCCATGGGCCCGGAAGACCTTGCCGGTGACCGTGATAGATTCCTCAGCACGTACCGACCCATCGGAATCCTCCCACCGGACCAGTACCTTTCGGTGGTCCTTCAGGGCACCGAGGGGTGTTCCTACAATCGGTGTACCTTCTGCAGGTTTTACAGGGGAATCGAATTCCGCATAAAATCACCGGATGAGTTCCGCGACCACATCCGTTCCGTCAAGGACCTTCTCGGCCCCGCGATTGGACTTCGCAAGACCATATTTCTCGCCGACGCCAACGCAATGGTCATCCCGCGAGACAGGCTCATTCCTATGATGGAGGTGATCAACGAGGAATTCCAGATCGGCACTGACGCCGGGAGGGAGAGGGGGGGGCCGCCCCGCTCAACCTGCCGCGGCTCGTTTCGCGGTATCTACTCATTCATAGACTCCTTCAGCGGCCCGATGAAGGAGGCAGGGGAGTTTGCAGAACTGCGGGACCTCTCCATCATGAGGCTCTACCTCGGTTTGGAAAGCGGCCACGATCCCCTCCTCAGGTTCCTCGACAAACCCGGAATGGCTGCAGACGCGATGAAACTCGTAGGGCGGATCAAGGAGGCCGGGATAGGCGTCGGAGTGATAGTCATGGCCGGTATCGGCGGCGACAGGTACGAGCAGGCCCACGTATGGGACACGATCGAACTGGTCTCGAAGATGGACATGGGTCGAGGGGACATCCTCTACGTCTCGGATTTCGTAGTCCACCCCGAATCGGAGTACCGCAGAAGGGCCGACCTGGAGGGGATCCATCCACTCGGAAGGGGAGAGATCCTGGCCCAGCGCACGGCTATTACAAGGTCGCTGAAGGACGACGCACGAAGGCGCGGGTACAAGATCGCCCCCTACCAGATCGAGGACTTCATATATTAGGCCCTGACCCCTCGCCATCCCATCGAAGGCCTGGAATCCATGGGGCCGTTTGTAGCCCCGTGCATGTTCCAGCCGATTCCAGGCACGCCGCGCTCGAGCAAAGGAGAGGGAGACGGACTTCATTGCGGCTCACCCGGAACCGTGGATAGTCCGTTTCCCGTCATCCCAGGAAGATGTACCTGACGAGAAAGAGGACCGCGATCACGTGGACGAGCCAGTGCGCCCTCTTCCACTCTCCGCGGACCGCGCAGAGCGCCGAGTAGGCGATAAACCCGAACGCGATCCCCTCCGTGATGCTGAAGGTCATGGGCATTATGATGATGGTGATGAAGGCGGGAATGGCCTCTGTGACGTCATCCCAATCGATGCGGGCTATCCCCTTGAACATGAAGCTCCCCACCACTATGAGGGCCGGGGCGATGACGGGATAGAGGCGGCTGCCACCGGCCGCCTCGAATCCACCTCCTATCATCCTCGCCGTTGGATACACGAAGAGCGCCAAGAGGAACATGAGGCCCGTAACCACGTTTGCAAGCCCCGTCCTTCCCCCCTCGGCTACCCCACTCGCGCTCTCGATGTAACTCGTAACGGTAGACGTCCCGAGCAGTGCTCCGACCACCGTGCCGATCGCGTCCGACAGCAACGCCATCCGTGCCCTCGGCAGCCTCCCGTCGACCATGAAGCCCGCCTGCTCGGAGACGCCGATCAGGGTCCCGACCGTGTCGAATAGGTCGAGAAAGAAGAAGACGAAGATGACCGTGAGTACGCCGTGACTGCCCAAGAGGGAACTGAAATCGAGGCGTAAGAGCGTTGGGGATATCGATGGTGGAGGGCCGACCAGGCCGTGGTACCTGACGGCACCTGTGAGAAGGCCCGCTGATAACGAGACCCCGATACCGATGATGATCGCCCCCCTTACGCGGGCGGATAGCAGGGTGGCCATAACGGCCAGGCCCGCGAGCGATATCAACACGGGACGGCTGCCGAGATCCCCCAAACCTATCAGGGTCCCGGGCCTTGCGACGACTATCCCGGACCACTCGAGCCCAACCACCGCTATTAAAAGGCCGATCCCCACAGCGATGGCGCTCTTGAGGGATTGAGGCACGACCGTCATGATCAACTCCCTCATTCCCCAGAACGACAATATCACGAAGAGCGTGCCCGAGACGAAGACAGCGGCCAGGGCGGTCTCCCAGGAGTAACCGAGCCCCCCCATGGCAGCCGTGCCGCAGACAGTGACGGCGAAGTAGAAGTTGTGGCCCATGGCCGGGGCAAGTGCGATCGGGTAGTTGGCGAGAAAGGCCATGATGAAGGTCGCGGCCGCGCTCGAGATACAGGTCGCTACCATGACGGCCCCGAAGTCCATCCCGCAGGAGGAGAGGACCGCCGGCTGCACGAATATGATGTACGACATGGTCAGGAAGGTCGTCGCACCGGCAACGGCCTCGCGGGCCGGTGTCGTACCTGCCCTCTCCAGTCCGAAGCGGCGTTCAAGCGATCGGGATATACTCTTCATCGGTCATCACTGTTTTACGAGGCAGGGCGCCAGGGAACAGAGAAATTTACGGGGAGGCAACGGCAGATGTCAAGCAACCGCACGCCGCGGTTTCCCTGGTTATTTCCGTGTGGACATTCCAAGGGGCGACGGTTAGATTTCAAGAGGTTTCGCACGGGATCGTTCATATAGAATCCTTCTCAACCACGCCACGATAAGCCCGATTTGAAGCAAGAGCGACAGCAACCGGAGGCCGTAAGGATCGATCGATGGCTCTGGGCGGCCAGGTTCTATAAATCGAGGACCCTGGCGGCCAGGGCGTGCGAGGGGGGTAAGGTGGATGTCAACGGCCGGAGGGCAAGGGCCCACAAGACGGTCGTCCCCGGCGACATCGTATCCTTCCGTGCCGGCGACTGGAGGCGAAAGGTCAAGGTCCTCAGGATCTCCGAGAGGAGGGGCCCGTCATCGGCGGCACGTCTCCTTTACGAAGACATGAGCCCGCCTCCACCAAGGAAAAACGGCTGGCTCATCGCTCCGCCTCCATCCCGCCCCAAGGGCTCCGGCCGACCCACAAAACAGGAACGCCGGCGACTAAGGAGGCTCAGGGGGTATTGAATATCGAAGAAACGCAAAGAGAGGACCGCCAGACACGTCCTACCCCGATTCCATGCGCTCCACTACACCGGCCCCCACGCTATCTCCCCATACGTTGACCGTCGTGCGGAACCGGTCGAGGAGCCAGTCTATCGTCAACAGGAGCCCGATTCCCTCGACCGGGAGGTTGACCGCCCCAAGGACGATCACCATCGTGACCAGGCCCGCCTGGGGTATGCCCGCGGCGCCTATGGCAGCCAGCGTGGCCGTCAGGAACACGACCACCTGGCTAGCCGGACTCATCGGAACGCCGTAGACCTGTGCGATGAATATAGCAGCCACGGCCTCGTAGAGGGCGGTTCCGTCCATGTTTACCGTCGCACCAAGGGGGAGGACGAAACTCGCCGTGCGGTTCGAAATTCCGTTCTCCTCCTCCACTCCCTGCATGGTGAGCGGAAGGGTTGCAGAACTCGAGGCAGTGGAAAAGGCATTCAGCAGCGCGGCACCTACCCCCCTGGCGTATGCTCCGGGACTGCGCCTTCCCCAGATCTTCAGTATGAGGGGTAGAACGATGAACCCGTGTATTGCAAGGCCCAAGAGGACGGTAATGCTGTACCACCAAAGCGCCGATAATTCCGGCAGGAACTTGCTGAACCCGCCGGCCTGGCCGATACGCGCCGCGATCAGGCCGAAGATACCCAGAGGAGAGACCACCATGATCCAGTGGACGAGTTGCATCACGGCGTCGTTGAGCGTCGAGATGACCTCCATGGTCGCACGGACGCGATCGCCGAGGACGGTGAGTGCCGAGCCGATAAGCAGCGAGAAGATGATCAGGGGGAGGATCTCCATGTGGGCCATGGCAGCGAAGATGTTGCGCGGGATCATCCCCTGCCTCCCCGTATCCCTGTTCCCCACGAGGACTTCCTTCAGTGTGGCGCCGGCGCCCTTTTCATTGCCTTTCCGCGACCCTCCCGATCCTGCCAGTGCTATCTCGACACCCCTCCCCGAGGGAGCGGGCTCCGGCTCCCTGGAAACGAGTTCTCTCCCCACGCGCCGAAAGGGGATGGGAGTACCCTCATCCGAGGTGATGTAAAATGTCTCACCCGCCCGGTCCGCCTCCCAGAACCGTACCGTTGCGCTCTTCTTGGAGACAGATTCTATGGCTCCGTGCATCCCCTGATCCAGCAGGCGGAGGGTATAGTTCACGTTATACCGGTTACTGTCCCACTTCCCGTTAGACAGGACGACGGTTCTCCCCCTCTCACCACCCACCGTGTAGCCGAACTCGGGGTGACTCTCCCCCGGTGAAATCCCTCGGCCTGGCCTGATCACGTTCACCAGGAAGAGCCCGATCAAGACCGCGATACCGGTAGTTACAAGGTAGTAGGCAACGGTCCGCCGACCTATCGAACCGAGTTCGCGGATATCGCCCAGGCCTGTGATCCCCGCGACGATTGACAGCATCACGACCGGGATGACGATCATCATGAGGGAATTTAGGAAGAGGTCGCCGAGGATCGACATCCTCACGGCCATGCCTGGCAGCCATCCGCCGACCGCCGTACCAGCGAGGATTGACGCCATGATCCACGTGACCAGCGACCGTCCAGCGTGATTGGAAGAGATCTCAGGGGACGTTTTCGAAGCACCCTTCATTTCAACGAGTCGAGAATCACCTGCTGAACTGCCGCCTCCCCCCGGTCCAGCACCCATGTCGCCGGGTCAATTCTGCGACCTTGAGCACCAAGAAAGATATCTACGGCGTGACGCAGGTCAATGATTTAGACGAGTAGTGCATGGAGAATAGAAGATTGCCGGCCTCGAGGCGTACCAGCCTGGATACGCACTTCAATTCCCGGCTTCCTTGAGCCTGAAGTATCGGAAACCACCCCACAGGGCGGCCCCGGTCGCGCCGGCGAAGATGGAATCCGGATGCACATTGACCTCGATCCCGAGGCCGTCCCTCTCTATAAAATCCCTGAGCGTGGCTATCAGTCCGACGTCCCTGGCCAGTCCCCCGGTCACCGTAAGGGGTGATACGGCCCGAATCCCACGAATCAGTTTGGTAAGGCGGCTCGCCATGGACTCGTGGATACCCCTCAGGATATCGGGCGTCTCGATCCCCCTGCTCACCATGTTGATGACGTCTGTCTCCGATAGGACCGCGCAGATGCTGCTGATCGGCTCCGGCTTCGTAGCCTTCAGCGACAGCGGCCCGACCTCTTCTATCCCGATACCAAGGTATCTGGAGATGTTTTCCAGGAACTGGCCCGTCCCGGAGGCGCACTGGCCCGTCATCTGCTGCTTTATGACACGCGAGCGCTCATCGATGAACATCGCCCTGGTGTGAAGGGCGCCGAGGTCGAGGACCGACCGGGTCTCCGGAAAGAGGAAGTTTGCGCCACGCGCGTGGGTAGTCATGCCGAAGAAGTGTCCCGTGCGGAAATCGACCAGGTCTCCCTCTCCGGTCGAGGCGATGTAGTCGAAGTCCTCCTCCTTCATCCCCGCGGCCTCGCAGGCCTTCTCGAAGGCCCCCCGGATCACCCCGACCGGGTTCCTTCGCCTTATCCTCTCGATATTCCGGTGGAGGATCTTCGCATCGTTCCAGCCATCATCCAGGCACTCCATCACGACGGTCTTCACGGCGCTCGATCCGACATCTATACCCACTGTGATCGCCATTGTCAATCCTCCTCCATGATCAGTTCCCTCGGTTCTTCGCCTTTGTACTGGCCGGCGAAAAGGGCGGCCCCGAGGGCCCCGGTATAGATCGAATCCGGGTGGCGGTTCAGGGTGATCTCGCCGTAGCTCTGTTCAACCAACTCCCTGAGGACGGAGACCACCGCCGGGTTCTTCGCCACTCCCCCCGTAAACGTGAACTCCTCCCGTATCCCTCCGGACCTGGCGAGGAGTGATAGCGCCCTCAGGATGATGGCACGGTGCAAACCCGCCAATATATTCTCCCGCTTCTCGCCCATGCTCAACTGGTCCCTGAGTTCCGCACCCGAGAATACCGTGCAAGTGCTGCATATACGGACAGAGTAATCCGCCTTCAGCGCCAGGGGCCCGATTTCATGCACTCCCATGTTGAGTTCATCGGCGATATAACCGAGGTACCTTCCGCAGCCAGCCGC
>CAZNLH010000009.1:54933-81729 GCA_964573995.1 uncultured Gemmatimonadota bacterium
TCGATCGCCTGTTCGACCATCTCTTCGAGCCTCTTGTAAAATGCTTCATCTCCCTTTATACCGTCCCCGTTTCCCCTTTCCTTCAACCGTTCCAGTGCCCTCAGGATATTCTCCTTGAACCCGAGGTCGAGGGCCCGGTTCTCCACCCTCAGGATCGCCTTGTCGAACAATGACATGAGCGTGTCAAAACTGGCCCCCGTCTTACGAGCCACCTCCGCGGAGTGATGGGTATAACGCGATCCGACTATATCCCTGAAGAACTGGGATCGCTCCCCGCCGGTGGGAGTGAACAGCGTCTCGGCCTCTCTCGAGAGACTGCTGATCGTCTCCTCCATCGCCTCTATCAGTTCCTTCTTCCCGCTGCCCCCGCCCCACTCCCCAGCGGCCAGCAGAAGGGCCTCCTTCAGGTGTTCAAACTTGTGGTATTCCTGGACGAAGCGGAAGGAGCGTGCGAGCCTGTCGAAGACCTCCCGGTCCGCCTCCCCATCGACTTCCATCATCCCCTCGAGGATGCGGAACCTGGCGCTGTAGAGGGCCTCGTCATAAGCGACACGAGTGGCAACATTATAGTTGCTTCGAGTGTTGGTTATACCCTTTCCAAGGATCCCGCTGTCATCGTCGACGATCAGCGCCTTCGTTGTCGTCGATCCGAGGTCGATCCCCATGTAGTATCTCATTTCCCGTTCCCTCCAGACCTTTTCTGTTCGAGCATCTGCAGGTAAGACTCGACACGGTTCTTGATATTGGCATAAGAAAAATAGCGCGGGTCGACCAGGTCGGATTCAATGAAACCGCACGCCAAGCCGGTCCGCTTCTCTATCTCCTTGATCATGGCGAGTTGCCCGGCGGAAAACGAGTTGCAACTCTTGATCGAGTTGACAACCAGGCCATCCGCGCGGTACTCTTCAACGTATCGCTGGAGGAGATCCACCCGCGAGGGGAGGTTCAGGTTGGTATAGCATCCCATGCAGTAATCGGCGAGGCTTTCCATGGGCCTTTCGGGGTCGTGCCGGAATCCGTTATCGTACACGCCACCGACCTTGGTATAGGTCGACGCGACGCAGACCGCTCCCTCCTCGTAGAAGACCTTCCAGAACTCGCGGAAATTGGTCCAGTTTGGAGGCCCCTCCACCACGAGGCGGAAACGTTCCTCCTCGAGTATCCCGGCCGGCGTGGTGGGTCCCTCACCCCGTTCGAGCTTCCCTCCTATCTCCTCGTTCAGCCGTTCGTAATAGGCGTTGCACTCAGGAGTACCCCGGAAGGCCGTGAACATCGGGCCGATATAGTAGACCCCTCCGAAGTAACCGTCGATCGGCGAGGGGATGTTCCGGGCCGACTCGAGCGCCCTAACGAGCCCGTCCTCCGCAATGGCCGAGAGCGAGAGTTTCTCGCTCAGGAGATCCTCGTCGTAGGAGACCCCCGAGACCTTCTCCATCAGGGGGATCACGTGTTCCCTGAGTTGCCGGACCACGTAGTCCCTCATGTTCGGCGTGATCCTGCCATCCCCCTGGTATGGAACGTGGAGCATGGCCACCGGGCAGTTATAGTGGTTCTTCAGGTTCTCGAACCACTTGAGGAAGGTGAAGCATCCCGTGTAACTCAAGAGGAGGAGGTCCGGCTCAGGTATCGGCTGCCCGGTCGGGCCAATGTTGCCCTTCAGCATCATCCCCACGTCACACTTCACGTAGGTGCAGACATCGTTCGAGTGCCCGAAGTTCTCGGCCTCGCGTATGTAATCCGCGGATCGCTTCCGCATGCCGTTCTGAAGGGCGTTGATCTCGGGATAGACCGGCGTCATCCCCATCGTGTAGATCAACTCCGTCAGGTTTCCGGGAACGAAGGTATATACGACCTTCCGGCCCTCTTCGCGGGCATTGCTCAGGCCCTCGAAGTAGTCCGCCAGCATCTGCTTCTGCAGGACCATACTCTCGTCTTTCTGTACTTCCACTCGGCTCATACTCCGCTCCATAGTTTTATCGAATCCGAAAAGGTGCCCGCCTGCTCGCGGATCACTTGGAACTGCCCCGTGTTCTCGGCGTATTGAAAAGAGGTGTACGGGATCCCCGCTTCGTCGAGTTTTTTCTGCATCAGCGGTTGGTCGAGGAGCGCGGGATCGCAGAAACTCGGGCAGCAAAAGATCACGCCATCCGCATCACGCTTTCTGACCGTTTCGACGAGCCTTTCTCCCTTCGTGCGCTCCCCCTCGTAAAGTGTCGATGAATAGGTGCTCGCCTGGAGAAAGGCGTCCGAGATCGCCCGGACAGGGTCCCCGTCGAGTGACACCTCCTCCGTGAGCCACCTGGATCCGAGGACGAGGTCGTCGTCTACGATGTAGCACCCGCACCTCTCCAGGGTCCGGATAAGTCCCATGGGCGGCTGCTCGCAGAACGAACCGATGAGGACCACTCGGATGTTGTCTTCCTTCTTCCTCTCCTCTCCCGACACCGCACGGATATAATCGCGCACCAGGACATTGTGCTCTTCCACGTCCATCGTACATCCTGCCCTCATTATCAGGTAGAGTTCCCCGGTGGGTATCTTGTGAGGCTCATCGGCCCGGCGATCATATAGTTCGAAGCAGAGCCGCCGGTTCTCGTTGTAGAGGCGGATGTTCTCGTGGATCTCCTCATCGCGGACCTGCTTTCCCCCGATCCTCGACAGGTCGTCCAGGAGGTCCCTGAGTTCCTTCACGAAGTATTCTCCACCGACGACCGGGTCGAAGTCCTGAGGAAAGTCGAAATACTTCACGTAGACGTCCGGGAAGGTCATCTTCCAGATCCCGGACAGGTTCCGTATGACGTCGCAGATGGAGGGACAGATCAGCCCGTCGAGCACGCCACGCCAGTTGGATAGTCCGAGTTCGAGCGTGCTCCTCGGGATATGGCATATATATGACTGGTAGAATGCGTCTCCACGTATGATCTCGACCTGGTCTCCACCTCCCATTATCCCCACCGGGAGTATGCCTGCCGCCCGGATCAACTCCCTCGGCACGTAGATCGGCATGTAACCGACGGCCTTACCACCCGTTTCCTCCTTCCACTCCCTGACGCCCTGCAGCCTGACATCGCGGTACCTATCCCGGCACCTCTCCACTATCTCTTCTCTAACCGACATTCTCCTCCCTCCTGTCGCATCTCTCCTGCCCCCTCCCTCCCCCAAATCCCCCCGAGGATCAAGTCAACCTGCTGATCGGCCAATTCCTCGGGCCTTATCTTTCCCGCCTTCATGCCGTACCACTGGTAGAACCAGTTCATCATCCCGAAGAGGTTCGCCGTGGTCAGCCACGGGTCTAACGTCGATCCATGTCGATCCGTCAGCTCCCTGACCGTCCCGAGCACCAGGTCGAAATAGTCCCGCCGGATCTTCCGGACATCTTCGTAGTACTCGCCTGTAAGGGTGCCGAGTTCCCTGGCGCACACGTTCAGTTCGGCCATGTTCGCGGCGAAGTGAGAGATGTGATTATGCACGATTATTCGTAAGCGCTCTTCCGGGTCATCGACCCCCGCGATCTCCTTCGAAGCCTCCCGGAGAAGGGAATCGAAGGTGTCTCGCTGGATCAGGTAGAGCAATTCCTCCTTGCAGGTCACGTAATAATAGATATTAGATAGCCCCAGGCCCGCCTGCCTGGCGATCTCGCGAATTGAAGTCCCCTCGTACCCCTTCCTGGCGAATATCCCTGCCGATGTCTTGAGAAGGGATCGGAGCCTATCGTCGAACAGGCGAGTCGTCTTTTGTACGTTCATGATCAACAAGGCCCATATAGTGAAATAAACATGTTCATCTATGTCCGGACCGAGGTTGGCACGCATACGAAAAGGAGTAGATCGAACGTTCGATATATAATATACCTTTCACCTTCCCCCTTGTCAATTGAAATCTTGCCTCCAGGTGAAGGTCGGGTATTCGCTGGCCACCGACGCCGGCCCAAGGCCAGGACCCTCAGCGTACCAGATACCATCGAGAGAATATCTGTTACAAAGGTCGAGCGTTGCATCTCATCCAATCGTTCCAGTGTTCTTTTTTATCCCAACGTAATTATAAAAGTCTCTTTGGTTCGGAGTCCCCTTTCAAGCGTAAGAATCTTGCCAAAGGCAGGCGGAAACGGTAGAGATACCAGTCAGTATTGGCAACCAACAAGATCATCATAATTCTGATCTACTCAAAGTCGTCTTCTATAATACAAGCAGGATAAGAGGCCCTCGAATAGACTTAGAGGGAGACCATTCAAGAGAAAGAAAGGTCTCCCATGAATAGAAAGATATAGCCGCCCGAGTGATTATGCAAGAAGAGGCCTCGGATTTGGGAGGAATGAGTAAGGATGGAATTACCCGGTATTCGAAGAATTACTGGGTCGAAGGATGCGGCATGTTGACAGGATCCCTTCCGAGGGGGTATAATGAACTCGAATTATTGAGAAGGCGTTAGAGCCATCTTCGGCCATGATCCAAGAGAGAGGAGTCAAGCATGCTTAAACAGGTCTCGAGATCTATCATCGTTTGTTGCATCTCCTTCGCCACGACCATCTCCTGCGCGATCATCCTTTACGCACAGGCCCCCCATGTGCAACCCCACGCCCCCGATATACTGTGGACCAGGACATTCGGCAGGCCTGGCCACGACGATGTCGGCAACTCGGTGCGCGAGACCTCCGACGGCGGCCTCATCATCGCTGGATCTTCTTATGACTACAACAGTTACCTGACCAGGGTCTACCTCGTTAGGACCAATTCCTTTGGGGACACACTCTGGACGAAGACCTACGGCGCCACTGGATGGTCCGTGGGCAATGCAGTGCGCGAGACACCTGATGGCGGCTTTCTGATTGCGGGGACCACAAGCCGGTCTGGGGGTGGCACAATCGTTTATCTGGTAAGAACAGACACCAGCGGCGATTCCTTATGGGCAAGGACCTACGGATCTTCCGAGTTTCAAGAGGGTGATGCACTCAGCATTACTTCCGATGGCGGATGTATCATCGCTGGAAACACCACGGTGAACGATGGTACTCAGAACGCCTTTTTCGTCAGGACCAACGCCTCCGGCGACACCCTGTGGACCCGGAACACCGGCTATGTGCCCGATGATCCGAACGACCAGGGGGTATACTCGGTTTGCGAGACCTCCAACGGCGACTTCATTGCCACGGGCTACACGGGACCCACCCTGGAGACCAATGAGGATGTCTACCTGGTTAAACTCGACTCCCTGGGCAACGAGTTGTGGAGCAGCAAATATGGGGGGCCGTGGAACGACTGGGGGAAGTCCATCATCGAGACCTCGGGGGGCGACTACCTCATAGCCGGGACCCGCGAAAATTATTACGGCGTGGAGTATTCCGATGTCTGGCTCATCGATACGGATACGAACGGAAGCGTCCAGTGGTCCAAGACTTACGGCGGAACGGGGAGCCAGGGGGGCAATTCCATCGATGAGACCCGGGATGGACATTACGTCGTCGCCGGGGGATCCTCCGGCGACATCTATCTCCTGGAGACCGACTCGGACGGGAATTCGACATGGAGCACAACCCTCGGCCCGATTACCGGCAATTCAGTCCAGCAGGCATCAGACGGGGGTTACGTTGCAGCCGGCTACACGATGGTCTGGGGTTTTGAATACGTCTACTTGATCAAGATTGCACCTGATATCGGCGTTCACGGGAGAACGCCCTCGAGACGGTGAACCCCGTAGACCGCACCACCGGTGAAGGGATTCTTCAAGGTTGTTTTACTCGATGCCAATAGAGCCCCGGACGCGCAACCGTAGACAGCCGCCCAGAATTTTTACCCGTCCCCTGCGGATTTTTTCCCATTCTACGCCCCATGCCGCCTTCAATGGCGCTCGTGATGCAGGCCAGGTGTTATTGCCATCGATATAATCTATTGGCCGGATGTACGTTACGGGGCCCCTGGAAGACCGGGAAGGGATGGGTCGAACTCGTTTTCATGGCATGAGATATTCCCATTAAAGCCCTCGTTTTACACGGCTAGTCACAAAAAATGGCCTAAACTGATTGTCATGCATAGAGATATAATGATGATCACCGATTTCCTCGTGTATCTATGGATTTTCGACTTTTTACTCGGCGCCCAAGATCTCTGGATGCGGCTTAACCTTCACTTTTTCAATATGTTACGTGCGGTCTGATCCACGGACGACCGCTAATAGTGGGTCCCGTTGGGGGTCAACAATTGACCCACTTTTATCTTCCTCAACTCCTCCCGGGTCTACCCAGCCCTTGAGCCTCTTCACCGCGCCTGCCGAAGTGCGATCCCCGGAATGTCTACTTCCTGCCGGTAAAGACATCGAGGCCGAAGAGGTTTCGCTCACCCTTGCCCAACCCATTGCCTGGCGTTAAACTTCGGCTTACAATTGTAAGCCGGAGATAGGGTCCATTGGAAGACCATGAGAGAGATCCAGCGGAAGGACACGGTGCCGAAGGACGGGCGGACATGCCCGGACCTGGCTTGAAGTTCCCCGTCCAAAGTCTTACGCAGCACCTGCTCAAGAGGGAATTTCTGAGGTACCTGGGCCCAGGTTTCCTCATCACGGTCGGCTTCATCGATCCCGGTAATTGGGCGACGAACATCGAGGGCGGCGCACGTTTCAACTACGACCTACTATGGGTGATCACCCTGAGCACGTTGATCCTGATCCTGCTCCAGCGGCTGTCCGCCCGGATAGGGATCATCACCGGGAGGTCCCTGGCGGCGAACACCCGGGCCTTCTTCCCGCGATGGACGGCCAACGTCCTCGGCCTCTCCATCTTCGGCGCCTGCGTGGCGACCGACGTAGCCGAACTCCTGGGGGGCGCGCTCGGGTTCTATCTCCTCTTTGGGATCCCCCTCTGGCTGGGCGCCGCGCTCACGGTGATCCTGGAGATCTACGCGATCATCGGCCAGAGGTACCACAGCCTCGAGAGGATGATCATGGGCTTCCTGGCCGTAATCGCCCTCTGCTACGTGATCGAACTCTTCATAGTGCACCCCGATTGGAGCACTGCCCTGGCCGGTGCATTCATCCCAAGGTTGGGCGGGAACACCATACTCATCGCCATGGGGATCCTGGGAGCGGTCGTCATGCCGCACAACATCTACCTCCACTCCAACGTAATCCAGAGCCGCGACTGGAAGGGGGACGAGGAGCGCAAGAGGAGGTTGATCCGCTTTCAAGACCTCGATACGACCGTCGCGATGTTCATGGGGTGGCTCGTGAACTCGGCAATGATCATAGTCGCCGCGGCCGTCTTCTTCCGGAACGGTATCGTGGTGACGAGCATCGAGCAGGCATCGGCAACGCTCATGCCCCTGGCCGGCACGCTGGCACAACTCCTCTTCGGTATCGCGCTACTCTTCTCTGGGATCGGCTCGTCGATCACCTCGTCGATGGCGGAGGCGAACGTGATAACGGGCTTCCTCGGAAGGCCGGAGGACCCCAGGAGCCTTCTCTACCGCGTGGGACTCGTGGCCACGGCGGTCCCTGCGCTGCTCGTAATCATTGTGGGCATGGACTCCTACCGGGTCCTCATCCTGAGTCAGGTGGCCCTGAGCATCCAACTCCCGTTCACTGTAGTCCCGCTCGTGATCATGGCAGCCAGCCAGCGCCTAATGGGTAACTTCGCCAGCAGGAGCCTCGAACTCGCCATGGGTATTATCGTATCGGCCGTCATCGTCGCGTTGAATATCTTCCTCCTGTTCGAGACCCTGAGCGGAACGTGAAATGACAAGTGGAGATAACACCATGTACGAGACAATACTTGTTCCCCTCGACGGCAGCGAGGCGGATCGCGCCATCATCGCCCACCTGGCTGTCCTGGCGAAGATACACGGCTCGAAGGTCCACCTCATCCGCGTGATCCATGCCCACACACGTGACGCCATGAGACACGAAACGGAGGCGGCTGAGGCGGACCTCCGTGACAAGGCGGGAACGCTGCAGTCGGCCGGCGTCCCGGTCGAGTGGACAATCGAATACGGCGAGCCGGAGCGGGTGATCCCGGAGAAGGTCGAGGAAATCGGAGCAGACCTCATCGCCATGGGGACCCACGGACACGGTTGGCTCGTCGACACCCTCTTCGGCAGCGTGGCGAAGGTGGTGCGCCACAGGGTATCCGTGCCCGTCCTCATGATCCGCTCGAAGTGAACGTCGCACGGCGCAGGACCAGGCACAGCCCCGGCGTTTCGTCTTCCCTTCGATCTTCCAGCCGGGCCTGCACCACGACAACCTCTCCATCTAACGAGCACCAAGATAAACTGCGAGAGCGCTTACTCCTCGTTTTCCTCGCAACAGGGCTCTCCGTAGAAGGTCTTCTCCAGCCACTCGACGATCCTGGCAGTCGGCCCGGCATCAATGTCCGCGATCGCCTCCATCTCAGACTCGTGCCCATAACCTGCCAGGTAGGTGACGTCTACCGTGTGCCCCGAGCCCTCCAGCATATCATGGAAGAGGATCGCCTGGCGGGTCAGGTCGGGGAGATCGTTCTCGGCATAGAGAAGGTAAAAGGGCGGGGTCTTGACATCCGGCCCGATCCATTCGGCGGGGGAGGCCTCCGAGAGGAGATCCGGATCGCCGAAACCGTCCGGGAACGTCTGCGTTACGGCCTGGCTCCAGAACACCTGGTTGAGATCGTTCAACTGGTAGGCGCCGCTCATGCTCACCACCCCCTTCATGAAGGGTCTTAGGTCAACGCCGTAATCGGGGTGAGTCGCCATGAGGGACACCAGGTGCCCGCCGGCCGAGTGCCCGAACAGCGCGATCCGGTTCACATCTCCCCCGTGCTCCCCGATGTGGTCGATCACCCACCGGAATGCCCCCGCGACATCATCCATGTTGTCGGGGTACCAGGCCGCCTTCGTCCGGTAGGGCTCGTTTTCCGGCAGGGTACAAGTCGCCCTCTCGGGGCAGTACTCGTCTGCCAGGAATACCTGGTCGGAAGTGAGACGATAGTCGACGATCACGGTGACCCATCTCTCCTCCCCCGTGAAGGAGTTGGCGACGAAGGCGTACCAGTCCGCGTACCCATCGGTCCAGGCTCCGCCGTGCACGAAGACCACAACCGGCTGGTGTTCCAGCATGACTCCGCCCGTGCTCGCGCGGCACACGGTCAGCCGACGGATCTCGTAACTCTCCTTGTCGGAGTATACCTTGATTCCGCTGTCCGGCCGAATGTCGGTGATGAGAAACGCCGAGTCCCCGTAGACGAACTCCTCGCGGTGGATCTCGTACTTGGAATGGACGCGGCGAGTCCGCACCCCACCGCGGGAGAAAGCGCCCCCTGTAGCCGGCGCCGGTTCCCATCCTCGAGAGCCGGCGGTCGGAACCATGGCGGCGATCCCGGGGACCAGGATGGCAAGTCGAAGAAAGCGTCGGATAGAGAAATCTCTGATCATGGCACACCCCCCTATGTCATTGTGGACATGGAAGAACTATAGCAAATCGTATACCAGACATAATGTCTAAAAAGGGACGGGAATCCTATTTCAATAGGTGACTGTCCCTTGTTTCCTTGACAGCCTTTCTTACTCGGCCTATCATCTTGATCTGAAGAGATAGAAACAGGCGGGCGCTAAAGCCCGTAAAGCACACAACACAGCGAGTGAGCACCGGTGATCAAGGGCCTGCAGCCGATATGATCGAAGTCAGCGAACTATCCAAGACCTTCTACGTCCACCGCAAGGAGCCCGGCCTCATGGGCTCACTCAGGTCCCTCTTCGTGCGTGAGCGGTTCGCCAAGCACGCGGTCCGGTCCGTATCCTTCAGAGTGGAAGAGGGCGAGATCGTCGGGCTCGTGGGGGCAAACGGCGCCGGAAAGACTACCCTGGTCAAGATGCTCTCCGGGATAATCCACCCGACATCGGGCGAGGCCCGAGTGCTGGGCTACGTCCCGTGGGAGCGAGACAACCGCTTCCGGCGGCGGATCGCGCTCATCATGGGGCAGAAGGCCCAACTATGGTGGGACCTTCCGGCAGAGGACTGCTTCCTCCTGCTGCGGGAGATCTACCGCATTCCTGAAAGAGAGTACCGGGAGACCCTCGACTACCTCGCCGGGGTACTCGACGTTCGGCGCGAACTCCGGATCCAGATCAGGCGCCTATCGCTCGGCGAGCGGATGAAGATGGAACTGATCGCGGCGCTTCTGCACGGGCCACGGGTGGTCTTCCTCGACGAGCCCACGATCGGGCTCGACCTCGCGGCCCAGAGATCCATACGGGATTTCCTGCTACGGTACCGGCAGGAGAACCGACCGGCAATGATACTCACGAGCCACTACATGGAGGACATCCAGCGCCTATGCAAGCGGATCCTGATCATCCGCGACGGGGAGATCGTATATGACGGCCCACTGCAGCGGGTCAAGGACCATTACGCGGTGTACAAGGTGATCCGCGCCCACCTCCACAAGACAGCCGAGCCGGTCCGGATCGACGAGGACATCCGTGCCCTCGGGGAGGTCATTGAGTGCAACGAGGGGCAGATCTGCCTGCGCGTCAAGCGGGCCGACGTTCCCGCAGCGTCCGCGCGCATCCTGGAACGATTTTCCGTGGCGGACCTCGTGATCGAGGAGATGGATATCGGGACGATCATCGAGCGGATATTCCGGGAGCGAGGGGCTGTGGTCGCATGAGGCCCCACCTCTTCTGGAAGATCACGAGCCTCGAGTCTCGCACGAGGATGAGTTACCGGGTCGACTTCTGGATCAATGTCGCGGTCGGCTTCATCGTGGAGTTCGGCATCGCCTGGTACCTGTGGCAGGCGATCTTCGCCCAGTCCGGGAGCGATAAGATCGGCGGATACACCTTCAACGGCATGGTAGTGTACTACCTGGCAGTGATACTCGTGGGCAAGCTGGTCCGGACGAACCGGTTCGAGGGCTCCGTCTCGAGCGACATCTACGAAGGAAGCCTCAACCGGTACATAATCTTTCCGGCCCCATACTTCCCCTTCAAGTACGCGCAGCACCTCGGCACGCTCATCCCCGCCGCACTGCAGTTCCTCCTCTTCGGCGGCCTGATGCTCTTCGTCCTCGACCTCCCCACGGAGATGGCGCCCACGCCATCCGGCCTGGCTATGGCATGCGGAGCGATCGCACTCGGCAACCTACTCTACTTCATCCTCGACTACGTCATCCAGTTGATAGCCTTCTGGGCCGACAACGTCTGGAGCCTCGACGTGGCGAAGTGGTTTGTCGCCTCGCTCCTGGGAGGATACATGGTACCGCTGAGCGTCTTTCCCGGCTGGCTCAGGGGACCTCTAGAGATGCTCCCCTTCAGGTTCTTCTTCGACTTCCCCGCTCGGGCACTCACAAACCAACTCGAGCCCGTCGAGTGGGCCGGAGGCATGGCGCTCGGGGCGGCCTGGTGCGTCGCCTTCGCTGTCGCGGCCAGGTCGGTCTGGAACCGGGGGCGGCTCCGCTACACGGGGGTCGGGATCTGATGATAAGATATATTCGCCTGTACGCCTACTTCCTGAGGTTCTCATTCAGCCGGGCGATGGAGTTCCGGCTCGACTTCTTCTTTCGCGTATGGATGGACGCCCTCTGGTACGCCGTCCACATAGTCTTCTTCACGGTCATCTTCCAGCACACCGGCCTCCTCGGCGGTTGGAATTACGACCAGGTATTGATCTTCGCCTCCGCGCTGTTCCTGACCGACGCGCTCCAGATGACCGTGATTTCCAACAACATGTGGTGGCTTCCTATCTTCATCAACCGAGGGGACCTCGACTACTACCTCGTCCGGCCGGTCTCATCCCTATTCTTCCTCAGTCTGCGTGACTTTGCGGCCAACTCCTTCCTGAACCTGCTTCTCGCGGCCGGGATCGTGGTCTGGGCCCTGGCGAGATACCCGGAACCCTTTGGAGCCGGGACAATCCTCCTCTTCATTGTGCTTCTCCTGGCGGGGGCTTTCGTCATGTACGTGATGAACATCCTCTTCATCATCCCGACCTTCTGGCTCCAGTCCCGGGCTGGACTGCGAGAACTCGGGTGGTCACTGGGAAGGTTCGGATCCAGGCCCCACCGAATTTATACGGGATGGGTCCGCCGCATCCTCGTCTCCGTCCTTCCATTCGCCTTCGTCGCCTCCTACCCCGTGAAGGGACTCCTGGAGGGGATGACACCCATCCTCCTGCTCCACACGTCAGCAGTCGTCCTTGGCGGATTTGCGCTGGTGGTCGTCTTCTGGAGGATGGGGCTCGGGGCGTATGCCTCGGCGTCTTCCTGAGTCCCGGCGGCCCGGAGGGAAGCAGGCGATTTGAAAGTATTTCCTCGATATCCTTGACATTGGAACCCCCGAAACTATATATGACCACATCAATCATGATTCCGCTGGATACAGGAACCTGTGCCGGGAATCTCTGACAATGACCCTCCCCTAAAGGAGAGAAGGATGAACACGCAAACCGCCCGCAAGATCAACGGCGTCGACGCCGACATGCTCCGCTCAACGATCGAAGAGGTCGCCAACGACCCCGCAAAAGGTGAGATGAACTGGGGGGTGACGACATACTGGAAGGGTGGTACACGTACCGACACCCGCGTGACGACAAGCAAGATCGGCGGACTCCTCGTAGACAAGGATTTCACGATCAGGGCCGATGAACCCCTCGAACTCTGCGGTTCCAATCAGTTCGCAAACCCACAGGAATACCTGATGGCTGCACTCAACTCCTGCGTGGCAGTGGGCTACGTGGCCGCCTGCTCGCTGGAGGGAATCGAACTCGAAGACCTCAGGATCGAGACCGAAGGTGACATCGACCTTCGCGGTTTCCTGGGACTCGATGAGAACGTAAAGCCCGGCTACGACAAACTCAAGTACACGGTCCACATCAAGGGCGACGGCTCACAGGAACAGTTCCGGAAGGTGCACGAAATAGTCAATGCCACTTCTCCTAACCGCTTCAATATCGCCAACGCAATCAAACTCGACGCGAACCTGGTCATCGAGTGAACCAGCGCTAATTATGCGGGAACATGCTCCCTCCGTGGCCATTTCATGCCACGGAGGGAGAAATCTCAAACGCCAAGAATCCATTATCCCCCCTTAAGGAGGACGAGTATATGCAAGAGGCAACCCAAGATATCGATACGGAACGCTACGCGAGATGCATCAACGCATCGAAGCAGGTCCGATGGGATATCGACAAGGATGTCATCCGTGGGCGGGGGCTCGATTTTTCGTCTAAGTTCCTCCCCGACGGCCTCTCCCGGGTCAACGAGATCGATTTCCTGGACAGCGAAGAGAGGCGCCTTCTAAGCCGGATCCAGGGCAGGACCTACCTTAACATCTTCGGGCTGGTCGAACGCTTCATCACCGCCAAGGTCCTGGAACTCTCCAGTCACCACTGGATGGGTGACCAAACGGCCCTCGAATCCCTTGTCAGATTCGGCGACGAGGAACTGAAACACCAGGAACTCTTCCGCAGGATGGAAGAGATGGCCGCTCACTGCATGCCGGATGGATACCATTTTCTCCCTGATCCGGATGAGGTCGCGAAGGCAGTCCTCGAGAAATCGACCTGGGCCGTGCTGGCACTGACCCTCCACATCGAACTCTTCACTCAACTTCATTACAGGGAGAGCATCGAGCCGGACCACAACCTGTCCGAACTCTTCAAGGATGTCTTCCTGTTCCACTGGAAGGAAGAATCACAGCACGCCATCATGGACGAGTTGGAGTGGACGCGCCTGGACGAGGCCCTTACACCTGACGAGCGTGATCGTGCGGTAAATGAGTTCATCGAACTCCTCGGAGCGGTAGACGCCATCCTGCAGGATCAGGCGGCCCTGGACGCCGGGTACTTTCTTGAGATAAACAAGCGGGTTTTCAGCACGAGTGAGCAGGAGGTCATCCGTTCTGTAGTGCTGAAGGCCTACCGTTGGCAGTATATCTTTTACGGGGCGCAGCATCCGCGTTTCCAGGTCCTGCTCGGCCGTTTCATAAGCCCCCTCCAGGGGAAGCGGATCAACGATGCCCTGGCGACCATCACGTGAGACGTACCGTCCCGGAGAACGAGATACAACACGTGACAAGGGGATGTATCCGGTAAGGAGGCACTTACGACCAATTCCCTTCACCTCTCCCTCTCACGAAGACCTGCAAAGGCCGCCACCTCCATGGAAGCGACACCACCGGAATCGCTTGAGCCGGGCCCACGATACTCCTCTCCAAGTACATCCAAATAGACTCATTGCCCGCTGCCGATCGAAAATCGGTGGAAAGTGCATCTCCATTACTACTTGACAAGACCCTCGCCACGGCACTATCATCAGTCACCGGGTACAGGCATGCCTTGGCATATTCTCGCGGGTGGCCCATGGAATTCCTCGACATCACTTACTATGGAAATACGGTCCAGCAGTGGGCTATCGCCTTCCTGTCGGCCGCGGCCCTACTCGTGATCCTGCGCGTCCTGAGCCACTTCATTATAGGGCGGTTGAAGGCGCTGGCCGAGCGCACGACCACGGAGTGGGACGATCTCGTCACCAGTACCCTCGCCCGTACCAAGGTCATCTTCCTCGCCGTTCTGGCGGTCTATGCTGGTTCGCTGGCCCTGGTGCTCCCCGAACTGGCACGGACCGTCCTCACCAAAGTGATGATCATCGTCTTCATGGTCCAGGGCGGGATATGGCTCACGGCCGCAATCAGTTTCTGGCTCGATCGGTACCGACAACGACAACTCGCAGAGGATCCCGCAGCAACCACCACGGTCACGGCACTCGGCTTCATCGTAAAACTACTCACCTGGTCCATCATTCTCCTGCTCGTCCTGGACAACCTCGGAGTGGACATCACGACCCTGGTCGCAGGGCTTGGCGTGGGAGGTATCGCTGTAGCCCTCGCTGTCCAGAACATCCTGGGTGATCTCTTTGCCTCTCTCTCCATCGTCCTTGACAAGCCCTTCGTCCTCGGCGATTTCCTGATCATAGACAACTTCCTCGGAAGCGTCGAGCACATCGGGCTCAAGACCACCCGAATGCGGAGCCTGTCCGGGGAGCAACTGGTCTTCTCCAACACCGATCTCCTCGGCAGCCGGATCAGGAATTACGGGAGGATGTATGAACGGCGGGTGGTCTTTACGATCGGAGTGACCTACCAGACACCGAGAGAGAAACTCGAGCGAATCCCGGGCATGATCAGGCAGGCCATAGAGGCGCAGGAGAAGACCAGGTTCGATCGCTCGCACTTCAAGTCCTATGGCGACTTCTCGCTCAATTTCGAGACGGTATACTACGTCCTGGTCCCGGATTACAACACCTACATGGACATCCAGCAGGCCGTCAACCTGAACATCCACGAACAATTCGAGCGTGAATCTATAGAGTTCGCCTACCCAACGCAGACCCTATTCCTGGAAAAAGAAGGGAGTTGAGGCCGCGCCCCCGGGGCCCACCGCCACATCCATTGCCAACAGGTCAATCGAGTTCCCTGTGGTGCTTTATAACACGGCCCTTCGACATGAAGACCACGTCCTCTCCTATGTTCGTGGAAAGGTCCGCGATCCGCTCGAGGTTCTTCGAGATCCTTATCAGGTGGAAGGAACGCTCGATTTTGGCGGGATCCCTTCCCATCAACTCTATGAGTTCCTTCATGATCCGCTCCTGCAGGCCGTCCACATCGTCATCCCGGCCGCAGACCTCCTCCGCCAGGTCCACGTCTTCCCGTATGAAGGAGTCGATGCTACCCCTGAGCATCTCCTTGGACACCTCCGCCATCCTCGGTATATCGATGAGCGGCTTGACCTGTGGCCTCTCTATCAGGTAGAGGGCGCTCTCAGCGATGTTGACGGCGTGGTCGGCGACCCGCTCCAGGTCGTTGTTCATCCGCAGGATCATGAGCACCGTCCGCAGGTCCTTGGCCTTGGGTTCGAACTGGGCGATCATGGTGGTACCGAGTTCGTCGAGCGCGACCTCTATCCTGTTCGCCTCAGGCTCGTCCCCCTCTATCGTCTCGACAAGCAGGGCCTTCTTCCTCTCGATCAGCCCGCGGATGCTGTTGTCGATCATGCGCTCCACGAGCGCGGCGTACTCGATCAACTCAGACTTCAGGTCATTGATCCGGTCGTGCAACATGGACGGCTCCTATCCGAATTTTCCGGTCAGGTACTCCTCCGTCCTCTTGTCCTCGGGTACCGTGAACAACCTCTCGGACGGACCGAACTCCACGAGTTCCCCGAGGTAGAGGAAGGCGGTATAATCGGAGACCCTTGCCGCCTGGGCGATGTTGTGCGTGACGAGGACAATCGTGACGGATTCCTTCAACTCGGCCATCAGGGCCTCTATCTTCATCGTCGAGCCGGGGTCCAGGGCCGATGTCGGCTCGTCCAGGAGGATCACCTCCGGGTTCATCGCCAGGGCGCGGGCCATGCAGAGACGCTGCTGTTGTCCTCCCGAGAGAAACGACCCCTTCCTGTGAATGTCCTTCTTCACCTCGTCCCAGAGTGCGGCCCTTGTCAACGACTCCTCGACTATCCTGTCCCCAACCTTCCGGCTCAAGCGGATCCCGTTCAGTTTGTAGCCCGCGATGACGTTGTCGTAGATGCTCATCGTGGGGAACGGATTGGGCCTCTGGAAGAGCATCCCCACCCTGCGCCTCACCTCGATCGCCGACATACCGTACACGTCCTCACCATTGAGGTATATATTCCCCGTGACCCGCGCGCCGGGGACGAGTTCGTGCATTCGGTTCACGCACCGGATGAGGGTCGTCTTCCCGCAACCCGAGGGACCCATGATCGACGACACCCGCCGGCTGGGGACAGCGAGGTCGATCCCGTTCAAGACCCGCGTGTCGCCGAAGTAGGCGGAAAGGTCCGCTATTCTCAATACCGTATCTTCCATCTCGCAGCCACGACCTTGGATACCAGATTCAAGAATAGCACGAGGGTCACCAGGACGACGGACGCCCCCCATGCCATGGTGTGCCACTCCTCGTAGGGGCTGACCGCGTAGTTGAATATCAGGAGTGGCATCGAGTGTATCGGCTTTAGGATGTCGGCACTCATGAACGGATTGCCGAAGGCCGTGAATAGGAGCGGGGCGGTCTCCCCCGCAACCCGAGCGACGCTCACGAGAAGACCGGTAATGATGCCGCTCATCCCGGCCGGCAGCAGGACCTTCAGGACAGTCCGGTAATAAGGCACGCCGAGAGCCAGGGATGCCTCACGGATATCCCCGGGAACCCGCTTCAATGTCTCCTCCGTGGACCTCGCGATGAATGGGAGCATCATGATCCCGAGCGCGATCCCCCCCGAGAGGGCCGAAAACGACCCCATCGGCCTCACCACCCACAGGTACGCCATTATCCCTATGACGATGGAGGGGATACCCTGCAGCACCTCCGCGCCCAGGCGGACCCAACCGGCCGGGCCCCTTCCCCCGGACTCCGACAGGTAGATTCCGACGCAGATCCCGAGCGGCCCGGAGAGGACGATGGCGAGGACCACAAGGATCAGGGTGCCGACCATGGCATTGGAGATCCCTCCACCCACCTCTCCGACCGGCCTGGGGAGGTTGACCAGGAACTCCCAGTCCACGGCGGCCCCACCCTCCCTGAAAATATAATAGAGGATGAAGAAGAGGGGAAGTATCGCCAGGAGACTCAGCAAGAGCACCACCACCATGAACAGCCCGTCCTCAAGGCGTCTCAACCACGGCCTGCCGGCCACGGGTGGCGGTATCTTGCCCGGCCCGCCAATATCTGATATATTTTTATGTTTCACCGTTTCACCCCTTGCTCCGCCACGGCCTATCCCTCCCTCCCCCAACGATCGATGACCAGTTTGCCGAGGAGATTGATGACGGCCGTGACAAGGAAGAGCAGGAGCCCGATCTCGACCAGGGCCGACAGGTATACCTCGCCGGTCGCCTCGGTGAACTCGTTGGCTATGACACTCGCCATGGTGTTTCCCGGACTGAATAGACTTCCGGGCAGGGCGTTCATGTTGCCTATGACCATCGTCACGGCCATGGTCTCGCCCAGGGCCCTTCCGAGGGCGAGCATCAGGCCCGCCGCGATCCCCGAGCGGGCGTAGGGGAACATTACCCGCCTGATCACCTCGTAGCGCGTGGCGCCCAGGGAATACGCCGCCTCCTTGATCTCACCGGGGACCATGCCTATCACCTCCCGGCCGATGGACGCGGAATAGGGGATTATCATCACCGAGAGGACCAAGGAAGCAGCGAGGATACCGACGCCATACGGTGCGGCGCCCACCTTCAATTCGAGGGCACGGACGAGGGGGACCAGGACAAAGAGGCCCCAGAACCCGTAGATCACCGATGGCACCCCCGCCAGCAGCTCCACGATGCCGCCGAGCAAGGTGGAAGGAAACCCGCCGCGGAGGTATTCCCCCAGGGTTACCGCTATCGCCAGGGAGAATGGGGCCGAGATCATGAGGGAAAGGAGGGCGGTCAGGAGGGTCCCGGCGAGGAATGGGAGGGCACCGAACTCGCCGGAGACGGGATCCCATGTCTTCCCGTACAAGAAGCTGAGCCCGAGAGAGCGAATCGACGGCATCGAATTGAGGAGCAGCGTCAGGAAGATGCCGAAGAGTAACAACACCATCAGCATGGCCGACATTGAAAGACACCCGCAGAAGATCGAGTCGGCGACATGGTCCGGCACTACACGTCGCAGGCCGCCTCCATCTTCCGTGTGCGTCCGCGTGAGCACCGGTCGGCCCGATCCCTTGTTCATTATCTCGCCCCCAATCCCGCTATCCCAGCCACGGCCACTCAGGGGATGACCCCTTCTCCATCATAGGTAACCGAGCGAAGTATGGCCTCCGCCCTCCCGAGAGCCTGAGGCGGGAGAGGAGCATAGTTCAAGGCTCTTGTGTATCTTTGCCCATCGTGCGTCATCCACCATGCGAGTTTCAGGAGTGTATCCGCCCTTTCCATGGACCTCGACCCGTAATCCTGCTCCTTGTACATGATGACCCAGGTAAAACCGGCGATCGGGTATCCTCCCTTGGCTCCGGTGTCGGTGAGGGACACCCTGGCATCCCTTGGAAGTCGTATGTCGGCCGCAAGGCGCGCCGACTCGAGCCCCGGCCTGATGAAGTTCCCGCTCCTGTTTCTGATCAGGGCGCCTGGCATGCGGTTCTGGACCGTGTAGGCCAACTCGGCGTAGCCGATCGCGCCGGGCACCTGCTCGACCAGGCCCGATACCCCCTCGTTCCCCTTCGCCCCCAGCCCTGCGGGCCAGTTTACCGACTTCCCCCTTCCGACCCTCTCCTTCCACTCCGCGCTTACTTTCGAGAGGTAGTCGGTGAGGATGTTGGTCGTGCCGCTCCCGTCCGAGCGATGTATGACCACGATCTTCATGTCCTGCAGCGATGCGCCGGGGTTGATCTCCCGGATTGGCTTGGCGTTCCACCTCGTGATCTTCCCGAGGAAGATGTCCGCCAAGACGCCGGGAGTGAGCCTCAACTCGGGATCGCCGGGCAGATTATAGGTCACCACTACGGCGCCCAGGCAGGTCGGGACGTGGACGATTTCGGCCGGCGCCTTACCGAGTTCCTCATCGTTCATTGGGGCGTCGGTCGCCCCGAAATCGACCGTCCGGTTGAGGAGTTGCCTGATGCCTCCGCCGGACCCGATCGACTGGTAGTTGACCTTTACGCCAGTCTCCATGTGATAGGCGTCGAACATCTTCGAATAGAGCGGGTAGGGGAAGGTGGCCCCGGCGCCCATGATTTCCTCCGCGGCGACGCATGGCTTCGCACCGAAATATGCCGCCAGCGCCACCATTGCCAACGATGTGACCTTCTTCATCTTCCTGCCCCCCGTCGGATGTCCTCGAGGTCTCCCGAAGCGGTTCATATCACCTCCCCGGATCGCTTGACATCAATAGATCGGGAGATGAATCCTCAAAGTTCAATGACCGGCAATCCCGAACACCGGCCGGGGATGCCTATATCAGCACCTGGAACTGCGCCCGGACGGCGTACTCCGTGGGCTCTCCGCCTGCGTTCGGCACGTTCACGTCCAGGTCGATAGCCAGGCGGTTGTGCGAGTCGAAGAAGATGTCGAGGCCCGGCGTTACGAGCGTCGTCCGCGTCGCGTCGTCGCCCGTGTTCCGCTGGGAGAAGTCTATCCGCACCGCCGGGCGCACCGAGTGCAGCAAGGAACTGTTCGGCGTCAGCACGTTATAGGAGAAGACGCCAACGAGCCCCATGAAGTTCGTGTCGGTGTTGCCGAACTGCGGGTTCTTTCCCCACTGCACCTCGCCGATTAACCAGGGGCCGTTCTCCTCCACCTCGTAGGTCCCGTACTCGAGGTCCGCCTCGACGGCCTGGAAGTTCTCGCTCGACACCGTGGTGTCCGCGCCTGATATCGCGGTGAAATCGCTCACGGTCCGGTTCGAGAGAGCGCCGCCCACGCGGACGTTTCCAGCCACCATCACCAGCCTCGCGCCCACGCTCTTCCCGTTGTCGTCGTCCTCTTCCGCGTTGCTGCCGTTGCCGTTGAAGGCGCCGATGGCATACTCCACACGGCCAGAGACGCCGTGTACCTGCACGCCGATGTCTCGGCCGGCGAAACCCCCGTCCTTGACAGCCACCCTGTTGGCCGAGTGCTTGTTCGACGTGCCCAGTATCTCGTTGCTCCTCTCGATCACCGGGATCTTAGTCGTAGACGTCAGTTCCCAGAGGGAGAAGGGTTTCTTGAACTGCCCCATCCGCACCCTGACGGCGTCGCTCAACTTCAGGTCGACATATCCGTCCTTGAGCACGGCCTTTCCCTCCCCCACGTCGAACTGCAAACGGCCCGTCATCGAGCCGGACAGGTTCTCGTACGTCGCCTTCAGCCGCGCGCGCCTGATGGAGAACGTGCTCGACGGCGAGAACCCGTCAACGCTCGTCGTCTGGAACTGCGCGTGCACCCTGCCCGAGAGTTCGAGCCTCGACTCGCCGGTCATCACGCCCACATCCCCGGCATGGAGCGATGTCGATGCGAGAAGGGGCACGATCGCCCATAAAACGCCTTTCGATCCATTCATTCAGGGATATCCTTTCTCCAGGTGAAAAAATGGCCCCTTGTCCTCTCGGCCGGCAGGTTCGGGGGCACACGATCCTCCCGGCAACCGTTAGCAAGACGCTTCGATGTTCACCCCTCCTTTTCCAGTGTCTCGATCGACGCTTCTCCGATTACAGACCTTCCGGCAGGCCAATTCGTGATCGTGACCAAAGGATGGGCTCCACCTGTTAATCGTGGATAAGGCGACTGTTAATTTCCGGTTAATTTTGGAAGTCAGGCCGGTTCGGCGGGCAGGATTACGGTAAAGGTCGAGCCCTCCCCCGGGCGACTATCCACCGAGATTCGCCCGTTGTGGAGAAGGACGATGTGTCTTACGATCGAAAGGCCCAGGCCGGTGCCCCCCATCTCCCTGGATCGGGACTTGTCGACCACGTAGAATCGTTCGAAGATCCTATCTTTCTGATCCGCCGGGATCCCCACGCCGGTATCGCGCACCTGGACCAAGACCCCGTCGTCGTGAGGCCCCAGGACAACGGTGATCTCCCCGTGCTCCGTGTACTTCAACGCGTTGTCCAGGAGGTTCATCAGCACCTGCTCGATCCCGAGTGGGTCGGCAGTTATCGCCGGCACTCTTCCCACTACCTCCCGCCTTAGCAATAGCCCTTTCTCGCGGGCCCTCTTGCCGAACAGGGGCAGAAGCCGTCCCGTGACCTCCTCGAGGTCGACTCGCTCCAGTTCCAGGCGGCTGCCGCCATCCTCGAGAGCCGACAGGGTTAGCAGGTCTTCCACGATGTGCACCAGGCGGTCGGTGTGCCTATCCATGATCTCGAGGTAGTGCCTTCGTTTCTCATTATCTTCTTCTTCCAGCAGTGTCTCGGCGAAGCCCTTGATGGCTGTGAGTGGCGTTCTCAATTCATGGGAAACGTTGAGCACGAAGTCTCGCTTGACGGCCTCGAGCCTCCTGGCCTCCGTGATATCGTGCCAGAGGACGACGACATTTCCTCCCGGCCGGATGCGAGTGGCATTGCACTGGAAGACCCTGCCTGTGTATTCCATCTCTTCCACGACTGCCCCCTCCCCCTCGACCCGCCTTAGCAACCCTCCGAACCCAGGCCCGCGGAAGACTTCCCACCAGGGTCTTCCCTCGACCTCCTCTCCATTCACCATCCGCCTGAAGGCCGGGTTGGCCAGCCTGATGCTTCCGCCTTGATCGAGCACGGCCAGGCCCTCCGGGATAGAGGCGACGATGCTGTCCAGTTCCTCCTTCCGCCGTGACAGATCGGTGAAGAGCCTCCTTATCATCTCCGCCATCCGGTTGAAGCCCTCTGCGAGTTCCCTGAGTTCTCCCCCTCCCTTCAGGAAGACCCTGGCATCGAAGTCCCCCTCTGACAGCCTCCTCGCCGCGGAGCGCAATTTCGATACGGGGTGGGAGAGACCCCTGGAAAAAAAGAATGCTACCACGAGGGACAGGGCTACGATGACGAGCGTAATCCACGCGATCCTGACCTTGAGCCCGTCGAGCAGGCCGTTTATATCCTTGAGGAAGAGGCTCACCCGCAACACGCCGATCAACTCGTTGCCCTCCTCAATCGGCATGGCCACGTACAGCATATCCTCCTTTACAGTGGTGCTGTACCGCAGGGACCTCCCCACTCCCTCTCTCTCGGCCTGCACGACCTCGTCCCTCGTTCCATGGTTCTCCATCATCTTGGGATCCTTCTCCGAATCCGCTAGGACGACCCCGTCCGGCGCTATCACCGTGATCCTCGTCCCCATCCACCTCCCCCACTCCTTGACGAGACCGTCGATCTCGCCCGCGTCACCCGCCTCCAGGAGCGGCCCCACCTTGAGGCGCAGGGCGTAGGCCAGGTCCTTCAGGTGATCCGCCTTCGCGTCCAGGTAAGAGGTCCTGATCGCCCCGAACGAAAAGACGAGTATGAGCGCCGACAGGAGGAGTATTCCCAACAGGTAGCCTGCAAATACCTTGAACAGAAATGTCCTTCTCATCCCTGCAACCTGTACCCGACTCCCCTCACGTTCCCGATGAACTTCCCCGCCAGGCCGAGTTTCTTCCTTAGGTTCCTTATGTGCACGTCAACGGTCCGGTCCACGACGATCTTCTCGCCACCCCACAGTCGATCCAGGATCTCCCGCCGCGAGAGGACCCTGCCGGGCCTCGAAGCCAGCATCTCGAGTATCCTGAACTCTGTAACCGTCAGGTCCACCGGTTCACCTCCGACGCTCACGCCGTACCTTCCGCGATCGATCTCCAGTAGGCCGCCCACGCGGATCCGCTCGGCATCGGCCCTCCCTGCCGGTCCACCCCTCCTCAATACCGCCCTGACTCGGGCCACTAACTCCCTGGGCGAGAAGGGCTTCGTCACGTAGTCGTCGGCCCCCAGTTCGAGCCCAACCACCCTGTCCACCTCCCCCACCCTGGCGGTCAACATGATGATCGGGATCGACGAAAGGGGCTCCTCCCGCTTCATGGCCCTGCATATCTCGAGGCCGTCCCCGCCCGGTAGCATGAGATCGAGGATCAGGAGGTCGGGCCTCTTCTCCTCGAGAAAGCGGAAGAGAGACTCGCCGTCGCCGAAGCCGTTGACCCTGAAACCGGCCTTCTGCAGGTGCAGGGACACCAATTCCACGATATCAGGCTCATCATCCACTATCGCTATCAACCCGTCCATCCTGTAAACAAGGCTCCTTTCTACTCACCAATATATCAAATACGGCCGGCCGGACAAGTACGTCACGAAGGGGTTTCCTCCGTTTTCGTGACTCAACGCTACCCACCAGGCACACCGGGAGTGGCAGACAGGCAAACTAATGGCAGAATCAGTCAGGACACATTCCCAACTATGCTTGACTTCTCTCGGGTTATCGGATAAAATCGAAAAGGAGGGCGGTAAAAGTTACCGATCAAGTAGGCAGCGGTTATTGAAGTGAGAAACATTGAGATTAACGAGTTCGAGTGCCACAAAGAGGGCGTTTGGTAGGACCAGGGCTGATTAAGTAACTTTATGAACCAACTCAATCGACAGATCAAGCATAGATGGATAGCAGGCTTTGCCTTCATATCCATAATGTGCCTGGTTACTCTCGTGGCGTGCGAAGTCATCCTTCATTACTTTCATCCCGTTCATTTCAGAGAAATCGCCCCCAGGAAGCGGAACGACCTCTGGCGGGAACTGATCCACCAGCCATCCTCGGTCCACGGGCTCGTCTATGAACTCGTCCCCAATTGCAAGCGGATGGCCCGGGGCAAAAAAGTTACAATAAACAGTTACGGCATGAGAGGGGACGAACCGGTCTCGTCCGGGAAAACCCCCGTTCGACGAATAATCGTGGTAGGTGACTCTTTTACGTTCGGATTTGGCGTCGGGGACGAGGAGACGTACTCGAAGTTGCTGGAGGATCGCCTCAACGAGATACCTACTGAGCCCCGGACCGAAGTGTTGAATCTGGGTGTGAGTGGTTACAGTACACGCGACGAGGCCCTGGTGATCCATTACAAGGGACTCTCCTGGGATCCCGACCTGGTTATTATAGGTTACGTGTTGAACGATCCGGAAGCCGAAGCCTTGCAGCCCCTGCACAGGTATTTCGAAAGGCCCCGCTGGTGGCAGCACCTCAACATCGGGCGATTGATTGCGTCCACAAAGTTCCATCTGGAGGTGACTTTGTATGGAGAAGGCGATTACATCCGCTACCTGCACTCGCCAGGTCACCACAAATGGGGCAGTGTCATATCTGCTTTCAAGGATATCAGAACCGATACGGTTGAACAAGGAACCCTTGTTATTCTTCTGATCTTTCCATTGACGAAGGGGGTAGATTCCTGGTCGCAATATCCCTATCTCGACCTTCAACAGCAGGTTGCGAGCACTGCTGAGTTGAACGGTTTCCAGGTGATCGACCTCTACGACTCATTTTCAGGGCATCCTCTTGAAGAAGTGATGCTGTCAGACGGCCATCCAAACGAGCGGGGTCATTCCCTGACGGCGGAAGCAATTTATAAGTACCTGTCGGCACAACGATGGAGCGATAATTGATGGTTAATTGGAGGAATATTGCACTCTTTCTGCTCTTCTTCTGCCTCCCCGACCCTGTTGTTGCCCAGTATCCCAACATCCGCGTGAGCGCCCCCGGAAGCAATGACCCCGAGGAGGTAACCATAGCGGTCAACCCAGCATACCCCCTCAACCTTGCGGCAGGAGCGAATATAGACTACGACTACCACTCAACGGATGGAGGACTGACCTGGGATGAAGGGAACCTCTCCTCGAGCCTGGGCGTGTGGGGAGATCCGTGCGTGACCTTCGACATCTACGGCAACCTCTACTACGCACACCTGTCGAACCCGCCCCAGGGAGACTGGCTCGACCGCGTCGTGGTCCAGAAGTCCACCGACGGTGGCCTTACCTGGGACGACGGCGTGGGGGTGGGTCTCAATCCCCCGAAGGACCAGGACAAGGAATGGCTTGCAACGGACCAGACGGATTCCCCCTTTCGAGGCAACATATACATGTCGTGGACACAGTTCGACTCTTACGGCAGCCATGACCCCTCGGACAGCAGCATCATTCTCTTTTCGAGGTCCACCGACTCCGGCACCGGCTGGACACAACCGATCCGTGTGAGTGACAGGGGAGGTGACTGCCTCGACGGAGACAATACGGTGGAGGGAGCGGTCCCCGCCGTGGGACCAGGTGGAGAGGTATACATAAGTTGGGCGGGCCCTGAGGGAATCATGTTCGACAGGTCCACGGACGGGGGGGTTACCTTCGGCAAAGACGTATTCATTGCCTCGCAGCCCGGGGGGTGGGACTTCTCGGTCCCATCCATATTCAGGTGCAACGGGCTCCCGATAACCGCCTGCGATATCAGCCGTTCGCCGTACAGGGGCAACGTCTACGTGGCGTGGTCGGACCAGAGAAACGGCACCGACGACACGGACGTCTTTTTCATCACCTCGACCGACGTCGGTAAGACCTGGGGGGACGTGGTGCGGGTCAACGACGATACGACAACATCCCACCAATTCTTCCCCTCGATGACCGTAGACCCGAAGACGGGGATTATATACCTGGTATTCTACGACAGGAGGGAAGTATCCCCTGGCGGGTTCGCCACCGAGGTCTATGGTGCCAGGTCAGACGACGGCGGCGCGACCTTTGAGAACTTCCGCATCAGTGAGACTCCATTCTATCCCTCCTACTGGGTCTTTTTCGGGGACTATATACACATCGCGGCGAGGAACGGCAAGATCTACCCGATATGGATGAGGATGGACTCGGGCCTGCTCAGTGTATGGACGGCCATAATAGAGGAGCCGGTGGGTATCGGGCCTTCTCCGGACGAGCCGAGGTCTCCATCCCTCGAACTCTCGCAGAACTACCCCAACCCGTTCAACCCGGTCACAAAGATCTCCTACCGCCTGCCACGATCCACTGAAGTCGAACTCTCCATCTACAATACAAGGGGGCAATTGGTCAAGACCCTTGTGACCGGATACCAGCGCGCAGGAAGCCACACGGTGACCTGGAAGGCAGAAAAGGCTGCCTCCGGCGTCTACTTCTACAGGCTCGATGCAGGTGGAAAATCGATGGTACGGAAGTGCATCATATCGAAGTGATCAGCGCCGCCAGAGTGTCATTCCTGTGATGGCCAGGATCCTCCCAATATAGCCCCTGGGCCGATACCAGGCGATTTCGGGCGTGCTCGGCATCGCCTCATTTGCGGGAATGGCATAAGAGCGGGGCATCATCCCAGCCCTTGATTTGACAATTCTGCCAGTTTGAGATATAATGGGA
>CAZNLH010000010.1:0-80202 GCA_964573995.1 uncultured Gemmatimonadota bacterium
TCCTGCGGGAGGTTCGCTGCCGTCCTGCGCACGACAAAGGAAGCGACTTTCATCCTGTCGATGCAAAAGCGGGGAAACTCCAGTATTATCAAGTATTGACAAATCGCCCCCCTCTCATTACCCATTAGCATCGTTTTATTGCCATCATTTTCCCTCGATCGACGCCGGCCGGGTCCTCCCGGGAGCGTTGTCTACTTGAAGCAAGAACTATGGAACCCGAGTCCATGGACAACGAAGACAGGACCGACCCTGGCACCGGCTTGAACACGTCCGGTGCCTTTTCTCCCTATGTCGACAGCAACACCTCGATCCCGGAATTCACACTCAAGGCCCTCCTGAGCGGGACCATCCTTGGAATTATATTCGGGGCGGCCAACGCCTATCTCGGCCTGAGAGTCGGCCTGACGGTGAGCGCCTCGATCCCGGTGGCAGTTATGTCCGTGGCTATCTTCAGGGTCCTCGGCGGAAGCACCGTTCTCGAAAACAACATGGTCCAGACCATAGGTTCCGCCGGTGAGTCCCTGGCGGCCGGCGTTATCTTCACCATACCCGCCCTTATCCTCTGGGGGATCCGCCCCGAAATCGGCAAGATCTTCGCGATATCCGTACTTGGCGGCTGGCTCGGCGTCCTCTTCATGATCCCGCTCAGGCGGTTCCTCATCGTCCGCGAACACCGCAGGCTCCCCTTCCCGGAGGGAACCGCTTGCGCGGAAGTCCTCATCGCGGGAGACACCGGCGGAAGACAGGCGAGGACGGTATTCTCGGGGCTCGGCATAGGGGCGCTCTACGAGTTCCTGATGAGCGGGATGGCCTTGTGGAAACGGACCCCGTCATGGGATATTCCTGGATTCGCCGGGGCACGAGTGGAGGCCGAGATCACGCCCCCTCTCCTCGGTGTGGGATACATCATAGGGCCGCGAATATCAGCCATGATGATGGCTGGAGGCTCGATATCCTGGCTCGTCCTCATCCCCCTCATCACGGCCATCGGTCGCCACACAACCACTCCACTCTTCCCGGCCACCGACCTGATAGCCAACATGGGACCCCATGAGATCTGGAATAATTACATCAGGTATATCGGCGCGGGGGCCGTGGCGTTCGGGGGGATCATCACATTGATACGCGCGATCCCGACGATCTGGGAATCCTTCCGGGTGGGATTCGCCGAGATCGTGGGCGGCCTGAAGAATGCAGGTCCGAGGGTCCTGAGAACCGACAGGGACATACCCCTCATGTGGGTCCTCATCGGCTCATTGATACTGGTCGTCCTGATATGGTTGCTACCCTATGTCCCGGTGACACTCATCGGCGCCTTGTTGATCGTCCTCTTCGCGTTCTTCTTTGTCACCGTCTCTTCGAGGATCGTCGGGCTGATCGGGTCATCCTCTAACCCCGTCTCCGGAATGACCATAGCCACCCTCCTGGGGACGAGCCTGATCTTCGTGGCCCTCGGCTGGACTGGAGAAGAATACATGGTAATGGCCCTCAGCATCGGTGCCGTAGTCTGCATAGCGGCCGCCATCGCCGGAGACACATCGCAGGACCTGAAGACCGGTTTCCTCGTGGGTGCCACCCCCAGGAGCCAGCAGTTGGGAGAATTCATAGGAGTCCTGACCTCGGCGGTCTTTATGGGATGGATAATCCTCTTCCTCGACCGCGCCTACCAGATCGGATCAGAACAACTCCCTGCCCCGCAGGCCACGCTCATGTCTCTCGTGGTAAAGGGGGTATTGACGGCCGAACTGCCATGGGGGCTCGTGATGATCGGTATCTTCCTCTCCGCTACCCTCGAGATACTTGGTATACAGTCCCTGCCATGCGCAGTCGGTATCTACCTGCCTCTCAGCCTTTCTACACCAATAATGGCGGGGGGACTCATCCGCCACCTGATAGAACGGAAGGACAGCAATTCAAAACGGGACGGGATTGAGCGAGGGACCCTGTTCAGTTCCGGACTGATCGCCGGTGGCGCGCTGATGGGAATCATCATAGCCGGCCTCGTCATTTACCGGAACGGGGTACTGGCTGAGAAGATCCGGATCGGAAACGATTGGATGGGGAGTTGGGGGCACCTCGTCTCCCTGCTGATATTTTTCTTGCTCTCTCTCACGCTTGTGCGTACAATTATGAGAGAAGAGGGGTAGATCCTCATACTTGATAATTACCCAAACTCGGGAGAAGTCAGATGAATGAACTCCGGGAGGCGACCAGAATCACCCTGAGAGATTGCCTGGGCCTCAAGGATGGGGAAGAAGTACTGATCGTTACCGATGCAGAGTGCATGGAAGTGGCTCAATCTTTGTTTGACACCTCCGCCGAACAGGGTAGTGTGCCGCTCCTCATCGAAATTCCCGTTGGTCGCAGGGACGGCGAGGAGCCTCCAGAACTCGTCGGCGAGATGATGAAGAGAGTGGACGTAGTAATTGCACCGACTCTGAAGTCAATCACCCACACGCGGGCTCGACGGGAGGCCTCTGCAGCGGGCGCCCGCGTGGCTACGATGCCCGGGATCACGCCCGAAATCATGGTCCGCACGATGAAAGTGGACTACCACGGGATCGCCCAGGTAACACACGCCCTCGCGGAATTGCTGTCATCCGCCTCTCGCGTGGTGGTCCGGACAAGGGCGGGGACGGATGTCGAATTGTCGATCAAGGGAAGAACCGGCCTGTCCGATACCGGCCTGATTCACCACAGTGGTGACTTCAGCAACCTGCCGGCCGGTGAGGCCTACCTCGCTCCCGTTGAGGGCTCCACCAACGGAATAATCGTGGTAGACGGGTCGATGGCCGGGGTCGGCAAGTTGGAAGAGGGGGACGAGATAACCATAGTAGTGGAGCGCGGGGTGGCACGGGAGATTCGGGGCGGGGCTTCGGCGGAACGGTTCAAGGGGCTGATAGACAGCGTCGGAGAGAACGGCGGAAACGTAGCCGAACTGGGAATCGGTACTAACAACAGGGCGATCATATCCGGCGTAGTGCTTGAAGATGAGAAGGTCCTTGGAACGGCTCACATCGCCTTCGGCAACAACCTCAGCATGGGTGGAAGCATCGATGTCCCCCTTCACCTCGACGGCGTCCTGATCAGGCCCACTATCGAGATCGACGGCAGGATCGTCCTGAACAAAGGCGAGATCGACTTATAACCTGAGAAATCTACCCCTCAACTACACGACCGGAGAGGAAGCCCTGGATCTTTTCCCTGTCGGGACGAGAAATCTCGGTAAAGAGAATCCCCATGCGATAACGGCCTTCCTTCCCGCCCTCCGGCTCTGTTCTCACGACCACTCCCCTGCAGACAGCCGCTTCGTCCTGCGCTCTCACCGCATTGAGAGAGGCAAAATTGATGGTCAGGAGGACCTTTGTAAGGGGCTCCACGTAGCGATCCACCTCGCAATATGCGCCGCCAAGGCTCAGGTCGAGAATCAGTACCGACGGGATGGAGACCCTTGGGTCATCCGGCCTTGTACCGATAGAGGCCTTCAGCCTGATCTTCAGGCGCTTGTGTCGTCTTCTCTCTAAGTTCAAAGGATTCACTCCCACTCGATTGTGCTCGGCGGTTTTGAACTGATGTCGTAAACCACCCGGTTCACGCCTTCGACCTCGTTGATTATCCGTCGCGAGACCTCGCCTATGAAACCTGGAGGGAACGGAAACCAGTCCGCTGTCATGCCGTCCGTACTGGTCACTGCCCTGAGCGCGATGACATTCTCATAGGTCCTTCGATCCCCCATTACCCCTACTGAGTGAACCGGGAGGAGGACTGCAAATGCCTGCCAGATAGTGTCATAAAAGTCTCGCCTCCTGATCTCCTCGATAAAGATCGCATCGGCTTCCCTCAACCTCTCCAACCGGTCTTCCGATACTTCGCCGAGGATCCTCACCGCCAGGCCGGGGCCTGGAAAGGGGTGACGGCCAATCACCTCCGAGGGCAGGCCGAGTTCCCTCCCGAGTTCCCTCACTTCGTCCTTGAAGAGCCACCGCAGGGGTTCGATGATCCTGAACGGCAGCCTGTCCGGCAGTCCACCCACGTTATGGTGAGTCTTGATCTTCGATGAGGGGCCGCGGACGGAAACGCTCTCGATGACATCGGGATAGAGGGTCCCCTGGGCCAGGAACTTGATATCCCGCAGCCTCGACGCCTCCCGGTCGAAGATATCAATGAAGAGATGACCTATAATTTTCCGCTTCTCTTCTGGATCCACGACACCACGGAGTGCCTCTATGAAGTCCTTTCGCGCATCCACCATGACAAGCGACGAGTCGAGGTATCTGTGAAATACGCCCTCGAGGGTCACGGGCTCGTCCTTTCTCAACAGGCCGTTGTCGACGAACACGCATATCAGCCTGCTTCCAATGGCCCTGTCGAGCAAGGTGGCGGTGACGAAGGAGTCGACCCCACCGCTGAGCCCGCAGATGACCCTTCCATCGCCTACTTCGTCTCGGATCGTTGTGCAGGCGGACTTGATGAAGTTCTTCATCGTCCATCCGGGGCGGCAGCCGCATATCTCAAAGAGGAAGTTGGCGATGATCTCTTCACCCCGATGGGTATGCACCACCTCGGGGTGGAATTGAACGCAGGCGATCCGCTTCTCGCGGTGATAGATGGCGGCGGCCGGCGTGTTGTCTGTCTTGCCCGTCGCTTGAAATCCCTTCGGCAGCGTTTTGATCCTGTCCCCGTGACTCATCCAGACCTGGATCTCTTCTCCTGCACCAAAGCCCCGGAAGATCCCGTCCGCCCCTTCGACAGTGAGCATCGCGGCACCATATTCACGACGTTTACCCCTTACGATCTTACCCCCGCAAGCGTTGACGACGAGGTGCATCCCGTAGCATATACCGAGTATGGGGATACCAGCCTCGAGCAGTCCCTCCGGCAGGACCGGCGCCCCAGGATCATATACGCTGGCCGGGCCGCCGGACAGGATCACTCCCATTGGTCCGAGTTTCTTAATAAGATCGGCCGTATCCGGTGGAGGGATGACCTCGCTGTAGACGTTGAGTTCCCTGACGCGCCGGGCGATGAGCTGGGTGTACTGAGAACCGTAGTCGAGTATCAAGATCCCGCCCGAGATATCATCACGGACAGGTATCACCGCAGGTTTCACACTCACTTTGATCCCCCGAGTCTGTTACTGCCGCCCTCACCGCCATCTTGAGGACAGATGGACACCGAGGAACCGGGCCGGGGCGACAAGGACCTCCCCTCATCGCAGGCCGGTCAATAGGCCCTTGCGAAGTAGACACGTTCCTTCGAATCACTCCCGCAGACGACGCACTTCCCATCCTCCTCGATCGACTCGAAGGGGATGCACCTCAAGGTCGCTTTGGTGTCCTCCTGGATCTTCGCCTCGCAATCCGCCGACCCACACCAGTGGGCGAGGAGGAAACCACCTTTTTCCTCCAGGGCCTCGCGGAAGGCCTCGTATCCATCGACCATGAAGGTTCGTTTATCAAGGCGGTCCTCCGCCCTTCGGTAGAGAGAACGCTGTACATCGTCCAACTTGTCCCTCACGCAGGCACCAATCCCGTCAATCGCTACCTTCTCTTTGGCACCGGAGTCCCTGCGGCAGAGCACCACCTCTTCGCCTTCGACCTCCTTCGGCCCTATCTCCAGCCGTATCGGTACTCCCTTCCGTTCCCATTCGTAGAACTTCCTCCCGAGTGACAGGGTGCCTCTCGTATCCACCTCAACGCGAAAATCGGCTGACAGGATATCGCGGACGCGGCCAGTCAGGGGAGACACCAGTTCACGCTCATCCCCGGAGGTCCATATCGGCACGATGATGACCTGAACGGGCGCGAGGCGCGGCGGCAGTACAAGCCCAACATCGTCGCCGTGGGCCATGACAAGGGCCCCTATCAGCCGGGTACTGACCCCCCAGGATGTATTCCAGACATATTCCTGCTTCCCCTCCCTGGTCTGGTAGGTCACCTCGAACGCGCGCGCGAAGTTCTGGCCGAGGTCGTGAGAGGTCCCTACCTGCAGCGCCCTTCCGTCCTGCATCATTGCCTCCACTGCGTAAGTCCTCTCGGCACCGGCGAACTTCTCCGCCTCGCTCTTCCTCCCCCGTATCACCGGGAGCGCCATCCAGTCCCTGGCAAAGTCCCGGTACATATCGAGGATGCGCAGGGCCTCCTCCTCGGCCTCCTCACGGGTGCCGTGGGCCGTGTGCCCTTCCTGCCAGAGGAACTCCGTCGTGCGGAGGAAGAGTCGCGTCCTCATCTCCCACCGGATGATATTCGCCCACTGGTTGATCAGGAGGGGCAGATCCCGGTATGACATGATCCACTTCGAAAACATGCTGTAGATTATCGTCTCGGAGGTCGGCCGCAGCACGAGGGGCTCTTCGAGTTCCTTGTCACCCACGCGGGTAACGACAGCGCATTCAGGTGCGAATCCCGCGACATGTTCCGCCTCCCTCTTCAAGAAACTCTCCGGTATCAATAGGGGGAAATAGGCGTTTCTCGCCCCCGTCTCCTTGATCATTCGGTCCAGGGTCCCCTGGATATTCTCCCAGAGCGCATAGCCGTAAGGCCTTATGACCATGCACCCCTTCACGGGCGAATAATCGGCAAGTTCCGCATTGAGGACCACGTCGGTATACCACCGCGAATAATCTTCTTCACGATGGGTGATCTTTCGGTTCATGACCCCATTACCTCTCTCTATCTCCCCCTGATATATCTACCGGTAACATTGAAGCCCCTCTCCCAGTCCCCTATAACCGCCGACTTTATATCCTGCGGCAGGACTTCGAGTTGCGAAAACTCTTCGAGACCTACCATGGAGAGCCTGGTCAGCACCATGTCGTCCACTGCCTCTGGATCCCCACCCAGCCTTGGCTCGTCCCTGCCGTTCCAGCATCCCAGGAAGAAGAAGTCGATCTCCGGAGTACCATCCCTCAGGCGGTCCGATACATACAGGAGGGGCCCGACCTTGACCCTAATGCCCGCCTCTTCCTCTACTTCTCGCAGTCCGCACTCATCAAGGTGCTCTCCCGCCTGAAGCCTTCCACCGGGAAACACCCAGTAATCCCTTCCACCCTTGTGATGGCCGGCAAGGAGCACCCTGTCATTCATAGGAATAACAAGGGCCACCCGCACGCTGACCCTCGAGTCTTCCCTCGTCTTTACCACGATCTCCCGCTTCCCGCGCGACCAGAGATAAAAACCCCGGATACGAGCACGCACCCGGGGCCGAACTTAAGAAAGGGTACCGACAGTCACTTTGAGCATCTTCTTCTTGGAGGTGAAACATCCGACCTGTCGTGTACCGGAATTCCCAATGGCAATTTGCGTGCCTGATTTCAAGTCGTGGATGGCTACAGATTAGACATCGCCAACTCCATGCCTCTCAATTGGTTGTAAAATGGGCGAGATCCTGTTCCAGGCATCCAACGAAGAAAGATATTGCAAACTCTTCATGGGTGCAAAACCCTGAGCAAGGCCTGACGACGCTTAAAAGACCAGGCTGAGACCTCCCCCGATGACCATGTTGTGAATGGTGCCCACCTTCACGGCATCCGTCGGATTGCCACTCGCTGCATCGGTGGCACTGAAATTGAGGTCAAATGTCACGTAGTCACGGACGTCGAATCGAGCAGCGATCAGGTTGTTAAGAAAGTATCGAAATCCGCCACCGTAATTGAGAGTGAACTTCGTCTCGGTATCGAGCAGGAGGCTATCCGGACGACTCACGTCCTTGGGGAGATAGATGGTCGTACCGGTCCCAAGCGTCAGGTATGGGATCACCAAAGTGGTGGGTATATTGATAAGGAAGTTCCCCATCAAGAGGACTATCCGGTTGTCTTTGGCCGGTCCGTAACCGATCGTAGTCTCTCCGGAGAGGATCTGATGGGCCCCGCTCCCGAAGCGTATCCCGAATATCGGGGAACTGTCCGCCTTAAAGTGCTCGGACAGAGAATTGTCATACCTGTAAAACCCGCCGTATCCCTCGAGTTCAAAGGCAGCGCCGGGGCCGGCATTCAACATCAAGAGGCAGAGGGCAAGGGATGCCACAAAGAGGGCCTTCATTGATCGCTTCCTCCTTCCATCTTTTCCTTCAACGACTCGATCATCTTCTTGATGGGTTCGATATGCGGGTCATCACCTGCGACCTCGATAAACCTGTTCCATGAGTCGATGGCACCCTTCAGGTCTCCGGTCGCGTTCTGGACGAGGCCCATGTTGAACAGCGCGTTTTTATAGTCAGGCTTGATCTCAAGCGCCTCCTGGTAGCGCTGAATCGCTTCATCCGGCCGCTTGGTATAATAGCATAGCGTCCCGAGATCTACAATTACATCCACATCCTTGGGATCCAGTTCGAGGATCTTCTTGTAGAACATCTCGGCCATTGCAAAGTTCCCGTTGTCGTAATAACGGTTGCCCAAGTCGTGAAGGGCACCGAGGTCGTTCGGGTTGTCCTCTAACCTGTTCATCAAGGCCTTTACCTCGGGATCGTCCGCAACTTCGGAAGACCCCTGGTGGTATTGCATGGACTCCCGACTCCGCCGGGTAAGGCCGTAATAAAGCAGGACACCCGCAACGACCGCCACCGCGATCACCAAAAACGCTATCTTCTCTGCAGATGGTGTTCCCCTTTTCTCGACCGCTTCAACGCGTTTCTTTTTCTTCGACATCTTACCACGTCTCCATCGCTTGAGAGACACCGCGATGACATGAGAGAAATAGTTAATAGATTACAGTCTCATTGTCAAAGGTTTCATTGAGGAGAAGTTATCCACACTTATCCACACCCCAGGCCTCAGTGGCTTGTCAAGTCCAGTTCCGGTCATTTCAATACAGGTCCAGTGACAAGCGAAAGGGAACAAGAGTGGTATGCAGATGTAGCAGCATCCGGATGCACATCCTTATTACTAATACTACATCTCATTGATATGCAGTAGGATACACAGATGACATACTGTATTGCTTTAGATAAATACGCCCCACCCACTCCAGGTATCTCTCCTGCATATCGAGAAGCCCGGGGTTCCCCTTGTAGCCCCCTCCACGTGTACCTCCAAGGTATGAATCAATGTGCACAACTATGGCCTCCCTTCAAGGCGAAAATCCCATTCGCAAGATTTACAAAGTCTACGGTCGAGAGGTCCTCCGGCCTCGAGGAGAGATGCACGCCAGTCCTTTCTGCAATGAGAAGGCATTGACTTTCACTCAAGTCAAACATGGGGTGCTTCCTGAGGATCTTCCGTACCTGCTTGCGTCTCCAACCGAAGAGACTGCGGACCACCTCAATGAAAAATAGTTCGTCTGAGGCTACAGTGCCTGGATAAGGACCGTCGGGGATGATCCTCATGACCGTTGCGTCGACCTCGGGGACGGGGGAGAAGGATCTCCTCCCCACACGGAAGAGGGACTCAATCGTGGAAAAATATCTAAGGACCACCGTCAGCCTGCCGTATGTCCGGTTGCCTGGAGAGGCGAGCAGGCGTTCAGCTACCTCGCGCTGGATCATGAGAACGCCATCGTGGATGATGTCACGATTATCGATGAGGATGCCGAGGAGGGGGGATGTGATCTGAAAGGGGATGTTCCCGACCAGGGATATCCCGGCGCTCGTTATTTCACCGGCCATCGATCTGATATCGCACGTGAGGATATCGCCCGCGAATATCCTTACGTGCTTGCGGCCCTTGTACCTCTCCGTTAGGAATCGAGCCAGCCTATCGTCTTTTTCAACGGCGATGAGCGGCCTCCCCAACCCGGCGAGTCGATCCGTCAGGATCCCTCTCCCGGGCCCGATCTCCACTATCGGCGCCCGCGCTTGTGGATCCAGCGTGTTGACTATCCTACGGGCGATTGACGCATCGACCAGGAAGTGCTGTCCCAGCCGTTTATTCGGTCTACTGTACATGTACCCGCAAGAAACCCATTCGGTCTTCAGTCTGCATTGATCTCATCAAGCCGCCGGAGCGCCTCTTACCACTGCAAAGGAACCGTGAGTGCCGGGGGAGGCGCCGTTGTGTAGGTACACGAAGCGCGGTGCGGAATAGAACAACCCAAGAGAGTACCAGGGGGTGTGGCCGATGCGGTCCTCACAGCGTCCCAAGCCCCCTCTCCAGTTTCTCGATGCCCCTTTCTATATCTTCAAGAGAGGCCGCGTAAGAGAGGCGGATATAGTCATCCCTTCCGAATGCCGAACCGGGTACGATGGCAAGGCCATGATCTTCCAGGAGGAAGTGACACAGTGCGATGGAGCCGGTGATCTCCCTGTCTCCGACGCGGCGGCCATAGAAACGCGAGGTTTCGATGAAGAGGTAAAACGCCCCTTGAGGATCAATAAACGACAGGTCGAGAGTCCCCCTGAGACGATCCATGAGGTACTTTCTCCTCCGTGAGAACTCCTCCATCATCTCCCGGCGGACCGCGGCGGACCTGCCAGGTTGCTCCAGTGCAGCCAGTGCCGCCCATTGTGATATCGACGATGCGTTCGACGTTGTGTGGCTCTGGAGAGACCCCATGACACCGATCAGGCCTTTGGGGCCCGCGGCGTATCCAATACGCCATCCCGTCATCGAGTAGGCCTTTGAAAAGCCGTTTACCACTACCACATCGCGCACGGCCTCCCGGTCTACGCCCGCTATAGAGCAAAAAGGGCGGCCATCGTAAATGATCTTCTCGTATATTTCATCAGAAATGACGCGTATCGAACGACGGCGGCAGAAGGACCATATCTCGTGCAATTCATCGCGCGAATAGACGGAGCCCGTGGGATTATTCGGTGAATTCAGTATCAGGCCCCGTGTTCGATCCGTCACCGCCCCCTCGAGATCGGAGCGCCTGACCCGAAAATCGTTTTCCCTCGAGGTCTCCACGTAGCGAATCGCAGCACCGGAGAAGGCGACCATCTGTGGATAACTTACCCAGTAGGGTACGGGGACCAGGACCTCGTCCTCCCTGCCGAATAGGCAGAATATTGCGTTGAATATGGCCTGCTTGGCCCCGGCGGTCACTATGACCTGCTCTGGCGAGTAGGAAAGCCCGTTGGCGACCTCGAGTTCGTGTGCAATGGCCTCCCTCAGTTGTGGAATACCGGCCGCGGGCGTGTACCGTGTCTCTCCACGGTCTATCGCCTCCCGACCGGCCTCACAGATAAACGGCGGCGTTGGGAAATCCGGCTGCCCGGCGCTGAGATCTATGACATCGAGACCGCTCATCTTCATCTCTTTCGCACGGGCTGCGATGGCCAGGGTGAGCGACGGGCTCAATTCTCCAATGTTATCCGAATATCTACCATCCATTATCTATTCGATGTGGAATTTTTCCCTCAGTTTCTCCCAAACCGCCGGGGGCACGAGATCCGAGACGTCTCCGCCGAGTTCCACCACCTCTCTAACGATGGTTGAACTCAGGTAGGTAAAAGAGACATCAGGGACCATGAAGAGGACCTCGATATCCGGGTTCAACTGCTTGTTCATGAGCGCCATCTGGAACTCATATTCGAAGTCAGACAGCGCCCTCAGCCCGCGAATGATGACGGAAGCCCCCTTGAGGGCTACAAAATCCACCAGGAGACCGTCAAAGACCTCAACCTCGATCCGTGAATTCCCACCGACAGAGTTCCGGGCCATATCCACTCGCTCATCTATCGAGAAGAGGGGCGACTTCGGCGTCGATTGCGATACGGCCACGATCAAGCGGTCGACCACCTTGAAACTCCTCTGGATCAAGTCGAGGTGACCGTTCGTGATAGGATCAAAAGTGCCGGGATAGACTCCTACTCTCAATCTCCTCCTCCTGCTCTCAGGATCGTGATCCTGTCTGTTCCGCGCCTGAGGACTTTAATCCTGGGGATCATAGGACTGCAAACCGCCGGATCTTCCCCCACCTCATGCTTGATGATTAGCAACGAGTCGTCCGCCAACGGGAGGTCTCCAAGGCGGCCCATTAAAAGGCCGATTTCACCCACTCCGTAGGGAGGATCGGCAAATATAATGGGAAAGGAATACCCCTCCCCGGCAGACTCCCCCAACCAGTCGTGAACATCAAGGGGACACACCTCCACGATGTCTTGCAGGTCAAGGCTGATTACGTTCTTCCTCAGGCAACGAAGCGCCGCTTCATCGTTCTCCACGAAGGTTGCGAACCTTGCCCCCCTGCTGATGGATTCGAACCCAAGACTCCCCGTACCCGCGAAGAGATCGAGAACGACCATTCCCTCAAGGCTGCCCAGGGCGCTGAACAGGGACTCCCGGAGCCGTCCGAGGACCGGCCTTACCTTCCTTCCCCTTGGACACATGAGAGTCCTCCCCTTCAGCCGACCGCCCATGATCCTCATCGAGTGGCGTTACCCTTCAGTTTGATATCCTCAAGTTTCATGCCTACCTTCTCTTCTCCACGCCACGTATCCTGTTCCAGACGGACGACCATGTCTACCCTTGAACCCTTATGGATCCTTTCCACATAATCTCCCTTTCCGAACCCCACGACATCGATCATCATGCCGTTATGAGAGACCGAGAACTTCAATGTGTTCCTCCTCAGGACACGAGGACTGTCGGCTATCAAGACGTCCCGGAGGCAAAAGAGGGGCTCCGGATTACCCGGCCCGTAAGGCTCGAGCACCTTCAGTTCCCGGACCAGCGCCCCTGATATGGTCCCCATGCCGAGTTCGAGGTCGACCATGAGGGTGGGCCTGAGGTCCATACCCCCTAATTGATCCCTTGCAACTCGCAGGAAATCCTCCCTGAACGATGCTATGTTCGACTCCTTTATCTTGAGTCCGGCGGCGTAACTGTGTCCGCCGAATTCCTCCAGGTATGATGAACACTCGACCAGGGCCTGATATATGGGAAACTCCGGGATACTCCTGGCAGATCCCCTACCAATGCCGTCCTCTCCAATGGAAATCAGGATTGTGGGCCGATAGTACTCTTCCACAACCCGTGAGGCAACAATTCCTATCACTCCCGGGTGCCAATGACGAGAGGCCATGATTACGGCGTAATCGCTGCGACTGTCGAATTCTCGCGCCAGGGTTCCTCTGACCTCCTCGGTCAGTCTCGAATCGATCTCTCTCCTCCTCCTGTTCTCATCCTCGAGCCAGGCGGCATGATCAAAAGCCTCATCAGCGTCATCGGTAGTCAGGAGGCGAAGGGCTCGTTCCGCGCTGCCCAAGCGGCCGGCGGCGTTCACCCGCGGCGCCAGGACAAAGGCAACATCCCGATAAGTCATCCGGTCCGGATCGAGGGAGGAAGAGGTAATCAAGGCGCGAACCCCTTCCCGGCCACCGGTGGATATCTGTTTCAAGCCCAACCGTATGATCGCCCGGTTTTCCCCGGTTATGGGCACGACATCCGCCACGGAGCCCAAGCATACGAGGTCGAGATAACCTGCCGGATCGTCACCAGCGCCATTCAGGCGACTGTATAGGGCCTGGCACAACTTCCAGGCAACGCCGACTCCCGATAGGTCTTTACCGGGGTATGTACAGCCCTCCTGCTTGGGATTCAAGACAGAACAGGCATCCGGCAGGTGCTCGGCAGGCTGATGGTGATCCGTGACGATCACATCGATCCCCGCCTCCCTGGCCTCGGCGGCCTCAGCGATCGCTCGAATACCACAGTCCGCCGTTACTATCAATCCTACACCTTGATCGACCGCCTGCGTTACCGCGTGTCGTGAAAACCCGTAACCCTCGGTCAGGCGTTTAGGGATATAGGGCGAGCAGGCAATGCCGATTCCTCGGAAAAATCTCATCAATACCGCGAGTGAAGTGATACCGTCGGCATCATAATCTCCGTGAACCATCACGGCCTCTTCCCTCTCACGAGCCTCGATCAAACGGGTGCAGGCCCGCTTCATGCCCTTCATGAGAAAAGGGTCATGGAAGGAAGAATCGGGGTCGGGCTCGATGAATTGCCGGGCCGCCAGTGGGTCGGGGATCCCTCTCAGGACAAGGAGATGCGCCAGCACTTCGGATAGTCTCGCATCCGCAGCCAGGCCTGAGACCACTCGGCGATCAACCGGATCTGGAAATTTCCATCGATATATCATAACTCAACAGACTAAAGGGGGTCGGTGGCAGGATTTTATGATGGTGTCTCCGGGGTAGAAATAAGCCGAGTTCTGTCCTCAGGGCGCTAAGGCCCTGATGGGCGATCATCAATCTGGGTTGCCGGTTACCCGGCAACTCGTGCGATCCACCCGGGGGTCGGGCGAAACGGGCCGCTTCATCCCCCCTATTTGATCTTGCTCCGGATGGGGTTTACCATGCCCGGGACATCACTGTCCCGGCGGTGCGCTCTTACCGCACCTTTTCACCCTTACCTTCCATTGCACATGCAAAGAAGGCGGTATGTTTTCTGTGGTACTTTCCGTCGGGTTTCCCCGCCTGGGCGTTACCCAGCATCCTGCCCTGTGGAGCTCGGACTTTCCTCCCCGCTATCTCACTTAGCGGGGCGATCGCCTCTCTACCCTCCGGAGACACTCAAACGTTTCGATCGATGCTGAAATTGGCCAATTTATCGGCCCTGCGGTTCTCATCCCTCGGGACATGGATGATATCGACTACGCCAAGTGAGCCAATCAGGTCAGCCGCCTTGCGGAACAGCGGCTTCAGAGACTCGTTCTTGACCCTGAATTCGCCCCTCAACTGCTTTACCAACAATTCACTGTCAGAAAAGACACTCACCCGCCCGGGATTGAACTCACTTGCCATGGACAGGCCAAAGATAAGCGCCTCATATTCCGCCTGGTTGTTTGTCCTCTCACCGAGGAAGTGTGAGCCCTCGTCTATGACCGTACCATCGTCACCGATTATCACTACTCCTATGCCCGAGGGCCCCGGGTTTCCACGGGAGGCCCCATCCACATAAATCTTGATGTGGCTGCCGTTCTTACCGGCTCTCATCATCTGTTTCCCTGTAATATATGATCCTCCCGCAATTGTCGCAACTTTTCAACTCTTCATCGTGCATGATTTCATTGACCCTCTGGAGCGGGATCGTGCCGAAACACGCGCTGCAGATATTGTCTTTCATGGGTACGACCGCCGGGCCCTTCTTGCTTTCCCGTATCCTCTGATAGCGCCTCATCAGGTTCTCGGGCACTCGCTTGGCTATCGACTCCCTCTTTTTAGCCAGGCGATCCACCCCTGACTCCACCTCAACCTTCTTCTCCATGAGCATGGCTTCCCGGGCCTTGAATTCCATCTCTTGTGATTCATAGACCTTTTTCTGATCTTCTATCTCTCTCTCGAGCAACTCGATCTCATTGATGATCTCCAGCCCTTCGTCCGCGGTATGACTGATCTTCTCCTTCACGCCCTCGATTTCCTTGAGGAGGGCGGAATAGACGACGTTGTTCTTGGCCCCAAGCAGTTGCTGCTGAAACCTATTGAACTGCGAGTCCAGGGCCTGCATCTCCCCTTCCTTCTCCCGTTCCCTTACCTTGAGTTCCTTTAGTTCGTCTGTCTTCCTCGCGCACGCCTCGCCTGTTGTCCTCAGCCTGCTCTGGAGGTCACCGATCTCGATCGGTATTGCATGAGCCTGATCTTCTAAACCCTTTATTGCTTCATCTATCTCCTGTAGTTCAAGGAGCGTATCAAGAAAATTCACTGTACCGCCACCCGTTGTGAACCACCCTCCCTTCCGACAAGACCTTCTATCGATTCATATCCCATGGCAATCGTGGTGGGCGATACTGGACTCGAACCAGTGACCTCTTGTATGTGAAACAAGCGCTCTGACCGACTGAGCTAATCGCCCGTCCTACCAAGAACCCGGAATGTGGGCCCACTAGGATTCGAACCTAGGACCAACGGATTATGAGTCCGCTGCTCTAACCACTGAGCTATGGGCCCCATGTACCCTGTTTCACGCTCAAGGTAAAACCGAGAAAAATATAACGTTCTTTTTCAACTTGGCAAGTAAATCCAGGAGGCTTCCCTGGAGGATTGGGGAGGCAGTTCAACTTCTTCCCGCGGTTGAACTGAAATTCGACAGTGGTGTCTCTAATCTTATTGGTTTGCCATATATTAGTATATTGTACCGGAAGTCTCTTGTCCCTTTGCGCGGGTGGCACTGATCAGGCTGCCGGAATAATGGAAGATTCCAACGGCAGACTGCTCCCGTCCTGCTCCGGCCGGGACGGGCCCCTCCCCCTCACCTCCTTCCGCCATTGCATCCGACAATCCAGGATGTGGTCATGGGAAGACTTCTAACGCCCCCTCCGGAATTACAAAAAGATATGGGGCGCAAGGCGCTATCTCAGGCAAGGGTCCCGGTGGGCGACTCGCAGCCCTCACAGGCCAACGGGGGCTCACCTGGATTATGCGCCGGCGTGAACCGGGGATCCTCGCTATCATTCTGCTCGAGACCAACAACTCCACCCTTGAAGGAGGGGGCAGGTTGTCTCTTACTTCATCAGCAGCATCTTCCGGGAAAGCACCCGGTCCCCGCGGCTAACGCGGTAGATGTAGGCACCAGAGGGAACGGACTCACCCCTATCGTCCCGGCCGTCCCAGGTGAAGAGATGGCTCCCCCCGCCAAGGGGACCATCCACCAGGGTCCGCACGCGCCTGCCTCGAAGATCATAGATCACCAGGGAAGTATGCAGGGACGCACCCGCGGGGACATCCACCCGGATCGTCGTCACCGGGTTGAACGGGTTGGGATAGTTCTGGGAGAGGGCGAAGGAGCGAGGCAAGTGAATGCCGCCCCCGGAGCCGCCTCCTATCCCGTTCGGGTTCATGTATTGAAGGATGATGAGCCCCGCATCATCATCCGGCACGTAGGCGTACCCGCCGGCCCGGGCTACGTCCCATCCGAACGCGGTATAGCGGTTCCGGAACGCGACCTCGACTGGGTTCGATGGATCAGTCACCTGGACGATGCGGATGCCCGAGGCCTCGTCGGCCACATAGGCGTAGCCGGCGTCGACGTCCACGTCCACCGCGTAGTAAGGCGTATCGAGGGAACCGACCTTGGCGGGGTTTGATGGGTCGGCCACCGAGATGATCCGCAGGCCGTCATCGTCGTCCGCCACGTACGCGTAATCGGAATCCGCCATAACCCCCCAAGCATAGTCGGGGGTGTCGAAGGAGCCGACCACGACCGGATTGGCGGGATCGGAGACGTCGATCATCACCAGGCCCGGTTCTCCGTCCTCGACGTAGAGGTAGTGGCTCGCGTGGGCGAGCGCCCTCACGAAGCCCGGCGTCTCGATGCGACTCAACTCCTGGGGGTTGGCGGGATCCGAGACGTCCAGGACGATGATCCCGCCGCGTCGAACGCGGGATCAAGGCCTCCAGATGACCCCCTCCCTCCCTCAACCTCTTCCGCCAACGATAGATCATCCTGCGATCCACCCCAAAGGCCTCCCGCGTCGCCCGCTCCCCATAACGCTCGTAGAACCTCATGATCCGCATCCTCTCCCGCGCAATCTCACTACCCGTATAACGCCGCAAACTGATCAGCATATCCCAACTCCTCCTGTCCAAGGACAATCCGCTGAGGATAGGATATGCTCTCATGAAATAACCCGCCCGTGTCAACCCCTCACCCCCCTTTCCAACCCTCCGCCTCCCTCATCACCGATGTCGCATATGTATCTTAACTTTTTCAGTGCGACGCGCCGGAGGTGGGGCGAGCGTTTCCGCAAGGGCTCGTTCGTGGCCGCGAGGGGATGCGCGAGGGCGAGGAGGCGATCTCCGCCTTCGGCCTGTCATCTGCCCGTTGCGGGGTGCTTGAAGGAACTCCTCGAGCCGGTCCCAAGGGGTTCGATGAGCCCGGGTGGCCGGAGTGGAGAGGGGAGAGATCGAGGAGAAGCCGCCAGTGGCAGACCTGAGAAGCCAGGGGCAGAAACTGCTCCAGCGCGTCTTCAGCGTCACGCTACGATGTCCCACCTACCACACCGAGATGAAGATCATCGTTGTGATCACCGAGGATGAGCCGATCCACAAGATCCTCAGCCACCTCAGATCCAAAAAGATCGACCCCAGGTCCGGGCCATTCGCCGAGCAGGCGGCGTGAGCCGCAAAGGATGTGGAATCAATGAAAAAACAGGACGGAAGGAACCGATCCGACGCCCCGGGAACCCGTACGACCTAAAATGGAAAATACGTACCCATCACATCACTTGTCGACATTCTCATGGTGGATTCCCACCACGGCCAGGATGAAAAAATCCACGAACCCACACAATCGTGCTTGACAACCATGCGCCTGTCGGGTATAATGCAATCTGGGAATTATATTAGTTACTATTCATGGGGGTAAGCAGGATGAACACAAGCGTGAGTGATTATCTGCTGAAGCTGGAATTCGGAGAACCGCAGATCTTCGGGAACATGGGGGTGATCCCGCTCTTCTCGTCCGTCTCCGGAGGGCCGAGATACATCACGATGAAGGAGGCGATGGACGGAGGGCATCTCGAGGTGACCGAGGTCGGCTCGGAGGGATCGGTGCCGAACCTGAAGGTGAGGAACGGGGCGGAGACGTCGGTCCTCCTCCTCGACGGCGAGGAGGTGGTGGGCGCCAAGCAGAACCGGGTGCTCAACACGACGATCCTGATCCGGAAGAAGTCGGAGGTGACCATCCCCGTGAGCTGCACGGAGCAGGGGCGGTGGCACTACGCCTCGCCGAAGTTCGAGGATTCGGACGTCGTCCTGGCGCACCAGGTCCGGAGGAAAAAGGCGGCCGCGGTCGCCCGTTCGCTGGCATTCTCCAACACGTTTGCCTCCAACCAGGGCGAGATCTGGAATGGGATCCACGAGATGTCGATGAAGGCCAACGTGCACTCCGCGACCGGGGCCATGAAGGACGTCTTCACCTCCCGGCGCAACGTGCTGGAGGATTACCTGAAGGCGTTCGCGTGCCGGCCCGGCCAGCGGGGGATCCTGGTCTTCGTCGAGGGGGAGGTGGTCGGATTCGACCTCCTGTCGCGCGATACGGCCTGGGGGCTCCTCCATTCGAAGGTGGTGAGGAGCTACGCGATGGACGCGATGCTCCGGCCGAAGAGTAAGGATGCCGGGGTATATGTCACGGAGGCACAGCGCTTCGTTGACCTTGCGCGGGAGTGCAAGGAGAAGAAGTACAAGTCGATCGGTCAGGGATGGGACTACCGGTTAGACGGGGAGAGGATCATCGGGTCCGCGCTCGTCTTCCGCAACGCCGTCGTCCATACCGCCTTCTTCGGGACGGACGGTGCCGCGGAGCAGGGACGGGGGCGGATGGATACCGGCAGGATCGCGAGTTTACTCCAGCGCCGGCGTTCCCGGTATCCTCTCGACTGAGAAAATAGGGACTCTTCCCAATTTCAGGTGGGCAGTGCCCACCCTACGACACCGATCTCCGGCTCCTTCCACATCCGGAGGGCTGCCTTGCAGATAACAGATCGAGATGTAATTCGGAAACCCTGATCCTGAACAGTGCGCTACACCAAGCCTGCGGGACGCCCGAATTGAGAGGTGCAAGGAGGTCGTCATGATCATGGATGCAGTAAACCGGGTCTCGAGGATCGCTTGGCGCCCATCTCCTGGGCCTTGCAGATCATCCGGTCGACCGCCTGCTCCCTCGATTCGGCCATCATCTTGGTGTAATAGGTGATCTCACCGCCGATGACATCTCGCAGGATGGCAAGGATATCTCTCCCGAGGTGGCGGGCCCGGATCTAGGGAGTTTCCTTCCTCCGTGGACCTGCCCCGCTCGTCACTTCTCACGAGTTCTTACCATGATGAACCGGCTGATACCGCTCCTCGCCTTTCGAAATCATCCATGCAACCGCTTCCTATCCAGAGGGTAACTGACTCCCAGGCACTCCTCCTTGCTGACCCCGGCATCATTCTTTAGTGACCTCTCCGGTCCCATCCCTGATCCTCCTTCTATCGACCACCGACCATCTCAATCCCGATCCGGAATGTACGACCCTTACTCAATACAGATCAAGAACAGGACGACAAGACCATTCGAAGCGGTCCCACCCATGATATGATGATCATTCGCCGCCAATTCATGCCGGTCCACAACACCGCCCATCGGTCTGTTAAATGCCACTACCGAGATAAAACCTCCCCGCTCACTTCTGCTCGGAACACTCAACACCCTCCGTGCATCACCATTGCTATGAACAGGACCACCAGGAATCGACCTTCTGAACCCCTTGCCGGTTCAATGAAAGGACACCATCGTCTCGATTATTACCGTTGAGTACAATAACACAAAAAATACCTCCCTGTCAAGAAAACAGTTTGAAAATTACTGAAACTGGATACCTATATTGAGATATGACTTAGGTATGGATGCAATGAGAGGAATAGAAAATTCCGTATGAGGGAAAGAAAAAGTCGCCGTTGAATGAATCAGTATAGAAGCAAGAGGTCGAACGTAATGATCCGGTGGAGAACAGGTGATAATCGGTAGAGACAATAGAAGAAATAGGAAGAGACGTTTTTTTTGGAAGGACTCTTTCTACGTTTAAATATCAAGATCCTTCACGGATATTCGATGTAGCCCTTCAACTCCTTGCTCCTGCTGGGATGCCTGAGTTTTCTCAACGCCTTCGATTCTATCTGTCTGACGCGCTCCCGGGTAATGTTAAAGATGTTGCCCACCTCCTCCAGTGTCCTCGGTCGTCCGTCTCCTATCCCGAACCGCATCCTGATCACCCTCTCCTCTTTCTTTGAAAGCGTATTGAGCACCGTACTTATCTTGTCCTGCAGGATGGCGAAGGCCGCCTTCTGCGCAGGCGAGGTGATCTGAGTATCCTCGATGAATTCCCCAAGCCTGCTGTCATCGTGTTCCTTGAGCGGGCGGTCGAGGGAGATCGTTTCCACCGAGACCTTCAGCACCGCTTTCACCTTATCGGCCGGCATCTTGACCTCACGAACGATCTCTTCAACGGTCGGCTCCCGCCCGTAATTCTGTACGAGCCTCCTCATCACCTTGCCGACCTTGTTGATGGCCTCGATCATGTGGACCGGTATCCTGATCGTTCGGGCCTGATCGGCGATGGCCCGCGTCATGGCCTGGCGGATCCACCAGGTTGCATAGGTGCTGAACTTGTACCCCCTCCGGTAATTGAATTTCTCTGTCGCCCGGATAAGGCCCCCGTTTCCTTCCTGGATCAGGTCCAGGAATTCAACCCCGCGATTGCTGTACCGCTTCGCGATGCTGATCACCAGCCTGACGTTGGCCTCGATTAGATTCCTGGAAGAACGCCCGACCAGGGCCTGGTACCGCTCCATCCTCTCGACAAGTTCGATCAACCTGGCATGATCCAGGTCCGTTTTCCTCTCTATCCACCTAATCCGCCTCTTCGCCCTTCGCATAGTGAGGGCCCACCCGCGGATACTCACCGGATCTATTCCATCCCTCAACAGGCTCGCGTTCTTCTTATAGCGGTTGTATTCACTCATTATCTCCCTGCAAGAGAGCCCCACCTCTCTTTCAACCCTCTCGATCTCCGCCATCGCCCTCCGAGCCTCTTCAGCGAGACTCCTCAGGTCATCCATGAGTCGATCTATCCTGGATTGTTTCAGGGGGAGACTCAGGAGATGTTTCTTGATCTCGTCCTTTAGATGGTCGATTTTATCGGTGTACTTGTTCTCCGGGTTATCCTTCCTCCTCTCTTTGAGCCGCTGGATCTCCTCGAAGTGGGTCACACACTCCCTGATCATCTCCATCATTGAATCGTGAGACATCTCCGAGGGCCTATCCCCATTCCCTGATATAAGGTCGAGGTCAAGGACCTCCTCCAGTTGTATATCACTCCCGTCGAGTTTCCTGCTGGTGTCAAGGAGATTCCGGATCGAAGAAGTAGACTGGAAGAGGATCTCCATTATCCCATGCTTTCCCTCTTCGATCCGCTTGGCCAATTCTACTTCTTCCTCCCGCGTCAAAAGAGGCACCTTCCCCATCTCCCGTAAATACATCTTCACCGGATCATCCGTCCGTACCCGCTTTCTTCCGGACGAAAAGGCGCCCCTTCTCCTCCTTGCCCTCCTAGCCAGTTCACGTTCATATTCCTCCCGGTTTTCAACGACCAGGATACCCTTCGTACCTATGGACAGGAGCAACTTGTCAATGACTACGGGATCGAACAAGTCCTCGGGCAACATATCATTGAGTTGATCGTAAGAGAGATAACCGGACTTCTGCCCGGCTTCGATTACCTTGTTCAGAAGTTTCTGATCGATATCTTCGGACATCCTTGCGCCTTTACATGTCGACCGTGATATGCATCCACCTCTTCCACCCTGATCATCATCTCACAGATGATCAAGCCCTCTGCCGCCTGCCTGACTCAACCCCCCTGATCGAGGGAAATGGAGTCCGACTGGAGGCTTATCAGGCGCTTCTTGAGACGGTAAAATCGTCGCACGAGTTCGTCGTCTCCGCCGTCAAGACTCCCCAGGCCCTCCTTGATATGATCCATCTCGTCCTTTACCCTGCGGGCTTCAACGCCCCTCAAACAATCCTGCAAAATTCTTTCCGGATCGGTGACCTCATCGCTCGCCAGGCACAACCCTGAAATCAGGGGTTGCAGATCCTCGGAGACTTCATTAATCACCCTGTCGGGCGGCAGGGCGCCTGAGCCCTTGAAGAGTTCGGATAACTCACTGTATGCCTTCTTGTAAAGGGGATTAAGAAAATCCTCCGGTGAAAGGCATTCCAGGATCCTGGATAGGAATTCTCCGCCCATCAACATGAGATGAATGAGATAGCGCTCCATAGTACCCTCGAACCCATGCAATCCCAACTTTTCTCTCCCCTTCCCGTTCTTATGAGATCGCCTAAGGGAGACATCGCGGCCACCTTTCATGCGATGCTCAAGGACGTGCTTATCGACCCCAAGGCATTCGGATGCCTTTGCGAGATAAATATCACGGATGAGATCGTCCTTGACATTCTTTATCGTGCTCAGAAGATGCTCGGCCGAAGTTCGCTTACCGCTTACGGACGACAGGAGCCCGCGTTCCTCCAGGATCCTGATCTTAAGATCGAATACATCCTCGGCCCCCTCCAATAACTCTCTGAAGCGTTCCATACCGTTGCCGCGCACGTAGGAATCAGGGTCTTCTCCCTCGGGCAGAAGCGCAGCCTTTACACCCATGCCGTGCTTGAGAAAGATGTCTCCTGTTCTGAACGTGGCCCTGAGGCCCGCTTCGTCTCGATCATAGATGAGGATCGCCGTCTTCGCAGCACGCGACAGGAGCGCGGCCTGATCTTCCGTAAGCGCCGTCCCCATCGGAGCCACCACGTTCGTCACACCTTCATGAAACAGCCGGATCAGGTCCGTGTAGCCCTCGACGATCAAGACCTCTCCCGTCAGCCGTATCTTCCCCCTCGCGGCATGATATCCAAAGAGTATCTTCCGCTTGGAGAAGATAGCCGTATCGGGGGAATTCAAGTACTTTGGCGCACCGCCTCCAAATTCCCTCCCCGCGAACCCGGATACCCTCCCACGATGGTCCTTGATTGGAAAGAGTATCCGCCGCCTGAAATAGTCGTAAAACCCGCTTTTCGCCTCTGCCAATAGGCCGCACCGTACCAGCACGTCGGTCGAAAAATTTTCGCTGCGAGCATGCTTCAACAGGAGATCCCATTCATCCGGGGCATATCCAAGAGAAAAGGCATCGATTGTTTCCCTGTCGATGCCCCTCTCTTTCAGGTATTCGCGGGCGGCCCCACCCATTTTATCATCCAGCAGGATTCGATGATAGCATTCCATCGCAAGGCGGTTGGCTGCGTACAGGTCCGCGTACGGCGAAGGATGTCCCCGTGGGCGGGATCGTTCAGGGATTCGAACGCCTACCTGCCCGGCCAGCATCTTCAGCGCCTCGGGGAAATCGACGCCTTCGATCTCCATTATGAATCCAAGGACATCGCCCCCCTTTCCACACCCAAAACAATGAAATAGGTCCTTTTCAGGGCTAACGGTGAAAGACGGCGTCTTCTCCGAATGAAAGGGGCACAGTCCCACGAAATTCTTGCCCTGTTTCTTCAACGTGAGATATCTACTCACCGTTGAAACAATATCCGCCCGGTCTTTGACCTCCTGAACGACATCATCGGACATCGATGATCCTCATTTCGGTATCCATATTCACCCTACTCGATCACGGCAACAGTTACACCCGAACCCCCCTCTCCAAACCGACCCTGCCTGAAAGACTTGACCCTGCTCTCCAACCGTAGCACCTCGGCCACCTTTTCCTTTAGAACCCCCTTCCCCTTGCCATGGATAAACCTGATATTATCGACTCCATGCAGCAGGGCACGATCTATGGCCTTCTGAATCCGGAATGTCACCTCATCGGCGAACATGCCACGGATATCGACCTCCCGTATCGACCCGCCCCCGTCAGGTTGCTGCAAGATATCGGCGCGGAATTCATGTGATCCACCACCTCTTGTTCCAGGGGGCGATGCCCCGGCGGGCCTCACTTTCTTCAGATACGACCTCGGGAGAGTGACCCGCAGGTTACCCACCTTGACTACGTTCTCCTTGCCCCTGCAGTCGAGGATGACCGCTTCCTCTTTAAAACTATCGACCCACACAACATCACCCCTATGAAGAAGTTCCTCCCCTGCCGGCTCCGAATTACGGTCCTCCTCGCAGTTACGCCTCTCCAGGACAGCACGGAGTTCCTTCTCGATATTCCGCCTGGCCTCCCTGATCTTATCGCCGTCGCGCTTTGAGGTTCCCTCCAACGTCGTATTTATGATCGCTTCCATCTTTCTCCGCGTATCCCGAATCAGCGCCTCTACATCATCGATCACCTCCCCCCGCCTCGTCGCCAATTCAGAGTCGAGATCGCTCCGTTTCTTCTCGCACTCCGCCTCCGCCCGGGAGAATTCCCTTTCCCTTCTTTCAAGGTCTCTCTCGCGCTGGAGCAGGTCCGCACACTTGCCCTCCCACTGATCTATCAGGTCTTCCAGCGCACGGTGGGAGGCCGGGAGCCACTGCCGGGCGCGATTCAGGACATCATCGTCGAGACCGAGCCTCTCCGCGATCTTGAGACCGTAACTCTTGCCTGGGATCCCCTTCCTGAAGACATAAGTCGGCTCTATCCCCACCGGATCAAAGCCCATTGATCCGTTCACCACGCCACTGCCTTCCCCTGCTATCCCCTTCAACTCGGCATAATGGGTCGTGAAGATATTCAACGAGCCCCGGGCGCTCAGTTTCTCAACCACCGCGAGCGCCAGGGCCTTCCCTTCGGTGGGATCCGTCCCGGAGCCCACCTCGTCAAGGAGGACCATGCTCCTTTCGCCCGCATTCCCGAGGATCTCCTTGAGGATCTCCACCTTTGATGAAAATGTGCTCAGGTCCCTCTCTATAGATTGATCGTCCCCGATATCAGTATAAATGGAATCAACCATGGGTATAACCGAGCCCTTCCTTAGGGGAGGTGGTATCCCGTAATGGGTCATCAACGTAAGAAGTCCAACTGTCTTGAGCAATACCGTCTTGCCCCCGGCATTCGGACCGCTGACAAGTAGCGAGCGTTCATCCGTGGCGAGGTCGAGATCAAGCGGAACAATCCGTTTTCCCCCCGATCTCCCCAAGAGTGGATGCCGGGCACCCATTAGCCTCAAAGACCCCTCAGTAGAGATCTCAGGGGTTGAACAATTACATTCGGAACTGAAGCGCGCAATTGCCCTTATCGCGTCTATCCTGCCAAGAATCGAGATGTTTCTTTCCAGTACATCTACCATCGGCACCAGGTCATTGGAGAACCCGATGAAAACTGCCCGGACCTCTTGATATATTTCAAGTTCCAATCTCCTGAGTTCGTTGTTCAACTCTATCGCTTCGTTAGGCTCGATGAATAGTGTACGCCCACTCTTCGAAAGGTCATGGACTATCCCCGGGACCTTTACCTTGCTACCGGATCGGATCGGAATCACGTATCGGCCGTTCCTCAGCGTCACCTCACCCTCAGTAGTGTCGAACTCAGGCCCGATCTTCTTCCTGATTTGATCGAGCAGATTCAGCGCACGTTGCCTCGAGACCAGGAACCTTCTTCTCAATTTCCCGAGACGGGTCGAAGCGGAATCCTTCACCTCGCCGCTTTCATCAATGCATTGAAAGATCCTTTCCTCGATATCAGGCGTCGGTACGAGTACGTGGATAATCTTCCACAGGTGCGGAACCTTTGTTTCACGGCCGAGATACGCCTTCTTCAAAAGGCGCGCGGACCTCATTGTGCCAGCGATCCTCAGAAATGCAGCGCCGTCCAGGAGCGGCCTATCGAGCCTCAAAGACCTGAGTTCTTCGTCAAGGGGTGAAAAATCGAGGTTGAGGTCTTCCTGCTCTGACTCGATAACGGCCCTCATCTCCGCGACAGTTTCAAGCCTGTCCAGGAGGTCCCTCCGCGTCTTCAACGGCCGGAGCGACTCGATTTCTCCCTTTCCAGCGGCGGTGGAAGCCAATCCGGCAATCAGGTCTATCAGTTTCCGGAAGTCGAGATCGATTAAGGTCTTAGTGCCAGTCATCAGATTACGGCAATACCGGGAGGTATCCCTGCAGGTCTAAAGAAGAACGAATCCATCAGTGGTCGGCCGGGTACTTTGCCGGTTACATTGCATAAACAAAAGCCTCCATGGTGATCCTTTGTCGGTATTTCTTAAGGATCATCATAGAGGCATGAATGCGATCTCCTCGGTTAGACAATCGGCGCCGGCCCCCCCCCAACCTCCAGCGGGCAAGATATTTTTATTCCCGCACGGCGGCGTTCAACTCCACACGGCCACCAAATCGATCGAGAAATGACCAGAGGTATACGCTCACAAGAGAATTATTGATTCCTTCTCCGGTTCTTCCGCCTGGCGGCGTTCGCCTTTCTCTTCCGCCGTTCACTCGGTTTCTCAAAGTGGCGATGTTTCCTTAAATCAGAGAGTATACCGGCCTTTTCACACTTTTTCTTGAAGCGGCGTAATGCCCTCTCAAACGACTCGTTTTCCTTGACTCTGACTTCCATCATCTTCTCCCCCCTCTCCCCTGTCTGAAAGGTTCAAAGAGAGGGGGTGCAAACAGATGCTCACCACAAACACCCCTTTACAGTTTGGTATCGGTTAGATTGGTAACATTACCCATTAAAATATAACTGATTGCAATAAACGTGTCAAGAAGTCCGTAAAGGTTCAAATACTACCCATCAAATGATAATAATGTTATTATTAGTAACGTTATGCCCTGCCAGGCAAAATCCAATCAGTAATTGTGTTCATAATAGTAACGGCGCCTGATGTGTTCTCCAACGCTGAAATCATCCAGGCGGCCAGGCAAAATCCCTGCCGCCAAGGAGGTGCATATGGAGGTGGAAGACGGTCTGTCCGGCCGCTGCATTGCAATTCATGACCAGCCTGTAACCTCGATCCGCTATCTGCTCACTCCTGGCAAGGTCCCGGGCAAGAATACCCATACGGCCCAGTATGGAGGCATCTCCACTGCTCAACTTGTCGATCGATTCGATATGACGTCTTGGGATAATCAGGTAATGGACAGGAGCCTGTGGGTTCAGGTCCTTGAAGGCGATACAAAATTCGTCACGATGAACGATCTTTGCCTCAATCTCACCGGAGGCGATCTTGCAGAATATACATGGCATTCGAAGTCATTCTCCTTTCAGGGCCTACGATGTCTCCCTCTCAAGCCATTCGGCGATCAGGGCAAGCGCCGAGATACCGGCCGTCTCGAAACGGAGGGGACGGCCCATCAGTCTACCGCGCAGAAATCCCTTCCCGGTGATTCTATCGATTTCATCGCAATTGAACCCACCCTCCGGGCCAATAACGACAATGAACCTCTTCATCTCATTCTCAAGGAGATCCCCAACCAGCGTGCCTTCCCTGCCCGGATCGAGCAGTAGTCTCAAGTCATAGGAATTGAATTGATGCGTATCTAAAAATTGACACAGGGGGAGCGGAGTGTGGATCTGAGGGAGAAAATAGCGCCCGGATTGTTTGATAGCGGCAATGCCGACCCGTTTCCAGCGTTCGATATGCCCCTTCCACTCGTCTCTGTTCCGCTTGGCCTTTGACCATGCCGTTATCAATGGTATGAAGGCAGTCATTCCAAGTTCAGTGCTCTTCTCGACGAGCCAACCCATTCTTTCACGACTGCTCACCCCCACGGCAAGGTCGATCTGAAAAGGCGGATGGGGAATTTGCCTGACCCCCAAGACTTCTCCACGTACCCTGTCCCCCACCTCCCTGATCTGCACGGTTATCAGCGTGCCGGTTCCATCCGTAACTTGAATCCTGTCACCCACCCCCTTTCGACAACTTCTACTGATATGCACGCCTTCCCGGTATGGAAAGGTAACCCGGCCGTCTTCGAGGTCTTCAGGAGGGATATAGAATAATTCGGACACGCCCCTCACCCCCATGGGTTGCTCAGTGTTCTCCCCATATCTTGTTCCAGAAGCTCCTGCCCCCCTGTGGGGGTTTCTGGCTCTCGACCTCCCTGAGTCCCCTGAAGAGTTTCCTCTCCTCTTCGGATAACTTTGTGGGCGTCCAGACCACTATTCGAATCAGTTGATCGCCACGTCCTTGTCCATGGAGATGAGGGATCCCCTTACCCCTCATCCTGAGGATTTTACCCATCTGTGTCCCTGGTGGGATCGAAACCCGCGCCTTACCATTGAGCGTAGGTACATCAACCTTATCGCCCAGGGCCGCCTGAGAAAAAGTAATCGCCAGGTCATAAATAATATCGTCTCCATGCCTCATAAAATTGCCGTCCTGTTTCTCTACGATCAAGACGATAAGATCTCCCGGTGGGCCCCCCTTAATACCCCTGTTTCCCTCGCCTCTCAAGGTGATATAATTTCCGCTCGTTACCCCCGCTGGAATCTTCACCTTGATTCTCCGCTCGGCTGTAATACGGCCCGTACCGGAACACCTCATGCACGGATCCTGCACAATGGTTCCCTCGCCGTTACAACGTCGACAATTGGACACGTTTATGAACTGGCCGAAAATTGACCGTTGAGCACTCCGTATCTCTCCGGATCCTCCACAACTCGGACAGGTGACTGACCCCTTCCCATCTCTCGATCCGGTCCCCCGGCAAACCGGGCAGGCATCCTTCCTCTTCAACTTTATCGTCTTCTCTATACCTTCACTGATCTCTCTCAGTGTGACTGGAACCCTTACCTGGATGTCCTCACCCCTCCTTGAGGCCGAGCCCCTCTTGGTCCTTGCGGATCCCCCGAAGAGATCATCGAATACACCGCCAAAGCCACCGAAATCACGCATGAATGCCTGCAAGGCATCGGAAAGATCGAATTCGCTGAAACCGCTGAAACCCCTGCCGGCCGCGCCTGAAAGGCCCGCGTGACCGAACTGATCGTACCTGGCCCGTTTCTGTGGGTCTTTCAAGACCTCGTAGGCCTCGGCCACCTCTTTGAAACGTTCTTCGGCCTCTTTGTTTCCCGGGTTCTTGTCCGGGTGATACTTCATGGCAAGGTTCCGGTATGCCTTCTTGATATCCCCGACATCGGCATCCTTGCCAACTCCGAGAATTTCGTAGTAGTCTCTCTTTGTCATAGCCTAACCATGCAGTTATCATCCAACGGCTCAATATCGTTCGTAAAGAGCCGGTCGAATGGATGGACATTGGAGAAGAAAGCGGACGAATACTACTTCAGGAGTTCAGGAACTCGGATATCATCTTCGAAGTATAGTCTACCAGTGTGATGATCTTTTCGTAAGGCATCCGTGTCGGACCTATCACTCCTATAGTCCCCCTCAGGGTACCGATCTTGTAATCAGCGGTCACTATGCTGAACGGCGTCAGGTTGGAGGCCTTGTGCTCCTCGCCTATAGTAATCATGATCCCCTCACGTTCAGCCCGTTCGGCCAATACACGCGACAGGAAATTTCTTCTCTCGGTCAACTCGATAATCGACTTCATCCCACGCTCTGTTGAAAATTCAGGCTGATGGGCGAGAGTAGAGACGCCATCTAATACGAGTTGGCTCTCATCCATGGAAATATCGAAGACCTCATCCGCCGATTGGATAAAAAAGTTGAGCAACTCCTTGTCTCCGATACTGACATCCTTTAAACGCTCCGACAGGGTGGACCTTATATCCCCAAGCGTCAGGCCGCAAAGTCGCTGGTTAAGAAACGAAGCGGTCTCTTCGAGCCTCTCTATACTCGTCTCCATGGGCATCTCAATAAAGATGGTCTTCACCAGGCCCGATTTGACCGTGAGGACCAGGAGAATCTTGTTTAACGAGAGTTGAATGAAATCCAGATGCTCGAGGATACCCTCTTCCATCTTCGGAGCAAGGCCGACCCCCAGTTCGTGCGAAAGGACACTCAGCACCTTTGCGGCGTGTTCGAGGATATCATCGATCACCTTCCGGTCAGGCATGAATGTAAACTTCAGGACCTTTTCTTCTTCACGGGTCAGTGCATCCAACTTGAGGAGGTAATCGACATAATGCCTGTACGCCTTGTCCGTGGGTATCCTTCCCGCCGATCGGTGTGGATGCTCAAGGAATCCCTTTTCTTCCAGGTCACTAAGCGTGTTACGGACCGTCGCCGGACTGACGCCGAGTTTATATTTCTTGGCAAGATATCGAGAGCCTGTCGGCCTTGCGGTCTTGATGTGATTTAAGATAATGGCCTGGAGGACCTTCTTTTCGCGTTCTGTTAAATTCTGATTCAAAGGTAAACCCTGCTCTTTTACTTTCATAACTGCTTAATAAATAATACATTAGAAGAGCGTTGTTGTCAAGTTCATAGGCCTGTTGATGGCGTATCCTACATAGGGCCTGGAGCACATAATATATAATACTTCCCCGGCCTCTGTTCAACCACTCCCAGCATCTCCAGCCTCAGTAATTCCCCCAGGATCTCAGGCGTCGAAAGCCCGGATCTTTCCGATATTTCATCAATATGTACGGGTACCCGGTCAAGGTAGTCCATTAGTTTCGACGAAACGCGCGGCGGAACGGGCGGTTTCCCCTGCGAAGGCATCATGCCCTTGTTATCTTTCCCCGCCAGCCAGCCGATCGCATCCATTACATCTTGAGCATCCAGCACGGGGATCGCGCCATCTCTCAAGAGGGCCAGGGATCCCTTGCTGTTTTCAGAGTCGATCTCCCCGGGGACGGCGAGGACAGATTTTCCCTGCTCCAGGGCGAACCCCGCAGTTATCAAGGCACCGCTCTTCTTCGGGGCTTCAATCACCACTACTGCCCTGGAGAGCCCGCTTATAATACGGTTCCGGCGTGGAAAGTTCGCCCCAAAAGGCATGGTCAAGGGGGGAAACTCAGAGACAACGGCGCCGCATTCCATGATACGTTCCATCAACCTGGCATTCTCTCGCGGATAAGGCACATCCACTCCCGTACCGAGGATTGCAATTGTCCTGCCACCTTTTTCCAAACAACCGAGGTGAGACTCCGTATCGATTCCCCTTGCCATGCCACTAACCACCGTGACCCCTTCCAGTGCCATCGCCCCTCCCAACCACCGTGCGATACGTCTGCCGTAAGGAGTGGCCCGACGAGTCCCCACGATTGCGACGGTGGGCCCTTCAAAACTGGAAAAATCTCCGCGAACGAAGATAACCGGTGGCGGCACATGGATATCTCGCAGGGACGGGGGATATCCTGAGTCACAAATGGTGATCATCACGATTCCTTTTTTCTCGGAAACTTCGAGTGTCTTATCCAGGATAGCCTCATCCACGGGCTCGACCGCTTTTCTCTTCTGATCTTTGGTCTTCCTCATTGCGATCTCGAGCACATCGATCGGATCTTTGTATTTCTTCAATAAATGGAGGAGAGATTTCGCCCCCAGGTTCTTCATCAGGCTCAACGACAGGATTGCCCTCGCCCGGCGCTTGTCTTTATAATCCGCTATCATGAGGCAACAAGCCCTTTGAAATCATAATATATTGCACTTGTTACTAGTATTACCGCAAGGTGTTACAAGGTTATAGTCACGTAATGCTTTAAGATATTACGGCTGCACGAGCCAACAATATAACCTTCCGGTTCAGGAGAGCAGGAATGGATGATCCTCTCTACACCCTGAACCACAGTCTCTCGCGAGATTCATGCCACGCCCATCGCCTCAGAAAACCTGTCCCGTAGACGGTCGGGGGCGATAAAACCCATTACCGATAAAATAGTCATTCAGGAATGGAACCTTGGGGAGAAGAGGACAACAGTCAGAAGACTTGTAGGATTGCCGATGGAGGAGGAGCCCTGAATTTTACACTCATTGAATAATTTAAACCATCTGTTGATCAGCGTCAAGATAATAAGCATCAAGGGCCTTCTCGAGTTATTCCCCATCATCTTCCATCGGATTCCTCTTCCAGCCCATGCCTCAATTCCTCGACCTTCATCGAGAGAGACCCAACAAGCTCGTTTATTCCCGTTCCGGACACGGCGGATACCAAGAATACTCGAAAGGCATCCCCCTGATCGATATCGGGCATCCCGGCCCCGGGCGGCATGAGGTCACACTTTGTAAGGACTATACAATAGGGTCGACTCCACAGGTCATGACTGTAGGCTCGGAGTTCTTCCCTGATCTGCCTACAATCACGAACGGGATCCCCTGAAGTTACATCGATCAGGACGGCAATCAGGAGTGTCCTCTCGATATGCCGCAAGAAACTCAGTCCCATCCCCTTTCCCCTGTGCGCGCCCTCTATGATTCCCGGAATATCGGCCACTACGAAGTTCCCATCATTGGCCTCAACCACCCCCAATACCGGCCTCAGGGTGGTGAAGGGGTATTCTGCTATCTTCGGTCTTGCCGCAGAGATCCTGGAAAGTAGAGTGGACTTACCGGCGTTCGGCAGACCTACGAGCCCAACGTCCGCAATCAGTTTCAGTTCAAGTGAGATCGTCTTCTCCTCGCCGGGGCATCCACTCTCCACCCTTGTCGGGGCCTGGTTTGTTGGACGCGCAAAACAGGCGTTTCCCCGCCCGCCCCTCCCACCCATAGCAACCACGACCTCGGCACCATCCTCCACAAGATCCGCAATGACTTCCCCCGCCGACTCATCCCTTACGAGGGTCCCCAATGGAACGGGTATCCTCAGTTCCTCTCCCTTCTTGCCGTGCTGCCGCTTACCCCTGCCATGCCCCCCGTCTCCCGCCCTGTATGACCTTCGATACCTGAAATCCATAAGCGTTGACTTGTGAGAATCGGCGACGAGGATGACACTCCCTCCCACACCACCATTTCCCCCATCCGGCCCCCCCTTAGGCACATATTTCTCCCTGCGAAACGACATGCACCCGTCGCCACCGTTTCCTCCCCTGACCGAAATGACCGCTTCGTCAAGAAAAATCATGTCCCATTCCACCCCCCTTGACCGAGTACTCCCTGCTTACTGACGATCCGGCGACGAGGACCGGCCAGTCTCATAAGGGCCACTGACAGAAAGAATACAATCGACAAGAGGACACTCAGGAACAGGAACACCCTGTTCAAGCCGAAGTATTCGCCGATATAACCTGCAACGCTCGAAGCGAATGATCCAGCACCGAACGACAGCGTGAACGAGATTCCAAACCCCAGGCTCCTTAGGCGTTGCGGGGTATACTTTGCAATGAGGCCGTTCCCTACGGGTTGCCAGCCGAAATAAAAAAATATGAACAGGCTTGTTGCTGCTATCAGCATGCCCCCCGATGCAAATGAAGTAAGGAACAGGAAGGGAACCGCGGACAGGATCACGGAAAGCCCTAAAAGTTCAAGCCGGTATCGCTGCGACAGGTGGCCACCAAGCCATTGGCCGAAGACCCCGAGCCCGAGCGCGGCGCTGGTCACGAACCCAGCACCACGGACCGAGAGTTCCCACCTGCCGCCTCCTGCTGCTCCCATACTCAGATATGTCGGAAGGTATGTGAGATATCCCCTGTAGATGAACCCGGAGAAGACCATGATGATGTAGAGAAATAGGAGGGGGACCCTTGCAGTATCCTCGTTGGAGCCTTCCTCCACTACCTCTTCCACTCCCTCACCCAGTCCAGTATCCAGCCAGAATGTGCTCCTCCAGCCCAGTATTGCAACTAGTCCAAACATAAATGAAAGGATCAGGTAGTCCCACCGCCAACCCACGCTTACCGCCACCCAGCCGGCGAGTGCTGGGGCGACAGCCAACCCGATGTTACCAGACATGCCGTGGTATCCAAGCGCCTTTCCCCTCAATCTAACCGCCTGTGTGAGATAAGACAGGCCCGCTGGATGGTAGAGGCCGGCGGCAGCACCGGCCACAAGAAATCCCAGGGCCATACCCATCAATCCCCTGGATAAAAAGATCAGGAGGCAGGCCAGGGTAGACCCCAGTAGAAAGGAGATGAGGACACGCCTCGCTCCCCACCTATCCGCGAGAAGTCCCGCGGGGAGGGCGCCCATACCGTAGAGTAGATAGCCGATGTTGCCCAATAGGCCGACACCGAAGAGATCGAGGTGAAACTCCTTCATCAATGGGATCAATATGGCCGGGAAGGTCAACATCATCGAGTGGGTAAGGGCGTGGCTTACACCAAGAAAGAGGACCGTCCGCCTTTCCCGTGAATTCATCTTCTCTCTCATGCCCTATCTCCGGTAAGTCCTGTAGAGGGGGAGTCCGTCGCCCTGCAATGATTCAACTCATAACAGAACAGTCGCGTGGGCAAGGCGGTCCGGACGGCCGTCAGTCCCGCTAAATTTACAATTCAAATGTAAAATTGCAACCGGACTGCATCAGTGCTTTGTCTTGCTATTGCATGTTTCTGCCTTGTATTTAGCAATTCAGCATACTAAATTTGGTTGAAGGATAGGAATCCACAGAAGACGAGGCGGATTGATGATCAAGAGGCGTAAGACCAGGCAGGTCATGGTCGGACATGTAGCCATCGGTGGAGACAGCCCGATCGTTGTTCAGTCCATGACCAACACGGATACAAGGGACGTAGATTCAACGGTACGCCAGATACGGGACATGGAGGCGGCCGGTTGTGAGATCGTGCGGGTCGCCGTACCGGACATGAAGTCAGCGGAAGCACTCGGGACGATCGTTTCCGAGAGCCCGATCCCCGTCGTCGCCGACATTCACTTCAGTCACCAGCTGGCGTTACGCGCCATCGAGATGGGTGCGGCCAAGATCCGTATCAATCCTGGCAACATAGGGGGCAAGGACGCCCTTGAGGTCGTGGTCGTATCTGCGCAGGAACACGGCATACCGATCCGCATCGGCGTGAACGCCGGCTCTCTGGAACGGGACATCCTCGACAGGTATCGTCACCCAACCCCGGAGGCAATGGTGGAAAGCGCCAAGAGGAACATAGACTTCCTTGCAGGCCTTGATTTCGAAGACATAGTCGTATCGATCAAGTCATCGGATGTCATGACATCCGTGAGCGCATATCGAAAGATCTCCGAGATGGTAGATTACCCCCTGCACCTGGGAATCACTGAAGCCGGCGCCCCCGGTTACGGTACGGTGAAATCGTCCGTTGGCCTGGGGGCCCTGCTGATCGATGGAATAGGTGATACCATACGGGTCTCCCTGACCGGCGATCCGGTCAAGGAGATAGAAGTTGCGTATGATATCCTCCGGTCACTTCACATAAGGTCTAAGGGGCCCGAGATCATCTCCTGTCCGACCTGCGGGCGAGTCCAGATCGATCTCGAGGCACTGGTAGAGGAGGTCGGAGAGAGGCTGAAGGGGTTATCGGAGCCGGTAAGGGTTGCAATCCTCGGTTGTGTGGTGAACGGACCTGGAGAGGCGAGGGAGGCCGACATCGGGATCGCCGGGGGAAAGGGAGTGGGAATGCTGATCAGGGAAGGAGAGTTCATAAGGCGGGTTCCAGAATGCGAACTGGTCGATGCACTGATAGAAGAAATACATGACCTGTTGAGGCAACGCAGGGGCCCGGACAGTGATCGGGACAACCGGGCTTAGGATTAACGGGTCCCAAGCCCGAACAACTTCTCGGCGTTCCTGGAGGCAGCGGAAACGACCTCTTCCACTCCCATCCCCTTCAACTCGGCTATACGGCGGGTGATTATCGGCAGGAACGCCGGCGTGTTCGTACGGCCGCGATGAGGCACCGGAGCGAGGTAGGGAGAGTCCGTCTCGAGGAGGAGGCAATCAAGGGGCACGTAACGGACAAGTTCATCCAGTGAACCATCGCCGAAGGTGACGATCCCCGTGAACGATATGAACAGTGAAAGATCCATTGCACGACCTGCTTCCTCGAGGGAGCCGGTGTAACAGTGCAAGACCCCACCGGCCAAACGATCACGGGTTTCTGCGAGGATATCAAGGACCTCGGCCTCTGCATCCCTTGAATGAACGACTACGGGCAGGTTTAGACGCACGGCCAATTCAACCTGTTGCCTGAAGGCAACCAGTTGATCCGACCTGCTGGACATCATGTAGTGATAATCGAGGCCTATCTCACCAATTGCAACGACCGGCTCCCGACGAGCCAACTGCTCCAGTTCTTCCATGACACCCGTATCGAGCCTGCCGGCTTCATGCGGGTGCAGTCCGATCGCGACCCTCATTCGGTCTCGAACTTTCCCGGCCTGTTCCAGTGCCATGCGTCCGCTCAAGGGGTTTACGGAGATATTGACGACTCCATGGACTCCAGCATCTCTTGCTTCATCAAGGATGGCCTGCCAGCGATGTTCGAGGCGGGGATCGGTCAGGTGGGCATGTGTATCCCATAACAGGGGAGAACTCAACTCGTCAAGTCACCCGTTTCTTGAATACCCTGTCCCACTCTATAAGTAAGGGGGAGGCGATGTAAATCGAAGAGTATGTCCCTACGACAACCCCCACGGTCATGGCCAGGGCGAAGTTCTTTATTACCTCGCCCCCGAACAGGAAGAGGGCGACGACGACGACCAGCGTGGATAGGGAGGTGATGATGGTCCTGGACAGGGTCTCGTTTATGCTCATGTTGAGCACTTCGTTGTAAGGTGTCTTTTTCCTGATCTGAAGGGACTCCCGGATCCTATCGAAGACAACGATGGTGTCGTTCAGCGAATACCCGACTATCGTTAGAAAGGCGGCCACGACTGCCAAGGAGATATCCCTGTCGGTGATGGAAAAGAAGCCGAGGGTGATAAGCACGTCGTGAATAAGGGCTATGATCGCGGCTATAGCAAACTTGAACTGGTACCGCCACGATATGTAAACGATCAGCCCCAGCATCGAGTAGACTATGGCGAGCCATGCCTTCTCCTTGAGTTCCCCGCCGATCTTGGGCCCCACGCTCTCCGTCCTCCTGACTTCAAAAGAGACATCCTTCGATATACCCTGTAACTTCGAAATAAAACCGGTAATCTGCCCCTTCTCCACCCCAATCTGCTGGGTCCTGAGTATCACCTCGTTCGCCTCGCCGAACTGCTGGACCTCCACGTCCGTCAAACCTGCCTCCCGGATCATCTCTCTCACCCTCGCCAGTTCAACAGGTTGAGCGAAGCGGAGTTCGATCAGGGTCCCACCGGTGAAATCGATGCTATACCTGGGACCGCCGTGGACTATGAGTGAGATGATGCCGATCGCGATTGCGGTCCCCGAGATCAGGAAGCCCTTGTACCTGTGCTTGATGAAACCGTAGTTGGGATTCTTGAAGATACGGAACATCTCTTGTGTACTCTCTCCCTCAGATACTGAGCGACTTTACCCGCCGCTTCCCGAGATACAGGTTGAAAAATGCCCTGGTGACATACACGGCGGTAAACACGCTCGCGATGATGCCGATGCTTAGGGTTACGGCGAATCCCTTGACCGGCCCGGTGCCGAACCTGAGCAAGACCACGGCGGTCAAGAAGGTCGTGATGTTGGCGTCAAGGATCGTTATGAAGGCCCTCTCGTACCCCACGTCCACAGATGCACGGATACTCTTCCCGGTCGCCAATTCCTCCCTGATCCTCTCATAGATCAGCACGTTAGCGTCGACGGCCATGCCAATGGTCAGGATCAGGCCCGCGATCCCCGGGAGGGTCAAGGTGGCGCGCAGGCCGGCGAGGGCAGCCATCACCAGTATTACGTCCATGAACAGCGCTATGGATGCCAGCAGGCCGGCGAATCGATAATAGAACAGTACGAAAACCACCACCACGACCATACCGATGATTCCCGCCACCTTGCTCTTCTGTATGGAATCCGAGCCCAGACTCGGCCCGACCGTTCTCTCCTCGATGATCTTGATGGGGGCTGGCAACGCGCCAGCCCGCAGGATAATGGACAGGTCCCTCGCCTCTTCTATGGAATCTATTCCCTCGATCTGCGCCTGGCCGCCGGATATCCTCTGGCGGATGACCGGTGCCGACTTCACCACACCGTCGAGGACTATGGCCATGCGCTCCCCGACGTTCCTCCCCGTGACACGTTCGAACACATCGGCCCCGCTGTCGGTCATTCTCAGGTTGACTATCGGCTGGTTGGCTATCCTCGGATTATTGCCCGTACCCACAGTTGCAGAAGCCGTGGCCAGCATATCGCCGGTCATCTGGGCCTTCCGATCCAGCAAGAAGAGTTGCCTGAATTCCCGCCCGTCTGGCGTGAATATCTTCTCCCCCCATTGAAACTGAACATCCTTTGGAATGAATGCCGAGACATCTTTCCTGGCCAGGATCTTCTCGACCGCCGCGACGTTTTCATTCAGCACCGCCACATCGGGACTGCCCCCTTGAATAGGAAAAGAAGACATCAGCGATGAGAGCGTGACAGGCCTGGACTTTTCCCCGGCCTTCCCCTCTTCCGCCTGTTTTTCCTTCTTTCCCCCTGGGAAGAGGAGTTCTTCGATAGAGGCACTGCTGGTATCATCGTCTGCTTTCCCGGTAATACTTCCCCCCTTTTTTCCTTCCGCTCCCTGGGCAGGTGTTCCTTTACCTGCTTCGCCCTCTTCCGAGAGGAGATAATCGTCGATCTTCTTTACTATCGCAGCCATCTGATCCACATGCTTCACAACCTTGAATTCAAGGAACGCCGACGATTTAACGAGTTCCTTGGCTCGTTCCTCATCTTCCATCCCTGGAAGTTCTACTATTATACGGTCGCCGCCGACCCGCTGTATCAGTGGCTCGGCCACACCGAACTGGTCGACGCGGTTCCGGATGATCTCAAGTGTCCTATCGATGGCATCCTTCACGTCCTTTTCCGGAATATGGATCTTCTCCCTGTCCAGTTCGAGGACAAGATGCATTCCTCCCTGAAGATCGAGGCCCAGTTTGAGTGCCCTGTCTTTTAACTTGTTATATTCCACCGGCTGGTTCTCCTGCAAGGCCACTCGATCCGCCTTGGAATGGGAATAAAAACGGATACTTGGCCAGAGATACCAGAGCGATACTCCCAGGACAGCAATGGTGACAACCAGCCTCAGTTTTGTGTTCTTATCCACGATCCCCTCGTTTACCCGGTCGCTCTCAAACTGTTGATCGGCAACTAAGGCACAATAGTTTAGGATATTGACCTGTTCATGTCAAGAGATTTACAGACCGGGACTCACTAGTGGGTTCAGCGCCGCCTTCGCGTGATCGGCAGCCACTTCTCGAAGGCGGAAAGCGAGACACCGATCCTGACCAACCGTTCTCTGATCCCGTTCGTCTCAATTCCGCCCCTGCTGCCCGCCTCGAGGGCCAGGTCGAGTCGGCCGTTTCCATGCCCAATCGGTACGCCGATTCCAAAGGTGCCCACTCTTTCCCGAACTTCGTTGCCCTCGATTTCCATCGGGAGGGACCTCAAGCGAAAGCCGGCTCGAAAGGATGATCTTTTCAACCAGGATTGACTTGTGTGTTGAGATGAAGTGAACTCGGCGCCTATGGAGTATGTCCATTCATCCCTGAGTTGAAGCGAACTCCCCTCGAGGGCAAAAGATGACCATGCGGTCCTGAGATGATCGAAGGCAACGAGGAGGTCCTTGCGCAGCCTGAAGGTAGATCCCACCCCCCACGAAAGGGGTATTCCCGCACTCAACACCTGCTCGGAGGAGACACCTCCGGCCGTCTTGAAGGTCTCATCCAGCCTGAGATCTAATGACGGTATGATATAAAACCCGAGGTTAAGCCTTCTATAGGGCGTATAGAAGAGACCCGTCGTAATACCAAAGCCACTTGTCTCATAAGAATATTCGTCATTCACGTCTATGGCCGTACCGGCCGGATAAAACGTGTTTTGAAAGGCAATACCCGTGTCGTCCGAGATGCCTCCGCGATAGAAATCCAAGCCGGCGCCCGCCTGCAGGCCCGCAAAGAGGGCCCTCGCCACCGCTACCTGCGCCTTGAATACCGTGCCGGAAGATCGAAACGTCTCCGTGAGAGTGGCCCCCTGGAAGGTGAACGGGCGGTCGACTTCCCAGTCAAAGTCGAGAAACTGCTGGACTCCCGCAGACACCACGAACTTCGAAGGAATCGGGAACACCATACGAACGTACGAGAACTCGTAGGAGCGATTGGAACTCGATGCCGATCTATCCCTTGGGAAGGAATACACGGGTATGACCTGGCCCGAGATGCCCGAACGATGCCACCCGGCCAGGGTGGCAGGGTTAAGGAGCGAAAAATTCTCGCCTCCTAGCGCGACCGAAACGCCCCCCATTCCCATTCCCCTCCCATCCACCTCCATTACCGGCATCCCGAAGGAACCGATCGCAAACGGCGAATCTCCCGCAAGGTCTCCACTAAACAACGGCGTCATCGAAAGGAGCACCACGATGTAACCTATCAATTGCTTGATCACCTGACCGTCCTCCCATTCCCCCCATCGCCGCGGGTCAAGGCGTGAAATGGAGGCGCTCCCGGCTTGTGATAATACACCGTGAGAGATGGCCTCCCTTCCAGCAATGGGTATGCTGCCCCACCCAATTGCAAGTATCCGAACAGGTCGCTGGTGCGTCCCATGTTCAAGATAATACCCTCATTGTCAAAGTGTCCGGATACCCACAATTGAACCATCCCCGTAAGATTGAGTTCGATCAATGTATCACCCCGTGACACGGTACTGCTTGCTAAGATCGTGTTGTCGATCTCTGTATCGGGTCCGTTCCACTCCGAGAGGACTGCACTGGTCTCAACTCCAAGGTCATCGTGTATATTGTTCGATTCGGTGATGGGAATATCGAGGTCCGCCCGTATGATCGTCCAGGTGGAATCAAAGTCAGAGAGGTCAAAACGGAGCATGTACCTGAACGCGGGGACATCCCCCAGTGCGGGAGTGATCTCCTCTTCATCCCCCTGGAACTCATAGATAAAGACGTCGTTGGTAACGAGAAATTCATCTACTACGGTCGTATCGGGATTATCGGAGGGGATATACTCTATCTCGAGAGAGGGGGCCCCGGATCCACTCCCTGACTGCCGGGAGGTGAAGGCGGCAAGAGATGAATCCGCGCTCTCATCCCCCGAGACCAGGATGATCCCCTCGTTGTCGCTCTCTCCACTGATCCACCCTTCCACGAGGAGTGGATCGATGTCCATCTCGAACAGTGCGTCCCCCGACCCAGCGTCGAACGTCAGGCGCCCTGCTTCGGTCGGATCATAGTCGCCGCCGGGGGACTCCCAGGGGACCTGCTCCCCCGTGCTATCTTTCGCGGAGGCCTCCCAGGTAACATCGAGTTCGTTCCAGTGCGTCGTCAAAGGATAGGCGGAAATATCGAAATCACCCGCGGAATATCCCGGAGACTTCGTCAACTTAAGCGTGGCGCGAAGGATGGAATCCACCTGGGGAAGCCCCTCGAACCTGAGCAACGAGCGCATCATGGTGTTTCCCGAACGACCAATATAATCGGTGGAAGAGGCGCCCGTGTTGAGTACCTCTTCAAAACTCGTATCCCTTGCGGAGTAAACGACCGCTTCCAGTGGGCCCTCACCCTGCTGATCCTGACCGATAAGTCCGATACCGACCGGGCTCTCCCTCTTCTCGGTGCATCCGGACCCGAGCACGATAAGCAAAAGAAACAAAGAGATCAACCTTGCCGCCGGTATGCAGTGGGCCCGGATCACGCCCCTCCACCCTCCTTTCCCGAGGAGACCTTGACAAAGGAGAGCCTGAGTTGCGCAAGGACATTATCCAGGAATTTCCCTTCATCTTCCTCGAGGTTTCCCTTCATCTTTTCATCCAGGATGGCCAGACAGTCGATATAGTACTTTGCCATCGAAGGGTTGATGGTCGTCTCCTTGGAATCAGGATACCTAAGTTCTCCAAGGAAGTGCATGGCCGGGATCTGAAACGTACTTACCACCGAGTAAAAACTCGCCGGCGGCATCTCCCGGTCTTGTACCTCATCCTGCGACTCCTTGCTCTGTTCGGTCTCTTTGCCCTTATCCATTTCTTTTTCCTCGCTGTTCATATCCACCTCCCTTGATCTATTCCACCTGCCAGGATCCAAGGGAGGACGTCACCCTCACCGGCCTTCCGCCCCGGTAGTAGACCCTGGGCACCCTGCTACCGAGGTTCGTGAGGATATCGTAAGAAATAGTCCTCGCCCTACGGGCAATCTCTTCCGCCCCTATCATCTCTCTATCGTCAGCCCCGAGGACCGTCACCCGGTCACCCGGGCGGACGACTGGGATGGACGAGACGTCCACCATCAACATGTCCATGCATATATTTCCGACTATCGGGCACCGCTTTCCGTCGATCAGTGTCTCGCCCCTATTCGACAGACCGAACGGTATCCCGTCCCGGTACCCTGCTGAAACGGTGGCTATCTTCATTCTTTCAGGACTTACGTATGACCTGTTATATCCAATCGGCACACCGGCATCCACTTCCTTGACGAAGACGATCCTGGAGCGAAAACTCATTGCAGGTATTGGCCTCACTGCAGGTCCATCGACACCGGCCCGGAGCGGATTGACTCCGTACACGAAGATGCCCGGCCGGATCATCGGCAGATTGATCCACTGTATCCTGAGCACTCCGGCGCTGTTCGAGATGTGGATCAAGGGCGCAGGGGAAACCTCCTTCTCGACATCCCTCATCAACGCCTCGAACCTCTCCAGTTGCGTGCGCGTAAAGGAGATGTCCTCTTCATCCGCAGAACTGAAGTGTGAGAAGACCCCCTCGACCCTTAGGCCAGGGAAATCCGCTACGCGCCTTATAAATGTCAATGCTTGCGAGCATTGCACGCCCGTCCTTCCCATACCCGTATCGACCTCGACATGCACGGGGCACACGACACCCTCTTTCTCGGCGCATTCATTCAGCCGCCCGGCAATCTCTATCGTTGTCACCACCGGTGTGATCGAATATGCGATGAGTATCTCCATTTCTCGACCGGCGGGAGGCGTCAGGAGGAGAAGCCGCCCACCGATTCCACCCCTCCTCAAGAATAGGGCCTCTTCCACGGATGCCACTCCAAACCATCCCACACCACATCGCTCGGCTTCCAGGGCCACGGGGACGGCGCCATGCCCGTAACCGTCGGCCTTTACCGGCAGGAGGATCTCCACCCCCTCTGCCGAGAGATCACGGACCATATTGATATTACTTCTAATTGCGTCTAAGTCGATTTCCACCCATGAACGCATGGTGGCGAGGTCGAGTGCGGAATCAAGGGGAAGATGAGCCAGATCAACGCCCAGTGTCCCTCCCGTGTGCAAGCCGTCACGATGACTCATAGTCGTTAGTATAAATGAGGGATCTCAAAATCGCAAGATTTATCCAATCTTACCCCTTGCCATGCTACCGGTTCCTGTTGTATCTTTCAGTGGGGTTCAATGAAAGGACTGAAAATGAAAGACAGCCGACAGCAGGGCTTCGATGACTTACTCGATCTGCTCCGTTTCCTCCGTTCCAAGGAGGGATGCCTCTGGGACCGCTCCAAGGGGCCGAAAGAAATGAAACCGTACCTTCTCGAAGAATGCCATGAACTCCTGGAAGCCATCGATGGAGGAGACACCCGGCAGATAATGGATGAACTGGGTGATCTCCTCCTTCATTGCGCCTTCATGGTCACGCTCGGCGAGGAGAACGGGGATTTCACGCCCGGCGACGTATTCTCGCACCTCGTGGAGAAGATCAAGAGACGTCATCAGGGACTGTTCAACGAAGGTAATGCGACACGGACGGCAGAGAGTTGGGAATATATCAAGGATAAAGAAAGGCGACATGAAGGCAGACATGGTATCATCGATGGTATCCCCCCATCACTGCCTTCATTAATGCGGTCATACAGGCTCCAGGAGAGGGTTTCCGCCCTGAACTTCGACTGGTCTTCACCTGAGGGTGCGATGGGCAAGGTCTCTGAGGAATTGGGCGAGGTCAAGAACGCCTACCGGTCTTCCGGCCCCGAGGAGGTCAAGAACGAGGTGGGAGACCTGCTCTTTGCGGTTGTGAATCTGGCTCGTCTCCTCGAGGTACATCCCGAGGAGGCACTCGCCAAGACGATCGATAAGTTCGCCGGTAGGTTCGACTTGTTGAGGAGCCGGGCCGAAGAGGCGGGACTGGTTATCGGGGAGGCCTCGTTGGAAGAACTCGATTTGATCTGGGAATCGATAAAGAAAGAAAGAGGGGGGCATGGAGCACCTGGTTCATCGTGAGGAAGGAACCCCAACAGGGCCGGCGAACAAGTTATTCCTGATAAAAGAGAAATTCGAGGGGTCTTCGAGGAGGGTATTGTAGGAGAAGAAAGAGAAACCATCCACTCCGAGTTCCCTCAATTCCCTGGCCCGGCTCACCAGGCGCCCTACCGGTTGATTGTAAGCAGCCATTCCTACAAAGAGAAGGCCCCTCCTAATGGAGGACCTCGCCTCCCGCACCTGTGTCAACACTACATGCCGGAGTGGAGAATAGGTCATAACCACAACGAGATCTACCAATCCCCTTCCAGCCCACTCCGCCCAGTCCTGCCCGTATACCTTACGGGCACGGGCAATACCGGGGATAACGGCCACAGACAGAGTCAGCCCCGGTGATTCCTCCAGTTGCACCCTGCGGATCGCCGCAAGGAGATCGGTCACCTGCCGAGCCCGCCACTCATACCATTCCGCCATCATCTCTTCTCCCGAAGGGAGATCGGCCGATTCATCGAAGAGTGTTACGGGATCAACGTGATAGGCCTCTTTGAACATCTGGCGGGTATAATCCTCGAAACCCGCATCTCCCGACGGATACCTTACATAGTCGAGGTGGAGACCGTCTATGGGGTACCTGTCGATGAGTTCCCTTACCACCCCCGTAAGATAATTCCTTACAGCCGGCAAGGCCGGAGAGAGAAACCGGTCTCCTTCCCCGCCCCCACGATAGGGACCAGGGTTGAAACCACCCGAACCATCATTGCTGTAGTGCTTGACCAACCATTCGGGATGACTGCGGAAGACGTGGAGTGGAGAATTGGGTATGCGTGGGGAAGACCAAATATAGAGGAGATTCACCCAGGCGTGGACCTCCAGGCCATTTTCGTGAGCCCGGTTCAGAAAGTAATCCAGCGGATCAAAATCTCCGCCGGGGGACAGCAATTCTCCCCTGGGCAATATCGAAGAACGGTAATAAGCATCGCCCCGGCCAACGACCTGGACGAACAGTATTCTGAATCCGCCTTCCTTGGCGTAACGAATGGCCCGATCGATCGAAGACCTGCTATCCAGTGTAGTGCGTACTATCCAGAGCGCCCTTCCCTCGTCTTTCGCAGTGAGGCTCCTAAAGGGGAGAATGAAGTAGAGGGATAACAGTATGCATTGAAGAATGGCGCCGCACCTCGGCCCTGCGATGAATTTCTCTGCAAGCGACCTCAACTGCCGATCGTTTCGTTCCTTTCCCCGCCTTCTTCTTTCCTGGATAATCTCTTTCTGATTCCCCGCTTCGCCGGTTTGCCACGACGGCCCTTGCCCCTCTTTCCAGAGTCCTTATCCTCCTTTGCCGTTACAGGCCCTCGTACAGCCCCCTTTTCGACGAGTTCTATAATGGATACCCTCGCATTGTCCCCCGGTCTATTTGCGAGTTTCATGATCCTGGTGTAGCCGCCGGGACAACCCTTGTACCGTGGCGACAATTCGGAGAACAACCTCTTTACCACTTCCCTGTCCGAGATGTCCCTCGAAACCATCCGTCTCGAATGGATGGTATCCTCTTTAGCCAGAGTGATCAACCTCTCCGCAAGGGGTTGCAACGCCTTCGCCTTCGCATCTGTCGTAGAAATTCTCCCATGGGTGAAAAGTTGCGAGGCAAGATTACGTAGGAGCGCCTTACGATGACTCTCCGTCCGGCCCAATTTTGCCACTCTTCTTCGATGTCTCATCTACCATTCCTTTATTCCACTGCAACGAGCCGTAAATCTCCCTGACATCATCCGATCAGGATTCCGCCGCGACGGCCTCCTTTTCCACGTCTCCTTCGACCTCCTCCTCTTCCTCACGCTCGACGACCACCCATCGATCCCTTTCATCTTTCTCAAGCACCATTCCCAGATAAAGGGGCCTGGACGTAGGATATTTTTCCATGGCCTCCTTGATCTCCTTCAGGGACTTTCTACCAAAGTTGCGGAATTTCAGCAATTCTGATTCCGACTTCTGAACAAGGTCCGCAAGGGTCTCAATGTTTGAGGCCTTCAGACAATTACTCGAGCGCACCGACAACTCAAGTTCCTCGACGCTCCGGTTGAATATTTCATTCATTTTATCGATCTCGTGGTCGTTCTTCAACATCTCAGAGGGTCTTCGGATCTCCCTGAACAACATGAAGTGTTCGATCAGCAGTTCAGACGCCCGGGTAATCGTCTCTTCCGGATAGATCGCCCCGTTCGTCCATACACTCAGCGTCAACTTGTCATAGTCCGTTCGGTCTCCGACCCGCGTGTTCTCGACCCTGAAGTTCACCTTGCTGACGGGGTTGAAAATCGAGTCCACCGGAATAAAACCGATCTCCTTGGTAATATCGATCCACGGATTGTTCCCCTTCATGTGCTGTTCAGAGGGGAGGTAGCCGAATCCCCGCCGGATAAACACCTCAATCTTGACTTCTCGATCTTCCTCTAAGGTGAAGAGGTGGATTTCCGGATTTATCAATCTGACACCCGGAATCAATTCTATATCCCCACCCGTCACCTCGCCCTTTTTTTCAACCTTCAGCAAGAGGGGCTGATCGCCCAATTCGATGTCTTCATCAGCTGAGAATATCAGGCCCTTCATATTGAGTACTATTTCGGGAATATCCTCAATTACGCCAGGAACCGTGGAGAGTTCGTGCAGGACACCCTCCAACTTTATCCCCCATACCGCAATACCCTCTATAGATGAAAGTAACACCCTTCTCAAGGCGTTGCCGATGGTGATCCCGTAACCCCTTTCAAGCGGGTGAATAACAAATTCTCCATAGCTGTCCGTCATGGTGTCAGGGTTCTTATCCACCTGCTTTGGTATCTTGAAACCCTTAAGCTCCATAATCAGTCAACCTCCCCTTATCTCACTCGGATTTACAGATAATAATCACAGGTTCCGCCGGCGTCACGTGGGGCCGTATTGGCCGGGGCCGGCTCACCGGGAATAGAGTTCAACGACCAATTGTTCCTGCACGGGTTCCGGTATTTCACTCCGGGTTGGAATCGACAGGATCTCCCCCTTCAACCTCTTGTAATCGACCCTCAACCACGACAGCATCTCTTCCCGTTGACTCACCTCCACACTGGACATTATCAATCCCATCTCTCTCCCCTTCTCCCTCACGGCGACTATATCACCCACCTCCACCTGATAGGACGGGATATCTACGATCCTGTCATTGACGGTGAAAAAACGATGTCGGATGAGTTGACGCGCCGACTTTCTTGACGGACAAAAGCCCATCCTATAGACAATGTTATCAAATCGTTTCTCAAGAGCGATCAGGAGATTCTCTCCCGTCAGGCCCCTCTTGCGGGCGCTCTTGGCAAAGTAATTCCTGAACTGGGCCTCGAACACACCATAGATTCTTTTGATCTTCTGCTTCTCCCGCAACTGGACGGCATATTCCGATTGCCTACGGCGTCGCCGAGAAAACCTTCCATGCATCCCGGGGGCGAAACTCCTCCTCTCGATAGGGCACTTCTCCGTCTTGCATTTCTCTCCCTTCAAGACGAGTTTTGTCCCCTCCCGCCGGCACAGTTTACAGTTCGGACCGGTATAACGAGCCATCAGACCTCCTGTTCATCATCCCCATTGTCAATGTCCTACTTGATGCATACATTCTATCGATAATAGACACGGAATACTGCCGACCACTTACTTTCCAATTACCAGGAAAGATCACCTGCACGATCTCTTTGTTTAGCGATGTCTATAATCCACTCGTACCGCCGGCGGCTCATACCCGCCTCCGCTTCGGAGGACGACAGCCGTTATGGGGAATGGGCGTCACATCTCGAATGGCCTTCACTGCGAGGCCCGCAGCCTGCAGCGACTGAATCGCCGACTCCCTCCCAGAACCGGGGCCCTGGACCATCACCAAAACACGCCTGACACCGAGGGAAAGGGCCTCCTTGGCGCACATCCCGGCGGTAACCTGGGCGGCAAAGGGAGTACTCTTCTTGGAGCCCTTGAACCCCGCCTTGCCTGCACTTGCCCAGCATATCGTATTGCCCTGGGGATCCGTGATCGTGATGATAGTGTTGTTGAAGGTCGCCTGGATGTGTACAACACCCTCAGCGCTTATCTGAATCGTCTTCTTCTTCCTCTGGGGACCTCTCCCCTTCCTCTTGTTGGCACTAGGCATCTAATCTCCCTCGCTGATTCGCGTCGAATAGGGTCCCTTGGTTTACTTCTTGGCCTTTGATCTCTTTTTACCTGCTATAGCGAACCGAGGTCCTTTATGGGTCCTGGCATTGGTATGAGTCCTCTGCCCCCTGGCCGGCAGCCCCTTCCTGTGTCTTAAACCCCTATAGCATCCGATATCCATCAACCGCTTGACGTCCATGGATACCTCCGCGCGAAGGGCCCCCTCGACCTTGTAATCTCGCTCGATGATCGACCGGATTTTGCTTACATCATCGTCGGTAAGATCCTTGACCCGTTTGCTTGGATCTATCCCCGTCTCTTCCAGGACCTTCTTCGAGCGTATGCCTCCTATACCGTAGATATACGTGAGGCCGATCTCTATCCGCTTTTCCCGGGGAAGGTCTATTCCCGCAATTCTCGCCATTGCCTCAATCGTCCTTTCCTAATAACAGCGCCATCCGGCTATCAGCCCTGTCTTTGCTTGTGACGGGGGTTCTTACAAATGACCAGTACAGTCCCCCGCCGTCGAATGATCTTGCAGTGCTCGCAGATCTTCTTTACCGAACTCCTTACTTTCATGAAATACCTCTTGACTCAATTCCATTCCATGCAGACCAATAAACGAACCACCCGGACTATTGGTCATCACTCTAACCGATTACCCATCCATCCCCATCTCCCGGCCACCGTCTCTAAAGGCCCTCCCTTACTTGAACCGGTAGACGATCCTGCCACGTGTCAGGTCGTAGGGGGATAATTCCAGCGAAACCTTGTCTCCGGGCAATATCTTAATGAAGTGCATCCTCATCTTTCCGGAAACATGTGCGAGAACTTCGTGCTTGTTCTCGAGTTCGACCCGAAACATTGCATTCGGTAGTGGTTCAATGACCGTTCCTGTTACCTGGATCGGTTCTTCCTTTACCATAGAGTCTATACCTCGAGGTCTTCCTTATTTTCCACAGGCCACTTATCGCCTGTCACTAATTTATTAAAAGTATAACATTTTTCAAGGATCAAATCGGAATATACCCCCTTGATCCGGCACCTCTAACGGTTCGTGTGACGACGAAACGGAAGGCATCAAGGTTGCCTAACAGCCACGCTGCGTGACGTCCCCATTGTTGGAAGTAATAACAAGAGGTCCATTGCCCGTGATCGCCACCGTATGTTCAAAGTGAGCGGAGACACTCCCGTCCAGGGTCACCACCGTCCATCGATCATCCCGAGTCCTGACTCCATATCCCCCCATGTTCAACATGGGTTCAATCGCCAGCACCAGGCCCTCTTTCAACTCGATACCGGTATTGGGTAGGCCGAAATTGGGGACCGGGGGTTCCTCGTGTAAGTTGGCGCCGATCCCGTGACCTACGAGGCTCCTGACAACTGAATAACCATTCCTCTCGGCCACAGACTGAATCGCAGCGGAGATATCTCCAAGGCGATTGCCAGGTCTGGCCTTGCTTATGCCCTTCTCGAGCGCCATCTCGGTGACTCTCAGGAAACTGGCGACCTCCTCGGGGACCTTTCCAACAGGAACCGTCACGGCGCCGTCAGCAAAATACCCGCCCAGGCTGGCCCCGACATCTATGCTGACAATGTCTCCCTCCCTGAGGCTTCGAGACTTAGTTGGAATTCCATGGACCACCTCATCGTTTATTGATACACAGAGGGTCGACGGAAAACCATGATACCCCTTGAAGGCGGGCCTTGCGCCTTTAAACGAGACAATGGTCTCTTCGGCGACGGCATCGAGTTCGGCGGTAGTAACACCCGGACATACAGCGGCACAGACTTCATCGAGTGCTTTAGCGACGATTTTTCCGCTCTGCTTCATCCTTGCGATCACACGATCCGGCTTTAGTACGACCCCCCGAGGATTTGTAACGAAGGTGCTATCGCTCACTCTTTCCACCCCCATCCTCTCTCGGTATCGCTCCATCAAGGAACCGGCAAATCTCCGAATGGATTTCCATGGAGTCTTTCTCTCCATCCACACGGAGTACCTCTCCCATCTCTTCGTACCATTGAAGAATCGGGAGCGTTTTCGCCCCATAGACTTCCAGCCTGTTCAATATCACGTCTTCCCGGTCATCCTCCCTGACGATCAATTCGGCCTTGCACTCGTCACAGTGTAGGCCGTCCGCCGAAGGATCAGAGACCACGTTATATAGCCTGTTACAATTCGGGCAACTCCTCCTCAGGGAGAGCCTCCTGACCACCTCTTCACTCGATACCTCAAGATAGATGACGAGATCAACCCTCTCTCCCCTCCCATTTAGCAGTCTCTGGAGTGCATCCGCCTGCTTTATAGTCCTTGGAAACCCGTCAAATATTACCCCACCCTTCTCCACCTGCTTCTCCAAGGTCTCTCCAATCAGCCCAATGACCAATTCATCCGGCACCAGGGCGCCGCTCTCCATGAAACTCCTGGCCCTCTTCCCGAGCGATGTCTCTTTAAAGACCGCCTCCCTGAGTATATCACCCGTTGATACCTGGAGAAGGGAATATCTTCGGGCCAGCATACGCGCCTGTGTTCCCTTGCCGGATCCCGGAGATCCCAGCATCACGAGGTCCATTACCCGAAACTCCTCCCCCTGATCTTCCCCTTCTTCATGAAGCCGTCATAATGTCGCAGAAGAAGATGAGATTCCATCTGCTGGATCGTGTCCAGGGCGACCCCGACTACGATCAGCAGGCCCGTACCGCCAAAGTAAAACGGCACGTTGAGTTTCGTGATGAGGAACATCGGCAAGATGGCGATAGCAGCGAGAAAAATCGACCCCGGCAGCGTGATTCGCGTCAGAATGCGGTCGATATAATCTGCGGTCTTGCTGCCCGGCCTGATCCCGGGTATAAACCCACCCTGCCGTTTCATATTCTCCGCTACGTCTATCGGATTGAAGATAATGGCCGTATAGAAATAAGTAAAGAATATTATCATAATAGTGTATAATACCACATAGATCGGTGATCCGATCCGGAACAGGTTGCTGAAGTCTTCGGCCCACTTCACTCCCGGGAAGAAAGTCGAGAGTGTGCCGGGGAATATTATTATAGATTGAGCAAATATAATAGGCATCACACCGGCACTGTTTACCCTGAGCGGAAGGTGCGTCTGTTGGCCCCCGTATACCTTCCGGCCCACGATCTTCCTTGGGATCTGGATGGGGATCCGCCGATGGCCAAGGGTCATGAATATGACGCCGGCGATAATAAGCACTATCAGGATCAGTATTACGATGATGTTTACCGTTCCGAGCACGTCGCTCTTCCATAGTCCTATGGAACGAAATATCGCGCCCGGAAGCCCATCAACTATGCCGAAAAAGATGAGGAGCGACATCCCGTTTCCAATACCTCTCTCCGTAAGTTGCTCACCGAGCCACATGACCAGGACTGCCCCGGTGGTAAGCGTCAGCACGATGATCGCGCTGAACCCAATACCCGGGGATATGGTTAATGCGGATGGGACTTGGGTCTGCAACCATACTGAAATACCGTATGATTGAACCAGAGAGATCAGGATCGTTCCGTACCTGGTATACTGAGTGATTTTCTTACGTCCCTCTTCACCCTCTTTCTGAAGTTTTTCAAAATATGGGAAAACAGATGCCAGCAATTGAAAGATAATCGATGCGCTGATGTACGGCATGATTCCCAGGGCGAAGATGGCGGCCCTCCCCAAGGCCCCACCAACGAACATGTCGTACATCCCGAACAGAGTCCCCTTCTGCGTGTTGAAAAATGCCGCCAGGGCGGTGTAATCCACCCCCGGGGAGGTAATATGGACCCCGAGCCTGAAGACCACTATGATTACAACGGTGAAAAGGATTCTCCTCTTCAACTCGGGAACTTTGAATACATTTTGGAAGCTCTGCGCTTGAGCCATCAGATGACCTCCACACCACCGCCAACGTCAGTGATCTTTCGCCTTGCCGCCTCGCTGAAGGAATGTGCCCTAACATGGATCTCGCGATCGATCGTTCCACTTCCCAGTACCTTCACAGGTCGATCCGAGTACTTTATAAGTCCCAACTCCTTCATGACCTCGGGTGAATATTCAATGGACTGTGTATCGCGCGCCAGGGCCCCGATATTGACCACCTGGTACACTACCTTTCTTACGGGACGAAAACCCCTCTTCGGGAGCCTCCTCTGCAAGGGCATCTGCCCCCCCTCGTATCCCGCCTTCACCCTGGAACCAGCTCGAGCCTTGAAACCCTTGCTCCCTCTTCCGGAGGTCTTACCCCTGCCGCTCCCTCGTCCCCGCCCCACCCGATGCCTCTTTCGGGTAGAACCATCAGGCCTCTTCAATGAACTTAACTTCACGCTTCCTCCCGGTATACTCGCGTGTTTTATTATCTTTCAAACAATCAAATTGCCTTCGCAGTGTTCCCCAATCATCCCCCCTTTTTCTATAACTGTCACCAACTGTCACTCGTCAATCTCACTCACTTTCACCAGGTGGGACACCTTGCGGATCATTCCCCGAATCGGAGGATTATCGGGCTTGATCACGACCTTCTGGTGGTGGGTCAGGCCAAGCGCTACGAGTGTACGCCTCTGCCCCTCAGGCCTCTTTATCCCGCTCCGTACCTGCTTTATCTCCAGTTTCCGTGACATTGTCATAATCCTCATCATTCTTTCCCGTATGCAGGACAGGATTAAAATCGCTCACGTCCATGCCCCGCAACTCTGCGACCTCCTCCAGGGAACTCAGGGCCTTCAAACCTTCAAGAGTCGCCTTGGCAATATTATACGGGTTGTTGGATCCCAAAGACTTCGTCAGGATATCCTGGATCCCGACACACTCAAGCACCGCCCTGACCGCTCCACCCGCAATCAGGCCGGTCCCCGGGGCGGCTGGTTTCAAAAGGACCCTGCCTGCACTGAAACGCCCGACTATTTCATGCGGGATGGTGCGGGCCATCATAGTCACCGTGAACATCGATTTTCTTGCAGATTCGGCGCCCTTTCTAATCGCTTCCGACACCTCATTTGCCTTCCCTAATCCCAGGCCCACTCTACCGTTTCTGTCACCGACCGCGACCAGGGTGTTGAAACCGAACCGCCTTCCACCCTTTACCACCTTGGCGACTCGATTGATATTGATGACGTTCTCAAGAAGTTCAGGTGTTTCTTTTTCCGTCAATACCCCTCTCCTATCGTTCATCGTTCCCCCGTTGCACTATTAAAATTCCAGGCCTCCGTCACGGGCACCATCGGCCAGTGCCTTTACACGGCCATGATATTTATAACCGCCCCGATCAAAAACCACCTTCCTGATCCCAACTCCAGCCGCCTTCTCGGCCAGGAATTTCCCGGTAACCTTGCTGGTTTCGATCTTGCCACTCTTCCCGTTCACGCTGTCCTTGATCACCGGTGAGATACTTGATGCACCGAGCAGGGTTACCCCCGCCGTGTCATCGATCAACTGTGCATAAATATGCCTTGAACTCTTGAAGACCGCAAATCGAGGCCTCTCCGGCGTACCGATGACTTTCTTCCGCACACGCCGATGGCGATGTCTCCTCGAATAGCCCCTGCTTTCGTTCCTGTTGCTCATGGTATCCCCTTCGTTCCATTCTATAGACAGAATCGCGGCTTCGCCTGCGACCGCCACCTCTGGTCATACCGCCTGTGGGCTACATCCCGGTCTTACCAGCCTTTCTCCGGACATGCTCACCCTTATAGCGGATCCCCTTGCCCTTGTAAGGCTCAGGAGGCCTCAATTTTCTGATGCGATCTGCCACGCGTCCGACCAATTCCTTATCGATCCCGTTCACCTTGATTTGAGTTGGGCTCGTGACTTCAAACTCAATCCCCTCAGGCGCCTCGAAGAAGATGGGGTGAGCATACCCGAGTTTGAAGTTCAATCCCCCCTTCATCGCCTCCACCCGGTATCCAACACCTAAGATCTCCAGTTCCTTGTCAAAACCCTTGGACACCCCCTCCACCATATTGGAAATCAACGTCCTGGTCAAGCCGTGCATGGACCGATGCCTGCTCTGATCTGAAGGCCTTTCCACCCGAATATCCCTTTCTCCCATGATGACCTTCATTTCCGGAGAGACTTCCATCGAGGTGCTACCTTTCGGCCCCTCCACGCGGACGTGGTGAGCCCTCACCGTCACCTTGACACCGTCCGGGATTTCTATTGGTTTCTTTCCGATTCGGGACAAGTGTCTTCTCCCTTCTATCTCATTGATCCTTCAGAACCATCCTCATGATTGTACCGGCGGTCGAAGGGCTCCATACCCACAATAAGCCGCCTACCATATATAGGCCAGGACTTCGCCTCCTATCCCGACTTTACGGCAATCATGGTCAGTCATAATCCCATGGGACGTCGACAGTATGGCAAACCCCATCCCACTGCGAATCACCGGGACGTCTTCCCTGCCCGTATAGATCCTCAAGCCCGGTTTGCTGATCCGCTTCATCCCCTTGATAATATGCTCCTCGTCCCTGTTGTACTTGAGCAGGATGCGGATCTTCAAGGGAAATGTATCGGTCAATACCCGATAATCCGCGATCATTCCGTTCTCTTTCAGGATCTTGGTGATCTCCGCCTTGATCTTGGAATAAGGGACTTCCACCGTTCTATGCTTTGCCATACCCGCATTCCTGATCCTGATGATCAGATCAGCAATTGGGTCAGTCATTGTCATTGCTTCTCTCCTCCCCAACCAGGTCTTCGGCCTTGCAAATCAGACAACCAAGTTGTCGGCCCATATGTAAAGATGGTCTTGAGTGCTCGCAGCACCTCGAAGATTTACACTTATCCACACCCGTTAAATATTCCCAGTATATATCGACAGCCGGCAGACAATTGCCACCCCAAGCCAGCAGGCCGTTCCAACTTACCCTACCAACTCGCCTTTCTAACCCCCGGAATCTTCCCTTCCAGCGCCATCTCCCGAAAACATATCCGGCATATCCCGAAATCCCTGAGGTAGCCCCTCGATCTTCCACATCTCTGACAGCGGTTATACCTCCTCACCTGGTACTTTGGTCTCCTCTTACACTTCAATATCAGCGCTTTCTTGGCCAAATAACTACCTCCCGTTCACCGTAAGAAACTCATACATGCCGTTCACGCAGCCTGTAAATTAAAATAGGGGTCATTGACCTTCCCATACCTTCAGCACTCCTAACAGGTCAAGCCGCGGCAGGAGAGGGCCGCCTGAATGGAAATCCCATCAAGTCGAGCAGCAAATATGCCTCGTCGTCCCTCTTGGCCGTCGTCACTATCGTCACGTCAAATCCCCTTATCTTTACGATATCATCATAATCGACTTCGGGGAATATGATCTGCTCATGTATCCCGAAGGAGAAATTTCCGCGCCCATCAAATGACCTGGGGTTGATTCCACGGAAATCGCGGATCCTGGGAATGGCCACATGAATCAATCTCTCCAGGAAGTGATACATTCGTGGGCCTCTCAAGGTTACCGAGCAGCCGATCGGCATTCCAGCCCTCACCCTGAAATTCGATATCGATTTCTTGGCCCTTCGAATTACGGGCCTCTGCCCCGTAATCAACGCCAATTCCTTTACCATTGAATCGAGATACTTTGGATCCTGTATCGCATCACCCACGCCAGCATTCAACACGACCTTCACTATCCTCGGGATTGCGAATGAGTTCTTGAGGCCAAGCCTCTTGGCCATCTCGTCCATTACTCTGTCCCTGTAATCTCTGCCCAGACCTGCAGCCATTTTCTATCTCCCGGGGCTTTATCGCCTATTTCTCCGCCACTTTCTTCGGAATCACCTCTCCGCACCTCGCGCATATCCTCGCATGTGTCGATAATTCATCCGCCAGCACCTTATGCCTGACACGCGTGCCCTGGTTGCATCGGGGACAAAGCAGGAGAACGTTCGATACGTGAACGGTCGCCTCCCTCTCTATGATCCCCCCCTGAGGGTTCGTGGTCGTAGGACGCGTGTGACGTTTCATAAAATTGATGTTTTCCACGGTAACCCTGTTACGATCCGGGAAGACCCTCAATACCTTTCCCGTCTTGCCCTTTTCATTGCCAGAGATTATCAGCACCGTGTCGTTTTTTACAATGTCCATCTTGTTCTCCAGGTGATACGAGAAAAGCCTACAGGACTTCAGGAGCAAGAGAGATAATCTTCATGAACTGCTTCTCTCTGAGTTCCCTGGCCACCGGCCCGAATATTCTCGTGGCCCTCGGCTCCCTCTGGTCGCTGATAATTACGCAGGCGTTTTCATCAAAACGTATATACGAGCCATCGTTCCTGCGCGTTTCCTTCCTGCACCTTACGACGACGGCCCGAACCACATCTCCTTTCTTGATGGTGCTGTTCGGCAACGCATCTTTTATGGCCAGTACAACTATGTCGCCCGCCCGGGCATAACGACGTCGGGTCCCGCCAAGCACCTTTATACACTGAGCGCGTTTTGCCCCTGAATTATCTGCAATCTTGACCATCGTCTGTTGTTGAATCATTCAGAATCACCTGCTCCTTCCCCACCATTCAGGACATCTTCCTTCTCCTCAAGAGGAGTGGAAGTTATCTCCCTTATTCTCCACCTCTTATGCTTACTGAGTGGTCGCGTCTCTACTATGGTGACGATGTCCCCTGCCCGGCATCTGTTTTCTGCATCGTGCGCGATCACCCGACTGGTCTTTCTTACGAGTTTTCCGTAAAGGGGATGCTGAAACACCCTTTCCACCGAAACGACCACGCTCTTATCCATCTTGGTGCGTACGACAATTCCCTGCCTGACCTTGCGACGGTTAAGCCTTTCCATTCGTCCCTCTTTCATCACTCCGGTAGTTTGTGCCTTCCTGTCTTATTTTCCCTCAATGCCGTTTTCATCCGGGCAATATCGCGATGGAGGTACCGTATGCGAAGAGGGTTGTCGATTCCCTGATTCCTGTTTCGGAAGCGCAGCCTGAACAATTCCTCCTCGACCTCTTCTATCCTTGCTTCAATTTCCACGGCGGTCATGTTCCGGATTTCCGAAGACTTTATTGACGTCATTTATTCCTCCCGCCGGATCAACCGTGAGCCAAGGGGCAATTTCCGGGAGGCCAAAAGCATGGCCTCCTTTGCCAGATCATAGGGTACCCCTTCGAGTTCGAACATCACACGTCCCGGTTTTACAACGGCAACCCAGCCCTCCGGATTCCCCTTCCCTTTACCCATTCTCGTCTCGGCCGGTTTCTTGGTAAAAGGTTTGCTCGGAAAGATTCGGATCCATACCTTTCCACCCCTCTTTATATGCCGAGTCAGCGCCACCCTGGCGGCTTCTATCTGCCGGCTCGTTACCCATCCGGGTTCAAGCGCCTGGAGACCATACTCACCGAAACTCACCTCGTTGCCGCGGGTAGCCATACCCCGCATGCGTCCCCGGTGCTGCTTCCTGAACTTCACTCTCTTCGGCATTAACATGGCTTAACTCCCCTGGGCCTCATTTTCAATATCGACCGGTCAGGTCCCTTGCGGTTACAATCCCCGAACCAAGTTGTCATGTCCAACGAACCACGGTAACGGGTCGAAGCGACGTCATTAATCCGAGCCTCCTTCGTCCCCGGTATTCAGGACTTCCCCCTTGAAAATCCACACCTTTACACCGATTGTCCCGAATGTCGTGTGCGAGGTGCTCCTGGCATAATCAATATCCGCCCTGAGAGTATGTAACGGAACCCGTCCCTCATGGTAGCCCTCGGATCTGGCGATCTCGGCCCCCCCAAGGCGCCCGCTGCACTGGATCTTGATTCCCTTGGCATTCCCTCGCATGGCCGACGTCACAGACTTCTTCATCGCCCGCCGGAAGCTGATCCTTTGTTTGAGTTGGAAGGCAATGTTGTCTGCAACCAGTTTTGCATTCAATTCCGGCTTCTTTATCTCCTCAATCTTGATCTGAATTTCATCTTCCTCACCAGGTCCTGCTTCATCCCTCCTGCTCTTCTCCCCCCCCCAGATACGCGTGGACATGGCCTCTTTCCGGACGGAACGAATCAACTGGGCCAATTCGTCCCTGAGTTTGTCGACCTCCTGGCCCCTCCTCCCAATGACGACGCCGGGTCTTGCCGTATGTATGATAATAACTACCTTTCTTGGTGTTCTCTCTATCTCTACCTTGGCCACCGCCGCATGAGAAAGCCGTGTCTGAAGGTAACTTCGTATCTTTTCATCTTCCATGAGAAGCGAGGGGAGATTCCTCTCTTCAAACCATCGGGATTGCCAATTCTTTACGATACCCAAGCGAAAACCTATAGGATGCGTCTTTTGTCCCAAAAGAACCCCTTTCTACTATTGTGCAATGACCTGTTTGCTATTTTCAGAATTCAGAAGTCACGACGACCGTGATGTGACTGGTCCGCTTCCGAATCCGGCCAACTCTTCCCATCGCCCTTGCCCTGAATCGTTTCATCGTCGGCCCTTCATCCACTCGAACGCTCGAAACCTTTAAATCCTCCACCCGTAGCCGAAGAGTGCCGGCACTGTTGAGCGCGTTGCTTACCGCGGAACGAAGAGTCTTTAAAACCGGAGTCGCTCCCCTCTTGCTGGAATATTGAAGGATACCGTACGCGTCCTCGACCGAAAGGCCCCTGATCAGGTCTGCCACCAGCCTGATCTTTCTTGGTGACGACCTTACATATCGACTGAATGCTTTTCCCTCCATGACTATCCTGGTCCTCCTTCATGAACGCCACGCCACACCACCCATTATCCGTTATATAATCCCCGTCACTGCGGCCTACCGGGGACTACCTGGTCCTGGCTGTGCGCTCCGCGAGTTTACCGCCATGTCCCCTGAACAACCTCGTCGGCGCAAATTCACCAAGTTTGTGGCCAACCATGTTCTCTGTAATAAATACTGGGATAAACTTGTTGCCATTGTGTACCGCGAGCGTATGCCCCACAAATTCCGGCGATATAGTCGAACGCCTTGACCAGGTCTTTATTACCTGTCTCGTACCTTTCTCATTGAACTCGGCAATCTTCAGAAATAATTTCTCGTCTATATAGGGACCCTTCTTTACCGATCTCCCCATCTCAATTCCTCCTCGAGTATCTTCTCATTTCTTCCGTTTCTTAATAATATACCTGTCCGAACTCTTTCCCTTCCGGCGGGTCTTCAGGCCCTTGGTCTTCTTTCCCCAAGGTGTAACAGGGTGCCTCCCTCCCGATGACTTCCCTTCCCCACCCCCCATAGGATGATCAATGGGATTCATCGCAACGCCCCGCACCTTCGGCCTCTTACCCAGCCACCTCGAGCGGCCGGCTTTCCCACTGCTCGTATTCTCATGTTTAATATTCCCGACCTTGCCGATCGTAGCCAGGCAATCAAGACCGATCAGCCTGACCTCTCCCGACGGCATCCTGATATGCGAGAACTCTCCCTCCTTGGCAACTACCTGGACCCCCGCACCGGCACTTCTGGCTATTTGCCCCCCCTTGCCCGGCTTCATCTCCACGTTATGGACTTCACTTCCCAGGGGGACATCCCGAAGCGGCATCGTGTTGCCGACCCTGATCGGGACTCCTCTATCCCTGCCGGAGATCACCACATCACCCACCTTTAAGCCCGCAGGTTGCAAGATATACCGTTTTTCTCCATCACGGTACTGAACCAATGCGATATTGGCTGAACGATTGGGATCGTATTCAACGGACCTTATGACGCCGGGAACGTCCGCCTTATCCCTCTTCCAGTCGATAGTCCGGTATTTTCTCTTGTGACCACCACCACGTCGTCTCGATGTAACATGACCATGGTGGTTCCTACCGCCGGATTTTTTAAGCGGCTCGAGAAGTGATTTCTCCGCCTTTCCTCTCGTGATCTCCTCGTAAGATGAGATCACCATAAAACGCCGGCTCGGGGTGACCGGCTTAAATTTTTTCATAGACATGTATTCCACCTTCCTCTATCACTGCCTCGGCTTGATGCAGATCGAAACAACCTGCTCAGACCTCCTCAAAGACCTCGATAAAGTCCCCCGACTTCAGGGTCACAATCGCCTTCTTCCAATCGGGCCTTCGTCCCGAAAAGGCCCCGAGGCGCTTTGGCTTTCCCTTCATGTTCATTGTCCTAACGTTGAGCACCGTGACATTGAAAATTTTCTTCACGGCATAAGCGATCTCGATCTTATTGGCCCGACCGTCCACTTCGAAGACATACTGGTTGCCCTCACCCTGCAGCCGGGTGCTCCTCTCTGTGATGATCGGCCGTTTTATGACCTTTCTTGGGTCCCTCATTTCAATCTCTCTCCGGTCTCCAGCATCTCTATTACTGCATCTTCTATCAACAGGACATCTGCGTCAAGGATATCGAGGGAACTGACGTCCTTGAAGGGATGGATGGAGATCTTGGGGATGTTCCTTCCTGAAAGGTACACGTCCCTCTTAACTCCCTCGGTAAGGATGAGCACCTTCTTCCCACTTACACCCACCTTGTCCAGCAACTGGGTCATCACACGTGTCTTTGGAGCGGTGAATTCCAAGGATTCGAGCACCTTTACCGCCTCTTCCCGTGCCTTTTGGGAGAGACTCGAATAGAGTGCCAACCTCCTCACTTTCCTCGGGACTTTCAACCGGTAATCCTTCGGCACCGATCGAAATGCAACCGCTCCACCCTTCCAGAGAGGAGAACGAATAGATCCGGCCCTGGCCCTGCCCGTACCCTTCTGCCTCCAGGGTTTGCTCCCACCCCCACTGACGGCCGATCTATTCCTGGAAGCGGAGTTTCCCTGGCGGCGATTCGTCAAGGTAGCCCTTATCACCTGGTATATTGCAGCCTCATTCACTTCCTGACGGAAGACCGCCCCCGGCAGCCGGCGCTTCCCCTTCTCTGCTCCATTACTATCATACATCAGGGCCTCGATAACTTGGTTCTCCATCCCTTATTCCCCCCTCCTCTTTCTCGCCGTACGGATGGTCACCAGGCTTCCACGGCTCCCCGGAACGGCCCCTCCAAGGAATATAAGGTTCCGTTCGGCCAGTACCTTCACCACTCTGAGGTTCTTTACCGTCACCCTCTCATTGCCGTACCGTCCCGGCAACCGTTTATTCTTCCAGACCCTCGCCGGAAAGGTCGAAGCCCCGATAGAGCCAGGAACTCGGTGCTTGTCCTTCGTACCGTGAGTGTGATGATAGCCGGCGAATCCCCATCTCTTCACCACCCCCTGGAACCCCCGCCCCTTCGACTTTCCTATGATGTCCACTCGATCTCCCACCGAAAAAATGCCCACGGTGAGCGCCTGCCCGACCTCGTATTTCTCTTCCGGGTCTTCGAGAGAGAATTCCCTGAGATGCTTCATCATGGGTAAATCGTGCTTGCGAAAAAAGCCCCTTTGAGGTAACGCCAGTTTCTCTTCCTTAACCGGACGATAACCGAGTTGAACAAACTTCCTCAGCCCTTCGTTGTACGACCCCACCCTGGTAACGACGCACGGCCCAGCTTCAACCACGGTTACCGGCACAGGACTGTTTTCGTCGTCAAAGACCTGCGTCATCCCTACTTTTTTCCCCAATAAACCAATCATCCTGGTATGCCTCTGTTCTAATTCTCTCCCTTTTCCACCACCGCTATCGCCGAGCCCCTAGATCGATATCCACACTTCCACCATCTCAAGATTTGATCTGAACGTGTACCCCCGCGGGTAGATCGAGTTTCTTGAGGGCCTCGATAGTGTGAGACTTTGGATCCAGGATGGTGATCAGCCTCTTGTGGACCTTCATCTCGAACTGCTCCCGCGATTTCTTGTCTATATGAGGTGATCTAAGCACGGTGATCAGTTTCCGTTTGGTAGGTAAAGGAATTGGTCCCGATACAACCGAACCCGTTTTCTGAGCAGTCTTCACAATCTCGCTCGCTGACTTGTCAATCAGCACGTGATCGAAGGACTTCAACCTTATCTTAATACGCTGGATGGCCATACCCGCCTCACTCTATGATTTCGGTAACGACGCCGGCGCCGACCGTCCTGCCGCCCTCACGGATGGCAAACCTCAACTCCTGCTCCATCGCTATCGGCGTGATCAACTCCACCTCCATCGTCACGTTGTCCCCGGGCATCACCATCTCACGCCCCTCCGGCAACTTTACACTGCCCGTTACATCCGTCGTACGAAAATAAAACTGCGGCCTGTATCCAGTGAAAAACGGCGTGTGACGACCACCCTCCTCCTTCTTCAATACGTATACCTCACCCTTGAACTTCGTGTGAGGCGTGATGCTACCAGGCGCCGCTATCACCATACCACGATCCAACTCATCCTTACCTACTCCACGCAACAATAAACCCACATTGTCACCAGCCTGACCCTCATCCAATAACTTCCTGAACATCTCCACACCCGTCACTACCGTCTTACGATTACCCGCACCCAATCCCACCAACTCCACCTCATCACCTACCTTCACTACCCCACGATCTATCCTACCTGTACCTACCGTACCACGACCCGTTATCGAAAATATGTCCTCCACAGGCATCAAAAAAGGACGATCTATAACACGCTGAGGCGTCGGTATGTACTCGTCTATCGCCCCCATCAACCTCCATATACTACCACACCACTGACAATCCTCCTTACCACACCCACACTCCAATGCCTTCAATGCCGACCCACTCACCACAGGCACCTCATCACCAGGAAACTCATACTTACTCAATAACTCACGAACCTCTAACTCCACCAACTCCAATAACTCCGGATCATCCACCTGATCCACCTTGTTTAAATATACCACTATGCTCGGCACATTCACCTGACGCGCCAATAATACATGCTCACGAGTCTGAGGCATAGGACCATCCGCAGCACTCACTACCAATATCGCACCATCCATCTGCGCAGCACCAGTGATCATGTTCTTTACATAATCCGCATGACCAGGACAATCCACATGAGCATAATGACGAGACTTCGTCTCATACTCCACATGAGATACCTGTATCGTTAAACCACGCTCCTTCTCCTCAGGCGCCTTGTCTATCTGATCATAAGGCACCCAATCCGCACTGCCCAACTCACCCCCAGACTTGCTCAATACCAACGTCATCGCACTCGTCAACGTACTCTTACCATGATCCACATGCCCAATCGTTCCTACATTCACATGCGGCTTCGTCCGCTCATACCTCTGCTTCGACATCTGCTACCTCCTCCTCTTTATATTTCAGAATCAAACCCGATCGTCATCATTATTACGCATTGAGCGCCGCGAAGACGACCAGCATGCTACCTGGCTACACTCCGACTGTAAGGCGCTCGATGTGAGACCTCCTCCGACCTGTCTCTCTCAACCTTGTTGTAATGGGAGAACTCCATGGTATACACCGCCCTCCCCTGGGTTATAGACCTCAGTACCGTTGCATAACCGAACATCTCTGCAAGCGGAACGGAGACAGCAACTACCTGGGCATCAGGCCTCGGTATGATACCACCCACCTTTCCCCGTCTGCTATTTATATCCCCCAGGACCTCGCCGAGATATTCGGGCGGTACCACGATCTCGACCTTCATGATCGGTTCCAGGAGCACAGGTCTAGCCTTCTGGACGGCGTCCTTGAGCGCTATCGACCCTGCAACCCGGAAAGCCATCTCCGAAGAGTCCACCTCATGATAACTTCCATCGACCAGATCTATCAATATATCAACAAGGGGGTAACCTTCCAAGACGCCGTTAGCAGCGCCATCCCTCAAACCCTTTATCGCCGCCGATATAAATTCCCTGGGGATCGCCCCCCCCCTTATGTGCTCCTCGATAATTACTCCCTTGCCCCTCTCCAGGGGGGAGACCTTTATTTTAACACAGCCATATTGTCCCTTACCCCCCGTCTGCTTTACGTACTTCCCTTCCCCGGAAACTGCGTCCTGGATAGTCTCCCTGTAAGAGACCTGGGGTTTGCCGATATTTGCATGGACGTTGAATTCCCTCAACATCCTGTCCACTATGACTTCCAGGTGGAGTTCTCCCATTCCGGAGATTATCGTCTGGCTCGTTTCAGGGTCGATCTTGACCTGGAACGTCGGATCTTCAATGGCGAGTTTGCCGAGGGCCACTGATAACTTTTCTTCGTCCGCCCTCGTTTTGGGTTCAATCGCGACCGAAATGACAGGATCAGGGAAGTGCATCGCCTCAAGGATTATCGGGTCCTTCGGATCACAGAGGGTATCTCCCGTTCGCGAATGCTTCAAGCCGACGACCGCAACAATATCCCCGGAATAAACGGCCTCCCTCTCCTCTCTCTTATTTGCGTGCATCTGTAAGATACGGCTAACCCTTTCTATCTTCCGAATTCGAGAATTCAGCACCGATGATCCCGCCTTCAGGCATCCCGAATATACCCGCAGGAAGGTCAATTTCCCGACGTAGGCGTCGCTCATGATCTTGAAGACCAGTGCCGATAAGGGATCATCATCATCCGGTTTTCTCTCGATTACTTCGTATCCTTCCGACTGATGGCCGGTGACCGGCGGGATGTCAAGCGGTGAAGGGAGATACCGGATTACGGCGTCAAGCAGGGGTTGTATCCCGGTATTCCTGAACGCGGAACCACACAGGACCGGCACCACTTCGACCTTTATCGTGGCCTTCCTCAGCGCCCTGAAAATGTCTTCCGAAGTCAAATCCCCTGTATCCAGGTATCTCTCGAGCGCAACGTCGTCGTACTCTGCAACGGCCTCCATCAACTCATTTCGCATCTGCAATGCCGTCTCTCGAAGATCATTCGGGACCTCCACCTCCTCGAAGGTCTCCCCGTTCGTCTCCTGATGATAAATCAAGGCTCGATTCTCGATGAGGTCCACGATCCCTGTAAAGAGATCGCCGGCCCCCATGGGAACCTGGACCGGCAACGCCTTTGCCCCCAAACGGTCACGGATCATCTGGACGGCCCTAAAAAAATCGGCTCCGGTCCGATCCATCTTGTTGATGAATGCTATACGCGGAACACCGTACCTGTCCGCCTGGCGCCATACGGTCTCGGACTGCGGTTCCACACCACCCACGGAACAGAACACGGCGATCGCACCGTCAAGGACCCTCAACGACCTCTCCACCTCCACGGTGAAATCCACGTGCCCTGGAGTATCGATGATGTTAATACGATTGCCCTTCCAGTAGCAAGTAGTAGCCGCGGACGTTATGGTGATACCTCTCTCCTTCTCCTGCTCCATCCAATCCATGGTTGCGGCGCCGTCATGCACTTCGCCCATCTTGTGTACCTTGTGGGTATAGAAGAGAATCCTCTCGGTAGTAGTCGTCTTGCCGGCGTCGATGTGCGCCATGAAGCCGATATTTCTAATTTTGTTCAGTTCGATCATCCTGGGCATAATAAAGATCTCTGGTGTCTCGTCACCTCATTGATTGCATAAACTCACCATCTATAGTGGGCAAATGCCTTGTTGGCCTCGGCCATTCGATGGGTATCCTCGCGCTTCTTAATAGTACTCCCCTCACTCCTCGACGCATCCAGCAATTCGTAAGCAAGCCTCTCCTGCATTGTCTTTTCGTTTCTCTGCTGTGCGAAATGGATCAGCCAGCGTATGGCAAGTGCCATACTCCGGTTCTGTCTGACATCAATGGGGACCTGGTAGGTGGCACCTCCAACCCTCCTTGATTTGACTTCGAGGAGTGGCCTTGCGTTGGAGAGGGCCTGTTCGAAGACAACCATCGCCGGCTGTCCGGACTTCTCCTCCAGGATATCCATTGCGCCATAAAAAATCTTTTCCGCAATCGTCTTCTTCCCACACTTCATCAGGGAGTTTATAAACTTGCTTACCAGGATACTCTGGTATTTCGGATCGCCATCAACGCCCCTGACTCCGGGGGATTTTCTCCGCGGCATGATTCCTCCTCAATCAACCAAGATAGAAATTCACATTGATACTCAGCTCTTCTTGGTTCCATACTTCGAACGGCTCCTCTTCCTCCCCTCGACGCCACCCGTGTCCAACGTCCCCCTGACAATATGGTACCTTACGCCGGGGAGGTCCTTTACCCTTCCACCCCGAATCAAGACGATAGAGTGTTCCTGAAGGTTGTGACCCTCTCCCGGGATATAGGCCGTCACCTCGTATCCATTTGTCAACCTGATCCTCGCAACTTTCCTCAGCGCTGAATTCGGCTTTTTCGGGGTCGTTGTGTAGACGCGGGTGCATACCCCACGTTTCTGAGGACACCTACCGAGGGCCGGAGAGGATGTCTTTTTTACAACCTTCTTTCGCCCCTTTCTAACGAGTTGGTTTATGGTCGGCAACGCTCACACCTCCTGTGGTATCTCGATCGATTTCCATCACTCGATTGCCGACGGCCTTTAGCCGCCGGATGAAAGGAATCCCGTAAGAACGCATTCAGGCGATTACCCCCTTCGACTCGACACCCGTCTTTGCTCCGGGTTGATCAAGCAAGTTCGCACCCGTGCTTTCACTGTCGCCAGCGTCTTCTTCCGCTTCGTCCTCGTGAATAAACCGGACATCCTTTATCTTGAGGGACCCCGTACCCGCCGGTATGAGATGGCCTATGATGATATTCTCCTTCAGGCCGAGAAGGTTGTCTCTTGTCCCCCTGACTGCGGCCTCGGTCAACACCCGCGTCGTTTCCTGAAACGAGGCGGCGGAGATAAAACTCTCCGTTGTCAGCGAGGCCTTGGTGATCCCGAGCAGGAGGGGCTCCGCCTTCGCCCTCGCACCCCCGGTTTGTATGATCTTCTCGTTCTCTTCCTGAAAGACTGTCTTGTCGACATGTTCGTCCTCAAGGAAACTCGTATCCCCGGAATCGGTAATCTTGACCTTTTGAAGCATCTGTCGAACGATTACCCCGATATGCTTATCGTGAATCCTTACCCCTTGTAACCTGTATACCGCCTGGATCTCGTTCATGAGATATTCCTGAACCTCGTTGGTTCCCTTAACCTTCAGGATATCATGGGGATTAACAGGCCCCTCCGAGAGGCGGTCTCCCGCTTTGACTACATCTCCCTCGTGGACCAGGAGGTGCTTTCCATGGGGGATTAGATATTCACGAGGTTCACCCTTCTCCGGCTCCACAATCATCTGCTGGTTGCCGCGTACTATCTCGCCGAACTTGACCCTGCCATCTATCTCCGTGATAACAGCGGGATCCTTGGGCCGCCTCGCCTCGAATAATTCCGCCACGCGTGGTAAACCGCCCGTGATGTCACGAGTCTTGTATATCTCCCTCGACAATTTGACCAAGACCTCGCCCGGATTCACCCTCTGCCCATCCTGGACCATGAGGTGCGCACCGGTCGGGATGGCGTAATCCCGTATTTTCTTCCCATGCCCGTCGAGTATCCGGATGTGAGGGTGATAGGCCTTCTCGCGGTCTTCAATGATTACCTTTACCTTGTGACCCTCTTTGTCCGGCTCCTCCCGCATGGTAACCTCTTCAATGATATCGACGAACTTTACACGGCCACCCTTATCGGTCAAGATAGGTGTAGAATAAGGATCCCACCGGAACAGGATCGTCGAATCTTTTCCTACCCAGAAGAGGAGCCTGCCGGCCTTCACGTTCTCACCATCTTCCACGAGGATGTGGGCCCCCTTAGGAAGCGCATAGTCCCGAATCGTCCGCCGGTTCCTGCCGAGTATTCGAATCACCGGGTTACGTATCTTCTTCTTCCCACCCGCCTCCTCCACCAACTCCCTCGCCCCCTTGGTGATCACCATCACCTTCTTCCCGTCGTCCACAACCACCTTCATGTTTAGGCCTTCCTCGATATCGACGAACTTCACCTTGCCGCCTTTTTCAACCCTGTTGTTGAAGAGACAGTCATCCAGTTCCGCTCCATATGGAACCATCAACTTGCGCACCCTCTTATCCACGCCCTTCAGGTGAATACGTCCCTCTTTCCCCGTGACGATCTTTATTGTGACCTTCTTCCCCTTTGCCCCCTCATTTTCAACCAGGACCTCCCTGTCGACATACTGGATGTTATGCAGTGTGGCCTCCCCTGTGACCAGGGCGGTTTTCTCGCTCTGTGCGGCAATCCTGCCCGCCGTCCCCCCTATATGAAACGTCCTGAGGGTGAGCTGAGTACCAGGTTCCCCGATCGACTGGGCCGCAATAATCCCGACCGCCTCACCCATATCCACTGGTTTCAAGGTGGCGAGATTCCTACCGTAACACTTCCTGCACAGTCCTCGTTTGGCTTCACATGTTAGGACCGACCGTATTTGCACCCTTTCCACGCCGTTTTCTTCCGCAAGGCTCGCAGACTCCAAGGTAATTTCCTCGCCGGCCTTTATGATGACCTCGTTACTCATCGGATCCTTGACATCATCAAGGGCTACGCTCCCCACGATCCGGTCTCTCAAGGGCTCGATAATATCCTCTCCCTCCTTGAGGGGACCGACATCCTGGCCCCTCACGGTTCCACAATCGTCCATGGTGATGGTCACGTCCTGGGTTACATCGACGAGCCTACGCGTAAGGTACCCAGCGTCTGCAGTCTTGAGGGCGGTATCCGCCAAACCCTTCCGAGCGCCGTGGGTGGATATGAAATATTCAAGCACGGAGAGTCCTTCACGGAAGTTCGATTTTATTGGAGATTCGATGATTTCTCCCACCTGGCCGGTGATCTTTTTCTGCGGCTTTGCCATGAGCCCTCGCATTCCCGCCAATTGCCGCACCTGGTCCCGGCTTCCCCGCGCACCTGAATCGATCATCATCCAGAGTGGATTGAAGCCGTTCTGGGAAGATTCCAGTTCTTCAAAGGTCTGGTTCGCAATATCGGAAGTGGCGTGTGTCCACGTGTCGATCACCCGGTTGTATCTCTCGCCATCTGTGATAACCTTGTCATGATATTGCTTGGAGATCTTCTCCACCTCTTTACTCGTCTCCCGAAGGTTCTCCTCCTTCTTGCTCGGGATGACCAGGTCATCGATACCCACAGAGGCCCCGGAGTTGGTGGCGTATTCGAAGCCCAGATCCTTCAGTCTATCGAGAAATTCCACCGTGGTCCCTGAACCCTTCTTCCTGAAGATTTCGAAGACCAAGTTCTCAAGGGTTCCTTTTCTCATCAGGTCGTTGACGAATCCCATTTCTTTCGGCACGATCTGGTTGAATATGATCCGTCCCGGGGTGGTCTTGATTATTTTCCCATCTATCCTGACCCTGACAGGTGAGTGGAGCTCGATGTACCCGTTATGATGGGCCAGCATCACCTCTTCACCCGAGAGGAACACCTTGCCGTTCCCCTCACTCGCCATCGGTCTCTCCTTTGTCAGGAAGTAACAGCCCATGATAATGTCCTGAGTGGGAGCGGTTACAGGCCTGCCGTTGGCGGGAAGGAGGATATTATTGGTCGATATCATCAATACCCTGGCCTCGAGTTGGGCCTCGAAAGATAGTGGAAGATGAACCGCCATCTGATCGCCATCAAAATCTGCATTGAACGCCGTGCATACCAGCGGATGGATTCGAATCGCCTTCCCCTCCACGAGGATCGGCTCGAATGCCTGGATACCGAGCCTGTGTAACGTCGGCGCCCGGTTGAGAAGAACGGGGTGGTCCTTGATAATCTCCTCCAGGATTTCCCAGACCTCCGGGCTCTCCTTTTCAACCACCTTCTTCGCACTCTTGACCGTCTGAACGTATCCCTTTTCCTCGAGTTTCCGAATGATGAAAGGCTTAAAGAGCTCGAGCGCCATCACCTTAGGAATTCCACATTGATGTAACTTCAGTTCCGGACCAACCACTATGACGGAACGGCCCGAATAATCCACGCGTTTTCCGAGGAGGTTCTGACGAAATCTCCCCTGTTTGCCCTTTAACATATCGCTCAATGACTTCAAGGGCCTCTTTCCCCTCCCCCGCACAGCCTTCGCCCGCCTACCGTTGTCGAATAGGGCATCAACAGCCTCCTGGAGCATCCGCCTTTCATTGCGCAATATGACCTCTGGGGCCTTCATCTCCATAAGTTTCTTGAGGCGATTGTTCCGGTTTATGACCCTCCGGTACAGGTCATTCAGGTCGGATGTCGCGAACCGTCCTCCCTCCAATGGTACCAACGGCCTGAGATCAGGAGGAATCACGGGAATAACGTCGATAATCATCCACTCCGGCTTGTTATCGGACTGGCGAAAGGCCTCGACCACCCTGAGTTTCTTGAGGAGACTCTTCTTCTTGTGCTGCGAGGTCTCGCTCTTGAGACGCACCCGGAGATCCCGGGACATGTCCTCGATGTCTATGTCATGGAGCATCTTCTTGATGGCCTCGGCGCCGGTCATCGCCACGAAACCTTCCGGCTCTTCCATCATGACTTCAGTGTATTCCTCCACCGATATCAAACTCTTGGGCTTGTAACTGGTGGTCCCGGGTTCAAGGACGATATAACTCGCGTAATAGAGGACCTTCTCCAGGTCGGTAATGGTCATGTCGAGGAGGTTCCCCATCCTGCTCGGGAGGCTCTTGAAGAACCATATGTGCGCCACCGGAACGGCCAGGGTGATGTGACCCATCCTCTCACGCCTGACACGTGAAAGTGTCACCTCGACCTTGCAGTGTTTGCATACTACACCGCGGTAGCGAATTCGCTTATACCTACCACAGTGGCACTCCCAATCCTTCACTGGGCCGAAGATCCTCTCACAGAACAGGCCGTCCTTTTCCGGCTTGAACGAGCGGTAATTGATGGTCTCTGGCTTGGTTACTTCGCCCCTTGACCATTCCCTGATCTGCTCAGGCGAGGCTATCCCGATCTGGATATAATCAAAGTCCGTCGGCTTTATTTCGTTTGAAGAATCCCTGAAATCAGCCATTCTTCCGACCCCTTCTCTGGAAAACGATGAACGGTTCCCCGCGGTCTTGAATTCATTTAGTATCATTGTCTTTCCCGAGTTTTACACTTAGACCAAGGCTCTGGAGCTCACGTCTCAGGACATTGAACGATTCCGGGACTCCCGGATCCGGCAGGTTCTCCCCCTTGACGATGGCTTCATAGACCTTTGAACGTCCCGGCACGTCATCGGACTTAACGGTCAAGATCTCCTGTAGGGTGTGGGCGGCGCCGTACGCCTCCAAGGCCCATACCTCCATCTCACCAAAGCGTTGCCCCCCGAACTGCGCCTTTCCCGCCAGGGGTTGTTGGGTCACGAGTGAATAAGGACCGATTGAACGGGCATGGATCTTGTCCTCGACCAGGTGAAACAGTTTCATCATGTATATATACCCGATCGTCACCTTCTGCATGAAGGGTTCACCCGTTCTTCCATTATAGACGACCTCCTTACCATCAACGGGGAGCCCGGCCAACCGGAGCTCCCTCTTTATCTCCTCCTCGCTTGCGCCGTTGAATACCGGCGTGATGGCCCTGAAACCCCTCTTCTCGGCGGCCCATCCAAGGTGCGTTTCGAGGATCTGGCCGACATTCATCCTCGACGGGACACCCAGCGGGTTCAGCACGATCTCCACCGGCGTTCCATCCGGAAGGTAGGGCATATCCTCTTCAGGTACGATGTAGGCTACTATCCCCTTGTTCCCGTGCCTCCCGGCCATTTTGTCACCAACAGAAATTTTCCGCTTCTGCGCGATGAATACCTTTACGAGTTGTATCACGCCAGGGGCGAGTTCGTCGGGCTGTTTTATCTTGTTGATAGAGTTTTCCGCACTACTCTTGACATTATCTATCAAGTCCTGCGATCGCTCCACGATGTTCCTTATAGCAGCGTTCTTATCATCGTTCATTACCTCGAACATGTTGAGGTCTATCGTGGATAGATCCAGTTCCTCAATAAGTTTCTTATTGAGTTTCGTCTTTGGCTTGATCGCATCCTTCCACGTCCGCTTGTCGACACAGTGCCGGATCATCTGGAAAGTGAGAAGAGACTTTATCGCACGGTCCCGCAGGTTCCTAATTCTGTCCAGCTCTCTCTTTTTCCAGGCCAAGACCTCGGCGATCTTGGCCTCTTTCTCCTCACGCGTCGGATCCTTTTCGTCATCCAGGCCGATCTTCCTCGAAAATACCTTCACATCGATCACTATGCCCTCGAGTCCAGGAGGGACCTTCAGTGACGAGTCCTTGACGTCTCCGGCCTTGTCTCCGAAGATCGCCTTGAGCAGTTTTTCTTCAGGAGACAGTTCAGTCTCCCCCTTGGGTGAAACCTTCCCCACAAGGATGTCGCCGGAGCGGATATATGCCCCGATCCGGATAATCCCCCTGCCGTCCAGGTTCTTCACAGCCTCCTCGCTCACATTGGGGACTTCGCGGGTTATCTCTTCCTGGCCGCGCTTGGTATCCCTGACCTGGGTCTCCAATTCCTGGATATGGATTGAAGTAAAGACGTCTTCCTTAACCATCTTTTCACTAATCACAATGGCGTCCTCAAAGTTATACCCGTACCACGGCATGTAAGCCACCAGGACATTCCTGCCGAGTGCGAGTTCCCCCTGGTTGGTGGCGGCCCCGTCCGCAATGATATCGCCTTCTTTTACCTGATCTCCAGTCCTGGCGAGAGGACGCTGGTTTATCGATGTGTCCTGATTGGTCCTGTGAAATTTCTTGAGTTTGTAAGTATCATGATTGGACAATTCGAAGAGCGGGTCCTCTTCTTCCTCACCCTTTCCCGTCACCCTTACAACGATCCGGTCACCAGAGACCTTTTCGACGACACCATCCCTCTTACACACGACGACCGCTCCCGAATCCCTGGCGACCTTCTCCTCCAGGCCGGTCGCAACGATCGGCGCCTCGGGGTTGAGGAGTGGAACGGCCTGTCTTTGCATGTTGGAACCCATAAGCGCGCGGTTGGCATCATCATGGTTGAGGAAGGGGATCAAGGCTGCCGCCACGCTCACAAGTTGATCGGGAGCCACATCCATGTAATCGATATCCTTCGGCGCCACGAGTGGGAAGTCTCCCCGCTTGCGGCACAGGACCCAGGGATTCTTGAAGAAGCCCTTTTCATCGATCGGCGCGTTCGCCTGAGCGATGATATGCTTGTCCTCCTCATGTGCACTCAAGAATTCAATTTTATCCATTACCCTGCCGTTCTTTACAACCCTGTACGGCGTGACAATGAACCCCTTTTCATTTATCTTGGCGAAGGTCGTCAAAGAAGTAATCAAGCCGATATTCGGTCCCTCCGGGGTCTCAATCGGGCACATCCTGCCGTAATGGGAAAAATGAACGTCCCGGACCTCGAAACCTGCCCTCTCACGGGTCAACCCACCTGGACCAAGTGCACTCAGGCGACGCTTATGCGTCAACTCCGCCAGCGGATTGGTCTGGTCCATGAACTGCGAGAGTTGGCTGCTCCCGAAGAAGGTATTGATGACAGCCGCGACAGTTCGGGCGTTCACGAGGTCATCAAGGCTTGTCTTTTCCGGGTCCTGGAGACTCATCCGCTCCTTGATCAACCTGGCCATTCGTGATAGTCCAAGACTTAGTTGGTTGGAGACCAATTCACCGACCGTCCTGACTCTTCGATTACCCAGGTGATCGATATCATCGATCAGCCCTTCTCCATCCCTGAGCGCGTTAAGATAGCGGATTATCTCGATAAAGTCTTTCTGTGTCAGTGTCGTTTTGCCTTCCGGGATATCCAGTCCAAGTCGCGTATTTATCTTGTAACGCCCTACCAAACCGAGGTCATATCTCTTGGGATTGAAGAAGAGACGCTCTATCTGCTCCAGTGCGACACGAAGGTTTGCGGGTTCACCCTGTCTGAGCAACTTGTAAATTTCCCTCAATGCCTTGTCCCAACTGCCGGTCATGTCCTTTGCGAGGGTATTGAAGATCAGGAGCGAGTCCAACTTCGAGGCGGTCACGAACACATCGATCTTCTTTGCATATTTCTTCTCCTGGATGGCCTCAACAAGTTCCGGAGTAATCAATTCTCCGATCTCGGCGATCACCTCTCCAGTCTTTGGATCGACTATGTCCTGCGCCAATACCTTGCGGGAGTGCCGTACCCTGATCTTGTCTTCTGCCTCCTCCTTGAGTTGCTTTATCTGAACAGTCTCCTTCTGGCAGAACTCATTGAGTATGTCCTCGTCACGTGAATATTTGAATGCATCGAATACCTTGATATCACCCTTGGTGTTTCTATTCGACAGTCCCTTCACGACCTCACTGGAGATAAGTTCTCCAGCCTTGAAGACCACCTCTCCGCTCAGGGGATCGACTATATCCTCACCCAGGGCCATTCCTGACAACCCTTGTTTCCCCCATACGCTCTTGGCCTCCGCCTCGAGTTGTTCGACGCCAACCTTCTTCATCCTCCCCTTGAAATCATCCAGGTTGTCCTCCTCGGGATCGAAACGGAACGTTCTTATGAGCGCTGTTACCGGGAATTTCTTCTTCTTGTCGATATGAACATAGATGATATCATTGATATCTATGGAAAACTCCACCCACGAGCCCCTGAACGGGATCACACGGGCCGAATACAACTTCTGGCCGTTTGGGTGAATGGACTCCCCGAAGACCACTCCCGGTGAACGATGGAGTTGGGTGACTATTACGCGCTCGGCACCGTTGATAATGAACGTCCCGACCTTGGTCAATATGGGCAACTCCCCGAGGAAGACCTCCTTCTCGAGGATGTCCTTCACCTGCTTTATCCCCCCCACTGACTCCTTGATGACAAGGCGCAGGAGGGCCTTGAGAGAAGCGGAATACGTCATATCCTTGTCCTGGCATTCCTCTATGGAATACTTCGGCTCACTCAGCCTGTACTCTACGAATTCGAGCGAATAATTTTCATTTACGTCCGAGATCGGAAAAATATCGTTGAACACGGCCTGCAGGCCTATGTTCTCCCGTTTCTCAGGAGGAACGTCTTTCTGAAGAAATTTCTCGTAAGAGGCGACCTGGACCTCCAAGAGATGGGGATATTCCACGGGCTTAGTCGGCTTGGCAAACGATATCTTTTTTGAGTTTTTCTTTACTATCAAGGCTTCACCCACCTCTGTATGATCTTTACCGATAACTCATACTCGGCCGTTCAGGGGACAACCCAACAAGTTGACCCGTGGAGAACGGGACACTTCTCAAACTACTTCAGTTCAACCGATGCTCCAACCTCTTCAAGTTTCCCCTTGATCATCTCCGCTTCCTCCTTGGTCACACCTTCCTTGACAGGGTTCGGCGCGCCGTCGACCAGCCCTTTGGCCTCCTTGAGACCCAGGTTCGTCAATTCCCTTACTACCTTAATCACCTGAATCTTCTTCTCGCCTACGGCGCTCAGGATGACATCGAACTCTGTCTTTTCCTCCTCCGCCGGCACGGCCGCACCCCCCCCAGCCGCCATACCTGCAACGGTCTGGACCACAGGGGCGGAAGCAGAGATCCCGAATTTCTCTTCCATATCCTTCACCAATTCTGACAACTCAAGGACGGTCATTTGCTCAATCGTCTCAAGGACCACCTCCTTGCCCGTCTTCTTTTCCGTTTTTTTCTTCGTTGTAGCCATTGAATACAACCTCCTTCAAACCAGAGTTAATCGTCCGATCCCTCTCTTGAGGCCCTCACGGCATCGACTGCCCTTATAAACCGCCTAATCATCTCGGTGGCCAGAAAAGCAAAGCTGTTTACCGGGGCGATCATACCCCGTGCAACACTGGACAGCAGGACTTCCCTCGGCGGCAATTTCGCGATCCGCGCCAGTTCCTTCTGGTCATATAATCGATCTTCGACCAGTCCGATCTTTATCGTCGGTTTTTCATGCTCCCTGATGAAATCCGCTATTATTTTCGTTCCTTCGACCACGTCCTCTCCAAGAAAGACAAGAGAATTAGGCCCGTAAAGATATTCTTCGAGTTGCTCCTTTCCGGAATCCCTGACGGCAAGCCTCGCCAGGGTATTCTTGATGACACGGTACTCAACGGATATATCACGCAGTTTTTTTCGAAGTACCGTGATATCTTTTACATTCAAACCTGTATGGTCCGCAAGGAGCACCGCGCCAGAGTCGACAATCTTCTGGTGGAGTTCCTGGATGATTTCCTTCTTCCTGGCCTGATCAATAGACATCTCCGTCACCTTCCCGCCGTTTGTATCGCCAGTGACGGTTCGATGGGGACCGATGGTCCCATCGTGGAGGAAAGAGATATGTTCTTCATATATGTCCCTTTCGCTGAACTCGGCCTCGCCCGTATGATCGTCTCGAGGAATGCCAGCAGATTTTCCCTAATCTGATCCTCGGAAAAAGAGACCTTTCCAAGTGGGGCATGCACGTTCCCAGTCTTGTCCACCCTGAACTCGATCTTACCGGCCTTGACCTCTTTCACCGCCTTTGCGACATCAAAAGTTACCGTCCCGGACTTGGGGTTCGGCATCAACCCCCTCGGTCCCAGGATGGGGCCGAGCCGCCCAACCTGAGACATGACATCCGGCGTGGCAATCACGACATCCATACCTATCCACCCCCCCCTGATCTTGTCCAGGTATTCTTCCAAGCCCACCATATCAGCCCCTGCTTCTTCCGCCTCTTTCCGCTTCTCCCCCTTTGCGAGGACAAGGACTTTCACTTCCTTACCCGTTCCATGGGGAAGCACCACAGTCCCACGAACGATCTGGTCCGCGTGCCTTGGATCCACACCCAGACGGACTGCGATCTCTATCGTTTCATCGAACCCGGCCCTGGCGGTCTCCTTTACCAGGAAAACGGCCTCGTCGATAGTATACCGCCTGTCCCGATCGATCTTTGCAAGGTCCTCCCGATATCTTCTACCCCTCCCCGCCATTTGGCCCTCCTTCAACAACCTCTATGCCCATACTCTTCGCCGTACCCTCAATCATGCGCGCGGCTGATTCTATCGATGAAGCATTGAGATCTTCCATCTTGATGCGCGCGATTTCCTGCAGGTCCCTCCAGGTCACCTTCCCTACCTTTTCCCGGTTGGGTTCCCCAGAGCCCTTCGCAAGCCCCGCGGCCTTTTTCAATAGTACGGCGGCCGGGGGACTCTTCGTAATGAAGGAGAAAGAACGATCGAAATAAACGGTGATCTCCACCGGGATAATGGTGCCCATCTGCGACTTTGTCTGTTCATTGAATGCCTTGCAGAACTCCATGATGTTCACGCCATATTGGCCCAGCGCCGGACCCACCGGAGGGGCGGGATTGGCGCTACCAGCAGGCACCTGTAACTTGACAAAGCCCGTCACTTTCTTGGCCATTGAGATAACCTCTCTTCAGAAACTCCCCGGACGCTTCCCAAGGTCTCCTATAAGTTCTTCAATTGTACGCAATCCAGTTCGACTATGGTCGGGCGACCAAATAAGGTCACGCTGACCTTGACCTTCCCCTTCTCCGGAAAAACCTCCTCCACAGTCCCGACAAACCCCGTAAACGGCCCGTCGATTACCTCTATCACGTCACCCGCATGATAGGGCATATCCGCTACGACAGGGGCGGTTCTCACCTCTTCCATCCTCCCGATCACCCTGTTGATCTCCTTTTCACTCAGGGGGTTTGGCCGTTTCCCCGGCCCCACGAGTTTCATCACTCCCTGGATGCTGTTGATGAGATTCAGAGATTCATCATCCATTTCCATCTCGACAAGGATGTAGCCCGGGAACAACCTCCTCTTGGACTTTACCTTCTTCCCCGCCTTCAGTTCAATCACTTCTTCCGTCGGCACGAGGACCCGGGAGATCTTCGAGTCGCCATCTTTTTCTGTGGTATACCTGTCGATCCTCGATTTCACCTTGTTTTCATGACCGGAATAAGTCTGAATCGCATACCATCTCAACGCCATCAACCGGCTCCTGTCAACTATCCGAGGAAGAGCAAATCCTCAAGCCTCGAAATTACAAGGTCAACAAGACCGATAAAGAACGCGATAATCAACACGACTATTATAACCACTATTGTCGCTCCCTTCACATCATCGCGACTCGGCCATGAGACCTTTGCCAATTCAATCCTCACATCTCTCAAGAAACGCGTACTCTTATCAAGCATGGACAACGGCATGTGGCGCTTTCTCCGCATAGAATGGCAGGCCTGGAGGGATTCGAACCCCCAACATCCGGATTTGGAGTCCGGCGCTCTAGCCGTTGGAGCTACAGGCCTACCGAGTGTAACAAATCGTTTTCTTTATCTACTGCCCCGGTCACCTTGTCTCTTTGTGTAAGGTATGCCTTCGGCACTTTGGGCAATATTTCTTGAATTCCAACCGATCCGGATGGGCCCTCTTATTCTTCTCAGTCGTGTAATTCCTGTCCTTGCACTCGGTGCAGGCCAAGATTATTATATCTCTTCCCATAAATCACTCTATGATTTCGGTAACGACGCCGGCGCCGACCGTCCTGCCGCCCTCACGGATGGCAAACCTCAACTCCTGCTCCATCGCTATCGGCGTGATCAACTCCACCTCCATCGTCACGTTGTCCCCGGGCATCACCATCTCACGCCCCTCCGGCAACTTTACACTGCCCGTTACATCCGTCGTACGAAAATAAAACTGCGGCCTGTATCCAGTGAAAAACGGCGTGTGACGACCACCCTCCTCCTTCTTCAATACGTATACCTCACCCTTGAACTTCGTGTGAGGCGTGATGCTACCAGGCGCCGCTATCACCATACCACGATCCAACTCATCCTTACCTACTCCACGCAACAATAAACCCACATTGTCACCAGCCTGACCCTCATCCAATAACTTCCTGAACATCTCCACACCCGTCACTACCGTCTTACGATTACCCGCACCCAATCCCACCAACTCCACCTCATCACCTACCTTCACTACCCCACGATCTATCCTACCTGTACCTACCGTACCACGACCCGTTATCGAAAATATGTCCTCCACAGGCATCAAAAAAGGACGATCTATAACACGCTGAGGCGTCGGTATGTACTCGTCTATCGCCCCCATCAACCTCCATATACTACCACACCACTGACAATCCTCCTTACCACACCCACACTCCAATGCCTTCAATGCCGACCCACTCACCACAGGCACCTCATCACCAGGAAACTCATACTTACTCAATAACTCACGAACCTCTAACTCCACCAACTCCAATAACTCCGGATCATCCACCTGATCCACCTTGTTTAAATATACCACTATGCTCGGCACATTCACCTGACGCGCCAATAATACATGCTCACGAGTCTGAGGCATAGGACCATCCGCAGCACTCACTACCAATATCGCACCATCCATCTGCGCAGCACCAGTGATCATGTTCTTTACATAATCCGCATGACCAGGACAATCCACATGAGCATAATGACGAGACTTCGTCTCATACTCCACATGAGATACCTGTATCGTTAAACCACGCTCCTTCTCCTCAGGCGCCTTGTCTATCTGATCATAAGGCACCCAATCCGCACTGCCCAACTCACCCCCAGACTTGCTCAATACCAACGTCATCGCACTCGTCAACGTACTCTTACCATGATCCACATGCCCAATCGTTCCTACATTCACATGCGGCTTCGTCCGCTCATACCTCTGCTTCGACATCTGCTACCTCCTGATATATCGACATAAGCTTTGAAGCTGATGAGCCCACGACCGGGTTCGAACCGGTGAACCTCATCCTTACCAAGGATGCGCTCTACCAACTGAGCTACGT
>CAZNLH010000011.1:0-11658 GCA_964573995.1 uncultured Gemmatimonadota bacterium
ATGAAGCCGTTCATTCCGTTGATCCTTTCTATTTTAGTCCTAATTTCAATGATCACCAGGGGCATACAATTGTCCCATCCTGGGTAATCCTGCCATCTTACAACAAGTTCGGTAAAATGTCAAGTCGACGATTTGAATTGTCAAGCCAATTTAGAAATGTCCTATTTTTACCAAGATAGAAATGTCCTATTCTGTTAGTTGAGAGCAGGTCCTTTTTTCTGATAGAGGTTGTCGGTTTTTGTATTGTCTCCAGGGGTGGTCCATTGGAGGAACCCATGGTTTCGGTGATTTAGGTTTTCTGGTTTGTGTTTGTTTTACCGGCCTCTTGGTGATCTCGCTGTATGTCAGGCCAATCTTATCCATGTCGATTTCTTTATGAAGCAGTGCCAGCATGGCGAACCCGATATTGAAATGACTCTTTATTATCCCCTGGATAATAACTCGCTTGAAGAATCAAGGAGGGACTTTTACGGAAGGATAGAAAAGGTAAGAACTCTTGTAACCCCTGATTCAGATCGCCCGGTCAGATGTCAAATTCCTCCGATTCCTTCAACTTCTGTATCGTCCTCGGCTCGCCGGGGAAGGCCTCGAGCACCTTCCTCAGTTGTTCCCGTGCCTCTTTCACCATGCCGACCCGGGCGTAGAAGCCCGCCAGCCAGTACCGGCGGCTCGCGTGCCATGGCTCCATCCGCAGGGCGGATTCGAGCATCCGGATCGCCTCCCTTATCCTGCCCTGACGCCAGTAGCACGACGCGAGCCCCTCCTGGGCATAGAAGAATCCGGGGTCGGACGATAGGATGTCCATGAATTCCCTTTCGGCCAGTGAAGTCCGGCCCTCTCTCTGGTACTGGATCGCGGCGTAATTCTTAGACCTGCTGAGCAGCAGGCGCGCGTTCCTGCTGGAAGGATTGAGTTTCAGTGCCCTTTCAGCCTCCCGGACCGCCTGCCCGTAATCGCCCCTGGTGACGGCCAAGTACCCTTCGTTGACGTGATGGGCCACCTTGCACTCCACGTTGATGCGCTCTATGTTCTGGGAGATCTCTTCCTCCGTCTCGCCGAGGTTGGTCAGGTACGGGAGTATGCTGCATCCAAAGCGGCCCAACTCCATGACCCTGTCCATCCACATGTCTCTCCCCCAGTACCTGCGGAAACTCCTCGCGCAGGAGAATTCCAGGTATGGCCGGTCGTCGCAGTGAACGGGACTCCTGCGGCAATACTCCTCGAGGGCATCCTCGTCGAGGAGGAAGGAACTGAGCATCGTGAACGGGTCTTCGAGGCCCACCCTCGCGAGGTCATTCCGGATGGCCGGGACATTCATTCGGCGCCTGAACGCCTCGAAATCGAGCCTGAGGGGCTTCCGGGTTCCTACGAGGACCATGTGCTTGTTGAGGTCGTTGTTGGCCCGCCACAGCGTCGCGTGCGGGAAGACCTCGCAGAATGCCCTGAATATCATCTTCAGGTCTTCGGGTGAGATCAGGAAGACGGGCATCCATACCGACATGACCCCTTCTTCCGTCAGCCTGTCCCTGCACTGGCGAAAGAAGTCCCTGCTGTAGAGGCTCGCGTTGCCTTGAAAGCCGGGGTGAACGGAGTCGTCCATGATCACGTCGTACTTCCTGTCGGCGGCGAGGATGAAGGCCCGAGCGTCCTGTATGAAGACGCTGTATCGCGGATCGTCGAAGACGTCGTGGTTCAAGTCCCGGAAGTGCTTTCGGGCCATCTTCAGCACGCCGTCCAGGAGTTCCACGCAGTGGATCTCGGACAGGTCATACAGGCTCAAGGACCACGATGTCCCGCCGCTTCCAAGGCCGATAGTCAAGGCTCGTTTCGGCTTGGTCCCGTTCTGGGCCTCGTAGATCAATAGCGGGAGGTGGGCCTGCGTGATCTGCGTTGTCTCGAGCGGCCGCCCGGTACCGGCCACGTCGGCGCCGTCCACCTGCAGCAACTTCGAGTCGTCCGTAAACGTCCGGCTCACGGTGACCGTGCTCCCGATCCCCTCGTGGCAATCCACTATGTACCATCCCTGGCACCTGGATATGTCCCCCTCGCCGAGAAACCACGGGCGGAATATGACATCGTGCGGGGAGAGCAGGTAGGTGGCGGACGCGATGGCCGCCAGCAGGACAGCCGCAATCGCCTTTCTGGACCAGGCGAACCGTGGGTGGAAGAGGACGACCGCCATGCCGATCGAAACGTTTACCATGGCGAGCACCAGGACGCTCATCTGCATCCCGAGCAGCGGTATGAGGACGAACCCGCCGGCGAAGGCGCCGAAGATCGAACCGGCGGTGTCAAGGCAACCGATCTTCCCTATGCACCTGCCGAGTTCCTGGAAGTTCACCGTGTAGATCTTGCCGACCAGGGGGAACGTGGCCCCCATGAGGGTCGTGGGGACGAGCATCAGGATCCCGAGCCAGGCAGCCGTTGCCCCGGTCCAGGCCGCCCAGGACCCGGGCCTTCCCAGAATTCTCGAGAAGGTCTCCGACGACTGGAAGAGCGGCAACAGGAGCACTGCCGCAAGCCCTATGGCGACCTCTATGCCACCGAGCCACAGGAGGAGGTCATGCTGCCTGTCCACCAGGCGACCGATCAGGAGGCTTCCAAGGGCCAGGCCTGCGATGAACGTGGCGACGACCAGGCTGTAGGCGTACGTTGTCGATGCTATGAGGGAACTCGCGAGGATCCGCGTCCAGACCACCTCGTACGCAAGAGACGTGAACCCCTCCACGCCGAACACCCACAGGACTACGTGGAGCATGTATGACGGATATTGCTCTCCACGCTCCGGCTCGACTACAGGGGCCGTGGAAGGGGCCGGATGACTTGCCTCCCAGGCCGAGCGCCCGTGCAGTCTGAGGGTGACGGCGCCGATCGATAGGCTGAGTGCGGCCGCGAGATAAGATGTATCCCGCACGCCGAGGGCTTCTATCAAGACGAACCCCGCTGCAAGGCCGCCGATGACGGCCCCCCAGTTGTTGGCCGAATATAGTATCCCAATGTTGAATCCCAGGTCCTTCTTGTCCCTCACGAAGAACTTTGCGAGGACCGGGAGCGTGGCCCCCATCATCGTCGTTGGTATCAGGAGGACCGAGAAGGCGAGGAAGAAGCGGATGAGACTCGATACGTAAAGGCCGGACGGCCACTGGCGATAGAGGCCGACATAGATGTCAGTGAGGATCTCGAAGAGGAACGGGAAGACAAGGGCGAATACGCCTATGCCGAACTGCAGCAGGGAAAAGGAGATGAGCGCGTTATTTCGACGGTCGACGTAGCGGCCTCCATAGTAACTCCCAAGCGCCAGGCCCGCCATGAAGGAACTCAGGACCGTGGCCACCGCGAAACTCGTCACCCCGAAGACCAACGTCAGCATCCTCATCCAGACGATCTGATAGATAAGCGCGCACAGGCCGGAAAGGAAGAACAACACGATGAGAAGGGCTTTCATGGGTCACCTCCCGAGGGCTTTCCGGCAAGGGCCGGGCACAGTGATCGCAGAGGGTCATGAAGTGCGGACGTGACTTTATATTATTTATGATACCATATTATAAGATATCTTGTCAAGTAAAGGTTGAAGCGATGTCTAAAAGCCAATCGCAGAAGCGCTCGCGAGGTGTCCTCCAGCCGCGGATCCCGCCAGTCGACCCCGGGGTTCGGGCCTTCGCCTTCCGCCCCTTCAGCCGGCGATGAAGCGCCGCAGCCAGGAGAGGATCCTCCCCTCGTATTTCCTGATGAAGAGCACGGGGACCGGGGAAGACCGCATCAGCTTCTCCGGGACGGTCCCGAAACGAACCCTTTTCCACAGCCCGAGACGGCTGGCACCCATCAGGATCAGGTCATACCGTTCACTCTCCTGAAGGATCGTCTGCAAGACGTCGCTGCCCAGGACTACCTTCTCTTCTATCTTCCCCTTGCCCTGGCGCCTCCCCTTCCGGATGCGTTTCAGGATCTCTTCTCCCTTGCCCCGCTTGGCCTCGTTGTGGATGATGTTGAGGAGGGTCAACTTCCCGCCGTTCTGCTTCACGATGGACCATCCAAGTTCGAAGGCCAGTTCCGCGTTCGGCCCACCCGCCGCGGGGACGAGTATCTTCTTGACCTTGGAGCCATCCTGGACCTTCAATATGCCGACATCACAGGGGACCTCTTGGAGGAGGGGATCGAGTATGCTCCCCAGGAGCCTGCGCCTCGGGCCGATCTTTCCGCTCCCGAGAATCAAGAGGTTTCCCTTGCTCTCTACGACACTGTCGATGATCCCCTGGTAGGTCCGGTGCGATACCCTGAGGGTAAAACTGACGGGGATGTCGTGCTGCTCTCCAATCCGGTCGGCAATCTCGAGGAGTCCCCTCCGCTCCTCGATCAACTCCTTCCCTACATGGAGCGGAGTCTGGGGCGGGAGTGAAATCACATGGACTACGAAGATTTCGGCGTCCTTCTCCCGGGCGATCGGTATCGCGATATTCATGAGGGGCCGGATCTCCCGCTCCTCCTCCACCCCGAGCACCAACTTGAATTTCTTGTGCGCGAGTTCCTTCTCCTGGAGGACCACCTCCGGGCCTACTTCCTCCTTCTCCTTGAACCTGGAGTAGGCGTAATAGATGGAAAGGCCCGCGCCTATCCACAGCATGCTGGTGAAGAACGACTTGGGACTGTATATGAACATGACGACGATCAACATCCCCTGCGTTATTATCCCCAGGACCGGCATCAGCGGAAAGAGGGGTGACCTATATCCCTTGAGGCGCCCGGGATGCTTGCTGCGGATATGGATGAGCGCGACGTTGACGAAGATGAAGAGGAGGAGGAACATCACGTCCGCGCTCGAAGCGATGTCCTCTATGGGGAGCAGCAGCAGGATGACGATGATAAGGGTCGACGATATGAGCAGCGAGCCGCTCGGCGTCTTGTGCCTCGGGTGGACACGCGAGAAGACCTCGGGGAGATTGTGGTCCCTGCCCATGGCGAACGAGACCCTGGAGGAACTGTATATCGTCGCGTTGAGTGCCGAGAGGGTGGAGAGCAATCCCCCTATCAGGAGGAGGGCGCTCCCCCAGGCGCTGATGCTCCTGGCGGCCTCTACCATCGCGATCTCCTTCTTGGCCGCCAGGTAATCCCACGCGGTCATTCCCTGTGGATGCACGACCCCCAGGGCCACGAAGGAGACGAGGAGGTAGATCGGCACCACTATGAGGAGGGAGTAGAATATCGCCTTCGGGATGTTCCTCTTGGGATCCTTGATCTCCTCACCGCTCTGCGCGATGATCTCGTAACCCTCGAAGGCGATATAGGTCAGGCCCATCGCCGTCAAGACGCCGAGAAAGCCATGGGGGAAGAAGGGCACGAAGTTATCGAAACTGGGAGGTTGCCGATCGAAGAGGATGATCTTCGAGCCGAGGACTACGAAGAGGAGTATGATGAGGATCTTCAGTACCGTGACAACGTTCCCGGCCCGCCCTGTCTCCTTCGCTCCACGGTAATTGATGAGCGCGAAGAGTAGCACCACGATGACGGCCAGCAACTTCTTCATGAGGATCGGATCCATGGCCAGGGGGACGTGAAACTCGACGAGGACCTCCCCGAAATAGGCCCCGAACCCTACTGCATATAGCGAGCAGGCGACCGAGTGCGCCATCCAGGACATCCAGCCGGAGAGGAAGCCGGTCGGCTGGGGAAGGCTCGTCTTGACCCAGAGGTAGCCACCGCCAGCCTCGGGTATCGAACCTCCCAGTTCGGCATAGGCCGAGGCCGTAAAGATGGCGACGATCCCGTTGAGTAGGAAGGCAACCATGATGGCGGGGCCGGCCACACCGGCCGCGATCCCGGTGAGTACGAATATCCCCGCCCCGATCATGGCCCCTACGCCGATCATCGTTACTGAGAAGAGGCTCAGGTTTCGGCTCAATTTCACCATTGCAACAAGTGTCGACCTTTTGGCAGGAATTGCCCGGGGAGGGATAGAGACTCCTCCATCCCCCCTTCGCGGATTGTACCTTATACGGCCGTCGTTGGAAAAAGGTCCGGTGCACGTGCAAGAAACCACCGGACTTCAAAACGGCTGAATAATAGTATTAGGGCAGAGGGCCTGTCAAGGAGGGCAGGCTTTCGCGGGGAGGAAGCGGGTATATACTCTCATAGCCCGTGCGCCATGGGACCGTCATCGACGTGTAACAGACTACGGTTGCGTCCTGTCACGGTTGGGGGATTGCACGGGGGGCACTCATACATTTGGCCTTCAGGACATAGCCGCTCACTGCCTGATCCATCTGTCTTCCCGTCATTCAGGCAAAAGGGGAAATGATGGGCTATGTGAACAGAGACATCGCCTACTCTTCCCTGGCCCGCATTATGCCAAGAAATCGGGAGATGAACCGCCTACTGGACGAGTACCGTTCCCTCGTCCGGAACCATGTCGTGGGCGGTGACACTGACGCCCATCGTCCCGGAGGTAGTAGGATCTATCGACAGTGTGACGTCACCGTTGGAGTCCGTGAAGCCCGTCTCGTAGACCTCCGCCCCCTTCATGACGCATACCAGGGCGTTCTGCACGCCGTTTCCGTTCTCCAGTACCTCCAAGGGGAAATCCTGCAGGCCCACCCCGACCGTGTCGGGGTAGGTGACGTCCGCCGTGACGGGGTAGCCCATGTAGATATCCACCGTCGGGTCTCCAAGGATGTTATAGACCTCGAAGTAGTAGTGGCTCCTGCCCCAGCCGGCCAGGTACATCCAGTATAGGGAGGCGTATGTCATCTCCCCGATGGTCGTGTAGGACCGGAGAAAGTCGATGTCGTACATCCGCCTCTCGAGGAAATCATCCTCGTCCCAGTAAGTGCTGTTAGAGGCACCCCAGAAGGCGAGCCCCCCCTTGTTAGCCTCACGCAGCCACGTCTCACCGAAGCACTCATTGTTGTCGTAACTCCCCGTGTCGCAGGCATGGCTAGTCACGAACGGGTACATGTCCTGGTTGGTAAGACTCCTGATGTCTCCCTGGTCGAAGTGGGGACCATCCCAATAATTGGGCGCGCCGTGTCCCGAGTAAGTGACGATGAACTGTCCCTGGTTGACCGCGTCGGCGATATCCTGGGTATTACCGCCCGAATGTCCGCGTATCGGGGTCGAGAAGATCCCGTTGGGCCTCATGTAATTCAAGATTACGTACCTGTGGGTATCCTCGGCCAGCCCCCAGTTCCATGGATCGTTCGAGGCGATGAAGCAGGCGCTGTTCATGAAATCCGTGCTGGGCAGGTTCAGTGTCTCGTAGTCATTGTTCTTCTGCATCATCACCACGAGTTGGCCGCTGGTGCGGAAGGGGAACCTCCCCACTATCAGGTCCGGCAGCCAGTCGCCGCCCTCCACCGAGGCATACTTCAGGTCGGTGGCGTGGTTGCCCGTCGATCCGTCGTAACAGGGGATCAGGTTCGTATCCCCGAACAGGAGGACGTACGTCGGCGGTACGTCCCAGTTGAGGTAGGCGTTCTGTATATAGGCGTAAATCTCGTTCCTGGTGCCGCCCGTCTCCGAGAGCGGCGCCACGGTGGTGTAGAACCCCTTCTGGACCTTCCAATCCACGTAGGCCAGCGCATCGGAATAATATGCGTCCGGAACGATCACCAGGAGGCCCAGCGGGGGAGGAAGGGCCATTTTCTGGTCCGGAACGTAGGTGCCATGGTTCACGAATATCTTTGAGAGGATCTTCTCGAACGGCAGCGACGCATACCGGTTCAACTCGTATTCCGTTCGAGCGGGATCCGATCCCTCGAGGAGGATATCGAAGTCCGCGCTGCCCAAGAGGAGGAACTCGTTCCTGGCGGGGTTGTACCGGACCGGGTAGAACTCGACTACCGCGTAGGCGTGCCCCCTGATGATCCCGGTCTCGACTATGCGGGCCGGCTCATCGGGATAGAAATGGTCGGAGGAGTAAAACGCGCTGTCAATGGTGAATTCCAGGTTGTCCGCGGGGTCCATGTACTTCGGGATCGGCGGCTGAACGGGCATGACCGGATGGATCACTCCTATCTCTTGCCCGGAAACCCTCCTCTGGCGTATCGATTCGATGGCGAGCGAAGGATCCGCCCCCATCGGGATCTGGAATATCCTTCTCATTACCGGCAGATCGGGCCTGCCGACCTCGGTCGAAGCCGTAGTCCCCTCCAGGCTCAGTTCCGAAAAGGTCCCCTGCGGGGTCTCCACCTCTTCGACCCCTGGAACTTCGAAACGCGCCGAGCCGGCGATTTTATTGTACCCCGATTCGAGAACCCGTAGGACAGCCCCACCATCGGCGGGAACGGAGACAGAAGCCGCCAACAGGGCGAACGGCAAAAGGATCATCGCGGAAACGGCGAATGAAAGCGGGAGAATGGTCCTGATCGGGTCCTTCATCTTTTCCTCCAGGGATTAGACCGCGAGGGGAATTGTAATACGCAGATTCTTCCAGGTGGAGGGAGAACTACTAATCCAACACACTACTAAAGTTACTACATTCAGGCGTTTTTGTCAAAGGGTTTGATCACCGGTCCCCGCTTTGTACCTCGTGTTTCACCGCCACGTCGATCGTCACGCGGCTGAATGGAGGGACAGAGGAGGTCAGCCAGGCGTTGGCCCCTATTACCGATCCCTTGCCGATCACCGTCTTTCCACCGAGGATTGTAGCCCCCGCGTAAATCGTCACGTCGTCCTCGATGGTCGGATGTCGCTTTCCCCCCTTCACCACTCTGCCATGGTCGTCCTTCGGGAAACTCAACGCCCCAAGCGTGACGCCCTGGTAGATCTTGACATTGTCACCTATCTCGGTCGTCTCCCCGATCACCACGCCAGTGCCGTGGTCGATGAAGAAGCCACGGCCGATTTCGGCCCCGGGGTGGATGTCGATGCCGGTCCTACCGTGGGCCCACTCCGACATGATTCGCGGGATCAGGGGTACCTCCATGGAGTAGAGTTCATGGGCGATCCTGTGGACCGTGATCGCCTCCACGAACGGATAGCAGACGATGACCTCTTCGATCGTCCTGGCCGCGGGGTCACCGTTATAGGCAGCCTGCAGGTCACCCTTGAGGGTCTTCCGGATAGAGGGAAGTTTCTCGAGCAACGCCAGAGAGGACTCTCTCGCCGTGGCCTCGCACCCCGTAGAATCGCAATCCTTCAGGCGGCACTCGTAACGGAGCCCCTTCTCGACCTCGTGGCTGAGCCTTATATGGATCGTATCGAGAAGACTATCGACGAAGAGGGAGATCTCCGACTTCCTCGGGCCCGTCCCGTCACGGAACCCGGGGAATATGACCTTGAGGAGGTCGTGCAGGACAGCAATCACCGCCTGTGGCGAGGGCAGATTCTCCAGATCGAGTCGGTTTATCCCCCCATACGCCTCATAAGTCTCCACCATTCTCGAAGCGAGGTCCATCATGCCATCACCCGTTCCATTCATCGGCATACCGCACCTCAAAGGCAACGTCGCTTGCAACCATGGTCTCCCCTTCGGTCATCACCGTGAGGAGGTGATCTCGAAGGTAAAGCCATCCTCGGCGATCACCTCTTCAGGATGATAGCCCGCCCTGACACGCAACTGGTACCCCGTATCCGGCGGCGCCGTAGGCGGTACGCTCAGCGAGATGTTGCGAGTGAGCGCTTCCTGGCCGTTCAGGAGGAGTTCCACGGGACCGGCCACCGGATTCGAGGGAAGCGGCGATCCGTCCGGCAGCAGCATGTCGATCCATCCCTCGAACAGGGCGTCATCCGGGGAGAGGTTCTGCACACTGACCGTGAACCTGAGGTCGCTGCCCTGGGAAACGACCGTGTCCTGCGGGGTCACCTGGACCTGCAGGGAGAGCGGGATAAGCGTCGCATAGACCGCCAAGTGGGCATTGACTCGGCCATATCCCATGTACGGGTCCCATCCAGGAGTGTCCTCGTTGGCAGGCCCGACCTGGTCCTCTGCGGCCATCCGGAGGATGGTCCTCACCATGTGGTTTGAGAGGTACGGGTTGGCCGAGAGGATCAATGCCGCGACGCCCGCCGCGTGGGGGCAGGCGGCCGACGTGCCGTTGAAGGACGAAAAATAGTCGCCGGAGGAGTAACCGCCCCAGCCCGTGATATCCGTGGTGTAGATATCGACACCCGGGGCGACGACATCGAGTTCGTCCCCGTAATTGCTCCCCCACCAGGTCTCACCGTCGCACGAGGAGGGGCTCTTTCTCTCGTCGCACTGGCTCGACGCGCCCACGGCTATCGTCTCTGGATACCTTGCCGGGTAGTCGATCGAGCCGTTGGAGTTTCCCGTAGCGAAGAGGACCACGACGTCGTTCTGGTCGGCATTGACAACGGCATCCTCCACCGCCGTAAAGTCTCCGCTGCTCATCCGCCAACTGCAACTTATAACCATGCCGGCGAACTCGGGGCGCCGGCTCACGGCATAGTTTATCGCGTCCGCCCTGTTCTGGTTGTACCCAGAGGTGAGGTTGACCCGAAGGGGCATGATACGGACACCGGGGGCGACCCCCGAGACGCCGATGCCGTTGTCGGCGACGGCTGCGGCTATCCCCGCGGTACAGGTCCCGTGCCCATCCGTATCGTCCGGTGAATTGTCGCCGGAGGCGAAGTCCCAGTCCTCTCCGTGGCGCGGTAGGATGTTCGGGGCGAGATCGGGATGGTCGAGGTCTATCCCGGTGTCGATGTCCACCAGGATCACCATGGAGTCCCCCATCTCGTTGTCCCATGCAGGCGGGGCGTCGATGTCCGCCCCTGGCGTTCCACCGTACTGGCCCGTATTCCTTAGGGCCCATTGCGAGGAGAAGTAGGTGTCGTCAGGGATGAACAGGAGGTCATCGAAACTGTAATAACTCGGCTCCGAGAATTTCACCTCGTCCCTCTCCATGAATGCCCGGACCAGGCCGAACAGGTCCTTCCCCGCGGAGAACCTGAGGGTGTAGTACCCCGGCGTCCACTGGCGAACCGAAACGCGACATGCCATTTCCCCGATGATCCGCAGTTGGACTCCCTCCGGGACCGACTCCCTGAACCGGACGGTCACCTCGTCCGGCACGTAATACTTCGTGAACCCCTCCTGGTCGATCACCGGGTGGTCGAGGCTGCGGACCCACTTCGAACGCCGTAGTTCCATCATGACCCCGTCCGGATCGGCGGAAGACGGGATACCGTAAACGCCGAACCTGTCGTTCATGTTCGCCCCGTGGATCTGCCGGAGGCCGTATTCACGCAACAGGCCCACTATGTCGGAGGAGGAGGCCTGGTCGGTAAACCTTATCATTACTTGGTCCTCGACGGGGTGCAGTACGAAGGTCTTGTCGTAGGCATCCACATGGTACCGGAATTCCTTAGATTCGAGCGTGCCCGATACCAAAGCGACCAGGCACAGAGTAATGAGACAGGCGAGCGGTTTCACGGTATGCTCCTTAATCCATGTCACCATTCGAGACAATATTCTTAGTTTTATATTAGCATATCGGCGGGTAAAGGTCAACTCGCCGCGTCGACAATCGATATTTTACGATTATCCCCCCCAACGATTAATCGTGTGAATCTACGACGAATCGTTAAAACCTGCGAAATGGCCTGTTCCCTCGACCCTCCATTCATTTTCCCTCTTTATCGATCCCGTTGAATCGTTAAAACCTGCGAAATGGCCTGTTCCCTCGACCCTCCATTCATTTTCCC
>CAZNLH010000011.1:11758-78045 GCA_964573995.1 uncultured Gemmatimonadota bacterium
TCTTTATCGATCCCGTTGAAATATAAGAGATTGGGCTATGTGGAATATTGGAATCCAGTCATGGTATGTTTGTTGCTAAAATTCACCGCGGAGATCCATCCTGTTTTTCGTCACGCATTTTCAAGTATTCCGTGGCAGAGCCGCCATTTTTACCTGGACCCAATAGACACTCGGATATCACCAACGAGGGCCTCAACCGGATCTTTCGAACCTCAAGACCCCTAAAGGGCTCGAAAAACACCTTGGGTTGGACCATGAAACCTCCCCCTGAAAAAGGAGTGGATCTATGAGATACATTGCCTTCACCATCATACTCCTTCTAATTGTCCTACCACTTGCTTCCCCCCATGGTGGAGTTGCCGGGACAATAGAACCTAACTTCAAAGAGCACCTGAAACACCTTGCCTCCAACCAAGTTGCCCAGGCGCTGGTCATGATGTCAGACCGTGTGGATGTCAAGGCCATTGAGAGGTCTTTCGGGAACAACCCTACACTCCGGGAGAGGCACAGAGCGGTTGTATCTGCGCTGATAGAAAAGGCAAAGAGCACGCAGGAGGGTCTTATCCTATTCCTGGAATCGCAGCGGAGGCTTGACAGTGTCTCATCTTACAGGCCATATTGGATCACCAATATGATCGCGGTCACCGCCACGAGGGAAGTGATCGAAGAGATTGCCGCCCGAGCCGATGTAGAAAAGGTGTATGAAGATTTCGAGGTGATCCCCTACGAACCTGTAACAATGGATCGCTCAGGACCCGGCTCCATGGGGACGGAGCCCAATCTTGCGCAAATCCATGCCGACTCGCTCTGGATGTGGGGCATCACGGGGTATGGGACCCTCGTTTGCAATATCGACACCGGTGTGGACGGCAACCACCCCGCCCTCGCCTCGAGGTGGCGTGGACTCGATCCCGGGGTGAATTGGTGGGAGGCCTGGTACGATCCTGTAACCGACAGCCTGTTTCCCTTTGATGATGGATTCCACGGAACACACACAATGGGGATCATGTGCGGATACGACGAGGACAACGACCACCACATCGGTGTGGCCTACGATGCAAAGTGGATCGCCGCGAGCGTCATCGACCGGGTGGGCGGCCCTGGGAGATTCTCGGTCTACGCCTCGGCCTTCGAGTGGGCAGCGGACCCCGACAGTAATCCCGCTACCATCGAGGACGTCCCCGATGTGATATCGAACTCGTGGGGTATCGGCTGGGACCTTCCGGCCTGCGATGAGACCTTTTGGGAGGTGATCGACAACTGCGAGGCCGCGGGGTCTATTGTATTGTTCGCTGCAGGGAACGAGGGTCCATGGCCCCAATCTCTCAGGAACCCGGCCGACCGGAACACCACACCCCTCAACGTGTTGGCGGTCGGGGCCACCGAGGGGGACTCCATGATCGCCTACTTCTCAAGTCGTGGTCCATCCACATGCGACGACGAGTCGAAAAAACCCGAGATCTGCGCCCCGGGGGTGAGTATCGTATCGAGTGTGCCTGGTGGCAACTACAATGCTTATAACGGCACCTCAATGGCCTGTCCTCACGTGGCGGGCGCGGCCGCACTATTGCGAGAGGTCGATCCCGATGCGCCCCCTGAACTTGTAAAGGAGGCCCTCTATCTCAGCGCGCAGGAGGTGAAGTACGACAGTATCCCTGGAGAAGACAACAACTACGGGATGGGGCTCCTCGATTGTGCGGCAGCCTATCACTACCTTACAGAACTCACGACCTTCACTGATATATCCTCATCGTGTGGGATCGAGACGGGAGGAGTGGGGAGAGGATGTGCGTGGGGCGACTTCGATGGAGATGGAGACGACGACTTGTACGTTACCAACAATGGAGAGGACCGGCTGTTCCGGAACGATCCATGGAGATTTACCGAAGTCTCCACAGAGATGGGGATCACCGGGGCGTGGAATTCCTATGCACCGAGGTGGGTCGATTATGACCGCGACCGTGATCTCGATCTATTCGTCGCAGTAACCGCCGGTCCAAACCGGCTTTACCGAAACGATGGAGACCGGTTCACAGATGTGTCGGACTTCGTGGGTGACATCTCATCCGAATGGGGGAACAGCCGCGATGCGGTATGGTTCGATTATAACATGGATGGCTGGCCCGATCTTTACATTGTGAACGCGTTCACAGACAACAAACTCTACCGAAACGACAATGGAACCTTTACAGACGTCACCGCAGAGACGGGGCTTACAGGCGCTGGTGGTGAGGGTATCGGTGTAGCGGATTACGACAACGACGGCGACCCTGACATTTACATCTGTTATGCAGGTATAGGCCATCCAAATAGCCTCTATAGGAACGATCTGACCAACTTTACGGATGTTACGGAAGTTGCAGGAGTGGGCGCAGATTCCGCGGGAAGTTACGGCTGTGCCTGGGGTGACTACGATAACGACGGCGACCTTGACCTCTACGTATGTAATGGAAACGGAAAGAACCTCCTCTTACGGAACAATGGGGGAGTATTTGAGAATGTCTCGAGACTCTCAGGTACTGATAATCCAGGTTCGAGTAAGAGTGCCGTCTGGATGGACTACGACAACGACGGCGACCTTGACCTCTACCTCACCAATTGGAGCGGAAGTTCCCTCTATCTCAATACAGGTGAGGGGATCTTCCTCGAGGTCTCACAGACCAGAGGGGTGATGACAGAAACCGGGATCGGTGTCTCCACATCTGATTTCGACACAGATGGTGACCTGGACATCTACGTTACAAGGGGAGGGAGCGGTCTTGATGACCGGCTCTATCAGAACGAGGGAACCAGGAACCACTGGCTGTCGGTGGCCCTACAGGGGGACTTATCCGACCGGTACGGGATAGGTGCAAGGGTGGTGGTAACTGTAGACGGAGTGAGTATGCTCCGTGAGGTCGCGGGGGGAAACGGGCTCTATTCCCAGAGTTCTTACGCCTTAAACTTCGGGCTCGGTTCAGAGACCATCGTGGATCAAATAGAGGTCTTCTGGCCGAGTGGCATGAGGAGTTCGGTGAGTGGAGCGACGGCGGATCAGAGGATCGTCATAAACGAGATCCCGCGGAATCGACGGCCGAGGAATCACTGAATGAAAACGCAACATTGCAGGAGAAAACCCTCGCAGTGGGCACGTACATCCGAACTGGATGTAGTAGCAGGTAGGGGGCTGAGAGCAGTTATTCCCCTTCTCCTCATTGCCTTGCTTCTTCAGACTCACCCTGTATCCGGAGAGGCGCCTATGCGCCCGGGCCGCCTCCCCGAATCGATCGAAGCGATACCAACGGGTGCGCGGTACCGGCCCGCCGATCTCGAGCGGGATTCGCTCAACATGCGGATGGCTGGGAGGTGGCCATACACGGATGATTGCTATACAGTGGCGGTGGACGAGGTGAGGGAGATCGCCTTTTTGGGCGCCGGCGGTGGCATTTATCTCCTCGATGTCTCAGACCCATCGAGCCCCATGAAGTTGGGCCAGATCGCTACACCTGGGCAGGTGATGGGCCTCTTTTACCTGGACGGCCTTCTATACGTGGCAGATGGAAGAGAGGGCCTGCGGGTGATCTCGGCGGCGAACCCGGCGTACCCCGTCGAAATCGGATCTTGTGACACCCCCGGCATGGCGATGGGGGTGATGGTGAGCGGGTCTTACGCCTACGTGGCCGACATGGAGGGTGGGCTTCGGGTGATATCCGTTTCGGACCCGACGAACCCCGCGGAGGAGGGGTCCTATGTAAACGACCACGTGAACCTGGCCAAGGATGTAGATGTTGAGGGGTCCTACGCCTACGTCACGGGGGGGGGCGGCTTTACGGTGATTTCGCTCTCGGATCCGGGGGATCCCGTGGAGGTGGGATTCCATTATCTCCCCGGCCTCAGGCTCGATGTGAGCGGCTCCTGCGCCTATGTGGCCATCAACGGTGCCCTTGCGGTGATCTCGATAGAAGATCCCACCGATCCGGAAGAGTTGGGGCGATGCGACGACATATTCGGAGTCGACGTGGCCGTCCAGGACTCATTCGCCTATGTAGCGGGGCTCTTGGATGGCATGGGAGTGGTATCGATCTCCGACCCTGCGAACCCCGTCCTTGTGGGAATCCGTTACATGAGTTGGGCGGAGGCGGTGGCCATAGAGGGTTCCCATGTCAATGTGGCATGCGATTCTTATGGCTTGGTGTTGACCACGGTCGAGGACCCGGTAAACCCGGTGATCACGGGAACGTTCGACGAGGTCCCAGGCTGGACACAAAAACTGGAAGCGAATGGACCTTACGTCTACATTGTGAGCGGTCAAAAGGGGGTGTGGGCCGTTTCCGTGCAGGATCCCGCGAGGCCAATCGAGATCGGCAGATTCGACCTTCCGGACTACTTGAACGCGGATGCAACGGATATCGCCCTCAACGGCCCGTTCGCATACGTTCCCTATACGAGTGAATGGGATAGTTGGTTGGTGGTACTATCAATAGAAGACCCCTATAACCTGGCCCAGGTGGGCTCCTTCTTCCCCAATCCCGCGTACGGGATGTGGTATCCCTTTGCCATGGATATCGAGGACCCTTACGCATACGTGGCCGCAGGGACATGGGGCCTGCGGGTCCTGTCGCTCGAAGACCCCGCGAACCCGGTCGAGGTGGGCAACTACGAGCCATCTTACGGATGCTACATCGAACCGGCTGTCGAAGGTAATTATGCCTATGTACCGTATAACGGCAGATTGATGGTCCTGTCTGTGGATGACCCCGCGAACCCCGTCGAAGTCGGGTCGTACGAACCCGAGGGAGAACATCCGAGCGTCGGGACTCCCGCCATCCATGGCCCTTATTCCTACCTTGTGACTGTTCCCAATTTCCTTGACGACGATAGTTACCTGGACATCCTGTCGCTCGAAGACCCCGCGAACCCGGTAGAGGTGGATTCCTGCACCCCGCCGGACGAACCGAGCGCCCTCAGGATCGCGGGCTCACTGCTCTTCGTAATGGATCGTTACTTCGGCCTGAGGGTGTTCTCGATTGCGGACCCCGAAAACCCCGTAGAGGTCGGTTTCTACGAATTGCCATGGTCTCTCTCATACAACATGTATGATTTCGAGGTTGACGGTCCCTATATATACCTTGCGAACGGCCCGTATGGTATGACCATCCTCGAATACTCCGGCCCGACCGCTGTCGGTGACGGCTCGCAAGGCGCCGATCCACTCATACCACGTGCCTTCTCCCTATCCCAGAACTACCCAAACCCCTTCAACCCTTACACAATCATCAAGTATCAGGTGCCCGAGCGCTCAGGAGTAACGATCCGGGTCTACGACCTGCGGGGCCACCTGGTCCGTACCCTCGTCGATCAGGTCAAGGATGCCGGTACTTATTTAGTTCAGTGGAACGGTCGGATGAGTTCCGGACAAACGGTCCCAAGCGGAATTTATTTCTACACCATGAAGACCGACAAGGAGTTCCGGTCCATCAAGAAAATGGTCATCTTGAAATGAGTAACAGGTTGGGCCGAATCTCGAAGGGGTGAAAGGTGCTCATTTGACGAGCGATCTCCGGTTCACTTCCACCGCCACATCGGATGAATTGGCACGCGGTCTTCAACCGCCCAGGACATCCCGGTAGGCGGCCATTGTCAACTCCGCCACCCTCTTCCAGGTGAACTCCCGCCGGATATGCTCCCTGAGTCCATCCCCCCTCTCTCCATCGAGGGCCCTGCGGATCCCATCCCTTATCGAAGCCGTGGAGAAGGGGTTCACGTACTCCGCGAGGTCACCGAAGTAGTCCCTCGTTCCACCCAACGGAGTGATGACCACGCGGGCACCGGCAAGCGCCGCCTCCAGGGCAGCTATCCCCGGTGTCTCGTATAGCGACGGAAGGACGAAGGCGTCGCAGGCGGCATAGGCAGAGGCAAGGAGCGGAGAGGAAGAGGGCAGCGGTTCGAGGATCGTGATGTTGCCTGCACCCTCGGCCGCCTTCCGACAGGCGTCGGCGTATGCCCCGCCCCATACGCCGCCGATGATCACCGCCGGGCGGTCTATATCCTTAAGTGCCTGGAATAGGCGCAGGAAATTCTTCCTCTCCATGCCGATGAAACCAACGGATAGCACGAAGTGCTCCAGGCCGTATTTCTCCCTGAAGGGTCCCGGGTCCGCGTTATAAAACCTCTCGTCCACCCCGTTAGGGACGATCCCCACCCTATCCGCGGGCACACAGAGCCCTCGGACCACCATGTCTGCCTCAGTGGAAGTATTCGGCAGGACGAGATCTGCCCAGCGGCATATGTCGGAGGCTATTCCATAATCGGTCCACACGCCGCGCACGAGGCGCCTGATCCGCCTGTCCACCCGGATCGTCGCCCTGACGGCCCACCTCGACCTCCTGGTGAAGAATATCGGCGACACCACGGTCTTCATCCCCGCGCGATGCAGCGTGGCGGCGGTGTGGTAGGTTCCTATGTTGGCGCCGAACAGGTGGCACAGGTCGAATCCACCGAGGTCCATCTCCTCCCACGGGTCAAACCTCGCCACTTCTACTCCCTCTTCCGCAAGTGCATTGCACGTGCCATCGACCTGGGATCGGAGCCCTCCCCCGAGGATCGTCACGGCTGGATATGTGGTTACCAGTACCTTCATCCCCTCATCCTCCAGATAAAGGTTCTAACATCATCGGCAAGCCTCTTCACCCGCCGTCCGAGTACCCTTGTGACATCGCCGGGAACAGGTGGGACATCCGGGAGGTTCCTCCAGGGCAGGTCCTGCGACAATGTCCTCTTTCCCGTCTCCGCCAGGGCCCAACGCCCATCCGGGGCGGTCACTGAGGCCCGAATCCCTTCCACGGCCGTGTCCTCCGGGATCTTGACCTCAACCTCCTCCCCAACATCGATTCTTGCCCCCTCCAGGCACCCTACCCGCCTCGACCACCACCCGGCATAGTCCCGGAGGGGCCATGCGCCCATTCCAGATTCACGTACCCGCTCGAACAGCCAGCGCAGTATGGGAAGTGGCCCATCGCCGGGGTGAACGTAAAACAACAACGGATCGAAGGACGCCGTCTTTGTTTTCATCACGAAATCAAAGTAATCGATCATCTCACCCGGCCCGTATCCTTCCCTTCGTAGACTGCCGATCGTTACCGGATGGACCGGCACGTGGAGGAGTCGTGCGAACGATCCCCCCAGCCATGGGTACGAGGGGAGGTTGTCGTATTCAAGGCCGAATTCCGATGAATATTGAAACCCGAGTGATTCGAGGTCTTCCACGAGGTTGCGTCGCCAGATACCATACGGGGCGGCGAACCCGACCGGATGAAGGCCCACCACCTCAACGAGGTCGCGCGCCTTCTCTATCCCGGATCGATCGAGGCCGCCCCTCCCGTATGCCTCGTGGGCATAACAGTGAACGCCTATCTCCTGCCCTTCCATCGAAGAGAAATCGTGCAGCCGGCCGACGTGGGCCTTGACGTGGAGGAACCACGAGGCGGGCACGTGAAACTCGTGGACCAGCCTGTAGAGTTCATCCACCTCCTCGCGCCGGGCATAATCCGTATCGATCCGCAGGGAGAAGATGTTCTCGGCACACCCGGGAAAATACCAGAGGTGGGCGTAATCTATCCCCCTCTCGTGATGGAGCGCCTCCAGGACGCAATGGAACATCAGGCGCAACTCGCCGCGGGGGACCATCGAGACACGCTCTGATGGAAGCGGCTCGACCGGTGAATAGAAGAGGCGCCGTCTTGCCCGCGTCTCCTCGAAAAGGCCCTGAAGGTCCACGGGAAATGCGGCCATCACCCCCTCACCGTAATGGAGGATGGGAAGGACCGCCGAGCCCTTATCCGTGAGGAGTTCTCCTGCACCCTCGACAACGAGCCCCCTCCCTGATGCCTCCACGAGCCGGTTCCAACGAAGTTTCGAGGCCCTTCGGCGGATCAGGTAACGGAACCTCTCCCACCGGGCCTGCCTCCCGCACCACCGGGCCAGGACCTCCTGTGGGAGGACCGCGGCGCCCCCCCTCCTTACATAATTCCTCAAGGGCTCCTCCCACTCCCCCACTCGAGGGCCACAGGCGATCACGACGCTGAATCCATCCGTATCGAGGGCATCGGGCGATTGGACCCTGGCCCACGGGAATCCCTCCTGCCGAAGCAGTGCCGCCCACACCGGCGCGTTTCCGATCAACCCGGCCCTGAGGTTCACCTACCACTCCCTGCGCAACAGTTGAATGTCAAGGCGGTCCACGCCGCCCACGATGAGGAGGGTTATCATGTACACCCCCAGAGAGAGCGCCACATCGACCACCATATCGTCCACGGGGTGAAAAAGCAGTGGAAGGGACATGACCGCGGCCGACAGGAACGGCCTCGTGAGCGATCCGATAACGTCCACGCCGATCACGCGCCTGCAGGCGACCGCCGCCATGACCATGATGATCACCTCCCCGGATACAAACCCGCCCGCGACACCGGTAAGGCCCAGTGGGCCGGCCAGGAGACCCACCAGCAAGAGTTGCACGATCGTTCCTGTCAGCATGATCCGGACATACCTGTCCTCCCTGCCGACTCCCATGAGGCTGAAGAGGAAGACCGTGTTGAGCGAGGTGGCGAGAAAGAACCAGATCAGGACCTGAAAGACCCCTGTCGCTCCAGCATAGTCAGGCCCATAGATGCCGTGGATCAACCCGGGGGCAAGTGCAAAGGAGGAGATGCAGATGGGGAGGCTCACCGCCGATATCATCCGCAGGAACCGGCCTGATACCGAGGGCAGCCTCGTGGGATCCGATTTCCATACACGGCTTGCCAGGGGAAAGAACACCACGCTCGTCACCCTGTCGAGGATCATGAATGCAAACACGATCCTCATGGCCGCGCTGAACTGGCCGACGGCCCCGGCGCCGAGGACCAGTCCCAGGATGAGCGGCGGGAAATGAAAGGCCGCCTGAGAGAGCGTGGAGCCGATCCCGAGGGGAAGGGACCTCCGCAGTTCCCCTATCCACCCCCTACCAAGTCCCCTCAACGGCACCTTCCACCTCCCGGGCGATATTGCGCCGCTCTTCAGGCCGGCGGCCATTAGGAGGGCCGCCGACGCGACGTTCCCGATGAGGAATGCGACCGGCACCCGCAGCCAATCGTCCCGGCCCCTCACGAGGAGGAAGAGGGATAGGAGATAGACCAGGTTGAGGGTGAGCCTGGCGATGGTGATGAGGCCCATCTGCTCCCTGCCCTGGAAGAGCCAGTCGAGGGAGAGAGATAGGGGGATGAGCGTCAATGAAAACATCAGGACCACCCGGCCGGTCCCACTCCCACCAAGGCTGGTCCGGGAGAGGAGGAAGGTCGCGATAATCAAGATAATGGATATCGACAGTTGGATGCCAGTGATCGACAGGATGAGCCGCTGCAGGTCTCCGCCGACGGAGGCCGCACGGCGCGTCCCGTAAAGCCTGAGGCCCGGGCTTGAAGCGAGCACCATGTATCCCAGCACGGCGAGCCCAATGTTGACGGCCCCGAAGAGGTCGGGGCCCAGGACCCTCGCCATGTAGGCGACCGCGATAAAACCGAGGAGTTTGCCCCCGAACTCCCCCGCGGCGAGGACCGTGAGGTTCTGGAGGATATTTTTCAAGGCGTATCCACCGCATCCGTGAAGTGGGCCGATTTCATCTTACTCACACACATCGTTCCCAGTGCTCAGGAGGCCGGAAAGGGCCGGCAGCAAGGAGGCCTCCTCATTCTCCCAGTTGAACTCGCGCGCGGCGCGGTCGCAATTTCGCCGCATCTCGTCATAGAGTGCCCGGTCGTCCAGGAGTCGTCTCACCTTCGTCACCACATCCTCCATGTCCTCGACATCCACCACGAGCCCCACCCCTCGATCCAGGACCACCTTCCTCAACGGCGGAAAGTCACTGGCCACCACGGGCACGCCGGCCATGATATACTCGAAGACCTTGTTGGGCCGTGCCCTCAGGTGATTCTCCCCGAAAGGTTCCTGAAGCGCGAGACCAACATCGGCACCCGCGGTATATGCCAAGAGGTCAGAGTAGGGAATGGGGCCGCGTATAAAGACCCTGTCATCGAGCCCATAGTCCCTTGCCCTGCTTAGCAGTGCGCTCTTCAATTCACCGAAGGCGAGGTAGACCATGACGCTGCCCTCTATCCGCCTGATGATCTCGAGCGGGAGGAAGATGCCGCGGCCCGCGTTGAGGGTCCCCTGGTACAAGAGAACGCGCCGTTCGGCCGGGATACCGAGGTCCTTTCGGAGCGGGGAAGGTCCACCCGGCCTCGATGACCTGGGAGGATGGTTCCTGACGACAATGGGAGGCTTGATCCCGTAACGCCCCTGAAGGATCTCCCTCTGGTTGGCGGCGGTGATCATGACGAGGTCGGTCTTGACAATCCAGGTCCTCTCCACGAGGCTCCAGAACGCCTGCGTGCGGGGACGCCCGACGAGTGAGCCGAGGGCGAAGTATAGTTCGCGACAATCATAGGATAGGCGGCCTCCATGGAAGAGCGCCCCCAGCCAGGCCACCGGCAGCGAGAAGAGATCCTCCGCCTGGTAGAGATCCGCAGGGATACGAATGACCCTGGCTGTCGCCCTCAGGTAGAATTCGAGGAACCGTAGTTTCGAGGGGAGCCCGCGGTGCAGCCTGATACTGTAGACATCCGCCCCCAGGAATCTCGAGCGTACCGATCCGGCACCGGTCCCCACGATCGTGACCCGGTAACCTGAACGGACCAATGACGTTACGATATTGTGAGAGCGCCCGTCGTACCGGATATCCCCGAGGAAGACGAGACAGACTTGGCACCTGCTTGTCGTTATCATCCGGGGAATATTACGAGAATAGGAGGGAGGTGTCAACTACCCGTGCCTCCTTCGCAGAGGTCCACATCACTACGACATTCCTGGATGACCGCAACGATGAGGTCTAGGCCCCGGAACCCGCACGGTAGACATGAGTGAGAGCCCACTCGATGAGGCCCTGCAGGGTGCTGCGTGCAGGATAAGGAAGGCCGGTTGGCATGGAACAAGAGTCGATGGTCGGGGCGACTGGATTTGAACCAGCGACCCCCTGCTCCCAAAGCAGGTGCGCTACCGGACTGCGCCACGCCCCGATACCACACGTGCAATATACCGGAATCGACGGTCGTTGTCAACCGCTTGACACGGAAATATCCCGACTTGACTTTCCTCCCCTTCATGTGGTAGGATAGGCATGTAGTATCGGGCGCCATTGTTATCGCTCTGGCCGGCACCAGGGAGAGAGCAGGATATGATTGCCGGCCCCATGGATCTTCGCACGGCGTGCGAGGAAGGAGGCTAACGACAATGAGAATGTGTGGATTTCGCTGCGCGACGATTTTTTTCTTCCTCTTCTTTACAACCGTATCGTCCGCCCTCGCCGGCTGGTCGTCGGATCCTTCGATGAACCTTGCGATCGCAGACCGCGCAGGCGAGCAGGTCCAGCCCAAGGTCGCCCCCACTGCCGATGGAGGATGCTACATCGCATGGTTCGACAACGCCTCCGGCGGTTACGACGTCTACCTGCAGCGGCTCGACGCCTTGGGGAACGAGCAGTGGCCACACAACGGGATACTCGTTGCCGACCGCTCATTCAGTTCGACCGAAGACTACGGCCTCGACGTCGACACCTCCGGGAACGCCCTCCTCGCCTTCCGGGACGACAGGTTCGGCGGGGTCCTGATCACGGCGATGAAGGTTGCACCGGACGGCTCTAAGCCCTGGGGCGAAAACGGGGTACAGGTCTCTGGCGGGGAGGAGGTCCACTCCCCCCGGGTCGCTGGGGCATCGGACAGCGACGTAGTTGTAGGCTGGACGGATGTATCATCAGTCGAACTGCAGCGGCTCGACGCCTCGGGGGTGCCTCAGTGGGGTGCGGGCGTGGTCCTCTCCGACACTGCCGGGGCATTCTTCAGCCTCTCCGACCTCCATGCCTCCAACTCGGGCGCCGTCATTGCCTCGTGGGTCCGGTGGGGCCCGATGTTCTGGGACCCGCGCAACCTCTGGGCCCAGAAGGTCTCCTCAGCGGGTGGTCTCATGTGGACCAACCCTGGACCCCATGTGATCGTCTACGATGGGGGCTCGCTACAGATGGGTAACTTTCCATCATTCGTGACCGACGGGAGCGGGGGGGCGGTTTTCTCATGGTACGGGGTCTCGCCTTTGCAGTGTTACGTCCAGCGCGTTCTCGCGGACGGGAGCGAGGCCTTCGCCCACAACGGCGTCCCAGCCTCGACAAACACATCGCGGGTCCGCGTCTCCCCAGATGTCTCCTTCCGGCCCGCGACTGGAGAGATCTTCCTCTTCTGGACTGAGGAGAACTCTTCACAGTCGTTGTTCGGACTCTATGGGCAGAAGTTCGACGCGAACGGGGTGAGGCAGTGGACCGACACCGGAAGGGCGCTGGTCCCACTGGGAACGACGGAGATCACCTTCGTCCGGAACCTCCAGTACGCGGACGGGGCGATGGTCTTCCACCGCGCCTCAGCAACTTACGGGAACGATCTTGTCTACGCGACCCGGGTCGATGGGGGCGGCGACTTCGTTTGGCCCGCCGGCCTGGTCGAGGCCTGCTCAGTTCCCAGTGGCAAGGGCCGCCTCGAGGCGGCCATGAGCGCCTCCGATTACGCCATACTGGCCTGGGAAGACGACCGTTCGGGCGACAGGGACGTATACGGGCAGAACGTAAACCTGGACGGCACGCTCGGGGTGCCTGGCGAGGACACCTTCGACATGGACCTTGTCTGCCTTACACCTTCCCTGGCCCTGCCCGACACGGCACGCTTCAGGGTGGGTATAATGAATACCTCGGCCGGGACGATCGATCTCTCAGGGCACCTGGATGTCACGTTGTGCAACGGGACCATCCTGGCCGACCTCCTCGAGCACGGCCTGGAACTGGGGGCAGGCGAGAGCAGGGTCTTCGAATTGCCCATCTTCATCCCGGCACGGCCCGCGACCTGCGACTGCGACCTGGGTTTCAAGGCGACACTGGTTGACACGGGCACGCTGTGGGAGGAGGGCGATTCATGTGGCGTCACGACGACTTGCCCTTAGTTGCGGGCGCCTGCCCGACTTGAGCAGCACCCCGCGCCCGGGATATCCCGTGGAATCGGCGGTCAAATAACCTCCACGTCCTCGGCGGTCATCCAGCCGACCTTGCCGTCCTCGAGGCGGATGCGGATCCAGTCACCCACGCGGTCCGCGATCTCGACCTTGGTCCCACCGTGCAGGACGAACGCGCTGGGGCCCTCGTCGTCCGGGGCGTTCTTGACCTCGGCGGCCCCCGAAACCACAATGCCCGTGTCTCGCCTGTCGATGTATCTTACCCTGGCCGCGATGAGGGAGATCATGAGGAAGAGGACGGCGGCGCCCGCCAGGCCGGAATAGGCCCCTGCACGCCTCAAGCGGCTGCGTCCCGATAGGAACAGCAGGAGGAGTCCGGCGAGCATTACGATGTAAGCGAAATACCCGGTAACGGCCAGCGCATCGATGGAAAATCCATCCCTGAGCGCCTCCCAGTACCGCCACAGGAACAGCCTTGGCAGCGGCTCGATCCGGTCCACGGTCATCGAGCGGGCTACTTTTATGTTGTGGAGGAGGTCTTCATCGTAGGGGATCAAGCGGCGCGCCCTCTCGTAGTTCAGGATCGCCCTTGTAATATCCCCCGAACGATAATAGGCATCTCCGAGGTTATAATAGAGAGCGCCCGAAGAGTAGCCCTCACTTATGAGGCCCTCATAGGCCCGTATCGCAGCCGCGAAATCCCCCTTCTGAAAGGCGGCGTTACCCTCCCGGAAGGTGCCCTCAGCGTCTCCGGCAGACGCTCCGCTTGCCACGAGTGGGGTCATCAACAGAAAGACGAACATTCCGGCCAGGAAAGCCTTCACCTTACCTCCCGTTCCAATTCTGAAATCATGGAATTGGCCTTGGCCAAGACCTCCTTCAGGGCGGAGGAATCTGCTCCGCCCGGCGCGTAACTGGCCATCGCAAAGGTATCGAGGAGGTCCTTTACCCCCGTTACCACCTCCTCGCTCGTTCCACGCGACCTCAATACCGTCATCATCCTCTCCACCGAATAGTCGCCCGGGTTTATGTCCAGTTTGTCGCCAAGATAACGCCAGACGGCCTGCGAGAGGAGTGGATAGAACGAGCCCGGGCGATCTCCCTTCAAGGCGCTCTGCGCCTCTTTGAGGCCCTTCTTCACCTCTTTCAGCGCACGCTGCCTCCGCAGGATCGAGAGGTCTCCTCTCGCCCTCCGGGACCTCTTCACGTATACCACTACCCCGGCGAAAAGGAAGAGGGGAATTAGGAGCATGCCGATAAACAGGGGGCGGCTGAAGAGATATCCCCCCCGACCGCCAAGGTGCAAGTCATCGAGTTTTATGAAACGGATGTCCCGGTTGAGAACGGTGACATCCGAACGTACCGGCGCTCCTGGCCCGGAGGTGGCCTCCAGGGCCGCAGGCTCGACTTCGACATCGAGTGCCTTAGATTTCAGGGTGACGTACCGTCCGCTGGAAGGCTCGAAGTAACTATAAAGTATCGGTTCTATCCGGCTCTTCCCCGGGCTGCGCGGGATGAGGAGATACTCGAACGTCTTCGTGCCCGAGACGATACCGCCACCTCCCCTGATGTCATCCTGCACCTTGGGGGGATAACTCTCCATTCCAGGCGGCAGACTCACTTGGGGGGGCTCGAGGAGCTTTACGTTCCCCTCTCCCGACAGCCTGACCGTGAGGCTCACGGGCTCGTTGGTCTTGGCACGTTGCCTGTCTATTGAGGCCTGCATCTTGAACCTGCCCACGGCGCCCCTGAAAGAAGGGGGTGCCCCCGGCGGAAGCGGATCGACGTGGATCGTGATCGGATCGCTCCTTAACATGGTGCTGACGGTGCGGCCGAACGGATCCTGGAAAAATATATCAAAGGGATCGCGAGACCTCTCCCTCTGTACCTTGACGGCCGCCTCCACCTCCATCGGACCTATCTGCAGGTCCCCCGACTGGGTTGGAAAGAGGGAGATCCGCTTGAGCACTCCGACGCGGTACCGCCGCCCGTCTATGACCTTGGTGGTGGTCTGGATGTTGTTGGCCTGTTGAGATTCTTCACTCCAGAACCCGGTGAGCACCGGGGCCTTTCGAATGGCATAATCGCTTACGGTGAGGCGAGTATACAGCGTGAAGGTCAAGTTCACCTGTTCACCCTGGATCACGTGGTCCCTGTCCACCACCGCCCTCAGGAATATATTATCGCCCATGGATTGGACGGCCCCTTGAGTCGAACCTCCCGATGGCCCGGGTGCCGTGGGTGCCGGCACAGGTTGACCCTGGACGACCTCTATGCGGATCGGCTGAGACCTATAGGTCTTCCCGCCAACCTTCACCGAGGCGCTGGCGATGGTGTAGGTCCCCTTCGACTTCGGCTGGAGGGTATAACTCGTCGTCACCGAAGAGGACATCCGGCCGTTGATGAACTGGAAACTCGAGGACCTATTGGGGCCCGAGAGGACGTAAAACCCGCTCAAGTCCGGGAGCACGAGGTCCCCCCCACCTCCCATTCCAGCATTTTCAAGGACGAACGAGAGGGTGAATTGATCCCCCACTCCCACTCTCGATCTATCGACGGAGGCGGTAAAGTTGACATCGCCCGCCAACAGTGCCGGCGGTGCCGCGAGATATGGGACTACCAGCAGGACGACCGCCGAGAGGGCCTTGCCCATCTCACCAGTCCTTCTCCACCGGGACGCTCCCCGCAGGCTTGGCCCTGAGTTTTTTCTGCACATCCATTTCATTGTTTCTCAGTGCCTCCAGGATTCTCTCCGCTTCAGCGCGCGACATCTTCCTCTCCCCAGCCTTACCCTGTGATTTCTCGGCACTCTCCCTACCAGCACCCTCCTCCTTCTCCTGATCGGCCTTTGACTCCTCTTTCTTAGGGCCTTGCTGTTTCCTGTCCTGGGGTTTGTTCTCCTGATCACCCTGCCCCTTCTTCTTATCGGGCTGCTTCTTTCCCTTGGATGAACGGGGCTGCTTGTTCTTATCATTGTTTTTATCTTCTTTTTTCTTCTCCTGTTGCTTCTTCATCATCCTCATGGCCAACAGGAGGTTGTGTTTCGCGTCCTGGTCCCTTGGATTGAGCCTCAGGGCCTCCTCGTAGGAGTCGATGCTCTCGCGGTACCTCTTTTGCTTGAAGAGGGCATTGCCACGGTTGTAGAGGGTCCTCGCCCTCATCTCATTGCTGCGGGCGGCCGACAGGGCGTCTTCGAAGACCTGCACGGAACCATTGTATTTCTCCTGCTTGTAGAGGGCTCCTCCAAGGTTGTAGTCTCCCTCCACGAGGCCCTTGCCCTTCTCGATTGCCTTCCGGTACTCCACCTCGGCCTCGGGATAATCCTCCTTCGCATAGGCCTCATTCCCCTTCTTGATGAGAGACCGGGCAGACCTGGAGTGCAAGGTGGACGAGGAGAGTGTCAGCATGAGCACCACGAGGAAAAATGGGGGCAGCCCTCCCCTCCCGTATGCCCGGCGCCGTTTCATGAAATGCCCGGCAGGGACCCACGTTCTTCCCGATGTCCCGTTTACTTCCCTGGTATCCACCTTGTAATCCACCTCGCCCGTTTCTCCGATATGAAGCAATCGATGAAGAGTAAGACGATGGCCGCGCCGAGGAAATACTGGAACCGGCTCTCATAGTCCGTAAAGCGCTTCGTGCCGAATTCCTGTTTCTCCAGTGCATTGATATCGTCATAGATCTCTTTCAATTCATCCTGCGCCGCCGTTCCCCGGTAATACTTCCCCTTGCCAAATGAGACCATCTTCTCCAGTGAATCTCGGTCCAGGCGTGTCAGGACTACTTTTCCATCCTTGTCCCTCTTGAAGTCAACGCGCTGACCTGACCCGTCGTATACCGGTATCGGGACGCCGGATGTCGAACCCATACCTATCGCATATATGAGCACCCCCTTCTTCGCCGCTTCCTCGGCGGCCTTGAAGGCATCCCCCTCGTTGTTCTCGCCGTCGGTGATAATCACCAGGACCCTCGTGGTGGATTCCTTGAAGTCAAACGATTTCATCGCCTGATCGATCGCCTTCCCGATGGCCGTCCCCTGCACCGGCACGATGTCGGTATCCACCGCGTCGAGGAAGAGGGAAGCGGCCGAGTAATCAGTAGTCAGTGGAAACTGCGTGTATGCCTCGCCGGCGAAGACTATCAGCCCGATCCGGTCCCCCGAGAGCCGTTCTATGAGGTTGTGGATCTCGAGTTTGGCCCTCTCCAGCCGGTTGGGCTTGATGTCCTCCGCCTTCATGCTGTTGGAGACATCCAGGGCGATGAAGAGGTCCACTCCCTCGAGTTTTACCTCTTCCACCTTCGTGCCGATCTGCGGGTCAGCAAGTGCTATAATCAACATGCCAAGCGAGAAGAGGACAATGGCGAACTTCCAGTAGGGCTTCCTCCTGCTTGCTTCCGGGGAAAGCCTATCGATGAGGTGTAAGTTCCCGAACTTCCTCCTTGACCGCTCAACGAGCCTCCGGTAGACGACGAAGGCAACGAGCAGGAGCGGCAGGCCCGCCAGGAGGTATAGGTAACCGGGATGGGCTAGGCGAATCATGGACATCGTCAGGGATAGCCTCCTGGTCTAATCGCTTCGATCAGACGACATCGAGCCGGGCGACCTCCGCATCAGGGCAACTTCCTGAGCCAGGTGCCTGACAAGGCCAGTTCAATCGCGATCAGTATGACGGAGGCACCGACCCAGGCCCCGTACCTGTCGTCATACTTCCTGTACACTTGCACCTCCATCTTCGTCTTCTCCATTTGATCTATCTCTTCATAAATAGACTTCAGCGTCTGGTTGTCCGTGGCCCTGAAATATTGTCCCCCCGTCATATCCGCCACCTTTTTCAAGGTCTCTTCATCGACCTCCACCTGGACATTTTGATACTGGATCCCGAAGGGCGTCTGCACAGGATAGGGCGCGACCCCCCTCGTTCCGACCCCGACCGTATAGATCTTGACACCGAAGGTCCGCGCTATTTGTGCGGCCGTGACCGGGTCGATTTCTCCCCTGTTGTTCATGCCGTCCGTGAGGAGTATCATCACCTTGCTCTTGGCCTTGCTGTCCTTGAGCCGGTTCACCCCGTTGGCGATCGCCATGCCGATCGCCGTTCCGTCCTCGAGGAGCCCGCTCTTTACCTTGGCCAGGAGGTCCTTCAGGACCCTGTAATCCAACGTCAGGGGGCACTGCGTGAAACTCTCGGCAGCAAATATCACGAGCCCGATCCTGTCACTGATCCTTCCATCTATGAACGAAGCGGCAACGGCCTTGGCGGCCTCGATCCTGTTGGGCTGAAAGTCTTCTGCCAGCATGCTTCCCGAGACATCGACCAGGAGGACGATATCGATCCCCTCGGTGAAGATCTTCTGTCCCCTCGACACGCGCTGCGGCCTTGCAAAGGCGATTACCATCAGTATCAGCGCAGCCACGCGTAATATGAACGGGAGGTGGCGATATCGCTCGCGGCCGACCTTCGGGACCTCGAGAAATGGATCGAGCGTCGAGAATTTAATATCCGCCTCTGACTTGCTGCCGCGCTTCAAGTGCCAGACAACGACCGGAGGCACGGCAAGGAGCAAATATAGAAAATGCGGGTTTGCAAAGGTCATCTCACGCCCGGACTCCCGCCTCGGCCTCCGCCGGGTCCTCCTCGCCTTTTTCCCTCGGCGCCTCCGCCGTCGCTTCCACGAAGGAATAACCCTCCTCCATCAACCTCCTGTCCTCTTCAGGCATCGACCTGTACTTTGCAAATTTCACGAGATCGGCCAGGCTCAACATGGATGAGAGCATGTCCCTTACTTCCGCGGGCATTGCCTCCGCCACAGGTAACCTAAGGATATCAGGAGTCGTCATCTCGAGCGCCGGGACACCGAAACGTCTCTCCAGGTACGCCCGAATCACCTCAGTCACCTCCGTATAATACCTCTTGCGATGTCCCTTCTGCCACAGCCTCTCCGCTTCAATCGCCCTGAGGCGCTCCATGGCTACAACGTGCGCGGGCCTTTCCTCAATGGGCCCGGCGGACTGCCCGGGGACCTTCTTCCTCCTGCGAAGATAACGGATTATCAATACGACAATCCCGGCGATGAGGATACCCAGGCCCAACCATGTAGCGATCTCCTTCCAGTCGTATGCCGGGGTGAGCGGCGGCTTGATGTCCTTGATGTCGCCCGTGCTGTCCACAGGGACCGCGTGGACTGTCAGGTCGACGGCCTGAGTCGCAACCTGGTACTTCGCCGTGTCTCCGGGTAAACGGTACAGAAAGTGTATCGGTGGAACGGCTACTCTGCCCGTGTCATATAGTGCGATACGGAAACTCGTCGTCGACTCACCGTCTGATACCCTTCGTATGGGGGAAGCCTTCAAGACGGTGAATCTTCCAAGGGTGTCCGGTGCAGGGGGGGTGAAGACTGTCCCAACGGGGTGCTTGAGCCGTACCCGTACGTCGATCCAGTCCCCGATGAGGTAGTCCGTGGTATCCACGCTCGCGGTCGCCGTTACCTTTGATTTCCCCGACCCATCGAGGGGAGTCGACGCACCGGCGAGTAGGACCATCAACAGCACCGTGAAGGACTGTCGTGACAAGCCGGCCAGGCGGTTTATTCTCAATATCGTTCTCCTCTCTCCGCCCCTTCTCGATCAGAATCGCCTCTCACGTAACTTGAAGAAGTCGATGACCGGCCTGATATACGGTCGATCCAGCCGGATCTCGATCCTGTCCACCCTGTTTACAACGAACTGTCTCCTGTAAGCCTCCCGGTATCTTTTCCAGTATTCTCGATACAGGTCTCTTACCCTTCTGCTGCCGGTATCGATCCACCTCTCCGCGCCGGTCTCCGCGTCGCGGAGTTTCAGGAGCCCCACCGGCGGAAGATCCTCCTCGCGTGGGTCTACCACCTCCACTGCAATAAAATCGTGCTTGCGGGCCACTGTCCCGATGATCTTTTCGTATCCCCCTCCTACAAAGTCGGAGATGAGGAACGTGATACATCTCTTGTTGATGATCCGATTGAAATACTCCAGTGCACCCCTGATGTCGGTGCCGGCCCCCTCAGGCCTGAAGGAGACCAGTTCCCTTATGATCCTCAGGATGTGACTTCTCCCCTTCTTCGGGGGAATGAACTTTTCGACCCGGTCGCTGAAGAGGATGAGTCCGACCTTGTCGTTGTTCTTTATCGCGGAGAAGGCAAGGAGCGCGCACAGTTCCGTCGCCACCTCGTTCTTGAATTGCCGGACCGTCCCGAAGTCACCCGAGCGGCTGAAGTCCACGATGAGCATCACCGTCAGTTCGCGCTCTTCCTCGTAAATCTTGATGAAGGGACGATCGAACCTCGCCGAGACGTTCCAGTCTATGCTCCTCACGTCGTCGCCGTACTGGTATTCCCGCACCTCGGAAAAATCTATCCCCCTTCCCTTGAAGACGCTGTGGTACTCCCCGGAAAAGACCTGGTTGACGAGGCCCCTGGTCCTCAGTTCCACCATGCGGACTTTCTTCAGGATCTCGCGCGTGTCCATCCGACCTAAGGCACTTCGATCTTGTTGAGGATATCCAGGATTACCTGCTCGGAAGTCACCTCTTCCGCCTCGGCCTCGTACGTCAGGATGATCCGGTGCCTCATGACATCGGGGGCGATCGCCCGGACGTCTTCGGGGATCACGTATCCCCTCCTCCGGATGAACGCCAGCGCCTTGGCACCGATGGCGAGGTTGATCGAGGCGCGCGGAGACGCCCCGTACCTGATCAGGTGGGACAGGGCGGGGAGGTCATACTCCTTTGGCCCCCTGGTGGCGAATACGATATCAAGTATGTACCGCTCGATCTTCTCGTCCATGTATATCTCGCGGATGAGGCCCTGTGACCGGACGATATCTTTCGGTTCGGCAACCGTGTTGGGCGGATCGGGGGTATTAGAAATATTCTGCCTGACGATCTTGAGTTCCTCGTCCTTGCCTGGATAGCCTATCCGAACCTTGAGCATGAAGCGGTCGACTTGGGCCTCAGGCAAGGGGTAGGTCCCCTCCTGCTCTATGGGGTTCTGAGTGGCAAGGACCAGGAAGGGTTCGGGGAGGGGGAAAGTCTCCTCGCCTATGGTGACCTGTCTTTCCTGCATCGCCTCCAGGAGCGCGCTCTGGACCTTGGCAGGCGACCGGTTGATCTCATCGGCCAGGATGAAGTTGGCGAACACGGGGCCCTTCTTCGTATGAAACGAACCGTCACGCTGGTTATAGATCAATGTCCCTATCAGGTCCGCCGGGAGGAGATCGGGCGTGAACTGGATCCGCTGAAACTTCGCCTGGAAGGTGCCCGCCAGGGTCCGTACCGCCAGGGTCTTGGCAAGGCCCGGCACGCCCTCCAACAGGACATGCCCGTTGGCCAGGAGCCCGATCAAGAGGCGCTCGACCATTTCCTTCTGACCCACTATGACCTTACCCATCTCCAGCAGGATGGCGTCGATAAAGGCGCTCTCTTTCTCTATCTTCTCGTTTAATTCACGGATGTCTTGCGGCATAGAGCAATCCAAGCCCCCTTTCTTCCTGCAATTATTGGATTGGATCAGAGAAGAGATCCATGACCTTACCAAGGAATAGAATACCTAAAGGAGACGGATTGGTTCCGCACAGTGGCAGGTATATGTTGTCAGAGGCGAAGGAGGAACGGAATTCCTAAGGCAGGAAGACCGAGACCCCCATCAGTACCATGTGGTTCGTGCGATCAAAGTCACCGGTGTAATGCTGAAACCGGTACTCCCACCTGACCGCAACCGGCTCTGCGAAAAAGGTCTTGATCCCCGCCCCGAAGTTCAACACGGCCGCGTAATTATCACAGCCGCCGAACGTTACATTGGTCGAAAGGGGGGCAGTGTTCGTTATCCCCAGGCCGGCCAGGAGGAAGGGCGCCCAGTTATGCTCGCCGCTTGACCTGGTTGTGAAATGATAGGACAGGAGGCCGGAAAAGAGGACACCTGGCGTGTTGTGGATATCAAGGGTGCCAAAGAGTGCCTCCCCTTCTACCTCGATCCTTTCCTCGAGAAACTTCCCCACCCTTACCGGCAACAGAAGGGCCGTTTCGCTCTCGCCGTGCCACCGCATGTTCGTAAAGGAGGCAGAGGTGGAAAACTCCACCTTCCCTTTCTCCATGTAAGCAAGTCCCCTCGTAGAGGGATAGAGCATAAAGGACAGCAACAAGGTCAGGAAGACCGATCTCCGCATGATTGCCCCCTTTCAACATTCGCCCGTCGGCACTGGGCGACCAGTGACTATCCTGGCCGCGCGAGATCGAGACCACGCGGCAGGCGCTTCGGCAATATCATTAAGGTAACGTTATAATGTTTGGTAGGTCAAGGAAAATCTACATTTGTAGTTCTCCCGTTTTTCGTCAAGAAGCAGCGCGAGCTCTTCTCGACCGAGTGCAAAGGTGAATCGCTATGTGTAATCTGTATTACATTATTCGACCCTCGGGACGTGGTATAATAATTCGGAGTCAAAAAGGTGCCTTTTGTCCTGTCGTTTCTGTTATCGCCCTTCGCCCGGCACGACGAAGGCATGATAGGAGGAGAAGATCGGACATGAGGTACATCGTTTCATTTTTCCTGCTGCTGGTCCTACCCATTGTTCTCGGGTGTGACTCCCAACTTCCCCTTTCTCCCGTTGAAACCAGCGGACATTCCGGCAACTCTCCCGAGACACTGCTCAACTCACAAGGAACGGACTGGGGCCGGCAACTCGCCCAATACCGCCGCCAGATTGCCGGGGTGTTGTCATTGGTGAAGGGGAGCGAGGATCTCTCCGAACTCCTCGGCGGGGGAAACGGCTCGGTATCCGGTGACGGCACCTTCATTGGAGAAGGAAACGGCAACGCCAAACTCGAGGGCGTAGGGATAGTCACCGGGGAACTCACAGGGACGGCGCTCATCGAGGGGACCACGGACATCAACATCAGCGGACTCGTATACATGGGAGAAGGGAACGGGTTCCGGAAATACGAGGGGTCGGGGTACTTCACCGCCACATCGGAGCAGGCCCAGGAGATCGAGGTGGAGGTCTCAGGTGACGGCTGGGTCATCGGGGCCGGCACAGGTATTGCGATGTGGTCCGGCCAGGGATGGGTCTTCTGGTATCACCAATCGGGGGACGCTCATTGGCGGTCCGCTGCAGACTGAGCGGGCGACCTGCCAGGTTCCAGCGGTCTCATAGATCGCCGTGGTACCATGACGAAGTGACATGCCGATCCAACCCTACCGTTGAAGAGCCTGTTGCAAGTCTCAACGCATTAGAAACACCTTACTGCCGTCGCTAAGGTCCAGAAGACTGAACGGGCCACATCGTGGAAGACAAAGGACCATTGGCATCTACTCATGGAAAGGTATACTCCACGAGGTTGCTAGTCCTGCAGTTCGAGATCTCGCAGGCCTGGAAGAGGACGGTCTGGCCACTTGCCCCATTGGGTACGAAGACCGCGATGCTCGCGTTTCCGTCGCTGTCGGCGATCGCGCTGCCCATACCGAGGGGATCTTCTATATCCACAGTAACCCCAAGGCAATCGGACTGTCCGGTAGAGCCGCCCGTGAACCCGTAGAGGTACTTTACCCACTCCCCTGGCGTCGCGTTTCTTACGGTAAAGGTGTTGGTAATCCCCGCGATCCCCGGGTCCGGATCGGTGAGGACAAGGTCCTCGGAAAGGGCATCCAGGTAAAAACCGACGAACTTGACGTAGTCCATGTTCGTACCCCCTTCCGTCCCCTGCACATGCGTCCCCGCAAGGTCGTCCGACTGGTAGACCATGTAGACGTCCTTTCCATGATCGGCCCCTGTCTCCATACTTGCCTTTGCGATGGAGGGGTAGCGGTCGTCCCACCCCAGTACCGTCCCGTCGGGGTTCGTGATATTCACGGGCTTGGACCAGGTGTTGCCGTTGTCCTGAGAGGAGGTAATCCAGATATCCACGTAGCCGGTCGGTGGGATCGCACTCTCATCGATATCTTCGGTATTGAAGGCCGTGAATGCCACGACCAATGTGTGTCCGTCCGAGGCGAGACCAATCGACGGCCAGTCCACCGAAAGGTGATTGTACGGCGTCGGGACGTAGTCATTACGCGTCTCGTCCACAGATTGAGTCCATGCAACAACAACCGTATCGATCCCCGTGCTCGGGCTCCAGTGAAAGATGGTGGCCTTGTAATCAATGATGCCGTAACTTCCCCCCAGATTTATCCCCTGCCCTGCTGACCAGACGACGTGCGGCTCCTGGCCGATAAACATGATATCCGAGTTGATCCACCCGAGCCTTGCGGCCGTGGAGTCCATCCCCGAAGGCAGGCCGGCCGTATCGGCCGGGGCGACGGTATAGGGAGTGAAACTGTCCCCGGCGTCCGTTGAATGGAAATATCGCACAGATCCTGCATAATCGGGGATCACGATCCCGACCCGGCCGTTTGTACCTGAGTCGATTGTCGGCCACTCCATGTCGCCATCCATCCAGTCGGGGGCGATCAACCTGAGGTTCGTCCATGGCCCGAAGTCGGAATACCTGTCGGGCGCCTTGGCCCAGGAGACATCATAGGTCAACTGATCAGTCCCCGTTATAACTATGGAGCCGTCCGAGTTGGCGGTGATTCGGGGCCAGATCCCGAGGGTGTCGGGTGATGTCCCATGGTAAGAGAAGGCACGTTGTCCTGGAAATGAATCAATCGCGGAGAAGGCGCGGATTCCAAGCCCGTCAGGATCCATGTGTCCACAGGCGACCAGGCTCCCGTCGGCCAACTGCGACATGGAACCGAACCCGCTCCGGTCCGGGAAGATGCACATACCTCCGGGTGGATCATCCCACATCGCCCCGTTCCAGAAGTAATAGTTCATGCATCTGTCGCTCATATCTTCACGGTAGGAGACCATCCATACTGCATTGACCTTACCGGCTCCATCTTCGTCGAACATGTCGATGTGATCGTCGAGGCCTCCGTTCCGCTGCCAGTCGTAATAGGTGGAATCGAGCACAGTACCGGGTGACTGCAGGAGGTGGTTCTTCGATTTCAGTACCTCACGTGACGAGATGACCGGGTAAAACCGATCCAGTCGCTTTATTGGCCTCTTTACTTGCAGATCCGATGATAAGGCAGGCTTGAGTGCGAGGATGAAGAGAATAGACGCCGCCAACATGGTTACCTTCGCGTACTTCATCAAAACACCTCCTTGCTTTTATTGAGGGCGATGAGGCCTGTCTCCCGAGAGTCCTCTCGAGCCGAAGGAAATCGAGCGGTTGGGCTCACAACCCCCTTGTCTCTTGACATGGTGTTCCATGCTTCATGTATGACCGCTCCTACTCCAAATAGTGGACAGAAGTCTTACTATACATATCACCGGGCTCAGCACCAACGGATCGTCAAGGGGCATAAATCCCGGGCGACCCGGTCCGCGCGATATATCACGCCCCCAAGCGGTGTATTGAACGAGGAAAGGGCTATACCGCAAAGGCCCCCCTCAGGAATTCCCTGGCGGCCCGGAAGGCGAGGCTTCTATGACTGAGGCTGTTTTTTTCTCCTTTGGCCATCTCCGCGAATGTCTTCCCCGACGGAGGGTGATAGAAGAGCGGATCGTAGCCGAATCCCCGCCCTTCACGAGGCCTTTCCGTTATCACCCCTTCGACCTCTCCCCGGAAGGTGCGGCTGCCGCCGCCTGCAAGGATAACGGCCACCACGCAGATGAACCTCGCCCTCCTCTCCTCCCAGGGGATGCCTTCCATCATCCGCAGGAGTTTCTCGTTGTTATCCGCGTATGTCGCGCCCTCTCCGGCAAATCTGGAGGACAGGACACCCGGACGGCCTTCAAGGGCATCGACGAAGAGGCCGGAATCGTCAGCCATGGCGACCCTGTTAGTGGCCTCATGGGCCGCCATCGCCTTGAGAATGGCATTGTCCCTCAGGGAAGAACCGGCCTCCTCGACCTCCGGGACGGAAGGGAAGGCGTCCAGCGATAGGATCGGAACCGGGAAACCTTCGAAGATCGCCCTGATCTCCTCGACCTTGTCCCGGTTCCTCGTCGCCAGGATTATACCGGGCGGATGGTCATCCCCTGCCAAGGCTCTCCCTCTGGACCTGTAAGATCTCCTTGATGCCCTTCTCTCCCATCTCGAGGAAGGTCTCCAGGTCACCCCGGTCGAATGGTTCTCCCTCGGCCGTTCCCTGGATCTCGACCAGTTTCCCGGACTCCGTCATCACCAGATTCATGTCCACTTCGGCCCTGGAATCCTCTTCGTAGGACAAATCGAGGAGGGGAAAGTCCGAGATTATGCCCACGCTGACGGCCCCGATGAGTTCCTTCATGGGAGATCGCTTAACCAATCCCCCGGCCACCATCCTGGACATCGCATCGTGAAATGCGACAGAGGCGCCGTTGACCGCAGCCGTCCTCGTGCCCCCGTCCGACTGGAGGACGTCGCAGTCTATCCACACGGTTCGCTGGCCCAGGAGGCCGAGGTCGACAACGGCCCGGATCGACCGCCCGATCATGCGCTGGATCTCGAGAGTCCTCCCGGAGGCAGTCACCTTGTTCCTGTCACGTATCGCCCTCGTGCTCCCGCTTCCCGGCAGCATCGAATATTCCGACGTTACCCATCCCGAGTTCTTTCCCCTGAGGAACTGCGGGACATCATCCACGATGGTGACCGTGCAGAGGACCATGGTCCTGCCCATGGTGACCAGGCAGGAACTGAAAGGATTCTCTAGGAAGTCCCTGCGAAACGTAATGGGCCTCAATTCTTCGGGGCCCCTTCCGTCGGTCCTCAATCTCCGGCCCCCTTCATTGCCGGTTTCCATGCTCGATTCCCTGTCGATAACCACCCCGTCCTCCTTCCAGTACACCCGTCCACTATCACCCCTCAGCCCGGCTCTCCCGGATCCTGTCCACGAGACCGGAGGTCGAACAACCTTCCAGATAGGGGACTACCACCACTTCTCCCCCGTCACCCTCAACGATATCCCTCCCCACGATCTCTTCCAACACGTAGTCACCACCCTTCACAAGTACATCCGGTCTCAACTCTCTGATCAGCCTCAGCGGGGTCTCTTCTTCGAAGATAACGACCCGGTCGACGTACCTGAAGGAAGACACTATCACCGCCCTGTCACCTTGCGAGACAAAGGGCCTGCCGCCACCCTTCAAACGCCTGATCGAACTATCCGAATTGAGGCCGACGATGAGGAGATCCCCGTGGGATGCCGCCTCGCGCAACAACTCCACGTGGCCCCGATGAATTATGTCGAAACAGCCGTTCGTGAAGACCACCCTCTTCCCTTCCCTCCCGGCCCTCTCTCTCCAGTCAACCGCCCGGCGCAACGACAGGACGGCGGATTCTCCCTGTCCCCTTTCAAGTCTCAATCGGACCTCTATGCCTGCGCATGGCCTCCATGATCTCCTCGCGGGTAACGGTGCGCACCCCGCGTCTCTGCACCTCGACGCTCGCGGCATAGTTGGCGAGTATGGCCCCTTCCCTGGCGGTGCCGCCCGCCGCCATAGCCAGCGTTGCGGTGCTTATGACGGTGTCGCCCGCCCCCGACACATCGTACACTTCATGGGAGATTGCGGGCACCCGCGTGAAGGCGCCGTCCTCGTCGAGGAGAATCATGCCGTCTTCACCACGTGTAAGGAGGATGTTCTTGCTCTCCGTCCTTACCTTGAGGCTCTTCATAAGGCCTTCGAGGCCGGGACTCCCCGGCTGAAACGAGCCGAAGGCGTGCTCCATTTCACGAAGATTGGGCTTGAATAAAGTCACGCCACGGTACTCGAAGAAGTTCCTGAACTTTGGATCGACGGAAATCACAAGCCCCCTTTCCCTGGCCATCGAGACAGCATCCCGGATGACCCCGGGCGACAGCGTCCCCTTGTTGTAATCCTGCAGGATGATTGCAGCGGACGACCTGAGTGCTCCCTCAAGGACCCCGATTATCCTTTCCGCCACCTCGCCCTTGACATCTTCGCTCTCCTCCCTGTCCACACGTACCACCTGCTGAGTATCCGCGAAGACACGGGTCTTCCTTGTCGTGGGACGCCCCCCGTCACAGATGAGGGTATCGACGGATAAGCCCGCTTCTTCCAGTTTGCCTCGGAGTTCATCTCCGGACTCGTCATCGCCCACCACCCCTACAAGCACGGCCTCCCCCCCGAGAGCGGCGATATTCACGGCCGCATTGGCGGCTCCTCCCAACATGACCGTTTCTTCCCTTATCCTGCAGACCGGCACGGGCGCCTCCGGTGAAATCCGCTGGACATTGCCCCACAAGTACACGTCCAGTATGACGTCCCCAAGTACCACCACCCGCGTTGAGCCGAACTTCCGGCACAACTCTCCAACCCTCTCTTCCCCGGGGAGCGTGAGAGGCTCCCGGTATCCCGATCTCATGATCTCACCCCGTCCTTTACCTTTCGGGCCATATTACGGTAGATTTCCAGGTAGCGTCCCGCAGACGCCCTCCAGGAATAATTCCCTCTCATCCCGTTCATCATGATCTCGCGCCAGCCTTCCCTCTTGTGATATGCCTTGAGCGCCCTATCAAAGGCCCTCAGGAGCGATGAAGGGGAAAACTCCTCGAACAGAAAACCGTTTCGCTTGCCGCCCTCATCGATAATGGTGTCCGCCAGGCCACCCGTCTTCCTGGCCAGGGGGACCGCCCCGTAACGCATTGCGATCATCTGGCCCAGGCCACAAGGTTCATACCTCGAAGGCATCATGAAGATATCACACCCCCCGTAGATTAAATGTGCGAGCGGATCGTCGAAGTCCAACCTTACAAACAACCTGTCCGGATACCTCGCTTTCAGCCCCAGAAAGAGTTCTTCGTAACGCCTCTCACCCCTCCCAAGCACTACCATAAATACTCCGGATTCCATTATCCGATCCGCCGCCGCCTCTATCAAGTCGAATCCCTTCTGCCCGGCAAGCCGGGAGACTATGCCCACCAACGGAATCCCCTCCTCATAATCGAGCCCGCAGACCTTCATCAAGGTGCGCTTCACGCTTTCCCTCTCCTCCCAATCTCCAGGGCCGATGGCCTCGGGCAGGTAGGAATCAGCGGCCGGGTTCCATTGTTGAACATCTATTCCGTTCAAGACTCCGACCAGACTGTCCGCACGACTCTTTAGTACCCCTTCCATGCCGAACCCGTATTCCTCCGTCTGGATCTCCCTGCTGTAACTCGGGCTGACCGTCGTGATAAGGTCCGAAAAGAGGATCCCCCCCTTGAGGTAAGATATCTTGCCGTAGAATTCAAGCCCTCCCTCGGTAACATACAACCCCTCCGGCAGCCCGATCTCCCCGAGCATCCACTGGGGAAAGGTGCCCTGGTAAGCGATGTTGTGGATGGTGAAAAGGACTTGCGTCGACCTGAAACAGGGATCGTCACGGTAACATGTCTTGAGGAAGACTGGTAGAAGAGCAGTCTGCCAGTCATTACAGTGGATGATATCGGGAGGGTTGCCTTCCAGGCGGATAAGTTCTATGACAGCGCGGGGGAAGAAGGCAAAGCGGACCGCATTGTCAGGGTAGGGAATGCCCCCTTCATCGTACAGGCCGTCCCTTCCAAAGAGGTCCGGCTGATCGATCAGGCGAACCGATACGCCCGAAATGGCACCGGACCTTAGGACACCACACCGTCTCTCTTCCCCGCCGAGCGGAACCTGAAGGACGGCCGATTCCGAGAGGAGCGGGTACTTCTCCCTGTTGATACACTTGTAAGCGGGGAGAAAGACCGATACGTCGTGACCCAGGTCCGCAAGGGCCTGCGGCAGTGATCCGGCCACGTCGGCCAGCCCGCCCGTCTTGACAAGCGGCGAAGCCTCGGAGGAGACATAAACTATCTTGAGTTTCTCAGCAGGCCTTGCCATGACCTCTATGACTTTATGTCGAGATCTCTCATGTACCGCGCTGCCTCCTCTGGAGGAGTAGGGTTGATATAGAACCCCGATCCCCATTCGAACCCGGCGACCTTGGTGAGTTTCGGCATGATCTCGATATGCCAGTGGAAGTAAGGATAATCACCATCTTCCAGGGGAGAAGAATGTATGATTAGGTTGTAGGGGGGTGAATTCAATGAACGCTTGATCCTCGTGAGCGTGTCCTTGATGATCTCCGCCAGGGAGGGCACCGTGTCGTCATCTATACGGCCTAACTGGAACTGGTGACGTAGTGGAATAATCCACGTCTCGAAGGGAAACCGTGAGGCATAGGCCTCCAGTGAGACAAAACGATCGTTCCTGTTGACCACGCGCTCCCCGTCGTTCATTTCCTGTCGTATGATGTCACAGTATATACACCGCTCCTTATAATCGAAGTATCTCCTTGAACCGTCCAATTCCTCCTGGACCCTCTTCGGGACCGTCGGCGTGGCAATCAACTGGCAGTGGGTGTGTTCAAGAGACGCCCCTGCCGCCTGCCCATGGTTCTTGAAGATCAGAATATTCCTAAAACGCGTGTCCCTTTTCAGGTCGTTGATCCGCTCCCTAATGACTCGGATGACACTGGAGATCTGCTCTACCGGCAGGTCCACAAGGTCAAGTCGATGGTCCGGCGTCTCTATGATGACCTCGTGCGCGCCCACACCGTTCATCCTGTCGTAGAGGCCTATCCCACGCTTGTCGAGGTCTCCTTCGATCTGCAGAACGGGGTACTTGTTCGGCACCACCCTCACCGACCAGCCTGGAGTGTTGGGGGGGGTGCCATCAGAACGTATCGCGGTGATTTCAGGTGGGGTCTCTCCCTCATTGCCGGGACAGAATGGACAAAAACCACCCCTCTTCTTCTCTTCGACCGCCCCGAAATCGGAGGGACGCCTCCCTCGGTCCGTGGCTATTATGACCCACCTCCCGACAACGGGATCCCTCCTCAGTTCCGGCATGATTCCTCCAGATTGCTCCCGGCACAGAAGTGAAGCATTCTCATTATTCCAAGTCCCTCAAACCTTACCACGGATGAGGAAGAGGCCCGGTCCTCCTGGCCGCCCGGGTAACGGGAACTTACGCAACTGAGCACTAACATCCCCTTCCTCATCCGGCAGAGGTCGTGTCGTCCCGAGAAAAGAGGACATGGTGCATTGCTACTCCGTAACTCGTTGTAGAGGCGATCAAGAAGAAAAGGCCGCCGGCTATCAAGTAACTGTAAGCCCACTCCCACCTGAGGGTATAAGATAATATCAAGAGCGCCATGAAATGGGTCGTCACCTTCCCCAGCCAATTGGAAGACAGGACTACCTTCCTATTACCCACCAGCAGTGAGCCGGCGACAATGATCAAGAGGTCGCGCCCGATCACCACGACGACCAGCCATACCGGGAATCCCCTGAGCGTAACGAGGAGGATGATCATGGCCCCGATGCAAATCTTATCCGCCAGTGGGTCGAGGATCTTGCCCAAACTCGACTCGACTCCCGTTCTCCTGGCGATAATACCGTCCAGGACATCCGACATCGCCGCAACGAGCATCAGGGAGACGGCTATTACGTTGTCCGATCCCCTCCCCCTCCTCAGAAAATGATAAATAGGAGGAATAAGGAGGACCCTCGACACGGACAGGAGGTTGGAAATCGTCCATATCCTGAGCCTGTTGATGTGTGTCGCTCCTGTCCACCCCCCCATGCTATCAACTCTCTTTAGGAACCTTTTCTCTTACTACCCAGCAACTCGCCGGCATGACGTCTCGAGGCCATGCTGCGCGCATTACCTCCCATCATTCGGACGATCTCCCCGACCCTGCTATCGCCTCGAAGTTCTTCGATTCGAACGCTGGCCCTCCCTCCGGTTACGAACTTTTTCACTGAAAAGTGGTGATCGGCACGGGCAGCAATCTGTGGAAGATGCGTAATAACGAATACCTGCCTGCCCCGGGATACCTTGTGCAGTTTCCGTCCAACCGCGTGGGCCGTCTGTCCCCCGATCCCCGAGTCCACCTCGTCGAATATCAGGGTGGGAACGGATTCGTTCCGTGCCTGTAATGCCCTCAGGGCGAGCATGATCCTCGACAGTTCTCCACCCGAAACGACGCCCGATAGGGGCTTGAGCGACTCACCGGTATTGGTAGAGATGAGAAACGATACGCGCTCGGCGCCCAGGCCGTCCACCACGCCATGCTCCCTTGGCGAGATCTCTATGCTGAAAGCAGCCTGCTCCATCCCCAATTCTCTCAGGCCGTTCACGACCTCTTTCTCCAACGCGGGGGCCCGATCCACCCGCAGGTCGGTCAGCATACCGGCCTCCCGGAGGAGTTCAGACTTCAATTCCTTCAAGCGCTCCTCCAGTTCCGCAACCATTGAACTGTCCGATTCGAGGGCCTCTATCTCCTCACATGCCCTCCTCCGGTACTCGATCACTTCCAAGATCGTAGACCCGTATTTTTTCTTCATCCTCCTGACCAACTCGCGCCTCTCCAACAACTCCTCGAGGCGAGATGGATCGTGGACCAGTTTCTCATGGTATATCCTCAAGTGTTCGGACAACTCATCTATCTGAAAACAGCAACCTTCGAGTTCCCCTGCCAATACCAAGAGTTCCTCATCGCTTCGCCCGGCCTCCTCAAGCGCCTTGACGGACGACTTAAGGCCAGCCATGATGGAACCCTCTTCTCCGCTCAATCGCACGAGGACACCTCCACACAGGCGATGCAGGCGCTCGAAGTCCTGCATGATCCCGATAGATTTTTCCAGATCCTTATCCTCACCCTCCTTGAGGTCTGCTTTGTCTATATCATCAACCGCATACCGGAGGTCACTCACCCTTCTACTAACCTCCTCGCAACCCCTCAGGAGTCCATCCCGTTCCCTCTCGACGGCCTTGATCTCCCTGTAAAGCCTCCCAACTCGGTCCCTGAGATCCATCGCCCCGGCATATTCATCGAGGAGATCAAGTTGTCTTGAGGGCCTTAGCAGGCCCTGGTGCATGTACTGTCCGTGGATATCGCACAGGCATTCACCGATCTTTGCCAGCGAGGCAGAGGTGGACATCATGCCGTTGATAAAACACCTCCCCCCGCCAGAGGCGTATATATCCCTCCTCAGGATCAATCCTCCATCGCAGAGTTCTATTCCAATGGAATCCATCAGAAGAGACAATTCAACGCCGGGACAATCCACGCGGAATAACCCCTCGATTACCGCCTTTGCCGCCCCCGATCTCACCTTCAGGCCGGAGGCCCTCTTGCCGAGCAACGTCGAGATGGCGTCAACCACCATGGATTTTCCCGCGCCCGTCTCGCCCGTCAATACGTTGAGGCCTGCGTGGAATTCTACTTCCACCCGGTCCATGATGGCGAAATTTTCGATATGGAGCGATCTCAGCACGCCTTCCCCTCCCGTGAATTCCCCTCTCTACCACCCCATTTCAGTTTGCTCTTCAGCAGAGAAAAGAATGTCCTGCCGAACGGCCTTACCAGTCTGATGCGATACTCGGCCCGTGAAATGACAACCTGCCTTCCGATCCGGAGAGATTCCCCTACCTGTCCATCGACGGTCAACATGATATCCTTGGCCCGGTTGGCCTCGTCTCCGAGGTCTACCGTCAATGGCCAGTCGTCCTGGATGATAAACGGCCTGACCGCGAGTGTGTGCGGACAAATAGGCGTGACAAGGATGAGGTTCATGGTAGGGAAGATTATCGGTCCGCCGGCCGACAGCGAATAGCCGGTCGATCCTGTGGGGGTCGATGCAATGATACCGTCAGCCTTGAACGTCCCGACCTCCTCGTCGGACACGTAGACGGTGAGGTCGATTATCCTGGAGAACGCCCCCTTGCTGATCACCACGTCGTTGAGCCCGTAAAGCGTCCGCCGCTCATCTCGCGACCCGACGGCCTCCACCTTCAGCACCATCCGGTCTTCCGTCGAATAATCGCCGGATATAATCTTGTCAAGGCTGGGGAATAACTCTTCAAGAGAGGAGGTCGTAAGAAAACCCAATCCGCCGAGGTTGATGCCAAAGATAGGAATGCCAGAATCTCCCACCCGGCGCGCAACTGATAGGAGTGTACCGTCTCCTCCCAGGGCCGCCACCAGATCAACTCCATCGATTGTATCCGTGGAACTGAAAGAGGTGTATCTCCTCCCTGTTCGTTGGTGCAATTCATGGTCGACTACCACCCCCACCCCCCTTTCTTTGCACCAATCCAGGAGTTTCGTTACCACGGATGGTGTGTTCACGTGGCTGAAATTGGCGATGATTCCCAGCCTCATTCGTCTCTTTCCTCGTTCAAATGAGATCAATCCCGACCGTCACGATACCGATCGCACATGGACCAACAAGGGGGGATCAAATCGTTCGTTGTGGTTGTTCCACCATCTTCCCCCCTACGAATTCAAGGACGGAGGCGGTGATTTTCTCCGGTGTGAGGCCCACAACATCCAGCAACTTCTTGCGTGGACCATGCCGAATGAACCGGTCCGGGATGCCGAGTTTCATAACCCGGCCATGGAACCGGCCATAGCGATGAAGGGCATCGTCCACCTGCGTCCCGAATCCGTTGACTGATGTATTCTCCGCCAACGTAACGACCAGTTGAAAACGACGGGATATTTCTTTTAGGAGCACTTCGTCGAAGGGCTTGATAAAACGACAGTTTACGACTTCCGCCTTCACTCCCGCATCCCTGAGTTTTCTTCCGGCAAGGAGGGCGGGACGCACCATTGAGCCTACAGCCAGGATCACCACGTCCTCTCCATGTGCCAGGACTTCCCATGAACCCATCAAGATCTCGTGGAACATAGGGTCCTTGTCGATGGTGACCGCCTTATCCCGCGGATAGCGGATAGCAAAGGGGCCCTCTTCATAGCGAACCGCTGTCACCAAGAGGTTTCGAAGTTCACTGCCGTCTTTCGGTGCAGTGACCACGAAATTGGGGATCATCGTAAGGTACGAGAGATCGAATACGCCGTGATGAGTGGGGCCATCTTCTCCCACGAGCCCCCCCCTGTCGATGACGAAGACAACGGGGAGGGACTGCAGGGCAACGTCATGGATCAATTGGTCTACGGCCCGCTGCAGAAAAGTTGAATAGATCGCAACAACTGGCTTCATGCCGGCCGCGGCCAATCCTGCAGAAAAAGTCACGGCATGTGCCTCTGCGATCCCTACATCGAAAAACCTGTCGGGAAATTTCTCTTTGAAGAGGCTCAATCCTGTTCCGGTAGGCATGGCCGCGCTCACCGCGACGATTCTATCGTCCCCCGCACCGAGTTCGACGAGCGCATCGCCCAATACCTTTGTATATCTGACACCCCTCCCCTTAGAATTGCTCTTCCCCGTGACCTTGCAAAAAGCGCCTACGCCATGAAAATGCGCAGAGTCCTTTTCGGCCTGAGGATAGCCCTTTCCCTTCACGGTCAGCACATGAACAAACTTCGGGCCGGGTATTTCCTTTACGCTCCTCATGGCGCGCAGGAGTTCTTCCAGATTATGCCCGTCAATAGGTCCAAAATAACGAAAGCCCAAGACCTCGAAGAGCATCCCAGGGGTGATCAAACTCTTCAGGCTCTCCTCGAGGCGACGCGCGAGCACCCTGACACTGTCCCCAATCGACGGAACCTTGCCGGTTATACGCCATATCTCATTCTTTATTCGGTTGTAAATGGGATTGGTGATAATGCCCGTCAGGTATCTGGATATCGCCCCAACGTTAGGCGATATAGACATCTTGTTATCGTTGAGGATAACGGTGATATCCGTGCCGGACGCCCCCGCATTGTTCAGGCCCTCATACGCCAGCCCGCCGGTCAATGCGCCGTCCCCTACTACTGCAAGGACCTCATTGTCGCTATGAAGGTGATCGCGGGCAACGGCAAACCCGAGGGCGGCTGATATCGACGTGCTCGCATGACCTGCTCCGAAGGAATCGTAGCGGCTCTCGGACCTGTTGGTAAATCCGGAAAGCCCTCCGTATTGCCTTAGCGTCTTGAACGCCTCCCTCCTCCCGGTCAGTATCTTGTGGGCATAACTCTGGTGTCCGACATCCCAGACAACTATATCCTCCGGGAAATTGTAAATATAGTGGAGCACAACTGTCAACTCTATCACCCCGAGACTCGGCGCGAGGTGACCCCCCGTCTCGGAGACGACCGAGATGATGTATTCGCGCAGTTCGGTGCAAAGGAGCCCCAGTTCCTCAACGGTGAGTTTCTTCAGGTCGGAAGGCCCATTTATGCCATCAAGAAGTTTTCCCATTTCCTCGAATCTTCCTCCTCTTCACTGATCGACCCCTCGCACCTGACTCCCCTTCCCTACCTCTTCATACCCCTCTCCCTCACCAGGTCGAGCACCTGTCGCAGTATCGAATCCCCCGCCCCAGCCTCCTCGAGCGCTTTTTCCGACCTCCTTATCTCTTCGAGCAGACGGCGCTCAGAGACCTCCTCACCGAATACGGAGGGGAAGGTCGCCTTTTTCAAGACAGAGTCTCGTCCTGTACGCTTCCCCATGGCCTGAAAATCGGCCCTCCTGTCGAGCAGGTCATCCGCGATCTGGTATGCCAGGCCGAGGTGCAGGCCAAATCGCCGAAAGGAATCAAGCCTCCCCCCGGTCGCTCCCCCCACAACAGCCCCAACCTCCACCGCGCCCTCGATCATGCTGGCCGTCTTCAGGCGGTGAATCTCCTCGACGACCCCGGCATCCACCTTCCTTCCCTCCCAGTAGAGGTCCATCATCTGGCCGCCTATCATCCCCTCGAATCCGGCCCCCCTGGTGAAGACAGAGAGCACGGCCCTTCCCACGCGGGGTGGAAGATCGCTGTCCCGGACCAGGCCGAAGACTCGAGCATAGGCGAAGCAGAGCAGATCCACTCCCGCAAAGACGGCGGAGTTCATCCCGTGCAGGCGATGAAGCGTCGGCCGGCCCCGCCGGTAATCATCGTCGTCCATAATTGGCAGATCATCGTGAACAAGGGAGAAATTATGCAATATCTCCCACGAAAGTGCAAACGGATAGATATAATCCCCACTGCCGCCGAGCGCCCGGTACGCAAGTATGCTCAATATCGGCCGAAGCCGTTTCCCCCCTGACCTCATGACATATTTCATGCGTCCTTCACGATCGTCGATACCCGGATCCCCTGGAAACCAGATGTCAACCAGTTGATCCAGCCGCTCGCCCTCGACCGCCAGGACCTCTGAGATCGCTGATCTCGGTTCAACCTTCGCCATCTTCCCGGTAATAACCCTCCTCCCGAGGTTCGAGATCCCCCAGGACCAGGTCGTCCCCTTCGGTCCCCAGGACCTTGCGGACCTTGAGCCGACTCTCTTTCAACTTCTTCTGGGCCGACTTGACTATGGCCGTCCCCTCCTCGAAGAGGTCGAGGGCCACCTCGAGGGATACCCCCTCGGATTCGAGTTCACTCACGATTTCCCCGAGGCGCTTCAATTCATCCTCGAAACTCCTGCCACCGGCCTTCTTCGAGGCGTCTCTCTTGCTCATCGTTCCTCCACTTCCAGGACCTCGCACTCCGCCTTTCCCACCTCAAAGCGGATACCGACCCTGTCGCCCATGGAGAGAACAGCGGCTTTCCGAACGAGGCCTCCCCCCGGCAGCCTGTACGTTATTGAATAACCACGGGCCAGCGTGGCCAACGGGCTGAGAATGTCCAGCCTTCCGGCCAGGTCGGCAAGTCCCTGCTCCATCCCGTGAAGCAATTCAGCCAGGTCCCTCTTCATCGTCAGGTGCTGCCGGTCCAACCGCTGAATCATCTCCTCGATCATCCCGGGAACTCGTTTCAGTCCATGGCTCGAGGCGAGGTATTGAAATCGCCGCGTAAGCCTTTCGAGGATGAGTTCAACTTCCCGGCGCATCTTCATCTCCATCATTCTCAGGTTGGACAGCAGCCGGTCGGAATCCGGAACGATCAACTCGCCGGCCGCCGAGGGCGTCGGCGCCCTGATATCGGAGACGAGGTCCGAAATCGTGAAATCGATCTCGTGACCCACCGCCGACACCACAGGGAGTACCGAAGATGAAATCGCCCTCGCGACCACTTCTTCATTGAATGCCCATAGATCCTCCAGCGATCCGCCCCCCCTGCCCACTATCAGCACATCCGGAACCCCCCATCGATTCATCGCCTCTATGGCGTGAGCGATCTCTTCCGCCGCCCCCTCACCCTGGACCCTTACGGGGAAGAGGATGATATCCGCCATGGGATAACGACGGCCGATTATAGAGATCATGTCCCTGATTGCTGCGCCCTTGGGTGAGGTGATTATGCCGATCACGGATGGGTACTGCGGCAGGGCCTTCTTGCGCGATTCATCGAACAGACCCTCTGACTTCAATCGCTCCTTGAGCCTCTCATATTCCAGGTGCAGCAAGCCTCTGCCAAGCGGCCTCAACTCAGAGAGTATCAATTGATAACGCCCGGACGGTGGGTAGATCGACACCCTGCCCATGGCCAGTACGCTCAGCCCATCCCTCGGCTCGAAGTCGAGACCCGTATTCCTGCTTCGAAACATAACGGACGGCAATTGAGCCCTCTCGTCCTTCAGGGAAAAGTAGAGGTGACCCGAGGCCGCCCGGACCAAGTTGGACACCTCCCCCTGAACCCAAACCGATGGAAACTCTCCTTCCAGGGTCCCCCTGATCAAGGTTGTCAACTCACTAACCGTGAGAACATCCGCCGAGTTCATTTCTTCCATTCTCGAAATCCAATCGATCAGCAGTATCAGGCCGCTCTATCCATTCGTCTCAAGCAGGGTTACGAGCGGGCGCAACGATGGAGTCGCTATCCGCGATACGGATGAACGGCCCTCACCTGGCGAACAACAGGAACGGAACGAATGCCCCGTCTATCCATTCAACGGGGCGGACTTCGCCGCCGTCAGGGTGTTTTTCATCAACATGGCGATAGTCATCGGGCCGACGCCTCCCGGCACAGGCGTAATGGCCGAGGCGACATCCCGAACCGATTCGAAGTCAACATCCCCCACCAGTCGATACCCTTTTTCGCTCGATGGATCCTCCACCCGGTTCACGCCGACATCCACCACAACCGCCCCGGGCCGGATCATGTCCGCCGTTACAAAGCGCGGCCTTCCGATCGCTACGACCAGTATGTCCGCCTGAGAGGTGAAGTGCGCGATATCCGGAGTTCTGCTGTGGCATACGGTCACCGTGGCGTTAGCCCCCTCTTCTTTCAGGAGCAAGAGGTTTGCAAGGGGCCTGCCGACGATATTGCTCCTTCCTATTATAACAACGTGCCTTCCCTCCACCTTGATGCCGCTCCTTTGCAGGAGGACCTGTATCCCGTGGGGAGTGCAAGGCTTCAGTAATGACCGGCCTTCAAGGAGTCTTCCCATGTTCACCGGGTGGAAGCCATCCACATCCTTTGACGGATCGATGGAATCGATGATGGCCGTCTCGTCGAGATGATCAGGCAGGGGGAGTTGGACCAGGATGCCGTGGATTCGCGGGTCGTTGTTTAGAGATGCGATCACATCGAGGAGTTCCCGCTCGGTCGCATTGCCGGAAAGGGCACGGGTGATCGAATAGATACCCAGTTCGTCGCACGCCCTGTTCTTCATCCTGACGTATACCCTTGATGAGGGATTATCTCCCACCAGGACGAACGCCAGGCCCGGGCGCAGGCCCCTGCCGGCCATACTCTTGACTTCCGACCTGACTTCCTCCTTGATCCCTGCGGATATCTCGGTCCCGTTTATCAACCTGCACTGCAATCGTCGAACCCCCATTCCATATCAGTTGGTTAGGGCATACACCACTCTGCGGATCGAACCCGCTTTGCCCGACTGATCATCCACCTCCAAAACGACCCCCATCATCCTGACGTCTGAACCATCCGGGACGAAACGTCTCGGCAACTGCGTGAGGAACCTCTGAATCGCCTCCTTTTTCCTCATCCCTATGACCCCGGATATGGAGCCTGTCATCCCGGCATCGGTGATGTAGGCGGTCCCTCCGTCGAGGACACGCTCATCGGCCGTCTGGACGTGTGTGTGCGTCCCGATGAGGCCGCTCACCCTACTATTCAGGTACCAGCCCATCGCTATCTTCTCTGCAGTCGCCTCCGCGTGAAAGTCCACCAGGATCGTCCTGGTCTTTTCCCTCAACCGCTCTATGGCGCCGTCCGCCTTCCGGAAAGGGCAATCAATCGACGGCATGAATGCCCTTCCCTGCAGGTTGAGGACGCCGATCGCGGCACCCGTTTGAGCATGAAACACTCCCATACCCCTTCCCGGGGTCCCGGGCGGGTAATTGAGAGGCCTGAGGAGTCTCTCTTCCTTGTCGATATATGGCATGATCTCTTTGCGGTCCCAGATGTGGTTTCCGCTCGTCAACACATCAATTCCCGCCGAGAATAGTTCATCAGCGGAGTCGGGGGTCAATCCGAATCCACCGGCACCATTTTCCGCATTGGCGATGCAAAAGTCTATATCCTCGGCCTGCCGAAACTCCGCGAAGGCCCCCTTCAAGAATTTCCGACCCGCCTTCCCTATTATATCTCCGATAAACAGGATCTTCAATCTACCACTTACTCCCTAACGAGCGTAATCCACTGATCGGACTTCCCTGATGACCGACACCTTGATATGGCCGGGATACTCCAGTTCTTTTTCTATCTTCCGGGCTATCTCGCTCGACATCTGATCCGTGTTCGTGTCATCAACTGCATCAGGCTCGACGATCACGCGGATCTCACGTCCGGCCTGGATTGCATAGGACTTCTGTACACCGTAGAAAGAATCAGCGAGTTCTTCGAGTTTTTCAAGGCGCCGTATGTACGTCTCGAACGTCTCACGCCTCGCCCCGGGCCTGGCACCAGAGAGTGCATCCGCCGCCTGCACGAGCACCGCGATCACCGATTTTGGTTCGACATCATTGTGATGGGCCTCTATCGCATGAACGATGACCGGGTCTTCCTTGTATTTCTTCGCCAACTCGACGCCGAGTTGGACATGCGTCCCCTCGCTCTCATGGGTAAGAGACTTACCTATGTCATGGAGGAGTGCTGCACGCCTTGCGGTCTTTTCATCGAAATTCAGTTCGCTCGCCATCAACCCGGCGATGATGGCCGACTCCTTCAAGTGCTGAAGCACATTTTGACCGTAACTCGTCCGATACTTCAGTTTGCCTATCAGGTGAATCAGGTCGGGGTGAAGACCGTGAATTCCCAGTTCATATACCGTCTCCTCCCCGGTCTGCTGTATGATCTCCTCTATTTCTTTCGTGGCCTTCCCCACGACGTCTTCGATCCTGCCCGGATGAATCCTGCCATCCGACACGAGTTTTGCGAGGGCAATCCTGGCGGTCTCCCTCCTGACAGGGTCGAACGCGGACAGGATCACTGCTTCAGGCGTGTCATCGATAATGACATTGACCCCGGTAGCCATCTCGAAGGACCTGATGTTCCTGCCCTCCCTGCCGATAATCCGTCCCTTCATCTCGTCGTTCGGCAAGGATACGACGGAGACCGTCGACTCTACCACCTGGTCCGCGGCGCATCGCTGAATGGCATCTACAATGATCTTTTTTGCCTCTTTCTCAGCAATCCGCTTGGTGCTCTCCTTTATCTCCTTGAGAGTCTGTGATGCCTCGAGCCTCGCTTCCTCTTCAAGATTGGCAATCAGTTCTTTCTTCGCCTCCAGCGCGCTCAAGCCTGCAATTCGCTCGAGCCGTTGGTTCTGTTCATGAATCAACTGGGAAAGACGAGATTCCTTGGCCTTCAACGCCTTGTCACGATCAAGGAATTCCTCGCTCAATCGCTTGAGTTCCCGCTCCTTCTTCTCGATGAGATCAAGTTTACGGGTGAAGGTTGCTTCCTGATCCTTGAATTTCCACTCCATTTGCCCCAGTTGCTTACGGCGTTCATTGGTCTCCTCTTCAAATTTTACCTTTGCCTTGTAGAGTTCCTCCTTCATCTCAATTGCTGCGGTTTTCTTGATATTCTCTCCTTCGTGCCTTGCATCGTCGATGATTCTTTCAGCCTTCCGCTCGGCTTCCAGGATCGCCTTCACGGAGATGCTCTTCCTTAAGATGAATCCGAGAAAGAAAGCGACGGTAGCAATGAGGAGAGATCCAACCAGGACATAGACAAAGGGGTAACCTAACATTTTTCTCTCCAGACTTTCCTGATTTTAATTCAGGTGAAATAAAAAATCCCCGCGCTCGGTGGGAGAAAAGGATCTTTTGAACCTGACTCATATAGTGTGGGTATCTTCCCGTTGACATCTCACTTCCCGGATCTACGGGCATGTAGTCAAGCAACGGAGACAGATTCCCGGTCAGTTAGTGTTGGCTCAAAATTTCGCTTTTCGCCACACACGGTGCAGGGATTTTCTACTATCAGTATAATAAATTTTTCCTGAATTGACAAGGGGCTTCATCGAAGTCTCCACTAATCGCCGAGGTCACACCCCTCCTGAAGACTCCTTAGCATCCCTTCAAGCCGGCGCCTGTGCTCTTCGTCTATTTGACCGGCCTTTTCCCTCACCTGGAAAAATTCATTGGTAATGGACATTGCAGCGAGGATGGCGATCTTGTGGACGTCGGAAATTTTGGTCACTCGTGCCACTTGTTTCATGGCCTGATCCACGTAATCGGCCACCCGCCGGGTATATTCCGGAGACACCTCACTCCTGATTCCCAGTTCTTCTCCAAAGATATTAACCTTCGTGCTACTCGGAGCGTCTCTGCCCATTTTCCCTCAAGCGTGTCAAACTCAAGCCTAAATCCCCCACCTTCTTCCCATACTCCCGTAAAGACTACTACCAACACCACTCCGCCAGGTCACTCTTCACCAACCACATCCAGTTTCTTCAAAATCTCCCGAGCCTTACGCCCGACTCGTTCAATCTTTTCTTGAAGATCGCGGTTCCGTTCCCGCAATCCATCCAACCCTTCTTCGCCCCGCCCATCCCTCAGGGCCTTCTCGAGTTCAATCACCCTCGCCCTCAACCCCGCCGCCTCTCTCCTCGACCGCGCGAGTTCATCCAATACCCGGGCTACCCCCCTCTCCAACCGATCTAGGAGGGAGACACCGCCGGCCCCGATTCCAGTCTCTTCGATAATCTTCCGCCTCCTGTCTTTTCTTCTTCAGGGCCCGGCCATCGGCCTGAGCCTCGCGTTGAATTTTTTCTCCAGTAGGTGAAACAGTTCTTCCATCAGTCGATCCACTTCTTCATCCCTCAACGTACGTTCCAGGGACCTGAAGACGAGTGAAAATGCCAGTGCCAACTGGTCACTAGGCACCTGGTGCCCCTTATAGATATCGTACAACCTCACCGACTCGAGCAACTCCCCACCGATGTCCCGGACAGCCTCTTCAAGATCACGATACCTCACACCACGGGGGACGAGGATGGAAAGGTCCCGGTTGACGGCCGGATACGACGATATCTTCGCACAACGCTGTCGTCCTTCACCCTGTTCCAGGAAATTTCCATCCATCTCGAACAGCAGCGGTGACTCGGGCAGGTCCAACTCATTGCGTAGAGACGGATCAATCTCGCCGAAAAGACCTACCTGATGGCCATCCACCTCGATGGACGCGCACTTGCCGGGATGAAAGCCCCGCCGGCTCACACCGTCAACCGCCACGTGTGAGAAACCCAGCGCGCATAGCAGGGAATTCAAGACACCCTTCATATCGAAGAAATCGCACGTCCTCTCCTTGCCATTGCTCCAGTGGACCGGCGATTCCTTTCCAACCATCAGGCCCGCAACCGATAACCGCTCTTCCGGGACCTTTCCGCTACTCGGGACCGGGCCGAATACCGTCCCCGTCTCGAAGATTCTAATGTCCGGCATGTTCCTGTTCAGGTTGAGCCTGAGCACCTTCAGCAGTCCGGGCAAAAGTGAAGGCCTGAGGACCTCCGCGTCGACGGAAACAGGGTTCCTTAGACGACAGATTCCGGCAAGGTCCCCCTCCTGTAAGAAGGTGGTTACCTCATCCGGACCAAGGAAGGATGTAGTATAAACCTCGCGAAAGCCGTGTGCAACAAGGACAGACTTGATCGCGTCCCTTCCCCTGCGGTCGACATGGGTGGCTGAATCGAATAGAGCGCCTCCGGTCGCCTCTAACCGGTCATACCCGATCAAGCGAGCGATCTCCTCTATGAGATCTATCTCCAGCATGAGGTCTCTCCTAAATGTCGGCACATCGACCTCTATTAAATTATCCTCGGCACAACCTGGAAGATCGATAAGTCCCAGGAGGTCTACCATCTTCTTCACACCGATCTTTGTCCCGAGAACCTTACCAACCCGCCCTGGTCTCAGGTTGATCGATACACCCTTTACTACATCCGGGTACCTGTCTATACGACCCCTCATCACCTCGCCTCCGGCCAAGTCTTGGATCAACGCCGTAACCCTGTCAAGGGCAAATGGAAGACCGTTAGGGTCGACCCACCGCTCGAAACGGAACGAGGCGTCGGTATAAAGGCCTAACCTCCTGGAAGATGCACGTATCATGCTGGGATTGAAGTGAGCGCACTCTATCAGGATATCCCTCGTATTTTCCCTGACCTCTGTATCCAGGCCTCCCATGATCCCGGCAATGGCCACGGCCTTTTCTTCATCCGCTATCGCCACGGTTTCCCGGTCGAGCTCCCTTTCTTCCCCATCGAGCGTAACTATCTTCTCTCCATCGAAGGCCTGCCTCACCAATATCTTGTGGCCAGAGATGTTGTTTATGTCAAATGTGTGCATGGGGTGTCCCAACTCGAGAAGGACATAGTTGGATGCATCAACAACGTTATTGATCGAACGCAGGCCGAGCGCTTCCAGTCTGCGCGACAGCCAGAATGGCGATGGGCCTACCGTAACGCCTCGAATGATGCGAGCCATGTATCGCGGGCATCCATGCGGGGACTGCAGATCAACGTCCATAATGGAATCGATCCCCTCCCCCCCCTCCTTCACGAGAGGAGTGTAATGTCTCCACTCGCCTCCGACGATAGCCCGGACCTCCCTCGCGACACCCACGTGGGAGAATAGATCGAACCTGTTGGCCGTCACCTCGATATCGAAGATATAGTCTTCCAGGCCGAGTTCCCTGACGATGTCCGCTCCGACATTCACCACATCAGTGAGTTCTAAGATCCCATTCGCTTCAGGGCCGATCTCCAGTTCCCTGGCGGAACAGAGCATCCCGCTTGAGACTTCTCCCCGGACAGGGCGCTCTTTGATCTTCACCCCACCCGGCAACACGGCCCCCGGAGGTGCAAAGGGGTATATCGCTCCCCTTGTAACGTTAGGGGCCCCACACACCACCCTGTAAGATCGACCCTGGCCCGCGTCGACTCTGCATACCACCAGCCTGTCGGCGTTGGGATGCCTCTTGACCTCCGTCACACGCCCTGTAACGACACCCTGGACCTCTGGACACAGATGCTCCACATCCTCTACCGCCAGGCCCCGCATGGTCAGGCGGTCCGCCAGTTCATGGGGCTCCATATCGAAATCAATGAGGTCCCGGATCCAGTTCAGGCTGACCTTCAATGGGTTTCCCCTTCACGAGAATTGTGACAGGAAGCGGACATCATTCTCGTAGAACGTCCGTATATCGTCTATCCCGTATTTCAACATAGCGATCCGCTCCACACCCAACCCAAAGGCATACCCGGTGTATCTCTCCGGGTCATACCCGACCGCTTCAAATACCGCAGGATTTACCATTCCAGCGCCGAGGACCTCGAGCCATCCCGTCCCCTTGCATACCCGGCAACCCCCACCCCGGCAAAAAACACACGAGATATCCACTTCCGCGCTCGGTTCGGTAAACGGAAAGAAACTGGGACGAAACCTCGTCCCCGTCCCCGGGCCGAACATCTCCTTTGCAAATGATTGCAGGCATCCCTTGAGTTGAGGGAAGGTAACCCCATCGTCCACATACAACCCCTCGACCTGATGGAAGACCGGGCTGTGAGACGCATCCGGCGTGTCGCAGCGGAACACGCGCCCCGGCACAATGATCTTCACGGGTGGCCGAGTCTTTTCCATGACCCGGACCTGAACCGGGGAGGTATGGGTCCTCATAACGACGTCATCCGACAGGTAGAAGGTGTCGTGTTCGTCACGGGCCGGATGATCCCTGGGCACGTTGAGGGCCTCAAAGTTATAATATTCGAGTTCGACTTCTGGTCCCAGGGCAACGGAAAACCCCATACCATAAAAGATATCCACGATATCACGGAAGGCAAGGCTCAATGGATGAAGGCTACCGCTCCAGGTATCCCTTCCCGGGAGCGTGACATCGACCGACTCTGACTCCAGACGCATCGACCTCTCGGCCATCTCCATTGCTCGCCTCTTGCTTGAAATGGCCTCCACCAAGCGGGCCTTGACGGCATTGGCCTCCTTGCCCGCCCCGGGCCTCTCTTCCAGGGGGATCCTGCCAAGGTCACGGATGAATTCGCTGAGTTTCCCCTTTCGTCCCAGATAAGCGACCCTGATCTCCTCGACCGCCTTCTCACTTTGGGCATTCTCGATATCTCTCAGGGCCCTGGCCTCGATATCTTTTAAAAGGGTATGGTAGTCAACATCTTTCACGACTTAAGGCCCTCTTTGGCTAATTCCGTCAGGCGAAAGAACTCCTCCGGGTGACTTACAGCCAGGTCTGCAAGGATCTTCCTGTTGATCCCGACATCCGCCCTTTGCAGGCCCTCGATGAAACGATTATATGAGAGCCCGTTCTTCCTGGCGGCGGCGTTGATCCGAATGATCCAGAGCCTGCGGAAATCCCTCTTCCTCCTTCTCCTGTCCCTGTAGGCATAGGCCAGGGCGCGATTGACGCTCTCCTTCGCCGTCCTGTAGAGTTTGCTCCTGCCGCCACGATAGCCCCTGGCGGCACTGAGTATCTTTCTCTTCTTCCGATGAACGGCCGGCCCGCTCGTTATCCTGGGCATTTAACAACCTCCTGATGAGTTGGCGCATAAGGGAAAAATGGTCTTGCCATGGTGCATGAATCGATCAATTGAATTACAGCATCCTCCTGACCCTCTTCAGGTCGCTCCCATCAACGAGTTTTCCACTTCTAAGTTGCCTCTTCCTCTTCCTCGTCTTTTTAGTGAGGATATGACTGTGGTGCGAACTCAATCTCCTTATCTTCCCGGTGGATGTCACCTTGAATCGCTTTGTTGCCCCCCGGTTGCTCTTTACTTTAGGCACGTCTTAAAAACCTCCTGCAATACTTCACCATAACTTCACAACTTATTGCCTAACAATGCATTATCAGATTAAGTCACTTTCGACCTCTTGGTCCGACAACCATTACCAGGTTTCTCCCCTCGCGCTTGATAGGCACTTCTATGACACCATCCTCTTCAAGGCTTTCTGCGAAACGCTCCATGACCGCCCTTGCAAGATCGATATGCGCGATCTCCCTTCCCCGGAACATCAGGGTCACCTTCACCTTGTTGTCTTTTGAAAGGAAATTCCGGGCGTGCCGCAGTTTGAACTCAAAGTCGTGATCTTCTATCTTGGGCCGAAGTTTGATTTCCTTGACCTGGATGATATGCTGCTTTTTCTTCGCTCTCTTGGCCTTCTGGCTCTCCTCGTACTTGTACTTCCCGTAATCCATTATTCTGCAGACCGGAGGTTTTGCCTGTGGGGCCACTTCCACCAGATCGAGCCCGGCTTCCTCGGCAAGACGTAACGCTTCCTCCGTAGGAACAATGCCGACCTGCTGGCCGTCCACACCAACCAAGCGAATCGGCGATAGTCTGATCTGCTTGTTTACTCTGACTCTTTTTTGAATCTCTTATTCCTCCTGATCTTTTAAGGGTGAAGCGGCCCCCGTCACGGGCAGCCGGATAACAAGGTGTAACTCCATGGGTAATCCAAAGGTAAGATTCCCGGTAGTTAATAAACCCGCCAGTACATATAAAGACCAACCAGGTGAGGAGCCTTCCAACTCCTTCTTTTCACTTGGTGGGAATTCCTGATAGCGTATTAAGATATATCACAATAGATGTTTTATGTCAACCGTTTTATCAGCGGTCATGCGTTCCTGCCCAGCAAATGGCCCGCTTCGTTCCCCCATCATGCCCTACCGGTCATAAACCTCCCACAGTCCTTTTCACCAGGTGTTCACGGTAGGACCCGGTCTGCTACCTCCTTCTTCATGGTTTCAATCAATTCTCTTATAGATAATGTCCCCATGTCACCCCTTCCCTTGCGCCTCAGGGACACCTCCCCGCTCGAGGCCTCTCTCTCCCCGATGACCAGCATGCACGGGATCTTCTGCAATTCGGCATCCCGTATCTTGAGGCCTATCTTCTCGCTACGCGAGTCGACATCGGCCCTAAATGCCTCTCTGAGCAATGTCTCGAGCACTCGGCGGGCATAGTCTTGTTGCCTGTCCGTGATCGGGAGGATCCTTGCCTGTACAGGGGCGAGCCAGAGTGGAAAGTCTCCGCCGTAATGTTCTATCAATACACCGAAGAAGCGTTCGAGAGAGCCGAGGAGTGCCCGGTGGACCATGATCGGCCGGTGGGCCTCACCGTCGGAGCCGATATAAGTGACGTTGAACTTCTCGGGCAGGTTGTAATCGACCTGTATCGTAGTGCACTGCCAGACCCGGTGGAGGGCATCCCTGATCTTGATATCTATCTTAGGACCATAGAATACGCCTTCCCCGGGATCGATACGGTACTTCAGCCCACAGGCCGAGAGGGATTCCTTCAGCGCGTCGGTTGCAAGTTCCCAATTTTCTTCTGACCCCACGTACTTCTCGGGTCTCGTGCTTAGGTAGACCTCGTATTCCTCGAATCCAAATGCCCCCAGGAAAAAGAGGGTGAAGTCGATCAGTGCCTCTATCTCCTCCCGCAGTTGATCCGGCCGGCAGAAGATATGGGCATCGTCCTGGGTGAATCCACGCACCCGCTTGATACCGTGCAAGACGCCGGAACGTTCAAAGCGGTAGACTGTCCCCAGTTCCGCAAAGCGCAGCGGAAGGTCCCGGTAACTCTTCATCCCGTCCTTGAAGATCAGGATGTGAAATGGGCAATTCATCGGCTTTATGATGTAGTCGCCCTCTTCAAATTCCATGGGAGGAAACATGTTCTCCCGATAAAAGTCGAGGTGGCCGCTCTTCTGCCATAGTATGCTCCTTGCCACGTGCGGCGTGTAAACCAACCTGTAACCGCGCCGGCAATGCTCCTCCTTCCAGAAACCTTCTATGATATTCCTGATGACGGCGCCCTTGGGATGCCAGAAGACGAGACCCGGCCCCGCTTCCTCCTGGATGCTGAAGAGATCGAGTTGCCTACCGAGGATCCGATGATCCCGCTTCTTGATCTCTTCCAATCTCGCGAGATAGTTCTCCAGGTCCGCTTTCTTGAAGAAGGCCGTTCCATAGATCCGCTGCAGCATAGGGTTCTTCTCGTCGCCCCGCCAGTATGCCCCTGCAATCGAGGTCAATTTGAATGCCTTGATACGCCCGGTAGACGGGACGTGCGGACCCCTGCAGAGGTCGACGAAATCACCGCACCAATATACCGAGATCGATTCTCCCCGCGGGATCCCCTCCAATAGTTCCACCTTGTAGGTCTCGCCCCGTTCCCTGAAGAAGTCAACGGCCTTCTTCCTCTCCCACTCCTCGCGCCGGAAGGGCAGATCTCGCGAGATGATATCTACCATCTTGGCCTCGATTGCCTCCATGTCCTCCGGAGAGAAGGGCTCGGGGGGGTCGAAGTCGTAGTAGAAGCCATCTTCGATCTGGGGCCCGATTGTCACCCTGGTACCAGGAAAGAGTGAAGTCACTGCATAAGCCATGACGTGGGAGGTGCTATGCCGCAGGACGCCCAGTGATTCCTTGTCCCCCTCGGTGAGGATCCTAAGGCGGCAATCCATGCTAAGGGTCTTGGAAAGGTCCACCAGTGTATCGTTTACCTCTGCCACGACAGCGGCCCTTGCCAGGCGGGCACCTATCTTGCTGGTTACGTCGGTCACGGTGGCCCCCCTGTCGACCTCCATCTTCGAGCCATCCGGAAGTTCAACGCTTATGCTATCATTTTCGGCCATCTCCACCCTCTTTCAGGCACGATTCAAGACCCTTGGATAATCCGAGGAAGGCCCACTTCTGAAGGCCAACCGTCAAGGCGACCACCGCGGTTCAAAGGGCCATAATATTTCAAGAAATTTATTTCTTCCGCTCATCAAAGTCAACATGTGCATCCATTTGAAGTTTCCCCATTTTTTTTCGCCAATATGGAAGGATGTCTATTAGAGCGACTTAAAGTCTTCTTGGGGATACCCGTCTAAAAGCGATCCATTCGGAATCGCTTCCATGGGGCTCAAGCCCCTATGGCGGTCCGGGAGGCTTCCACAAGGCTGTCCCCCGGGCCTGTCACCCTTCGGGGGACCTTACGTTGTCCCCCGAACCCCCTTACTCCGTGGGCCATAAGGGGCCCCGGCCGAAGTCGATCTTGCCCGTCAGGGACGCTTGTAATGGCTAAGGCCCCGCAAGGGGCGAGTTTGTGCAGGCAGTGGAGACCAAGCGATAGAACGGGTCAACCCTCTGGCGCGCTCGACCCGGCACCGGGCACCGGCTCATATTGACAATCACTCAGATGAGGGCTATCTTCAAATTGCTGATTCATATCCTATCGAGCCTTCTCTACATTGGGGACGCACTGTAAACCATGGCAATAGACCTTTTTCAAGAGGCACAAAAGATCATACGGAAGTCGAGGGATAGGCTCAGGCGTCTATCCGGCCTATTGAAAGAAATCGAGTCATGCGCTGCGCATCCCGACGAGAACGCCTTCATCTTTCGGGACAGGCTCCGGGCGCTCGAGCACCTGCTTGGAGATACCACGAGACCTGATGAACTCGCACCTTTACTCTCGCGCCTGTCCAATGACCTCTCTCCGAGGTCGGAAGAGGCAATGAAACGGGCAAAGGCCGCCGTGGGGTCCTCTCTGGCAAGCCTACTCGCAGAGGAAGGCCTCGACCTGCAGGGGAACTTTCCTCACCTGTCATGCGGCCTTCTCTCTCTTGAGTTCTCATTCGACTCAGGGGGAAAGACCGTCATCTATTTCGGCCCTCGAATCGAAATGCTGAAGCAGGTCTCCATCCACCCCGAATCGATAGCAAGGGCAGTGGTTGAAATCTACAAGGTGCTTGACGGGACCGGCTTCGATGAGGAGGCACACATCGAGACGCTGTTCCAGGCTTACCAAAACGTCCTGAAACTCACCGGCCGCCAGGACGGAACTGACGTGCCAATCACGCAGGTCATGCTCCAGACCGCGATCGTCAAACAAGACACCAGGTTCCTAACGAACCCCACCAGAAGCCGCTTCTCCAGTTATGGACTCGTTCAGTTTTCTTATGACCTGTCGCGAACGAGGAATAGAATAACTCGGGACCACAGGCTTCACCTGACCGTAGCGTCAATGGAACAGACCCGCCGTTCGACTTCTCACCTCTGGGTGCCGCAAGGGCCACGCGCCCGAAACGGGACTCATTACTCCACAATGAGCTTTCACCGGATAGATTCTTGACTGGCATCGAGACATCGGCGGCGCGACGGATTATCGAAATAGTCGGTTCATCCGGCCAGCCTCCGGAGTGGGGGCTCCAATACTTCACCGCCGGCCTTGATGACGTCCTCAGGGTACTGAAAGATGAATACCTGCGCACGTACATCCGGGATGGAGGCGCCTCGTTCAAGATGGTAATAGGCGCATTCGGCGGAGGAAAGACCCACTGTCTCTATTGTATCAGGGAACTTGCATGGAGAAACAACTATCTGGTCTCCTATTGTCCACTGGGCCCTGAAGAGTCTCCTTTTTATCAATTGGACAGGATTTACAAGGCCATCGTTGACAACTTGATGCTGCCCCTTGGCCCTGAAGGGCTCACCGGGCGAGTAGAGCGGGGAATCGACGTCCTCCTCCGGGAGTATTTCAGGAGGACTCTTGACACCGTGGAAGCCAATCCCTCGAAAACGAAATCCCCGATGGAACGATTCGAAGAGACACTGGAAGAGGGCCTCAAGGGTGCAGAAAACATCAACTTTGTCCGCGCAATTGAGGAGGCCCTAAGGGCGCTGTACGAGGAGAGGAAGACCGACTACCGCAACATCCTGCAATGGCTCTCAGTTAGCGGCTACGACCGCCGCACACACCGGGATTACGGGATACTCGAGCCGATTCGGAGGGGAAACGCCTTCTCAATGATTCGTTCGCTGACACAGTGGATTCAAAATCTCCATTACAACGGGATCGTCATCCTATTTGACGAAGCGGAACAGGTACCCAGTCTGACGTCGAAGCAGAAGGACCTCCTCCTTTCCAATCTGAGGGAGATCATCGACCAGTGCGGCCACGCCAATTTCCCAGGGGTGATGATCTTCTATGCCATCCCCAGCGAGGCGCTTTTTGAAGGGAAGAGCGCCGTCTACGAGGCCTTGAAACAACGTATCGCCACGGTCTTCGACCTTTATAACCCAAGTGGAGTCAAGATATACCTGGATCACCTCGACATCGACCCGGCGGATCTGCTCATGGATATCGGGGATAAACTGTTTGATATCTATTCTATCTCTTACCGCACCAATGTCCCTCGACCCGTGATACGTGATGCCGACAGGCTGCTGGCAGAGGCGGCACTCGAAGAGCGTTTCGGGGACATCGGATACAAGCGCCTCTTTGTCCAGGCTGCCATCCAGGCCTATCACCTCTTGAGGCAGCAGCCGAACATAAAGGTGGATCATGAATGGGCATCTCGGCTGATCAGGGGGAATAACCTTGCCTGATCGCGCTCGGGAAACCCGCTCAGTACAAGACCAGAGACTGCTGATCGAGTCCTTCCGACTCGGCATCGTTCCCGAACGCCTGGTAACGAATTGGACCGTGGGGCGTGAACGCGAAGTGAAATTCATTCGGGACTGGCTTGATATGGAGAGCGAGGGGATCATGGTCATAGAAGGGGCATACGGGAGCGGTAAGAGCCACCTCCTCCTCTACCTACGCGAGAAGGCCATAGACATGGGATATGCCGTTGCCTATGCCTGCTTCGATCCCACCGAGGCCTCGGCGGCATTCCCCAAACGAACCTACCGAAAGATCGTAAATGGTCTAAGAGCGAGACTTGGTGATAACACGTGCCTCTTCAGGGACCTTGTACGCGCCATGGCGCTCTGCGCGGATGGCAGTTCACTGTCGGATCACCACTATCTCGGTCCGGCCTTTCATAGGATCCGCCGCGGGAAGATGCGCGAGAGGGACTGGGAATGGCTCGAGGGAAGGAGCGGGGTCAGGGGATACCTGGGATCGATGTACGACTTCACAACCACGGCCAACCTCTACTGCAATATCTTGAGCGGCCTCGGTCATGCGTCCGCCACGTTATTAGGTCTGAAGGGCATGATAATCCTGCTCGACGAGGCTGAAACGACCGCCTCGCTCTATTACTCATATCAATACGCCAGGGGCCTGAACTTTTTCAAGGGGTTGTCGATGGTGGCCAACGATGAACCCGCGCTCCTGACGGAGAAGACCGGCCGCTCAGGCGGAGTCATCAGGGGATACAGCACAGGGCTGATCTATTCCGGGCACCTCCCCATCCCGTACATCTACCGGATCTCCTCTTTCCTCAAGGTGGTATTCTCCCTCACGCCCGGGAGCCTTACCGACCTGTTCTTCCAATGGAGGGGGAGCACCCCGATCTTGACCCTCGAGGACCTAACCCAACACGACCTGGAGAAGATCTTCAGGAGATTTGTCAGGAATTATTGCGAGGTATGGAATTTCAGGTTCAAAGGCCGCTTCCAGGAGAGCGACCTGTTCGATGTTCTTCAACCCTATCTCGGCGCTCCCGTAAGGACATTCATCAAGGGGATGACCGAAGTGCTGGATCACCTGAGATTCAACCCCGCCGCAGAGATCAAGGATATCGCAGGCCGATTCCAGGCGCGTTCGTATACTCCTCAATCGCGGGAATAACGGGCAAGGAAATCATCCCTGATCGTCTGGAACGAGGCGGCATAGTGCATGAATGGGGGGTATTGATCCAGATATGGAGTTTGAGCGCTGGTATCGAACTCTTTCTGGATTCCGGCCTTTGCCGGAATGACGGGGCGTAGATCTGATAACGGCACGCGCAACTATGCATAATCTAATCTTGCGTGAATTACGGCGGGATGTGTTGCGTGGATACGATGATAAAGATAGATAGCAGGCTCAGAACTTCAGGACCGAAAAGACATCCGTCCCCTGAATACGGCCTCTCCCATTCAGAAATTCGAGTTCTATCAAGAAGGCCGCCTCAACTACATCGCCCCCGAGGCGTCTGACAAGGTCGATAGTAGCAGACATAGTACCGCCGGTAGCGAGGAGATCATCCATCACCAGTATCCTTTCTCCCCCTGCGACGGCATCTCGATGGATTTCTACTGCATCTTCTCCGTACTCCAACTGATAAGCCGCCCTCTCTGTCCTGAAGGGGAGCTTCCCAGGCTTTCGCACGGGCACTACACCACAACCAAGTTTGTAGGCCAAGGCCGCTGCAAAGAGAAAACCCCTTGCCTCGATGCCGACCACCCTTTCTATCTTCTTACCCTGATAACGTTCGGCAAAGAGATCTATCGCTGAGCGGAAGAGTTCCCCGTCCTGCAACAGCGGCGTGATGTCTTTGAAAATGATCCCCTTCTTCGGAAAATCGGGGATATCACGGATGGCTCCGCGCAATCTCTCGATAAGGTCCAATTCAAAATGCTCCTTTCACTCGTTCAAATCATGTCAACGATCTCAAACCCAGCCATCTTTCCTTCGACCTCATCGTTCCGGACATCCAGCCTCTCGACCCGCGAGGCGGGAGGCCCTTCTCGCAAACGATCTACCAAGGCCCTTACAGTGCCCTCCTCGCCCTCGGCCACGACTTCAACGCTCCCGTCCGGGAGGTTTGCCACAGACCCCTTGAGCCCCAACACCCGGGCCACTCTCACGGTAAAAAAACGGAAACCGACTCCCTGCACGCGTCCATGCACACGGATAACCTTATGAACGATCAATTATAGGACCTCACGGCTGCGTATACCGGCCCGACATGGGTGAAGTCCGGCGACGGCTTGTCTGTATAGATATGGAGACTGGTCGGGGCGACTGGATTTGAACCAGCGACTTCATCGTCCCGAACGATGCGCGCTACCGGACTGCGCTACGCCCCGACCCTTGCACGACTATAATATTAACATCCATCCTCAATGAATGAAATACCTTATCAGTAAGATGCCTCCCACCAATAATATGACAAATATGATGGATAAGATGTTCAAATAACGATCTATGAAGTTCCTTATAGACGGCCCGAAGCGGTATATCAGCCCACCAACGATAAAGAACCTTGCCGATCGACTAATCGCAGACGCAAAGACAAAGACCACAAGGTCTATCTGAGTCACCCCAGCCGCGATCGTGAAGACCTTGTAAGGAATTGGCGTAAATCCGGCGATGCTGATCGCCCAGAAGTCATATTGACGGTACAGTTCCTGGACGTGCCGGAACTGATCCATCACGCCGTAAAATTCAAGGATCGGTTCCCCGACATGCTGAAACAACTGGTAGCCGATGTAATAGCCGAGAAGCCCACCCGTTACCGATCCTATGGAGCATATCAGGGCGTATGAAAGTGCCTTGCCGGGTCTCGAGACACCTAAAGCGATCAGCAGTACATCAGGGGGCACGGGGAAAAAAGATGATTCACAAAAGGCCAGGATAGCCAGCGCCACAGGGCCATAGGGTGTCTCCGCCCAATGGAGGATCCACCTGTATATTCTCCTCGGCAACCCCCTCTCGACCACTACCGTTTCACAGTCGATTCCCTCCCTCAGTTGTCCTCCTTAGGATATGTAATCCCCCAACCGCTCAATTCCTCGAGCGTTCGGTAATCGGTGAGATCGAGATGGAGGGGGGTGATCGAGACGAATCCCTCTTTGATCGCCACGAAGTCGCTCGAATTGTTCCCCTTCCATTGGATCTTCTGCCCACCTATCCAGTAATATATCTGCCCGGCATCATCCCTGTTCGCCTGCACTGCGTCCTGGTAAATCCTCTTTCCAAGCGTGGTAGATTTTACCCCGCGAGAGCGGCCGACGGGGATGGGAGGCAGATTGACGTTCAACAGTGTGTCTTTTGGAATGTTCTTCGTCGTAATCTGCTCCAATATTCTCTGCAGCGGGGTATGCCACTCGGGCAGGTAACGAAGGTCCCTGCTGGCAAAGGATACCGCAATTGAAGGTATCCCCAGCAACGTACCCTCTATCGCCGCGGCCACCGTTCCGGAGTATGTCACGTCGTCTCCCAGGTTGGCACCATGGTTGATTCCCGAGACGAGGAAGTCGGGCCTATCACTCACCAGGCCATTGACGGCAAGCATCACGCAATCAGTCGGCGTGCCGTCTACTGAAAAGACCCCCTGCTCATGACGATTGACCCTGAGCGGCCTTGATAGAGTCAGGGAATGGCTGGTGGCGCTCATCTCCTTGTCCGGTGCGACAATCACCACCTCACCCCGGCTCTCGAGTATCTCCTTGATCACTCGAATGCCAAGTGACTGGTAACCGTCGTCATTCGTTACCAGGAACTTCAATCTTTCCCTCTTCATAAGATCTGTGGTGAATCCGCCAGTCTCATTATTATCCATCCATTCTCCGAAAGAGATACTATCTTAAGCAAGAAGGCCTGATTTGGCAATAGTTCTCACCGGCCCTCACGGCTTGTAGACGGGCAATCGGTCCTCCGGCACCTCGTCCAGTTTCGGATTCTCACTGTCCTTCTCGGATAACAACGGAGACTCGGACGGCCAGTCTATACCTATCGACGGGTCGGACCACAGAATTCCGAAGTCATCCCCCGGTGTATAAAAATCAGTACACTTGTAAACTACATCCGCAGTTTCACTCAAGACATAGAAACCATGCGCGAAACCCGCCGGGATATATACCTGGTGCCCGTTCTCGGCGGATAGATCGAAACCCGCCCACCGCCCGAATGTCGGAGAACCCAGCCGTATATCAACGGCCACGTCGAATATCTCCCCCCGGACGGCATAGACCATCTTCCCCTGAGAGTGAACGAATTGGTAATGGAGCCCACGAAGAGTACCCTGTCGTGAAAAGGAATGATTGTCCTGAACGAAATCTTTGTCTATCCCTATATCTGCATATTTGTCTTTATGATACGTCTCCCTGAAAAACCCCCTGTGGTCCCTGAAGGCAACAGTCTCAATCAGGATTACACCTGGAAGACTTGTCTCTATGATGTTTAATGACACCCTTGTCCCTCCTTTGTCTAAACTGTATTGAGGTCGAGGCCCCATATATCCGTTGCATACTCCCTTACGACCCGATCGCTCGAGAACTTACCCACCCTGGCAACGTTCAAGATCGCCTTACGATACCAGAGTTCCGGGTTTGTGAAGTCCTGCGCCGCCAGATCGTTTGCCTCCAAATAAGAGGGCAAATCGGCCAGATGAAAATATGGATCCCCCCCGTCGAGGATAGCCCGGTATATCCACTGAAACAGGCCCGGTTCACGTGGGCAAAAGGCATCGGTATTGAAAGACTCCATGATCCGCTTGATCTCGAGGTCTTCAGTATAATAATCACGCGGATTGTACGACCCGTTCCTCCTCATCTCATCGATCGCGTCCGCTGTCATGCCGAATATGTATATGTTCTCCCTCCCCACTTCCTCCATGATCTCTATATTAGCCCCGTCCATGGTGCCGATGGTGAGGGCGCCGTTCAGGGTAAACTTCATGTTACCGGTGCCTGACGCCTCCTTGCCTGCGGTTGATATTTGTTCACTGAGATCCGCCGCGGGGATGATCCGCTCTGCGAGAGAGACACGGTAATCGGGGATGAAGACCACCCTGATCATTCCCCTGACACGGGAGTTGGAATTGACGGTACGGGCGACGTTATTAATCAATTTGATGACCTGTTTCGCGGCCCAGTATCCCGGGGCCGCCTTCCCTGAAAACACGTAGGTCTTCGGTACCGTGGGCTCCACCCTGTCCTCGATTATACGGATGTACTCGTATATGATATGCATGACCTTGAGAAGTTGCCGCTTGTATTCATGGATGCGTTTTACGTGGATATCGAAAAGCGATTCGGGATCCACTGCGACGCGGGTTGTATCCATGATGATCCTTGCCAGTCTCTCCTTATTGTCCTGCTTGACCTGCGTGAACTCCTTACGGAATTCTTCGTCATCCGCATACTCCTCAAGGGCCCTTATCCGTCTCAAGTCGATAATCCAACCATCGCCGATCGTTCGGTTCAAGAGGTCGGCCAACTTGGGATTCGCCATCAGCAACCACCTGCGCTGGGTGATTCCATTCGTCTTATTGTTGAATCTTTCGGGCCACATCCGATAGAATTCAGGCGCAACCTTCCTCTTCAGGAGTTCAGTATGGAGGTGTGAAACTCCGTTTATAGAATGGCTGCCGATGATCGCCAGATTCGACATACGGACATTCTTGGGATCGCTCTCCTCTATGATTGATACCTTCCTGAGGCTCTCGATATCTTCCTGCCATTGCGACCGTGCAACATCCAGGAAACGCTGGTTGATCTCGTATATAATCTGAAGGTGTCTCGGCAACACCTTCTCAAACAACGGGACCGGCCACTTCTCGAGGGCCTCCGGCAACAGGGTATGGTTTGTGTACCCGAACGTGCCGGTAGTGATCTCCCAGGCCTTTTCCCAGGGCAATCCGCTCTCATCGACCAGGATCCTCATCAACTCTGCCACGGCGAGCGCCGGGTGCGTGTCATTTAATTGAATGGCCACCTTCCCCGGGAAATCCTCCATTCTCCTGTTCTCCTTCTGGAATCTCCGCACGATGTCCCTGATGGCACAAGCGACAAGGAAATATTCCTGGATCAGCCGCAACTCCCTTCCAGCCTCGACAGAATCCGAGGGATAGAGGACCTTCGATACGGTCTCCGATACTACCTTTTGCTCGACCGCCTTGATGTAGTCGCCTGAATTGAATATCTGCATGTCGAATTCATCGGACGATCTCGCAGAGAACAACCTGAGACAATTTATGGCCCCACCCTTGTAACCCACCACTGGCAGATCGTGAGGGACGCCGATAAGGACGCGCCAGTCCTTCCATCTGGGGCTATAACTCTCCGGTTGATCGCCGTAGTGGACTATTCGGCCATAAAGAGGGACGAGACAGGCATCCTCGGGCCTTTCAATCAGCCAAGGAGAGGCGTTGCCGGGCCAATGATCCGGCTTCTCCTTCTGGTAGCCGTTGTCGATCTCCTGCTCGAACAGACCGAATTCGTAGTTGATGCCGTAGCCGAAGCCATGAATTCCCAACGTCGCCATCGAATCGAGGATGCATGCCGCCAGGCGACCCAGGCCGCCATTTCCAAGGGCCGGTTCATCTTCCAGTTGCCGGATATCCTCAATGACTATACCCAGTTCGAGGAGGGCCTGGCGAAAGGCGTCGTACAGCCCGAGATTGAAGAGGTTGTTGCCGAGTAACCGCCCGATGAGAAATTCGATGGAGATGTAATAGACCTGCTTGGGATCCTCTCTCTTATCGATTTCTTGCTCGGCCTCGGCATCGATCATCCTGTCGATTATCCGATCCCTGACGGTATAGGCAACAGCCATGAAGATATCGTGCTCAGAGGCCTGTTCCCATTTCTTCCCCAGCGAATATCTAAGACGATAAAGTATAGCGTCCCTGATTCGTGCAACCTCGTCCATCGTACCCATCTTTTCCTTAGACATCATGGCTTGTCCATACATATTGAAGTGCTCTCGTTATTTTCTCATCACCGCCCCGTACGGGGACCGGCCCGGTCCCACCAATCAACTCGGCCTATCCACGCAACGGAGGGGGTTCTATTAATGAATACCTCCGAATGAATTTGCAAGTAATGGGCCACCAGATTACCCGGAAGGCAGTGAAGATAGGATGCGATGCGTCGGCATTCACTGCACCGGAACGGGAAGGAAAGTCGTTAGCCTGCCGGACGGAACCTTCTGTAAGGGCCGGACTGCGAAATCTGCCAATCCCGAGAAGAGATATCCATAATCGGCCGAATAATGCGGTCATGTTGGAAGGAGCCTGAGAAGATAGCATTTACTTCACCGTCTCGATGATAAATTCTTTCTCAAACTCCCTCAAGGTCTAAGATGGTCGGGGCGACTGGATTTGAACCAGCGACCACTAGCCCCCCATGCTAGTGCGCTACCTGACTGCGCTACGCCCCGACACGGTTAATATACCTCAATCGCACCGGCCTGACAAGATAAAACCTACTCTTCTATTATCCGGACCATCTCGTTTAGGTCCGCCTTTATCGACTTTATGATGTCCCTGGCACGGATCTCTTCGAAGGGGATCTCCATGTTTTCCTCCGGATCTCTCCGCAGCCTGTTGAGTTTCCTCTGGGCCCCCTCTATCGTGTACTTCTCCTCGTAGAGGAGGTACTTGATGAGTTGTATGAGTTGAATGTCCTTCTTCCTGTAACTTCGATTTCCAGCGCGGTTCTTTGACGGCCTGAGGGCCTTGAACTGGGTCTCCCAGTACCTCAGGACATGCGGTTTCAACCGTGTAATACCATACACCTCGCTGATAGAGTAGTACTCCTTTTTGCCTACCGGCCGATTCAAGATCCATCCTCCTTTTTCACTTACAGCGACATGCCGGGGCCGTAACGGGAATATCCCACGCCCTCGCGAAGAGACGTCTATTCCGGCTTCGGTTCCCGGATCATCAGGTCATCAACGGCAGAGCGGGGCTCCTTCCCCTCAAAAAGGACCTTGTATACCTCGTCTGTGATCGGTATATCTACGCTATGGATCCTCGCCAGTCGCCTGGCGGCGCGGGTTGTTTCCACCCCCTCTGCCACCATGACCATTCCCTCCAATATTTCGTCCAGTCCCTTTCCACGGGCCAGGTCGAGCCCGACCAGGCGATTGCGGCTGTGCTTGCTGATACAGGTCGTAATAAGATCCCCGATGCCTGAAAGACCGGCAAATGTCACCGGATCTGCACCCATCGCCACTCCAAGTCGAGAGATTTCCGCGATTCCCCTGGCCATGAGTGCGCCCATCGTGTTGTCTCCATATCCGAGCCCCGAACAGATCCCGTTGGCAATCGCGATAATGTTTTTCAACGCCCCACCCAATTCCACACCCACCATATCCCTGTTTGTATAGACTCGAAAGCGCGCGCTCATAAAGGCCTTCTGCACAAAGATCGCCAGCCTCTCTTCATGCGATGCGGCAACGACCGATGTTGGTAACTCAACAACAACCTCTTCCGCATGACTGGGCCCGGATAGTACCGCTATTGAAGTATTATTGAGTTCTTCAGACAACACTTCGGACATCCTCTTGAATGAACCGTACTCTATGCCCTTCACGACGCTGACTATTACTGCCTGGGCGGGTATGAACTTACTGGACTCCATCGCCACGGACCTGAGGTACTGGGAGGGGACGGCAAAGACAACCAGGTCGAGATCGTCCGGCAGGTCGGAAAAGTTTGAAGTAATCAGGATATCCGGGGGGATCGGAAATCCCGGCAAATATGCGCTGTTTTCCCTGTCTTTCTCTATTCTCTCCTTCTGCTCGGGAAACTTCTCCCACAAGATGACCCCGTATCCCTTCCTGTACAAGTGAAGCGCGAGGGTGGTCCCCCATGATCCCGCACCGATAACCGCCGTTTTGAGCCCCTTCAACCTATTCATTCCCCTCTCCCCTGTGTTTCTTCTTGAGCGACTTCTCTTCTCCACGAACCAATCTTAGAATGTTTGACCGGTGCGTATAAACTACAAGGACCGCGATCAAGGAGCCGAATATAAAGAGGGGTATCCTCTCCCCGAGTATTCCCTCTTCAGTCAGCAGTAAAAAGAAGGGGAAAGATACGGCAGCGCTCAAAGAGCCCAATGATACGATCCCCGCGGTAGACACCAACACCACCCAAACGGTAAGGGAGAGGAGCGAGGCGACCGGTGCCAGGCCCATGAAGACTCCGAAGGCGGTCCCAACGCCCTTTCCACCGTGGAAGGAGAGGAAGATGGTCCAGACATGTCCGATAATAGCCATAAGACCGAGGACCTGCTGGTATATCAACACCGCCATTGGATTTTCCGCCGCGCCGGACATAAAAATCCCGGGGAAGAAGATAACGGGGATGAGCCCCTTGGACATATCCACGGCGAAAACAACGACTGCAGGCTTCCATCCCATACTACGGTAGACATTTGTAGTGCCTGGATTCCCACTTCCTACGTTCCTCAAATCTATATCCAGCATGATCTTTCCAGCGAGATACCCGGTTGGAATAGATCCGAGGAGGTAACTGCCGATCACTCCCAGTACCAAGAGCAACACTGCCATCCTGCAATGCTCCTAAACCTTCAAGTCACCGGAACGCCTCTCGTGCTTCCTCTGCCGGAATCTCATCCTGATCGGGATGCCTTCCAGGTCGAGGCGCTTCCTGAAAAAGTTTGTCAAATATCGCCGATATCCATCCCGGATCCCCTTGGGAGAACTGGTAACGACTACATATTCAGGTGGAGAGGTCTTCACCTGACTGATATAAAATAATCGAACCGGCTTCGATGCGAAAGACGGTGGGCTTCGTCTACCAACCGCCTCTCTCAGTAGATTATTCAAGCGTGGAGTACCCACCCTGCCATTCCATTTCCTCCCTACCTCCAACACCTTCCTCAGGAGCGCGGCCAATCCTTCACCCGTCAGAGAAGATGTGAATTGGATCGGGATATGAGAGATGAGGGGGGGCAATGAATCTACTGCCTCCAGTTGCGCTGACGGGTCGGTGTCTGTAAGGTCCCACTTTGAGAAGGACAGGACTATGCCCCTGCCGCGCTTCTCTACAAGGGATAGGATATTGAGATCCTGCCGGACAACGCCCTCTGTGCAATCTACGAGAAGGACTACCACATTGGCGCGTTCTATGCTCTGAACCACCCGGACATTCGCATAATACTCGACATTCTTACCAACGCGGCTCTTCCGCCTCAATCCCGCGGTGTCGACGAGGATCACCGGCTGCCCTTCGAAATGGATCCTGGTATCGATGGAATCCCTCGTAGTACCACCCTCGTGATGGACAACGAGGCGCTCTTCTCCCAGAACCGCATTGATCAATGAAGACTTACCCGCGTTTGGCCGTCCCACGACAGCCACCCTGACCGCCTCATCCCACTGGGAGCCTGCTCCCTCCCTGCGGGGAAGCCTCTCTACAATCAAGTCCAGGAGATCGCCACAGTTGATACCCTGCTGGGCTGAGATGGGAAAGGGCTCTCCAAGGCCGATCTCGCTAAGGGCATGGTACGCAGACCGATCCTCCGCTCTCTCGACCTTGTTGGCAACCAGGATCACGGGGCATCCCTCTCTCCTCAGCATCGCCGCGATATCACCATCAGCCGGGGCCACGGGCTCTCTCGCATCCACCAGGAAGAGGATAAGGTCGGATTCCGACACGGCCAACCCAACCTGGCGGGCCACAACCTTGTCCAACTCTCCCTCGTCCGGAGGCATGATCCCCCCCATATCTACGAGAAAAAACCTGATGCCACGCCACGCAGTCTCGATCGCATTTCGATCCCTTGTCACACCGGGCGTCTCGTGCACTATCGCGCGCCTCTGGCCGAGAAGTCGATTGAAGAGTGTCGACTTTCCCACGTTGGGAAGACCGACAATCGACACGATCGGGATCGATCCCCTTGTACCGTTTACTTTGTTCGTCTTCAAGCGATCCATGAGACCATCTGCCTGTTCCTGTAAACCCTCATGAAGCATCCGTCACCCATCGCAATTCCATCCAGTTCAATCTCCGGGCAAACTATAGACATGTGTTCCGAAGGGCTCGAAGTGATCAGAAAAACCGCTCCCCTCCCAATCAACCTTCCTCTTCTCAAAGAGGACAACGACAGGATCGGCTGATGGCGCGCCATCAATCTGAAATTTCCCATCGATATCACCGCCATATACATTCACTGCAATCAGTAGCCTCCTATCGCCCAATTCCCAGCAACCATAATCTACGTAACCCCTCTCCTCCGTGGAAATCCCTCCTGCATCCCGGCGGCCGTTTGTAAAGAAGGAAGAAAGTTCGGCCAGTTCACCGTTGAGTCTCGGGATCTCCTCCCACAGTTCAGGGACCTTGCGTATATCCCACGTGGCGTCCGCCTCGTTGAAATATGGTCTACGTGACGAGAAATCCCTGTACACAATCCCCCCGGCCCCGTGGATGAGCGCCAGGTAGGTCATCGCTCGAACCTCGTCAATACCGGGGCATCGGTGGGCTACAGGCCAGCCCCCGAAGACCTGGGGCATACCGACAGTCTGCACCCCAGACCCTTCGTCCTTGAGGTGGTCCGCCCACAATCCCACGGTAAAGATCGGCCTAGTGGGTATTGACACGGGGTTCGGGTCGATCGCCACCAATTCATTCGCCCCGGAAACGCGAGTGAGATGATCGTCGGGAAGATAATTTTCCAGGATGACAGGTCTAGTAGGGCCGGATGACTCAAGACATTCGATTATCTCGCGCACCTCGCCAGACAACGTGGAATCAGCCGGGGCGCCCAGGAATAAAAACCACCCCGAAAAGCCCGGCGCCCTTCGGCTCTCCTCCACCAGGGCCCTCAACCCTTCACCGCACCCCTCCCCCTTCTTGCCGGGATACACCTCGAAAAAGACCTTCAACTTGTAATCGTCGAGGTACTTGGAGTAATCCCTTAGGTCATCAATCCCCGGATCGGCGATAAGGACGCTGTTGAATCCCATACCCTTCAAGTCCCTGATCTCGTGGGCATGCAGCCTGATCCCTACGGGAAAGAAGGAGAGCCCGGACCGTGGGCCGGCCTTCGTGCTATCGTGCCCGGAGATGGAATAACAGGCTACGATCCCGTTATCCGAGAAAACGACGTCCGCCGTCCTCAGGTCGTAGAGTTCGAGTTTCAGGTGATAACACCCCGTCCCACTTGGAGACAACTCGAATGCCACCTGATCATCCGGCTGCTCCAGTATACCCTCGATATTCTTCCTCACAACTCTCCCGGAAGGCGCGCGAACCTCGAGATTAATGCCCACCGGCAGGTTCGCGGCCTGGACATTCGAGAAGTCGACGACAAAGCGGTTTACGCCTTCTTTCAGGTAAACCCTGCGCGGATAGTCCATGTCAAATGGTAACTTAAGTAATACGACATGGTCGATTAGCATGTCGCCCGGAGAGAATGACCAGTCCCTCAAGGATATCTCGCCTTCACGTATATGAAAAGGGATCCTGACCGAAGAGACAACGTTCCGCCAACGCCTCCCCACTTCGTAAAGTCTCCCCTCGGCGGCAAGGAACAAGCCGAGTCTCCTGGTGCCTTCCTCCGGGTTCTTGGCGTACAGGGAGATGGTATAGGTGCCGGGTTCGAAGTCGCGCACGGTATAGACCCCCGGAGTTGTCTTCCCATCTTCATTGAGTATACGCAGCGACCGTTTTCCATAGAATGGCGAACGGGTACTGAGCCTGGGGATTACGATGGCGCGCTCCGAGGTGCCAAGATAGCTGAAGATTGCCTTCCTGAGATCGAGTCTGCCCTCGTCGACTACGGGCCATGCCTCCCAATGGTCGGGGAAGGTGTCCATATCGTTGTCCTCCTCGAAATCACCATTCTGCAAGAGATTCGCGAATGTATAGTACCGATTATCCTCACCGGTCGGACCGGCAGAAAGACCGCTTACCTGCGCACCTGCCAGCAGGGTCGGGGGCGAAAGGGAAACCGGAGCGAGGATCAGGCATCGAATCAGGGTTTCAAGGACACCTTTCGCCGACATCTCGAGTAAATCCAATAAGTAACCATGGAAAACACGTGGTGGAAACCGCCGGGTTACAAGATCCCGGGCACATAGACGCATTCTAATCTATCCAGCAACTAAATGAAAATCAAGGCGGATCAGTACCTGAAACCTCCCCGTTTTCAATCGATAAGAGGCAGGGGAGGCTTTGAGCATGCGTAAAGGAGAATAGGGTTAGTGCCCGCCGGCGAGAGTTGACGAATTTGAGAATTCGTGCTAAAATAATAGATAAACTCGGAAGGTATAATGATCCATGCAATCGCTGCGAGGCAGAATTGAAAAGACTCTTTAAGAATTTATACCTCTTTATCCCCATGTTCCTCTTACTGTTCCCCTGCTTGCTGACATGCGGAAGGAACGACAACCCCACCAGCTTGAATCCGGGCACCATTCCGGCTTATCTCTCAT
>CAZNLH010000012.1:0-76841 GCA_964573995.1 uncultured Gemmatimonadota bacterium
AGCCAAAGCGGCTTCCCTTCAAACGAATAAATGAATTTTGACCATTCGCATTTAGATCCTTCACTTGACCAGAACTAACGGAATACACATTCGTGCCGTCATCTGCCGGAATATCGATTCCCTTATGTGTATGGAGCCCTCCCTCTTCACGATATTCGTTAACTACTGAACTCAAGTTATGAGGCGCATTATCCGGGTCTATAGGCCACAAATAATTCTCTACTGTAGGATCTTGAATCCATCCCAATTCTACCGGACCATAAACGTTATTGCCCTCATTATCTTCATCGATAAATTCATCAAAATCTACATAGGCATATACATTAAATTGACCAAAAGTATAAGTCCAGAACTCATCATAATACGCTGTTATAGAAAAATTGGCCGAACCACCAGGCACTATTTCATCTACCCAATCGAAATCATCCGAAATATCATAACCAGGACTTGGACTATGGTCAATATTATAAAATAAATCGACAAACACCAAATAGGCGATTTCATCCCCTTGATTCTGCACCGTTATATTGATGGTATCAGGATAGTCCTCGTATTGATTGTTTGGGTTTATTTGGAGATCGGAAATAACAAGATCTGGTAGTGCCATAAGGGCTTTGAACGCGCATTGTAATTGTATTTGAATAATTATTAGCAATGAAAATAAAATACAATGCTTGCAATTTATCCTCTTTACTGATCCAAGGATAACGTTCATCGTGTTCTATCATGACCAATCTTGTGTTCAAGGCGATTTTATTGTTCAAATCGCATGCTCCTTTCATCGGCAGAGCAACATACGTACCTTAAAGATACTAATAATATCAGGTAGCCTTAACCTATTGATGGTGTGACAGTTGACCTTGCAAGTGAGACTGCGAGATTGAAACGACATTCGTATTTTTTCACGATATAACCCTGAATTGCCTGTAATAACATGACGATTCTCCTGATGATTTCGTGGTACCTATCTGATTCCCGGGCTGAATCCTGGTTAGTTGTCAACGCGGGATTAAATTTGCGAATAACTCAATAAAATATCCAACGTGTTGAGCACTCGATTATCTTAAAGGGCTCAACCCTCCTTCATTCTCTCCTATTCATCCAATCGAAACCTCCTCAGCCATCCATTGCTGTATGCGGTTATCTCCTTGCCGTCGTGCGAGATGGAGACATGGGTCGCAGAGGCATAGTTATCCTGATCCATCCTGTCGAACGTCCCCATATCGTATTCCCAGACAGGAAACTTGGCAGAACCGTCCAGGTGATAAACGCTCACAACTCGCTCACCCCCCAACGCACTCTCCTTATCTCGCAAGACCACCAAAAGGTTGGAACGAGCGCTAAAATCAACCTCCTCAAGCGGACGAAATCCATGAAAGGTTAATACATTCAATAATCTCCCGGTCTGAACGTCATAGACCCTTATCCTCTTCGACATCGCCCGCGACGTGGGAACCTTGCTCCTCCTTGACAGGATCAACCGGTGTGCTTATGATATTGCGTCGAAGGGGGCATTGTCGCGCCCCCGCCTCTAAGGTGCCGAAGTGGTGGAACTGGTAGACGCGCTGCGTTCAGGGCGCAGTGGGCGTATGCCCGTGGGGGTTCGAATCCCCCCTTCGGCACCATTTTTTCATACCTTTGATCGGACCATCGCGAGGAGCATGCGGAACCTGCTCATGGCGCAGATGGCATGAGGGACACCGGCCGGGAGGATTATCATCTCACCCGCTTGCACCTTGTGAGGCCGGCCGGCGATCGTGACCTCGGCCTCGCCGTCCAGGATAGAAACAAGGGCGTCGAAGGGCGCTGTGTGCTCGCTCAGGCTCTCCCCCTCGTCGAAGGCAAAAAGGGTGATGGTCCCCGCGGTTTTCTTGATAAGCGTGCGGCTAACGACCGCACTCTCCTGGTAAGCGATCAATTTCGACGGCAGCAGGACCTCTCCCTTCAGGTCTTCTTTATCATCGTTCATCTCTTGGCTCCTTGCCCTTCAAGGTCGTAATTTCTCTCTCTTCGATGCGGGCCCTGATAAGGTCAAGACCCGAACCCTTACCTGTTCAGGATGTGGATCGCCTTCCTCTCGGCCGCCTCCGCGGCCTCCATAAGGGACTCCGGGAGGGTCGGATGCGGGTGAACGGTTAGGGAGAGGTCGTCGAGGGTGGCCGCCATCTCGACGGCGAGCGCTGCCTCGCTTATCATCGTGGACGCCTCGGGGCCGACGATCCTGACGCCGATGATCCTCCGGGTCGATTTATCTGCTATGACCTTGACGAAGCCCTCCGCCCTGTTCATCGTCATGGCCCGCCCGGATGCCGAGAAAGGGAAGCGTCCGACGGCCACTTCGATGCCACGCTCTCCCGCCTCCTCCTCCGACACGCCCACCACGGCGATCTCCGGGTCGGTGAAGATGACGGCCGGCACGGCCTGCCAGTCGCAGGCGCTATCCATGCCTGCGACCACTTCGGCGGCCACGATCCCCTCCTTCGAGGCCTTGTGGGCAAGCATCGGCTCTCCCGCGACGTCCCCGATCGCGTATATGTGCGGGACGCTCGTCCTGCAATGAGAATCTGTCTCGATGAATCCACGCTCATTCGTATCCACGCCCGTCTTCTCGAGGCCCATGCCACCGGTGCACGGGCGCCTTCCGGCGGCCACGAGGACCCGGTCGGCGGGGATCTTCTCCATCTTCCCTTTTTCCTTCCCCTCCACCTGTGCCTTGAGCCCCTCCCCCGTCTTTGACAGTCCCTTCACGCGGCTCGATACATGGACCTTGACGCCGAGACCCTTGAGTCCGCGGGCGACGAGTCGCACGATATCCCGGTCCATGCTTGGCAAGAGACCGTCCAGCATCTCGACAACCGTCACCTTGGACCCGATCTTTGCGTAAAAGGTGCCGAGTTCGAGCCCGATGTACCCCCCTCCAACTACGAGGAGCCTCCCCGGGACCTCTCTCAGGGCAAGGGCCTCCCGGGACGTCAGTATCCTCTCCCCATCCGGCTCGAGCCCCGGGACCGCGGCGGGACGGGAGCCGGTGGCGAGAATGGCGTTCTCGAACTCGACGCGCTCGATCCTTCCTTCACGGTCGATCTCGGCCGTCCTCGACGAAGTGAAGGTTAGCCTTCCAGTCACGACATTCACCCCGTTCACACGGCACAACTTCGAGACCCCGTCGGTCAAGCGAGCCACGATACCCTCCTTCCACTCCATCACCTGCTCGAGGTCCACCGAGAGTGCCTCCACACTGATGCCCATCTCACCGGCCCCCTTCACCGTGTGGTAGACCTCGGCCGCGTGAATGAGTGCCTTGGAGGGGATGCACCCGTGGTTTAGACAGATACCTCCCAACCTCTCGGAGTCATCCACGAGTGTGACGTCGAGCCCCAGTTGCGCCGCCCGGATCGCGGCCACGTAACCGCCTGGGCCCGCCCCCACGACCAGCAGATCCACCCCTGTAGGTATTTCCCCCACGACCATGTCAGATCAACTCCATGAAATGTGCCTCCGGCTCCTCGAGGAACCTCCTGAGCTCGTTGACGAAAAGGGCCGCGTCGGCGCCGTCTGCCACCCTGTGATCGAAAGAGAGGGAAAGGAGTGGCATATGGGGGTGTTGAACCCCGTCACCCTCTCTATGAGCGCCTTCAGGTAGTAGAAGACCCTCTCCATGATAGTGGCGGCGATCTCGGCGCCGAGACCGCAGGTGCGTGGTGCCTCATGCACGATCACCACACGTCCCATCTCCCCTGCCGCGCGTGCGAGCCCTTCGTCGTCGAGGGGCGATAGCGTCCTCAGATCGACCACCTTCACGTCTATCCCATCCTCCGCGGCCTGCTCCGCCGCCTCCAGTGCCAATCGCACCATGGCCCCCCACGATATCATCGACAGGTCCCTTCCCTCACGCAATACCTTCAAGCGACCTATGGGGACGGCGTAGGACTCCTCAGGGACCTCTTCCCTGAAGGCCCGGTACATGCGCTTGGGCTCGAGGAAGAATACCGGGTCCGGGTCGCGAATGGCGGACAAGAGGAGGCCCTTTGCGTCATATGGTCCCGAAGGCACGACTACCTTGATCCCGGGGACGTGGACCAGGACTGCCTCAAGGCTCTCCGAGTGGTGTTCCGGTGCATGGATTCCCCCACCGTAGGGCACCCGGATGACCATCGGGACTGTGAACCTCCCGCGGCTCCGGGAGCGAAGTCTGCAGACGTGCGAGATTACCTGGTCCAGGGCAGGGAGGAGGAATCCCATGAACTGGATCTCGGCCACCGGCTTCAGCCCATAAACCGCCATTCCGACGGCGGTCCCGACGATCCCCGCCTCCGCCAGGGGGGTGTCTATCGCCCGCCCGGGCCCAAACTTCTCGTAGAGCCCGTCGGTCACCCGGAAGACACCGCCGTTGATACCGACGTCTTCCCCCATGACCACCACCTCATCATCGACTTCCATCTCCTCGAAAAGGCCGCGGTTGATCGCCTGGACCATGTTGAGTCTCGCCATCACGTCCCCTCTTCCTCGAGGGCCCGGAACTGCGCCTCCAGGCGGGGCGTCATCTCGGAATAAACGTACCGGAAGATATCCTCCACCCCACGTTCGTGCATCGATTCCGCGCGCTCGACGGACCGGGCGATCTCCTCCTTCACCTCCGCTTGGAGGGCCTCCTCCCTATCGTTATCCCAGAGCCCGCGACCAGCCAGAAAGGCGCGCATGCGGATCAGGGGGTCCTTCTTCTTCCACTGCAGCACCTCTTCCTCGCTCCTGTAACGTGTTGGATCATCGGCGGTCGTGTGTGGCCCGAAACGGTATGTCACTGCCTCGATCAGGGTTGGACCCTCGCCGGCCGCGGCCCTTTCCACCGCGCGGCGCGTTACGGCGTAAACGGCCAGGACGTCCATGCCGTCTACCTGGACCCCTTCGAAACCGTATGCCGAGGCCTTCTGCGCGATTGTCCGAGAGGCGGTCTGCCTCCTCCTGGGATAGGATATCGCGTAGTGATTGTTACTGCAGAGAAAGATGGTCGGGGCTCGATAGACACCCGCGAAGTTGAGCCCCTCGTGGAAGTCGCCCTCGGAGGTTCCACCGTCGCCGAAGTAGACGAGCGTGACCAGGTCCTCTCCCCTCGACCTTGCCGCCATGGCGAACCCCACCGCGTGCGGGATCTGGGTCGCTATCGGCACGGAATATGTGAAAACGTTTACACCTTCCGGGATCCGGTTCCCCTCCTCGTTACCCTGCCAGAGAGCCACCGTGTATTGCAACGGGAGGCCGTGGACCATGAGCGCCGCGTGTTCCCGGTAACTCGGGAAGATCCAATCCTGCTCCCTGAGCGCGAATGCGCTTCCCACCTGCGTCGCCTCCTGCCCGCTGCAAGGGGCGTAAGTCCCCATCCTCCCCTGGCGCTGGAGGTTCACGCACCGCTCGTCGAACCTCCTGGCGAGGAGCATCCAGCGATACATTGAGAGGAGGTCCTCGTCGACAAGTGGGGGGACCTCCCCGCCAGCGAGCTTTCCGCCGGGGTCAATGACCTGGAACGGCTTCCTGCTCTTGGCCTTCCCCATCCCTTTACGCCTCGAGAGTTGAACGTGGCCGGTTTCCCGTCACGGGCCGCCGGTACGAATCCCACCTGTCGCCTGATGGCTGTGGAACGGGCGTTTTCATATAGATATCCACCGTACAACCACGTGGGTCAAGTATAGAATGCATGCGACCAAAGTCAAGGTGGGCACTAAAGGGAGGCCGATCACTCGTTCTCCTCGTATCGCTCCTTGAGATCCCGCACCACGTCAGGATCGGCCAGCGTGGTCGTGTCCCCCAGGACCCGGCCCTCTGCGATGTCGCGCAGTAGCCTCCTCATGATCTTCCCGCTCCGCGTCTTGGGGAGATCGGCAGTGAAGATGACCACCTCCGGCCGCGCGATCGCGCCGATCTTGTTCACCACGTGATCCTTGAGGTCGGTCGTCATTCTCTCACCCCCGTCGATCCCCTCCTTGAGAGTCACGAACGCGGCGATCGCCTGTCCCTTTACCTCATGCTCGATCCCCACGACCGCGGACTCGGCCACGGCGACATGGTCCACGAGGGCGCTCTCGACCTCCATCGTGCTGATCCTGTGCCCTGCGACGTTCATTACGTCGTCGACCCTGCCGAGGAGGAAGTAGTATCCCTCATCATCCCGCTTCGCCCCGTCCCCGGGGAAGTAGGTCTGCCGGGCCCACTTGGTCCAGTACTGTTCCACGTACCGCTCCGGGTCGCCATATATACCCCTCAACATGGCCGGCCAAGGGGAGGTTATGGCCAAGTAACCACCTCCTCCGTCCCGCACAGACCTCCCCTCATCATCAAGGATATCGGCCTCGATGCCCGGAAAGGGACGCGCTGCGGAGCCCGGTTTTAGGGTCGTTATACCGGGCAGGGGGGTTATCAGTATCATCCCTGTCTCTGTCTGCCACCACGTATCCACGATCGGGCACTTCCCTTTGCCGATGTTCTCGTGGTACCAGATCCAGGCCTCGGGGTTGATAGGCTCCCCCACCGTCCCCAGCAGCCTCAAAGACGACAGGTTTCTTCTCTCGGGCCATTCCACCCCCCACTTGATGAAGGCACGGATGGCCGTGGGAGCGGTGTAAAATATGGTGACACCGTACTTCTCCACGATCTCCCAGAACCGGTCCTTCTCCGGCCAGTCGGGTGCCCCCTCGTACATCACCACTGTCGCGCCCGCCGCCAGGGGGCCATAGACGATGTAACTGTGGCCCGTCACCCAGCCTATGTCAGCGGTGCACCAGTAGATGTCGCTGTCCCTCAGGTCGAAGACCCACCGGCTGGTAGCATAGACCCCCGTCAGGTAGCCCCCCGTTGTGTGGATGATCCCCTTCGGCTTGCCGGTAGTGCCGGAGGTATGGAGGATGTACAGGATGTCCTCGGAGTCCATCGGCTCCGCCTCCAACAGAGGCCTCGCTCCATCCATAAGGTCGTGGTACCAGTGATCCCTTCCCGCTACCATCTCAACCCCCTCCCCATCCCCACGTCGGACTACAATAACGTCGTGTACTGACGGCGCCCCTTCGAGCGCCCGGTCGGCGTTCTCCTTTAGGTGTATGAACCTCCCCCTCCTGTAACCCCCATCCGAGGTGATCAGTGCCTTCGCTTCAGAGTCCCTGATCCGGTCCCGCAGCGATTCGGGGCTGAAACCTCCGAACACCACCGCGTGGATGGCCCCTATCCTGGCGCAGGCCAGCATCGCCACCGGGAGTTCCAGGATCATCGGCAGGTAGATGGCGACACAGTCGCCCTTGCCGATCCCCAATCCCTTCAATACCCCCGCGAAACGGCTCACCTCGTCGAGGAGTTCCCGATAGGTCATTGCCCTGGCGTCCCCAGGCTCGCCTTCCCAGTAGAACACCACCTTCTCTCCCAGCCCGGCCTTCACCTGCCGATCCAGGCAGTTGTAACTGACGTTGAGTCTTCCACCCACGAACCACTTCGCGTGTGGTGGGTCCCATTCCAGGACCTTCTCCCAGGGCCTGAACCAGTGGAGTTCCCTTGCAAAGCCTGCCCAGAACGCCTCCCTGTCCCTCGAGGCCTCCCCGTATATTCCGGCATCCTTGACCAGTGCGCCGTCCTGGAAATCGGGTGGTGGTGGAAATGATCTCGCCTCGCTCAAAAGGTCACCCATCGCCCCAGCCCGGTCTCCGGGTCTCGCCCCCTTCATAGGTACTCCTTTCTCAGCCCAGTTTAAAACTCTTGAACGCCTTCCAAGTCATCCGCCACAACAGCCAGCCGTGGACGAACCTGCTGATCTTGGTCGATCCATAACTCCTCTCCCTGTACCGTATAGGGACCTCGGCGATCTTTAGGTTCAGTTTCACCGCCCCGAATATCAGGTCGAAGTCGCCGAACGGGTCGAAGTCGCCGAAGAAGGTCCTCCCCCTGCAGATACGTTCGTAGTCCTTACGAAAGAGGACCTTTGTACCGCAGAGGGTGTCGCTGAACCTCTGTTCCAGGATCCAGGTGAAGAGCCTGCTGAACAACCGGTTGCCCAAGAGGTTCAGGAATCGCATGGCCCCCTTTCGCATCGGGTAGACAAGCCGGGAGCCGTTGATGAATTCCCCCTTGTCGCAGGCGATCGCGTCGTAGAACTTCGAGAGGTCCTCGGGAGGCACCGTGAGATCGGCGTCGAGGATCATCAGGATGTCCCCCTCGGCCACCGCGAAACCCTTTCGGACGGCGTCCCCCTTGCCCACTCCGTCCCCCTGGTGGATGAGTCGTATGTCCCGCTCCGGGTGTTCCCGGATCATCCGCTCGATTTCCTCGACTGTTCCGTCCCCGGAGCCGCCGTCGACGAAGATCGCCTCGTCATGTGTCCCCATCTGGGGCATCCGATCTATTGCCGCCTGGATGTTCCCCTCCTCATCCTTGCACGGGATCACTATAGAGCATGTATACTCCGATGAAAGTATCTCTTCAGGGGAGCGCCTGACCCTCGCGACCATTACTTCCAGGAGGGAGAACCGGCGAATGATCGGCATGCGGGCGAGGATACCGTTCATGAGGTAAGAGAGGCCCGGCACCCCCTTGGGCAAGAGGATACGGTATCCCTTCTTTATGATATCGTAACCGGCCAGGTAAAAGAGATTCTCGATGTCCTCAAGCGGAAGCCAGTTCTGGAGCCTCTGCGGCATCTTGAGACCTACCCACTCTCCGAACTTCAGGATGGGTTCCCAGAGGTAGTTGTAATAGTCGACGATAATACGCGTCCCGGGATGGGTCGCGCCCTTCAGGTTTTCGAGGAAGGCCTGTATGTCTTCGAGTTCACCGAGGAGGGAAGATAGGATAACGTAGTCGAAGGACTCACGGAAGGGCTCCGAGGCCGCGTCCATCACCCGGAACTCAAGGTCGGGATACTTCTTGGAGGCGATCTCCACCATGGCCGGGCTGATGTCAACGCCGACACCCCTCGAGGGCCTCATGGAGGCCAGCAGTTCTCCCGTCCCGCAGCCCACCTCGAGCACGGTCGTCCCCTCCGGGATCTGGAACCTGTAGAACTCCGTCAGTTCCCTGTAGAAATAGGCATTCCTCTTCTTCCAGCGATCCCGCTTGCCCGCGAGGGAATCATAGTGCCGCCGTATCCGGCTCATTGGAGTTTCGATCGGTTCTCCTCGTACCATGTTATTGTCTTCTCGAGTCCCTCCTTGAAGTCTACCTTCGCCTTGAAGCCAAAGAGCACATTCGCTTTAGTAGTATTCAGCCGCCGGCGTGGCTGGCCATCAGGCTTGGTGTGATCCCAGACCACCTTCCCCTTATAACGTGTCAGGGAGACGATAAGGCCGAGCAGGTTCTTGATCGAGATCTCGAAGCCGGCCCCGATATTGACGGGATCACTCTCGTTGTACTTTTCCGTGGCCAGGAGGATTCCTCGAGCCGCATCTTCCACGTAGAGAAACTCCCGGGTGGCCTTTCCCGTGCCCCAGACCACTATCTCATCCAGTCCGCTCTCCCTCGCATCCACGCACTTCTTTATTAACGCGGGTATTACATGGGATGACCTGGGATCGAAGTTGTCACCCGGGCCATAGAGGTTGACCGGAAGGAGATTGATCGAATTGAACCCATACTGCTGCCTGTATGCCATGGACTGGACTATCATCATCTTCTTGGCCAGGCCGTAGGGGGCGTTCGTCTCCTCCGGGTATCCCTTCCAGAGATCCTCCTCGCGGAACGGGACCTGTGTGTGTTTCGGGTAGGAGCAGATCGTCCCCACAGCGACAAATTTCTCGACCTCGGCCAACCGGGCCTGCTCCATCAACTGGACACCCATCAGCAGGTTCTTGTAAAAGAATTCGCCGGGGTGTTCACGGTTGGCGCCGATCCCCCCCACTATCGCCGCGAGGTGGATTACAACGTCGGGCTTCACCTTGTCCATCAGCCGGATGATATCATCGGGGCTGACCAGGTTGTACTCCCTGCTGCGGGGTACCATGATCTCACCGGCACCGAGTTGTTCTAACCCTCTCACGACGTTGCTCCCGAGGAAACCCGCACCGCCGGTGACCAGAAAGCGCCTGTTCTCGAAGTATTTCGACATTTGTCTTCAACCGCATCAAGTGAAGTGCGAAACAGTGGATATAAAGTCTAAGCCTCCGCAGTCCCCCCCGCAAGGCTATTTTCTCAAGCATATCCGTACCATTCAGGGGATGTCCTCCCGGCAGGTAATTACCATAGGGGATGAGACAGCGTAAGCGCCGATCATCCCGTGCCGTATCGACAACAAGGCCGCCGCCCGTCAAGGAGTTGCTCCCCGAAGAAGCGGCGGCATGGAACGGTCACCGGATAACAGCCGCGCCCGCGTAATCGCCTTCGTCCGGGCACGGAAATCAGCGCCTCAGGGCGGGGGAAGGCGGTAGATACCATCATCGGGACCTGTCCCGTCACCCCATATAACGCTGGCGAACGCCGCGCTCTGATCGGCATTGATGGAGACGAATCCCGCATCCGCCTCGGTGTACCCGTAGTTGGGAGAATTCGATAGTCCCGTGTCCCAGTTCCCGCTCCAGAGCGTCCCACCCGATCCGCTCGCGTAGACCTTGCTCCGGTCTGAATAGGGATCGCCGGAATCGCTCAGGCTTACCCCGACCAGCATGATGTCCGGGTTCACCGGGCTCACGGCAACCGGGCCGGCATTGGTGGCCCCGTCGTTGAAGTCATCCGTAACTACGGGCAGGCCGGTGCTTCTCCGGACCCAAGTGCCATTTTCGTAGTGGTAGACCCCCCTGCTCTTGGACTTGGCCGTGGTGGTGTCGATATACACATCGGCGCTGCCTCCCAGGTGGGATGCATAGACCCCCGGCGCACCGGAGGGTACGGCTGTGAGGAACAGTTGAGAGAACGATACCCTGGCCAGGTCAAGGAATCCACCGCCCTGGCTAACCTGGGGCAGGCCCGCGCTCAACTCCGTCCAGTTCCCGGTCGCCCTGTCGGTGGAGAAGAACATCCTTCCGGACGACCGTGCGGTGCGATCCCCGAAAGCGGCAACGTTTACCTCCTGGTCACTCATCCCTATAACGACTATGTTGGGACTCTGGGGTATTACCGCGATGCTCGCGACCGTGGACGTGTGACTCACCGAGTCGAAGAAGGTGATGGGATCGGATCGCGCGGGCAGTCCCTGGTTGTGGGCCGTCCACGTGGCCCCGCCGTCCGTGCTCTTGAAAAATCCAGGGTGGTCGCCGGTCCCGGAGAGGTAATCCACGTTGTTCGCGTTGGCGACCCCGCAATAGACGATATCGTCGTCGGTCGGATCGACCGCGACGGCAAGGGCCGCCCAAGTGGACTCCGGGAAGGACTTCGAGTTGTAGACTATCCCATTGTTGACGGCGGTCCAGCTCTGTCCGCCGTCGGTAGTCTTGAATATCCCCTCCACGTTGGTCGCGATATAAACGACATTCGAGTTGATGTGGCTTATCGCTATGTCGAGGGCGTTGATTTCGGGTCTCAGGACCGCATCATTCACCTGGGTCCATGTAAGCCCCTGGTCGGTGCTCTTGTAAACGCCCTGCGCGGGGTCTATTATGTTCGAAGTCGGATCCGGCAAGTGAGAAGTCAGCGCCCACACTATATCCGGATCCATCGGATCGCAGGCCACCTTTCCAAATGGGCGATTCTCCGTAGGACCATTCACGAGGGATGTCGGACCCCACTGAAAAAGTGCATGAAGGGGAAAGGGGAACAAGAAGACCAGCGTAATCACCGATAGGATGGAAAGGTCCAAGAACGAGAACTTGCGGTTCGCGGGAGATTTCATTTGAATACATCCTCCACCGGTAAGCAAGAGATTGAATTGAATGGCTGGAAATCGCCCGGCATCCAGACCATTGCCTCATCTATTCGAACGTCCCATTCTATCACAGAGGACTCATATTGTCAAGCACCGGCATTACACACCGTCATCCCTATGAAGTGTACTTTTCCGGCACAATTGTTACTATTATATTTTCCATTCGTTGAAATTGGAAAGGATCAGGCGGCCGATCCGTCCGCCGTCTTCCCAGAGAGACCGAAACAGCGGGGGTATGCTGCGGATGACCAACAAGGATATCAATGACTTATCGGAGAGGGTTGCAGAGATCATCTCGCGACTAGACCCCATAGAGAAGAGACTTGAGATGGTATGCAGGGAGTTACGGGAGTACTCGCCCAAGTACGATTGGGTCGGGGTATACCTTGTGGAGGGTTCCACACTCAACCTGGCCGCCTATGCAGGGGACAGCGCAACTCAACACACCAAGGATCCCTATCAGCGAAGGAATCTGCGGCTGGGCGGCTAAGACAGGCCGTACAGAGGTCGTCGGAAGGGTATCCGAAGACGAAAGGTATATCTCCTGCTTCGCATCGACGCAATCGGAGATTGTCGTGCCAATCAAGGCCGGGGGCAAGGTCTTGGGAGAAATCGACATAGACAGCGACCTGAAGGATACCTTCACATCGGAAGACCGTTCGCGCATCGAATCCGTTGCGAAGATAATCGCCGTGCCCCTCTCCAGGGAGACCAAGGCGTGAATCCTGTTAGTTGCTTACATTACACCGTATCTCATGGGAGGGACAGCGGCAGTCCGTCACCGATGGCCGAAGTGACTTCCATGACATCCTTTCGGCCGAGGAAACCATCCCTCAGTTCCTGACTCTCGATCTCGCCAACGACGTCCCTTATTATTGACCGGGCCTCTCTCAAGGCATCTCCGCCGGCTCCTCCATCCCCACAGATCCGCCATTTGAAGGCCAGAGCCTGTATCGACAGGAACGGATTCTGCACCTTTGAAAGGAGATCGAGTACATGGTTTATCTCTTCCATCGCCCTCGAATTGTCTTTCTTGGCCTGCAGGACCTTCGCCCGCAGTAAATAGGCCTTTGCCCGGGATTCCTGGTTATCGTCTTTATCCGAACGCTGAAGGAGTTCTTCACTTATCATCTCTGCCTTTTTTACATCTCCATTTTCAAGCCAGACTCGTCCTATGTCAAATAGAGAATTCACCATGAATACGACCTTCCCCACCCTCCTGGAGAGCCTAAGCGCGTTCTTCAGGTAACGGACGCCTTCCCGGGTCTTCCCCTGGAGTTGGTAGTCGATACCAATGTTCCTCAATATATCGCACTCGACATACCTTTCACCCACCTCCCTCGCCAGTTCCAAGGCAGCAGTGTGATATTTCATCGCCTGGTCGACGCATTCCAGTATCTGGTATATCTCACCAAGGTTATTGTAATTATAAGCCAATAGAGACCTGTTAAGTATTTCGCGAGACAGCCTAACCGACTTCTGATAGGCCTTGACCGATACCCCTATCTTCCCGAGGACGAAGTAGGCGGCCCCGAGGTTGTTGAGGTTCAGGGCGAGGAGATGCTTGTCACCTGACTTTTCCAGGCGCCGCAGTGCCCTCTGGTAATATCGCACGGCCTCGTTGTAAGACCCTACCGACCAATAATAGACCCCAAGGTTGGTGATATTGCGCGTGATCGCCCGGTCGTCCTTCAATTCCCGGCTCAACTGCAACGATTCCTTGTAATACTTCAACGCCACTTCATGGGACCCCATATACAGTGATACTACGCCAAGATCAGAGAGGGCCAGCATCATGATCGACCGGTCATCGAGATCACGGCCTATACCGAGAGCGGATTCCGCCCACTCCTTCGCCTCATTTAGGTTACCCCGCGTGAGGAGCGAACTCGAAAGATAGACCATTGCCGTCGCTTCAAGGTCCCTGCGGTCCGCCTCGCGACTACATGTCAACATCGAGTGGAAATCTTCCGTGCACCTTGGATACTCTCCAATCGAAAAATACTGCCGCCCGCGCTTCCCGAAAAATGTCGCCGCCTTGTCATAAGGGTAAGGCACGAACGCCTTCTCTATCAACTCCAAGGCCAACGTATACGACCTGATCGCTTCCCTGTGGGCGTAAACCGTCTTCGCATGCTCCCCTGCAAGCGAGGCATACTCGATGGCCTTCTGGAACTCACCGGCCTTCTGGAAGTGATGGGACAGTATGCCGTAATGAGAGGACAATGTCTTGGCATGGAGGGCCTCGATCACCTCTCCAACCCTTTTGTGGAGAACACGACGCTTCTCTTCATCGAGGCTCTGGTAGAGGAATCGACCGATCAGGTACGGCGTGAAACAATACTGATCACCTTCCTCTCTTTCCACTTCTTTGATTAGGCCGGCCCCCACGGCCACGTCGATAATGTCCAGCAGATATCCCTCGTTTTTACCGGAAATCGCCATCAGGACGCTGAAATCGAACTCCTGCCCTATCACGGCAGCATACGAGAGAATGGATTTGACTTCCGGGTCGAGTTTGAAAATGTTTCTCTCGATGAGGTCATAGATAGTGGGAGGGATGATCTCATCCGGACCAATGGCCCCGCACCCCTTTGGTCCCACGAGGAGATCCCTCTTCTCTCCCAACAGGTAATTTATGATTTCACTTGCAAACAAGGGGTTGCCTTCACTCAGATCATAGATCCTTTTCTTCATGGAATGATCGACCTTCCCGTCCGGAATTTGCCGATCGATTATCGCGTATACCTCCAGTTCCTTCAATCCCTCAAGGAGGATTTCGTGAAGGTAACTCTCCTCTCTCAAGGACTGAAGTTCATGCTGTATTGACGCATCTGCCCCGTCACCGGCGGTCAGTCCGTCCTCCCTGACCGTCACGCAAATCAAGGCCTGCTTGTCCTGGATCTGTCTCCCGATATACTTGAGCAGTTTGATGCTGGAGGAATCTATCCATTGCAGGTTCTCCAACGAGATCATCATGGGCCTCAACGAGGCGAACTTGTTTATGAAAGCGGAAAATATCTCGAAAATCCTGAATTCCGCCTGAAACAACTCTTTCCTCAGGCTGCCACCCTCATCCCGCAGGTCGTTCAAGCCAGATTCCGACGAGTAAAGAATCCTCTGGAGTTCCTTGCGCCAGGCCTCTGGTAACCGTTTCATCAAGGTAGAGTGCCTGCCGTCTTTCAAAGATGATCGAAGTGCCTGGATGATTGGATGGAACGGAACACCCCGTGTCTCGGGGAAACAATTGCCCTTGAGCAAGAGGAATCCATCGGCCTTTGCCCGGTCCTCGACCTCGCCCAGCAGTCGGCTCTTCCCCATCCCCAGTTCTCCGCGAATGAGAAAGAATTGACCTCTTCGTTCCCTGGCTCGATCAAGGGCCCTGAAGAGTTGCTTACGCTCTTCTTTCCTCCCGATGATCGAAGCGGCTGCAGGATCTGAATCCGACCCGCCGTTCTTAAAGTTGGATGATTCACACTCGTGGAACGAACATGAAGAACGGCTCTTTCTCTTTGCGTAATACAGCGCCTCATCGGCTCTGGCGATCAGGTCTTCCATCTTGGTCGCATCAGCGGGAAAGTGCGCGTAGCCCACGCTGATAGATACTCCCTTCAGGGGGACTTCAAGGCGTTTTTTCCATGGATGAAGTTTCATATTCTCTTCCACCCTCTCCACTACCCCCCTACACCCTTCTTCTTCGATGTCCGGCAAGATAATCACGAACTCATCCCCCGCATACCGGCACACGATGTCTATTTCACGGATCGATGCCGATAATATCCCGGCGATCTCCACGAGGACCCTGTCACCCAGCGGATGGCCGTAATGGTCGTTGATCTCCTTGAAGTCATTTACATCCGCCATCATCAATGAGAATGGACGCTTGTGCCGCTTCCAACGGCTGCATTCCTCATCCAACCTTTGATGAAAGTATCTCCTGTTGTAAAGGCCGGTCAGTTCGTCCTTCACAACCAGTTGGCGGAGCCGGCCGATATCAAGGGAGAGATACAGGGGATTGTCCTCCCCTTCAGGGAGATTGCCTGTGACGTCAGGTCCCGACATGGTGTACGTATGGTTCAGGTGATCGGATCGTCGGCCATGACCTTCCGGTCCTTGCCGCCCTGGTATCGCTTCCAGGGTCCAGCGAAAGCCTAGGAATTACTCAATCGATCAGAGAGTGGCTCACAATGGCCATGATACTGAAGATTATGTGTAACATTCCCAGGTGAAGGTGAATATAAGGTTGGACTAAGAAGGAGAACTCTAAATAGAAGTCAAGTTACAAGGGACTCCACACTATCAACTCTATATATTAATATAATCGTGAAAATGTATATTGTCAATGATATTGGGGCATATCGCCCCTTAGACAGAAATATTTTACCTATATGGGGTATTTGTGCCGCTTATCAGGCGATAATCATGAGGAGGCCAAGTGGGACGCAATAGTATGAGAAGTAATACAGCCTCCCGGAACTTACCATGCCCAATACCAACTTCAGCGCGATCACCCCCGAAAGAAAGGCCACCAAAAAGCCGCTCAATTCAGCAGAGATACCGTAGTTACCTGCAGAAATTCCTTGCTTTAGGACCTCGAATACCGTTCCGCCTATGATGGCCGGTACCGACAGAAGAAACGAAAACCTGGCGGCCGTAAACCCACTCAGGCCCAAGACCAGGCCGGCGACGATCGTGATCCCCGACCGAGAAATCCCGGGCGTGACCGCCAGCCCCTGTGCGATGCCGATAATGAATGCCTCAAACAGGCCCACCTGCAGGATCCCCTTTGCCCCCCCCCTCTTCCAGCGGGTGACCCCGAGGAAGAGACCCGTAGCGACGAGGGAGAATCCTACGACCCCCACCGATCGAAACGCCGCCTCAACGGGATGCTGTATGAGTACGGCGACGATAAATGTCGGGACCGAGCCTGCCACCACGAGGGTCCATAACCTGAATGCCTCATCGTGACACCACGAGTCCCTTATACTATTCGTCCCCCCCCGCACGAGAAAAGGGCCACTGGTCAAACTTTTCCATAGATGCATGAAGTCGTCCCGAAATACTACTCCAACCGCGCAGAGGGTTCCCAGGTGGAGGACAAGGTCGAAGAGGAGGGTCGACCCGCTAATATCGAATAACTTCTGAAAGAGTACCAAGTGACCGGAACTGCTGATCGGGAGAAATTCCGTTAGCCCCTGAACAAGGCCAAGTAAGATGGATTCCAAGGTTCCTATTTCGACATACCCCCTCTCATATCGAATACATTCCTACCGGGAGAAATATGGCCGTGCTAAGATAAGCGATCGAGGTCAAAAAATCAATGTAGTTCATTGCCAGCCCTATTGCAATTGTACTATCAATTTTTTTATTGACATAACCTATGTTATCCTGATATCTTATATGCCCATGAGATCATGAGAATCTTTCAATCCCTGATTCAAAGGAGTCGCACAATGCGTTTTTTTACCATCGGACTGATCTCCACACTCATCCTCACCTCACTGCCGATTGAAGGCGAGTGCCAGGTTCGCGCGAAGAGTTTCCAGTTATCTCCCACCTTCGGGCTCTTGTGGATGGACGCCTCGCAGGAAGGATCCGATCTCGCCCCGAGATCAAGCATCCTCGGCCTCAACGGTTCATACAACATAACGAACAGGATAGCCGCTGAAGGATCATTCCTCTGGTCGCCCACCCATACCAAGGATGTCACGGCTCCACGGAGGCTGGACCTCGGTCTCTTCGACGGCGGCCTCCTGGTACACTTCACCCGGTCGAAGTTTGTACCCTATGCACGGGGCGGCGTGGGATATATCAAGAATTTTTCAGAGGTTGCCGATGAAGGCCCCAGTGATCCTTTTTACACCTTCGGAGGCGGTTTCAAACTCCTGTTTTCGGAGCAGGGGGGGTTCAGACTCGATTTTCGGGACGTCGTTTTCTCACATAGCCAGGACACGGGGTCCTCACCGACATTTCACAACCTTGTGGGAACCGCATCGGCAGTGTTCCAGTTCGGCGGCCTGCCACCTAAGGACACCGATGGAGACGGAATACGCGACAAGAAGGACAACTGCCCTGACACCCCGTTCGGCGCCCTGGTCGATGAGAGAGGGTGCCCGCTCGATGCAGACGGCGACGGGGTATACGATGGGCTGGACAAGTGCCCGAATACTCCAAAGTTGGCGCGGGTAGATCGCCGCGGTTGTCCCATTGATTCGGACGCGGATGGCGTCTACGATGGCCTGGACCAGTGCCCCGACACACCTCACGGCGCCAGGGTAGACTCCAAGGGATGCCCGAAAGATACCGATGGCGACGGTGTATATGATGGGTTGGACAAGTGCCCCGACACGCCTGCCGGTTCCCACATCGACAGGGAGGGGTGCAAACTGACCGAAGAGGAATTCGAGTTGCTCAACACCGGGACCTTGAGGCTCGAGGGCATCACTTTCGCGTCTGGAAGCAACAAGATCAATAAGAGTTCGTACCCGGCCCTCGATGAAGTCGGTCAAATCCTCGCCAAGTGGAAGGCATTGAAGGTAGAGATCGGCGGCCATACAGATTCCCAGGGGTCGGAAGCATTCAACCAGAAACTCAGTGAAAAGCGGGCAAATGCCGTAAGAGATTACCTCCTGGAGAAATTTCCCGAGATCAACCCCGAGGGCCTGACTGCAGTCGGCTATGGCGAATCCGTCCCTGTCGGCCCCAATGACACCGCGGAGGGGAGAAAAGCAAACCGGAGGGTGGAATTCAAGGTGACGAACCAGGGGACCTTGCATAGGATCATCAAGTAAGAGAGCGGCGGGCTTAGGATCGATACCGTGGATAGTGCCTGCCAAGGGACGCCCGGGTAGCGGGGAGAGAAGTCAACCGGTCAAATTCGAAAAAGAGGGGGGGGTGATGTCCCCCCTCTTTCCTTTGAACGGCTCGATCGTGAATTAGCGTTCCCAAATCCCCCCTCGAGATTGTCAATTGCCATGGCCAGGTATATCAGGATCGAATATTCTTGACAAAGCAGGCATCCAGGTTTATATCATCACAATCCTGCTGCATTACAATTAAATCTTGGGCCTGCGGCATGGGCCCGGCAGGTTGCCTGGGAGGAAACGGATGAGGAAACTGGACAAGTCCCTCGCAATACGAATGATAGCGAGGGGAACCATCAGTTACAATCTCAAGAGACCTATCGGGGTCTCTTTCGAGTTGACCCATTCATGCACCTGCAATTGCCGGCACTGTGACCACGGCGGCAAGGTCCCCAACGAGAAGCGCCTCGGCCACGACGATTACCGGAGGCTCGAGAGGCAATTAAAACCAACCTTGCTCCAACTTTCAGGCGGCGAACCACTGTTGCGCGACGATCTCCTGGATATCGTCAGGGGGGTAAAAGAGAGGTCCGGCCTCCCCTATCTCATCGTAGTGACGAACGGGAGCCTTCTCACCGAAGATATATACCTCGAATGCGTAAGAGCCGGGGTGAACCAGTTCTCCATATCTCTTGATTTTCCGGACGAACGGCACGATGACTTTCGACGGCATCGTGGCCTCTTCCAACGTCTTTCGGACATCGTCCCCAAACTCGCCGCTCACGGATACGACAACATCGTCCTGAACACCGCAATAACGAGGTGGAACCTTCCCTACCTCTTGGAGTGCCACGATAAGGCAGTCGAGTGGGGGGTAAACATCTCTTATAGTCCCTATACCAGCAAGAGGACAGGAGACCCGGAATTCGACATCAAGGACGCCAAGGACCTGGAACTCCTCAAAGAGACAATCCAAGGGCTCATCTCACTCAAGAAGGCCGACAACTGTGTCGTAAACCCGGATTGGACCTTGAGCAACACATACGATTTCTTTGAGAATGGCGGGGTTCCAGGCTGCATGGCCGGCATGCGGCACATGGTAGTCAATCCGGACGGGACCATGCGCCCCTGCTCCATGTTCCACTACCGGTTCAAGGACAGAAACGAGATGTTCGAGAAATTCGTCAAGACAAACACCTGCGGCGGGTGTTACGTATCCATTCGTGCCTACCTGACCGAGAGTTACTGGACACTCCTCCTCGACAACGTCCGCGAGAAGGTACTGAAGTCATCTTAATCACCCGGGTCACTTCACGTATCCCAGCGCCCTCAGTTGCTCCTGCACACTCTCGTCGATCGGTGCCTCCTCAGGTATTACACCGTAATACTCCCTGAGTTCGGCGCAGGCGGATCGGCGGAGATCCAGGATGGTCCTGGCCCTCTCCAGTTGCTCCTCCGTTGCCTGCATGGCCTCGTATCCTGATGCCGAGTCCAAACGGAAGAACTCTTCATCCCCGGTAACGGCATGGAGTACATACTTATACTCCCCGAATGCGACCGATTCCTGCTGTTCATAATAGAGAGTGCCGGTGCTGAGCAAGGGGGTGGCCTCCCCGCTTTGAGCCCTGCCATCAATAAGGGCTATGAGTGATCTACCGGTCAGGTATTGATCCTCATAGTCGACATCGCAGATATCGAGAACCGTAGGCAGGATGCTCTCCGTCGACACCCTTGCTGCGACCTCGCCCTGGCGAACCGATCTCGGGAGTTTGACTATCAGGGGCACCCAGAGCAGTTCCTGATTGAGCGAATGTCCATGCTCAAAGCCGCCGTGTTCCCAGAACTCCTCACCATGGTCACTTGTTAGAAGGATAAGGGCATCATCGTAGATCCCCAGGCGCTTCAGTGCCTGTAACACCTGGCCGACATTATCATCCACGTACCTTACTTCACCACCGTAAAGAGCCCTGATCCACCTCCTCTCCGTCGGTGTGGGGAATAAGTGCCCGGCTCGAATGTCATCCGCGCGATGGAAAGTCGTCCCGATGCGGGGAGAAGGCTCTCCGTCGGGGATGAAGGCCGGTGGGGGAGAGTATGGCACGTGGGGGTCCAGGTAGTGCGTCCAAAGGAAAAACCTGCGATCCTTGTTGCGTTCCATCCACCTGGTGACCAGGTTCGTGATCTGCCCGGTAGATCCTGTCGATGGAAACAGCCACGGGAAGATAGAGTCGACCACGAAACCGCCGAGTGAACTGTGTCTGACAGGTACCCCCGTGAAGGTATATTCATCAAAGCCCTGGCATACATTATAACTGCTCATCAGAAAAGGATTATACCCGATCGCCGCAGTATAGTAGCCGGCCTCCTGCATGTATTCGGCAAGGGTCGTCAATTCATCCGGAAGCCTGGAGCGCGGGTACATCGTCTGGTGGACGAGAGGCGACAACCCCGTCATGATCGATGACACCGACGGCAACGTCCAGGGGGCGGAGGACACGGCCCTTTTAAAAAGAACCCCGTCCCGCGCCAGCGTGTCGATGTTGGGAGTAGTGGGCGCGCCAGGGTTCAGGCACGACAGGAAATCCGCCCTCAATGTATCTATGGTGATCAGGATCACATGCCTTACCGGGAGGCCCGCCCGCACTTCGGATCGGGAGGGTCCCGAGGGTGAGTTGAACCCAACCAGGACATGCAGCGGGAGGACGAGAACCGCCGCGAGCAGGGATCCCATGAGGAGAGTTGTGCCTCCTCCACTCGCGACGCGCCGCACCGCAATGATGGTGGCGATGGCCAACCCGCCAAATGCCAAGAACACCAGGAGGAACTGGATCGATGGAAAAAGGCCAATCCTGGCTCTCATCAGCCACGCGAACAAGCCAAACTCAGCGAGTATGTAAGGCGTGGAACAGCCGACGACCTCCACGACTTGCCTGTACTTCGTCGAGAGTGCAGTCTCAGAAGCCGTGACGTAGGCGCCGATGGAAACCACGAGCGAGCCGGCAGCGAGGATGAACAGGCGCGCCAAGTCGTGACGCGACCATGAGGGTGGAATGATCTCGCTCATGGAGAGTGCGGCGCAGAATAATACCAGGAACACGGAGAGAGAGATGGCAAGGGGGAGAGTAGACAGTCGGAGAGCCCGCCCAACAGGATATGCAACGGCAAGCCACAGAAAGAGATACGTTACCAGGACCAGTGCTGCAACGGCCGCTATATTCAGGGAGACTATCGATGAGGAGAGTTCGTCGGGTTTGAGGAGAAGAACGACAATGACATCAAAAAGGCCGGCAAAGAGGCTCGTGAAGCATGCGATCGAGACGAATCGCGATAATGTACATCGCAGCTCCGTGCCACCGGCGGAGAATTCCTTTTGGGCCTTATTCCTGAGATCTTTCACGGCCCCGCCATGATATGAGAAACATTGTAATTACCGGCCCTCATTATATCAACCGCTTCGAGAGAAGTCAAGGGGGATTCCTGTTGGACTTCCCCCGTTTTTTCACTCTTGATCTTTGCAACTATAGATCAGGCAAGTTATTAGCAAATAGAATAAATGAAACAGGTCTTTTTTTCACTGAAGGATGTCTCTTGGAGCGACTTAAAGTCTTCTTGGGGATACCCGTCTAAGCGAAGTCGAGCGTGCCCGTCAGGGACGCCTGTACTTGTCTGAGCCCCGCAAGAGGCGAGTTTGTGCAGGCGAGCGAGACAAGCTTTAGAACGGGTCAAGAAGACGACCCAGGAGCGAAAGAGGCATCCTTCAGTGCATATAAAAAAATATGGGGAGCTCCAGTAATTCCGCACGGTCCCGTGAGCGGTTGCAGCCTTAGGACGGTCGGCGACATGTACTTCCATGTCACGACATCGCGCGGTTCCCTTGAAAACGGCACCGGAATACGGTATATTCAGTCTTCGACAATCAGGGGCAATGTCCTCTTCATCATCTTGCCGAGCCGGATGCCACCATGTCGAGACTACACCTCAAGATGCCCTGCGTCGTAACCATCTCACTACTCCTGTTACCGGGGCTGATACATGGCCGGACAACGGGTTACGACATGGCCGACGCGATCGACCTTGCGATCCGGAACAATCGGGACCTCGCCGTGTTGCAAAAGAATGTGGAGGCGGCTGAGGGAAGGGTGAAGGCCGCCTCACGACGATTCCAGGACAACCCGGACCTTTCGTGGAAAGTGGCGAAGCAGACGAGCGGCAGCAGGGGGCTTACCGACTACTCACTCTCCTTGGGCCAGAGAATCGAGATCAGGGGCCAGAGGGGGCTAAGGACCAGGATCGCGGAACTCGAACTGTCGAAGGCCTGGCTCCGGTTGGAAAAGGCGAAGTTTTCGGTTGAGGAGGATGTAAAGGGCCTCTTCATAGACCTGGCTTCCCTCAATGAAAGACTCCAGGCAACGACGGCCCTCCTGAAGGTAGAGGAGGAACTACTCGACTGGCTTACGGCACAGGCCGTCCACGGCGAGATACCATCGGTCGAATCCAATACCGTCCAACTCGAAGTGCTGATCACGAGGGGAAAGATCATGGCCTTGAACCGCTCCCTCATGGAGACACGTCAGGACCTTGAATGGGTAATGAACACGCAACTGCCCGAGGGGGCCACCATCGACGCCAGTTACCCCGACTTCCCCGAGAAGATCGACCTCGACGTCATCCTGCCGGCGATCGATAAATCCAATTTCGACATCCGGCTCGCCCGGGTGGACTCCGAGAATTCCGTATATCTCCTGAGGCTCATTAGGGCCGGCAGGGATTTCCCTTCCATCAAGCCTTTCTTGTCGTGGTACAGTGAAGAAGGAGACAATTTCATGGGCCTGGGCCTTTCGATGCCGATCCCCCTTTTCAATCGAAGGGGCGGAGAGATCTCCGCTGCCCGCGCCGACAGCGAAAAATATGCCCTTCAACTCAGAGAGGTCAGGGACCGCGTAAGGTCCGACATGGAGAAATACGACCACCTCCTCTCCCTTGACGACAAGCAGAGGGAGACGTTCGTAAGCCAGATCCTGCCGATAAGTCGCGAAAGCGTGGACGACGCGCGCCTCCGTTACCAGAGGGGAGAGATCGACCTGACGACCCTGGAGAGATACTCGGACGCCTGGGCAAAGAGCCGGGTGGAATACTCGAAATTCATACAGGACTATTACCATACACTCTGCCGCGTGGAATCGCTCCTTGGAACGGAACTCAATGATCTTGCCGGCAACAGGGAAACGGGGGAATAACAATGCCAGGATTTAAAAGTCCCGCCATAGGACACGTAACCCTTGTTGTCTCTTTCTCACTTGCAACCCTCATCCCCCTTTCATGCTCAAATCGGGATGAACATCCACAGATCCCCGCCCAGAGCATGGTCAAGACCGCCCGCGTGATTCAGCGAGACTTCAAAGAGGAAGCGACGGGCTATGGATACACAAGGCCGTCGAGACAGGTGGAGGTCGTCTCCTACACCCGCGGAAGGCTCGAAAGGATATGGACCAGGGATGGAGAGAAGGTCGTGAAGGGACAGAGACTCTTCTCGATCGAGGGGTATTTTCGGATCAAGGAGAAAGAAGAATTGGGCCCCCGTGAAGGTGAAGTGCCGCGAGGAGATGCCAACCACCAGATCATCAAGACATCGCCGATGGAGGGATACGTATCTCTACGGAAGTACCCGGGGCAGGCCGTCCAGGTGGGTGAGATCCTCGCCACGATCGCGGATCCTTCGGAACTGATAGCGGAGATAGAGATCTTCGGTCCGGAAGCCGCCAAGGTCCGGGCCGATCAGCCCGCCGTAATTGCCGTACCCGCAGGCCAAGTCGAGGGAAAGGTCGCCTACGTCGCCTCCATCACCGATCCTCGATCCGGGGGACGCAAGGTCGGGATAAAGATATCCCAGGAGAACCCGTGGAAGATCCTCCCCGGGGACTTCGTCCGGGGAGAGATCATCGTGGAACTGCATGCATCTTCCATGGCCGTCCCTGTGGGAGCGGTCCTCAACGATCAGGGCGAGCGGGTCGTTATTGTGAGGACCGACAAGGGCCTTGAAAAGCGCCCCATCCGGACCGGTACCGGTGGACAGGATAGCGGTTACATCGAAGTGGTAGACGGCGTCAGGGAGAATGATGAGGTCGTCACGGAAGGTGCATACGAGATCCTCCATCGAAAGATAAGAGAGAAGATAAAGCCGGAAGACTGACGGCATCATGTGGAATTATCTGTCAAAGCGGGCGGGCCTCGTCCTGGTCGTATTCCTCATACTCGTCCTAGGCGGACTGAACGCCTTGAGGCGACTATCCGTCGACATCTTCCCCAACCTCGACTATCCCCTCATCAACGTCATCACCCACTATGCAGCGGGTTCCCCACGGGATATCGAGACGCTCATCACGCGCCCCATCGAGACGCAGATGAGCAGTATCCCAGGGGTGCGACGGCTCTCTTCCATATCCCGCCAGGAACTCTCGCAGGTTAGCGTGGAGTTTGACTGGGGAGTCGACGTGAAAGACGCCAGGCAGATGGTGGCCCAAGCCCTCTCCCTGGCCTCAAGCGAACTCCCGGCACATGCCGATCCCGTCATCGAGGACATCGGATCCAGTCTCCAGGAGATAATGGACATCGGAATCACCTCTTCAGATACATCGATGGACCCCGGAGAATTGAAATTTCTCATAAGGACAAGGGTTGCAAACCAACTCAAGGCCATCGGGGGAGTCACAAGGATAGAAGTTGTCGGCGGTCGAGACGAAGCGATCATCGTCCGCCCCGACCCCCTCCTCTCGGCAAGATACGGCATCACTCTGAGAGGTCTTCGTAACCTCATTGCCTCCAATAGGGTCCATGATGTGGCCGGTTACGTCGAAGAGGAATACCAGGACTATGCCGTAAGGGAACTGGGTAATGCCGGAGGGATCGAAGACCTGGAGAAGATCGGCGTGGGGAGCGATCCCGGCATCTCTCCGCGCCTGGGGGACATCGCCGTGATAGAACGAGGATCCCTTCCCCGGCGATACACGGTTCATATAAACGGCAAAGAGGGCATCGGGCTGAGGATCTTCAAGGACCCCAATGCAAACACGGTGGAAGTGGCACATGGTGTTCGCAGGAAACTGTCTGAGATTGCAGGGAGACTCCCTCCAGGCGTAAAAATTTCGGATGTCTACGACCAGTCCGAACTAATAGGTGAAGCGGCCGATAACCTGAAATCCAACATCATTATCGGTGCCCTCCTCGTCGTCCTGCTCCTCTTCCTGTTCCTGGGCAGCCTCCGAAGGGCACTGCTCATCGCGTTCAGTATTCCACTCTCGGCGATAATCTCCTTTCTTTTCTTCCGGCCCGGTCACCTCTCCCTCAACATGATCACGCTGGGGGCAATGGCCGTGGCAGTAGGCATGGTAGTGGATGATTCCATCATAGTACTGGAGAATATCCTCAGGCACCGGGCCATGGGGAAGTCTCCCCTCCAAGCCACGGTGGACGGGACTAAGGAGATCCGGGGGGCGACCTTCTCGGGGACATTGACCACGGTGGCCGCTTTCATACCCTTCCTCTTCCTGTCAGGCATCGGGGGTCGCTTCGCGGCGCCCTTCGGGTGGGTCATGGCCATCATCCTTCTCGTCTCTCTGGTCGTCTCTCTTACCATCGTGCCGGTCTGGCTGGCGAGGGGCCGGGCAAGGGGGGAGGGGATGAAGGCACCCGCCGCCTCGGGAATCATTTCAAGGTTCGTCGCAATCAATCAACGCATCCTCAGGGCCTTCCTTCGCAGGAGGCGCCTGGTACTCTTCGCGGTGCTGGCGATCTTCATCATCTCCTCCGCCCTGTTGCTACTCTCTCCGTTATCCTTCCTGCCGCGCGTCGACGAAGGGTCGATCCTGATGGAATATATCCTTCCCCCGGGCACTTCCCTCCGGGAAAGCGACCGTATAGGCGGCCAGTTGGGCGACATCATCCGTAAAGACAAGGATGTTGAGACCGTTTACCGGAGGACCGGCTCCAAGATGACCAGTTACCAGGTGGAACCGGTCAATATGGGTGAACTCGTCATTCGGCTAAGGGCCAGGTACGAGAGGCGCAGAGACGCCTTCCAGATTATTCAAGACCTCAAGCGCGCCACAGACGAGATTCCCGGCCTCATCACCCTCTACCACCAGGTGACGGCCGAGAAGATGGACGAGAGTTTCTCCGGCCTCCCCACCCTCTTCGGTATCACCATATTCGGCGAGGACTACGATCGTCTCCTCGAATACGCCCGGAGGATCGAGAGCCTGGCCGGCAAGACGCCGGGCGTTGAGAGCGTGGTCAATAATACCAAATACAGGGTCCCGGAGTTTCGGGTCACTCCGATACCCGGGCAGATGGCCCGCTACGGGCTCTCACCGCGGGAGGTCATGGAAGAGTTGCATATCTTCCTGGGAGGAGAAATAGTCTCTCATGTCATCAGGGGAGAGAGACAGATCCCTATCTTCTTGAAGGGGGCAGGGGACATCCAGCGTGGTGAAGGTGAAATCGGAAAGGTGCCGATCCGCCTCTCTGACGGGACCATCATACCCCTCTCCCGGTTGACCAGGGTATCGACGGATTACGGCCCGAGCGCCATAACCCACCGCAACCTCGAGCGTGAGGTCACCTTGCCCATGGAGATCGCCGCGTCCCCCGGCAAGGTGATCCAGAGGCTCAGGGCGGGCATAGACGCACTTCACCTGCCCGAGGGTTATTTCGTGGAGTTCAGCGGCCAGTACACTCTTCTCATGGACATGTTGAAGGACTTCGCCGCCTTTGCCCTCATCAGTGTCCTCCTCGTTTACCTGATAATGAGCCTCCAACTCGGCAACTCCGTTCATCCCCTTGCAGTCCTGGTCGAACTTCCCCTCTCCTTTATAGGGGCCTTCCTGGCGATTGCCATTTCCAGGCAACCGCTGAACCTCTCATTCCTAATCGGCCTGATAACACTGATAGGCGTATCGGTAAACAACGGAATAGTCCTCATTGACTACATCAACAAGAGGAGGAGGCTCGGCATGGAGAGAGAGGCCGCCATCGAGGAAGCGGCAAGGATACGGGCGCGGCCGATCCTCCTTACGGCGCTGACCTCCGTCCTGGCCCTACTGCCGATCTCTCTCGGGCTGGGAATTGGCGCCAAGATCCACCAGCCGATGGCCATCTGCGTCATGGGTGGGCTGATCGTGAATACCCTCCTGACGCTGAACGTGCTGCCTGTGGTCTATTGCGTCCTGGAAGACCTGCTGGGTGGGGGTGAGGTTGATCCCGGTCACAACGCGTAGCGAGTATGGCAATCAGGAAATCGAACGAATACAGGATCCCGGGACTGTCATCCTGTACCCGTCGTCGAACTTCAGCAGGGCCTTTTGCCCCCCCTTACGTTCACAAACCATGATAACAACGGTCGCAAGGCACCCGGATCGTTGATTCCTCCCCCCGGGCTCCATGTAACGGATCCTCTCTCCCAGATGGAACCGCGAGATATCTTCCATATCTTCAACCAAGGGTGCGAACCAGTGACTCTTCTCCGATGCCGCCCGTAACGGCCGGCAGGATCACCGTAAACTTTGTTCCCGCCCCCTCACGGCTCTCGACCTTAATCTCACCCTTGTGGGCCTCGACGATCTTCTTGACGATCGCAAGGCCCAGACCGGCCCCCTTGTACTTCCTCGTAGCGGATCCATCGACCTGATAAAACCGGTCGAAGATCCTATCCAGTTTGGAAGAAGGGATCCCAATACCGGTATCCGACACCATCAATTCGATCTTATCGCTCCCGTTACCCCGGATCGACAAGTCTATCCTGCCACCTTCCGGGGTGAACTTGACGGCATTCCTCAGGAGGTTTGTGAGGAGTTGGATCAAACGGCTCGAATCGCCGTAGATAAGCCTGCTTCCGCACTCGATTTGCTTGTTGATCTCGATACCCTTCTCCTGTATGAAAGGGTAGGTCTCCACCAGGCTGTTGTTCACAAGACTCTCCGGATTTACACGTGTGAACTGATACTTCATCTTTCCCGATTCCATCTTTGTCAGGTCGAGGAGGTCGTCGATCAGGGAATTCAGGCGCTTGGTACTCTGAAAGATGGACTGTACTATCTCCTCCTGTACAGGTGTCAAGTCTCCAATTTTCTTTAAAAGCAGCACCTCGGAATTTACCATGATAGGTGCAAGGGGAGTCCTCAACTCGTGGGTCACGTTCTGAAGGAATTCCGCCTTGAGTTTGTCCACCTCCCGCAACTCGTTATTCGCGCGTTCCAATTCTTCATTGGAAGCCTCCAGCATCTTCTTTGCCTTTTCGAGGCTGGTCTTGGATATCTGAAGTTCCTGATTCAATTGTTGGAGTTCCTCGCTCTTCTTCTTTGCCTCTTCGAAGAGCCGCTGGTTGTCGATGACCACGGCCACCTCGTTCGCGAATATCTCCATCGTCTGAACCGTTTCTATCGAACGGCCATCCATCTCCTTCGAATCGTCAACGAGCAGGAAGCCGACCACCTTCCGCAACTTGGTCTCGATCGGGACAAAGAGGGTATACCCCTTCCTCACACCCTCTTCCATCCGCCCCGAATCATCATTGCTGACCACCAATTCCTTGATCTTCGCCAGGATGGGCTCCTTGCGCCGGACGAGATAGGAATGGCTGATCTTCTGCTCCTCTTTCATCAGCCCCTTGAAAGATTCCCAGGAGTATGTGGATCCTATCAGGCGTTTCATGGCTCCTTTCTCGTTGTCAGCCAGGGCCTTTATCTCCACTCGCTGCGTCTCGTGGTTCAGCATACCCAGCACGACGAAATTAAAGCCGGTGGAAAAACGTATCGACCAGACGATCTCCCTGAGCAGGTCGCCAAGGAAAACCTGGAGTCGAAAACTGTTGCTTGTCACCAAGATCTGCTTCAGCCGCTGGGCCTTCTTCTCGGCCTCCTGCTGCAACTGAATATTGCTTACACCCAAGGTAAGGTGATCAGCAAAGTACCTGAGTACCTCGACATCATCCTTCCGAATCATGCCCGGTTTCCGGTTGAATATATTGAGCGCGCCCATCACGCGCCCTCGCATGATAAGCGGCAGGATCAGGTATGAACGTACACCCTGCCGAAACATCTCTGCGTCTTCTGTAAAACCTCCGTTTTCATCCAGATCCTCCTGCATGAGCGGCTTTCGGTTGAAAGCGATCCACTTGTATACCGAATTCTCATCCAGGTCGAGCGTAACGCTTCGGACCTGGTCGCCGTTCTCGATATCAAACCGGTACCCGGTAGCGACCTCTACGGCACGGTCGAGGAAAAGGAGCGTCGTGATATCGCTACGCACCACCGTTCCGATCACTCGAACCAACTCCTTGAACCTCACCGGGGTATCCACACCTTCTCCTGAATTCAACAACTTGTTTATAACGCCGAAGGCGTCCAGCATCTTATCACGCGCGGCAAGCCTCTCCCTAAGGGAATACACGAGGCTCATGTCCCTCATGATGACCTGCACGAGATCACCGGTACCTGACCCGGAGGACACCCTCATCGACGTAACCACGACCGGTATTCGAGCATCCTCGTCAGTCTTCAGGAACATGCCATCCGCCCCAATCCTTCCCTCTGAAAGGAGGGTTTCAAGCACCGTTCCCGGACCCTGGGGGATATCGGGGACGAGTATGGATTGGATCGTCTTCATCTGAAGGTCCCGCCGGCTACAAGCCAGCATTTCAAGCAAACTCGTATTTCCATCGATGATCTTGCCGTTTCGCTCCGAGAAGAGGGCAATCGGATCGGGAGAACGATCGAAGAGTGCCCTGTGTTTCCCCTGCAGGATTTCAATCTCTCTGATCTTCACCATGATCCTCCTCCGGACCAGGAACCTCACACAGAGAAATGCCACGAGCAAGACAACTAATATTCCAAGCATTAGGAGATATATATCCGACGTTATCCCTGCAGGCGCAAGGAGAAACGCAATCGGCTTAAGCATTTACAATTTCCTCTCCCGTGGAGACCGACGGTTGCTCATCACTTCTCATGTAATCGAGGTAGATCCTTTCCAGGTCTTCCTTGGCCAGTTGCCTCTTATCCATCACGGTAATCAGCCTGCCCTCCTTCATGATACCAACGCGATTGGCGATTTCTCTGGCCCGGAAGATATCATGGGTAGACATGAAAATCGCCTTCCCCCTCTCACGAAATTCTCTCAGCAGGTCTAGTAGTTCGGCCACAGCCTTGGGGTCCAGTCCAGTAGTAGGTTCATCGAGCAGGATGACGGGGGCGTCCTTGATCATGGCCACAGCGATCCCGAGTTTCTGAAGCATTCCCTTCGAAAAATTCCTTACCTTCTGATCCAGCGCCGATTCTGAGAGGCCTACACGCCTGAAGGTCCGGGCCCCTTCTTCCCGAGTCAGTCCTGCTACGCCCCCCAGCACGGCAAAGTAACGAATGTTCTGCATTCCGGTAAAATTTTCATACAACGAGACCCTCTCCGAGACGAAGGAGACGAACCTCTTTGCCTCCAACGGATTCTTAGCAACATCTATGCCGTTTACCTTGGCGGTCCCCTCCGTCGGGTCGATAAGGTTCAACAGGAGATTGATCGTGGTCGTCTTACCGGCCCCGTTGGCTCCGAGGAGGCAGAACAACTCCCCCGCGCACACCTCGAGGTCGAGATGATCGAGTGCAAGCAGACCGTCCTCGTAACGCTTTGTCAGTCCCGAGATCTCGATCATGACAGTGCTGCTATTCCCCTGCAATTTATCTCCTACTGAGTTTGACGCCGAAGATGACCATCAACAGTATAATCCCAACGATCGATGCCCCGAGAGCAATGTTCCCGAAGAGGCTAGTTTCAGACCTCACGTGTATCCTCACGCGCTTGTCTTCCGTTTCAACCGGGTGGTTGCTTGTCATCGCGTTCGTCTTGATCTTGGCCTCATAATCGCCCATTCCAAGGCCGGCAGGCGGATAAAAGGATATTTTCACCTCCTTCTCCTTGTCCGGATACAGCGCGTCGATCAGGTCGGGCGATATGGATGACCGCCAATTGTAGGGGAGATCAGTCTCTATCACGATGTTATCCAGCCGCCTGGTACCTATGTTCCGCACCACGATGTTCATAGACACGGTATCGCCGGGGTCGATCTCCTGGTAGAGATTCAGGGCCTTGACCTCTATCTTGCCGACGCCCCTGGGGATCAACTCCAGTTGTACCCACCCTATCGGTAATTTCCCGATCACGTCAGGGTCGAGGAAGAGGCGATCCCCGGCTCCTGCAAGGTGCTCATCGGCACCCTCGTTCCCCACGAGGACATAAAACCGGATCGGTTTGTCTATCTGCACCTCTTTATCTGCCCTCTCAGCGAGATAGAGTTTCAGGAGGAGGTCCTGAGTCGTAACCCCCTCGGTGAACTTGATCTGGGTTAGTTTGGCATGAGTGTTGGGATCGATGAATTCAGAATCTATTTGTTTGGGGAGGTTGGCCACCCACAACTTGAAGACATCATTCTCGGCAGTAAACCTCTCCAGGCTGATATCGTAGGTAGCAGACTTGCCCAAGTCCGCCTCTTGGGAGAACTTCGATGAGACGACCGAGACCATGTTGGCGCTGGAGTCTTTTTGAAGATAGACCTTCTTTTCTATTACCTTGTCCGCGAAACTCACCGACACGACGACCTCGTTCACGTCACGCAAGAGGCCAAAGTCGAGTTTTACAGGGGTGTTGTACTTCAGGTTCTGGACCAGGGCCTCATAGGGCTGGCTGATGATAGTATCTCCGAGTTTCAGGGAGACAAAGACGTTGCTGAGGTTTCTCCACTGCAGGCCCTGAAAGAACCTGTCGTTTTCCGGGACTGGCAGGTTCTCCAGATCGAAGGCCTCACCGGACGTATTCTTGATAGTGAGCCTGACACGCCTCTCACCCTTCGGCCCCTGGTACTTGACCGCCTCCTCGACCATGACGTGCGGTTGATCGTACAGGAGATCGAGAAGTGCCCGCGTGTAATTGATATCAGAGGTCTTGTAGTCCGCTTCTATCTTGTTGAAGTCTTCCTTCGAGATCAGGTCCTTTTCCAGGAGATCCTTGGCACGTTGGTAACTGGCCTTGTCTTCCTCGAGTTTATAATACGCCTTCTTCACCTCGAGTAGTTTGAACCTTACCTCCTCTTTCTTGCCGGTATTCTCCCCCTCAGCCATCAATGGGATGGATAGAAGAAACAGGAGGAAAAAGGCGGCTAAAACTGCCCTTGAGCCGGTCAATGTCATAGCCTCATTGCTGAAGGTTATCGTTGCCGGACGGCCTGACCCTTAAGACACCATAATAATATTAATCTGATGAGATTCTTTTGGCAAAGGAATATTGGTGCTGGTTTCGCCTTGACGTGACATGAAGAGACATTCGAACCGCGTTACAGGGGTAATAACGGAAGTATTCAAAGTGCCGGCGGCGGCTTCCGCGAGGAGGAGTTCGCAGGCCTGCCCAGGGATTTTTCAAGTTCATCAACGGGAGCAACCGGAACACCATCAATTCAGGAAAGACCTTAGGGCCCGCGCCCGAGAAATATGGCGCAATCTCTCGATCGCCTTCTCCTTGATCTGCCTTACCCGCTCTCTTGTAATCCCCATGATCTTCCCGATCTCTTCGAGTGTCATCGGACTCTTATCTGTCAGGCCGAAGTACATCCTCAATATCCTGGCCTCCCTCTCCTTCAGTGTCGACAACGATTCCTCGATCGTCTCTGACAACGCTCTTTTGAATGCCCGCTCTGCTGGAGATGATTGACAGGTGTCGGGGATATAATCCATGAGTTTTCCCTCCTCACCCGGGACCACCGGGGCATCGAGGGAACGATGGGGCCGGGAAATCCGCATGGTGGTCCTGACCTCATTGACGCTTATATCCATGCCCTCCGCGATCTCTTCTTCGGTCGGTTCTCTGCCCAGTTCCTGTATCAGGCAATTGGACTTCTTCCCGATCTTATAAAGGATGCCTGCCCTGTTCAATGGAACTCTGACGACACGCGATTGTTCGGCAAGGGTCTGGAGAATGGCCTGCCGGATCCACCACACCGCGTAAGAGATGAACTTGGTCCCCTTCGTCTCATCAAATTTATATGCTGCCCGCAATAGGCCAAGGTTCCCCTCATTGATAAGATCCAGGAGAGAAACCCCCTGGTTCATATATTTCTTGGCCACGCTGACGACAAAACGCAGGTTGGATCGCGCGAGTTTTTCAAGGGCTTCCTGATCCCCCTGCTTGATGCGAACAGCCAGATCGGCCTCTTCACTCCTCTCCAAGAGAGGGTAACTGCTGATCTCCTTGAGATAGAGGTCCAAAGAACCATCCTTATAGGAACTATCGTTTGCCTGTCCGAAACTCATTCCTCATTTCACCTCACTTTAAAAGGATATCATATCCGCCTCTATTCCCTTCGTCTGTAACAGGGCTAACAGGCCGCCCAACACCACTCCCAGTATAAGATTGGACCGATGCCGTCATTTTATCAGGTGGCCTATGCGTGAAAAGCGCGGGACGAATGCATCGTGATCCCAAGAGAAGTAGACGAACAGCGGTGTCCCCTCGATCAGGCCCCGGTCCACAAATCCCCAGTAACGGCTGTCCCGGCTGTTGTCCCTATTGTCACCCAGGACAAAAAACTTGCCGGGAGGCACGACGATGGGCCCGAAGTTGTCCCTCGGCAATGGAAACCGGTTCGGCTGGATCCCCCTATCCCGGTTGCGATGGAGCACGGTCTGGACGCGTGGGTCGATATACTGGGCGTACCCCTCGTCCATCCTGGCGCCATTTACGTAAAGGACCTTGTCCCTCATCTCCACCGTGTCGCCCCCAACAGCCACACACCGTTTCACGAAATCGAGGCTCTTGTCGAGGGGGTACTTGAACACCAGGATGTCCCCCCTCTTCGGCTCCCGCAGGGCCGGGAGGTGGACATCAGTAAAGGGGACGATGGGACCGTAGACGAGTTTGTTGACCAGGAGAAAATCACCAACGAGTAATGTCTTCTCCATCGAAGCGGAGGGAATCTTATATGCCTGGACGAAAAAGGTCCGGATCACAAAGAAGAGTATGAGGGCGTAGATCCCGGATTTGAGCCACTCCCGTCCCTCGCGCTCAAACCAGTTGCGGGGATCGCCCTCTTTGCCGGGTTGTTTCCCTGAATCAGGCATCGGAGCCGACTCCGCTCCCCCTGGCTCCCTCCACTTCCGAAAGGGCCTCGTCGAGGATCGCCAGGCCCTTGTCGATCTGCTCACGGGTTATCACCAGCGGCGGCGAAAAACGGATGACATTCGGACCGCACGGTAGCGTCAGTAAACCCTTATGGAAACAACTCAGGACCACTTCTTTTACCTCCTTCGATGCCATCTCCCGCGTCTCGCGGTCGCGGACGAGTTCCACCCCGATCATTAGCCCCTTTCCACGAACGTCGCCTATCAACTCGTGGTCGGCCTGGAGTTTGACCAGTTGCTCCATAAAATACCGCCCCTGCCTGGCGGCATTTTCAATCAGTTCCTCCTCCAGCAACTGGATGGTGGCGAGTGCCGCTGCACAGCAGACTGGGTTTCCGCCGAAGGTGTTGCCGTGAGAGCCTGGCTTCCATGTCATGATCGATTCCCTCGCCAGGATAGGGCCAATGACCATTCCGGAGGCGATCCCCTTGGCAAGGGTTATAATATCGGCGGAGACCCCGTAATGTTCCATGGCGAACATCCTGCCGGTCCTTCCCATGCCCGACTGCACTTCATCGGCAATAAGCAGAATGCCATACTTCTCCGCCAGTGCCTTGAGCGCCCTGTGATAATCGTCCGGAGGCGCGACGTAACCACCCTCGCCCTGGATGGGCTCCACTATGATCGCAGCCACCTCCTCAGGGTCGGTTAGGCCCTGGAATACCTGATCCTCTATGTACGAGACGCAGTACAGGTCGCACCCGGGATACGTCAGGTTGAAGGCGCAACGGTAGCAGTAACCATACGGGACGTGGATCACGCCCGGCATCATCGGGAAGAACTTGTTCCGCTGGGTCGTCTTGCTGCACGTAAGTGCAAGAGACCCCATGGTCCTTCCGTGAAACGCCCGATGAAAGGCGATGAACCTCTTGCGCTCGGTGTGGTACCTTGACAACTTCAATGCCCCCTCAACGGCCTCCGTCCCGGTGTTGCCGAAAAAGACCTTCATGTTCTCCTCTCCCGGCGCTATTTCACTCAATTTCCTCGCGAGCAGCGCCTGGGGCTCATAATAGAAATCAGTTCCGGCATAATGAATAAGGTCAGCAACCTGGCTTCTTACCGCCTCAACGACCAGGGGATGGCAGTGTCCCGTGGAACAGCAAGCGATACCTGCATTGAAGTCGAGGAATAGATTTCCGTCCACGTCCTCTATGACCGAACCCTTGCCCTTCTTTACCACTAGCGGGTACATCCTCGTGTAGGATGGTGACATGTACCGACCGTCGAGTTCCACCAAGGCCCTCGCCCGCGGTCCTGGCAACTCTGCGTTAATTCGCGGAGCCAGCGATTCATCGACCTCACCCACTCTCGATTCATTCCTGACCTGATCTTCCATCATGACCCTCCATTTGAGAACTATCCCGGGAAATCCAACTGCTGGTTCAGCGGTTGTCGATCTGCGCCCTCTGGAGCTTCCCGCTGTAATCGACATAGACAGTCTTTATTTCACTGAAGAACTCATATACCGTCCAGCCCCCTTCCCTGTGCCCGTTTCCGGTTGCCTTCAGGCCTCCGAATGGGAGATGCGCCTCGGCACCGATGGTTGGGCCGTTGATATATGTAATACCGGCCTCGAAATCCTCGATGGCCTTGAAGGCTGCATTGACGTCCCTCGTATAGATCGACGAGGAGAGGCCATAGGTCGTGTCGTTCAGTATCGAAATTGCCTCTTTGAGGTCCCTCGCACGGATCACGGACAGGACCGGGCCGAAGATCTCTTCACGTGCGATTCGCATCGCGGGTCCAACGTCGGTGAAGATGGTCGGCGCGTAAAACCACCCGGGCCCCAGGTCCCCATCTACCGCCGGCTCGCCGCCGATCGCCAACTTTGCGCCCTCTTCCCTGCCCACCTGCACGTAACGGTGGACGATGTCCCGCTGTCCCTCGTTTATAAGGGGGCCTACGTCCACGCCGGGTTCCAGGCCCGATCCGAGCCTTAGTCGCGCGGTCATCTCGAGCAACCTTTCAAGAAACCGATCGTATATCTCCGTATGCAGGATCAGGCGGCTCGTAGCGGTGCATCGCTGCCCGGTGGTCCCGAACGCACCCCAGAGGACCCCTTCAAGGGCTAGATCGAGGTCGGCATCCTCAAGGACGACCTGCGCATTCTTCCCCCCCATCTCGAGAGATACGCGCTTTAGACCGCCACCGCCAACCCTTGAGATCTCTCTCCCCACGGCGGTCGAACCCGTGAATGATACAAGGTCGACACCCGGGTGGTTCACTAACGGGACACCGACGCCGCTTCCGGATCCGTGGACCAGGTTGACCGCATCGGGAACCACGCCCGCCTCGAGCAGTATCTCTACAAGCATCGTAGCCGTCAAAGGCGTATCGCTGGCCGGTTTGAACACCACGGCGTTCCCGCACAGCAAGGCCGGAAATATCTTCCATGTAGGAATGGCCATGGGAAAGTTCCATGGGGTTATGATGGCCGCCACACCGACGGGCCGCCTCACCGACATTGCAAACTTGTGCGGGAGTTCCGAAGGGACCGTGTGGCCGAAGAGACGCCTCCCCTCTCCGGCCGCGTAATAGGCCGTATCTATACCCTCCTGGACATCCCCCCTTGTCTCATCGAGGACCTTCCCCATCTCCCGGGTCATTCCCCCGGCTATCTCCTCTTTCCTCTCCACCAGGAGATCGCCCACCTTCTTCAGTATCTCGCCGCGTTGCGGGACGGGCACATTTTTCCATGCATTGAAGCCTCTGCGCGCTGCCCGTACCGCCTCTTCCACGTCTTCCTTCGAGGAATCCGGGAAGACCCCCAGGACCTCTCTCCAGTCAGCGGGGTTCCGGTTCTCGAAGGTCTTACCGCTCCTCGCCTCGACCCACTTGCCTCCTATGAAGTTCCTGAATTGCTCTGCCATGATTCTTCCCCTCTCTCCTATCAGGCATTCCGCTCGCCGCCTATCGGCCATCCTTCGCCAGTCGGTACTTTTCAATCTTCTTATAAAGGTTGCTCCGCTGCATACCGAGCTTTCTGGCCGTCTCGCTGACGTTCCAACCATTCTCCTCGAGTTTCTCGGCCAGGAATGCCCTCTCCGTAGTCTCCTTGAAGTCACTGAAGGTGCGTATCTCTCCCGATATCGAGCCGGCAACGATGTCCCGAGCCCCCTCGGTATAGGCCCTTACGTCTCTGAGGGCAATCTCCTCGCGCGGTGACAGGATGGCCAGGCGTTCGACCGTGTTTTTCAACTCCCTGACGTTCCCAGGCCAAGAGAGACCGCACAGGTACGTCATGGCCTCGTCATTTACCCGTTTGGGCTTCGATCCATTCTCAATGGAGAAGTTCCTCAGGAAATCGTCCACAAGGAGCGGGATGTCTTCCCTCCTTTCCCTCAGGGGGGGCACTCGAAGCGTTACGACATTCAGGCGATAATAGAGGTCTTCTCGAAAGTTATCGGATTCCATCTCCCTTTCGAGGTCCTTGTTGGTCGCAGATATCACCCTCACATCGACATGGATATTGGACTTGCCTCCAACGCGCTGAATGATACCATTCTGTAGGGCCCGCAGGACCTTTGCCTGGGTATCGAGGCTCATGTCCCCGATCTCATCGAGAAAGAGGGTCCCCTTATCGGCCTGTTGGAACTTCCCGACTTTTTTCGCATAGGCGCCCGTAAAGGAACCCTTCTCATGCCCGAACAACTCGCTCTCCACGAGTTCCTTCGGTATCGCCGCGCAATTTACCTCGACAAAGGCCTCGCCCACCCGCTTGCTCCCCCTGTGGATATACCTGGCCAGGAGTTCCTTGCCGGTGCCGTTCTCGCCACGGATCAGGACCCTCGCATTGGAAGGCGCCACCTTGTCCGCCAGTTCGAGCACCTCTTTCAGGGATTTGCTCTCTCCGATTATCCTGTATCGCCGCTCTTCGCTCGTCCTCAACCTGCGATTCTCTATGGTAAGGTTGTGGCTCTTGAGGGCATTGTGTATTCCGATCAGTATCTTCTCCTGGTCGAGGGGCTTTTCCAGGAAGTCGTAGGCCCCGAGTTTCGTGGCCTGAACGGCTGTCTCGATTGTCCCATGCCCCGATATCATGATCACGTGGGCGGCATTATCAATTTTAAGGAGCTCCTTGAGGACATCCATCCCGTCCATCCCGGGCATCTTTATGTCGAGTAGGACCAGGTCAGGCGATTCCTCGTGATAGCGATCTATCCCTTCCCTACCGTTTTCAGCGACCCTGACCCTGTATCCCTCATACTCGAGTATCTTTTTCAGGCTCTCAAGGATGCTCGTCTCGTCATCGATTACGAGGATCGTCTCGTTAGGCATTAGAGGTCACCAGGGATAAAAGGGGACAAGAATCGGTATTTGATCCGTAAATTTCACAATTTAATATGCCTGGTCATGCTTGTCAAAGGGGATTGCTGTTATAATACTTTCGGTTTTCGATCGATAACATGCAATGAGGGGGGCCCATCGGCGCCACGCGCACAAATGGGCAAGAGACTTCCGGGATACGACACTAAATAATACGCTCAAATATAAAAAACAGGTGGGGGCTCCAGGGAGGGCCGATGAGGCGATAGCCCGAGAATGGCAAGGCGATGAGATTGAGGTCAACGACGACCAGCAAGTGGGATCGAGGCCTTGGCATGATATTCCGCGCCCGTGGGCCTAAGGATGCTCTCCATCAACTCCACCGATTCAACCCGGAGCCTCTCTCCAGGCAAACTCACCCTCTCGAGTCGCTCCGCCAGTCCCGGTGAGAGTTTATCCTTCCCCTTCCGAGTGCTCCTTATCCTGCCGATAGTCAGGTGCGGGTGGAAGGCCCTCTTTTCCTTATTGAATCCGAGCCTCTCGAGCCCGTCCTCTATATCGTGGTAAACGTCCTTGATGATGGAAAGCGCTTCGCCGTCCTTCACACCGATCCACACGACCCTGGGCCGCCGTATATCCGGGAAGGCACCGACGCCCTGGAGTGCGAGATCAAAGGGTGGATGGCGTGAGACCGCATCCCTGATCACTCCTTCTACCGGTTCGCACAGCACGGGGGACACCTCACCCAGGAACTTTAGGGTCAGGTGGATGTTGCCCGGAGAAATCCAGCGGACAGGATCCCTGTCCAGCCTTATCCCAGCAATCAACCTGTGGATGGATATCCTTACATCCTCGGTCAGGTTGACGGCTATGAATAGTCTCATTTCCGTGAAGAGAGGGAGTCGATCAACATCCTGATTGCCTCAGAAGAGGCCCTCTCCTTTATTTCAGACCGCGTCCCATCGAAATGAAAGCACTCAACCCGCTCGGCGAAACGTCCCGAGCGATAGAGGCCAATATAAACGGTTCCAACCGGTTTCTCGGCTGTCCCTCCACCCGGCCCGGCGATTCCGGTTACCCCGATACCGTAATCAGAGCCTCCGGCAACTGCAACCCCCCTTGCCATCTCACCGGCTACGCCCTCGCTCACGGCTCCAAACCGCGACAGGGTGCTCTCACAAACGCCGAGGGTCCTCACCTTTGCATCATCCGAATAGGCGACGACACCCATCCTGAAGAAAGATGACGCACCGGGGACCTCGGTGATCCCGTGTGAGATCAGGCCGCCCGTGCAGGATTCCGCAACCGAGAGCGACAACCCACGCGCCCTCATCTCACCATGCAGGACCAAGCATAGATGATAGAAACTTTCGGTCACCGATAAATGATCCCGATCTCGTTATTTCCACCACTCGCGGGACCATTGCCCCGTCCGCCGGTTAAGCATCGACTGCACGACAACGGGCGACTTCATCATGAGCCCCGCTAAGTGGCCCAGAAAATCCAGTGGAGAACACGGAGAGTCAGGTTGGTATAAATGCCCGCCAGGAGATCATCGGTCATTACACCCCACCCGGCGGGCAACCGCTGGCTCGAATCCACCGGAAAGGGCTTTACGATGTCATAGAATCTAAACAAGAAGAATGCGAGGACCAGGCCGCCCCAGGGTCCTCCCATGTCTTTAATCGACAAGAATGAGATGGCCACAAAGAATCCCATGACTTCATCGATCACGATCCTCCCGGAATCTCTACCCCATTCAGCCTCCGCCCTGCCCGAGATGTAAACCCCAGATAGATAGAGGATCGGAACAATGATCAGGTATCCCGCCGATGAGGGGGTTCCAAGGAAACATACGAGAAGCGCCGTGACGGCCGATGCCGCCGTAGCCGGAGCAACGGGTATGTACCCTACCCCCATCATGGAAGCCAGCAGTTTGACCACCCGATTCAATGTAATTCCTTACACTATGTGGCGGTTCCCCCAGACATAGAAGAAACCCGATGTCACGGTCAACAAGAGGACTATCCAAAGTGAAAAGGTGTTGAGGTACTGGTGAAACCCGTCAAACCCTGCGAACTGGAAGGATGGGTACCTCTCTTGAAGAGACCTGTGTATCAACCGGATCAGTACCGACCCGATAAAGAAGTTCTGAGTCAGGGTCTTCGCCTTCGCCAGCCTGGAGGCCGAGATGATCCTCCCCCTGTAAAGGGAATAATAGCGGAACCCCATGATTATGACTTCCCGGCCCAGCACTATCAACACTACCCAGAGCCCCACCTCACGAGTAACGTCATCCTTGTTTAGATAAAAGGCGATGAATGCGGCCGAGAGCAAGAATTTGTCAGCCAGGGGATCTATGACCTTCCCCAGGTTGGTGACATCCCCGTACTTTCTGGCAAGGTATCCATCGTAGAGATCGGTAAGGGCCGCTCCAAGGAAGATGACAAAGGCCAGGATCCGATAGAACGGCTCCTCGTAAAACAGGATCAACAGGAAGAGGATAGGGCTTGCAATAAGCCTGCTGATCGTCATCTTGTTCGATAGAGTCATCTTCATTTACCATACCCCACCGCTCTCTTCATCTGTAGGCCCCTCCACTCGAGGGCCGCAGACAAGGCGATGCGAAGGGTGGACAGCACACCTCTTCCATCGCCGGCGACGGACGCCACCCAGGGACAATTCATTGGATTCAAGCGCGACTGGAGATATTGAAGCGGAAGCCTATCGTTGACATCCCGCTTGTTGTACTGGACAATCAACGGCGCCGATCCCCCATTCCCCGCCCGGGACAGTGCCTTGGACTCGTCCACTTCTCGCATGGCCGAGATGTTTTTCGAAAGCGCACCAACCCTGGAATCCACCACAAGGACGATACCATCGACGCCACTGATCAATATGTCTCTGCTCATATCCCTGTGCAGCGTGGGACACAACGTCAGGAGCATCACACGTATCGAGGGAGAGTATCCTGCCACTATTTCGAACACGAGGAAATCCATCATGGAATTGCCGAAGGAGCAATCGGTCACGAGGGCAAGGCGCTGCATGTCACGGCATTCAAGGCGACCCCGTATATACCTCAGATTCGTCAGTTTCCCGGCACCCCGGGTCCCGACGTAAGAAATTTTTAGTGGTTTCTCTCCAAGTACCCCGTCCCGACAAGGTGTCATCTCAACTCTCTCCGGCCATCCAGGGCCTCGGACAAAGTCACCTCATCGGTGTATTCGATGTCCCCACCCATGGGCAGGCCCCTTGCGATGCGAGTCACCCGAACATTGAGTGGCCTAAGGGCCTTCGCCAGGTAAGCGGCAGTCGCCTCTCCCTCGCGCGTGGGATTGGTGGCCAGTATTACCTCTTGAAAACCACCCTCCTTTACCCTCTTTATCAAGCGGTCCGTAGTCAGATCATTCGGCCCTATACCATCCAGCGGAGAAATCACTCCCATCAGGACGTGATACTGTCCACGATACCTCCCGGTCCTCTCGATGGGAGCGATATTGCCCGGTTCTTCCACCACGCACAGCAGTCGATGATCCCTACCGGGATCCGTGCAGATCTCACAGGGGTCGATTTCGGTCAGGTTTGAGCACTCCGAACAGAAGGTGACCTTCTCCTTGATGTCCTGGATCGCACCGGCCAGGTTTCTCGCCTCCTCCGCAGGGGCCTTCAGAAGATGAAATGTCAGGCGTTGCGCCGTCTTCCTCCCGATGCCGGGCAACCTGGTAAATTCATCGATCAGTCTTTCGATTGATGATGTCATACTGCACTGATGCCCTTAAGAGATTTACTTGCGGTGGTCGGCGCCCCTTCATCATGCTCGAAGGAAGCCACCGGATAATTCAATCCACGTATTAAATAAGGGAGGCACAAGATTACGTACCTGGAAGAAGATTCAGAGACATCCATTAAGACTACATCTATCACACAGACCTGTCTGTTATAGACGGCGGTCCCGACCATACCTCAGAACTGTGGAAGGAAATAGCAGTGTCGAGTCAAAAGAGATTCGGGAAAGGGAGGCCTCCGGTTACCCTTGTGACTTCCTCATTGATCAGGGCATCGGCCTTTTCCATCGAGTTGTTGACCGCACTGATGATCAGGTCCTGCAACATTTCAACATCTTCAGGGTCAACGACTTCCCTGTCTATCTCAAGACCGAGCAACTTCTTGTTTCCACTTACAACGGCCCTAACGACTCCCCCACCACTGCTTGCTTCCACGACCTTGTCCGCGAGTTCCTCGCGAGTCTTCTTCAACCTTTCCTGTATCTGCTTGGCTTGTTTCAGCACGTTGTAAAACTTGTTCATCTGCCGTCCCTATGAAAGATTAACATCGCACCTCTATTCTTCCCTGATAATTTCCGCGTCAAATACCTCCATTACCCTTTTCAACAGGGGGGATCCGCTGTTTTCAGGCCTTGCAGCCGCGGCGACCTCTTCCACGGGCTCCCCCATGACGGTTCCTTCTTCCTTCAATTCCTTGACCCGCAACTTCAACGACACCTTGTTACCCAGAAGATTCGATATAACACTGAATACCAGGTTCAAGTTGCTTGCTACTCTCAACTGCTCGGCAAGGAATTCACTCATCCCGTCTCCCGCTCCGAGAATGAGCGATCCCCCATCGATACCCACCGGACGCGCCGCGGAGAGAAAGTTCCCGAGGCCGACCTTTTTCTTCTTTATCTCGGAGGTAATCTCGCCCCACGATTCCTCGATGCGATGGAAGAGATCTCCCCCTCCCGGCCGATCATTCCTCCTTGGTAATTCTCCTTTCTCTTTCCCGGACACGTTCGGGGTTTTCTCTACACCACTTGACCCGGTCGGGGGACCTCCAGGCCGTCCGGGGTTACCATCAATTCTCCTTATCAGGTCCTCGATCGACTCGGTCTTCTCCAACAACACAAGCCTCAAGAGGAGAGTTTCCAGGATGAATCGCCTCTGATGCGATGTCTTGAAGAGATATTCATCACGCTCCACGATATTGGCCATCCTGAGCAAGTCTTCAAGTGAATAGTCCTTTACTATCCCCTGATACGACTTCACCAAGTGATCCGGGTATTCCAAGTCCTTCCAGGCATCGCCCTTGATTCTGAAGAGGATCAAACTCCGAAGATGTTCTACAAGACCATGAAAAAATTCGTCGAGGTCCACACCCTGGTCCAGCAATCCCTGGACGAACTTGAAGATCTCCCCAGCATCCCTTCTCTTGACAATGTGTGCCAGGTCGATGTAAAGTTCCTCGCTTACCCTCCCGAGTACACCCTCTATGGCGTCCATTCCTATCGTACCGTCTCCGAACGAAAGTACCTGGTCAAGGAGGCTGAGTGCGTCGCGAAGGCTGCCATCCACCCTCCTGGCAATGGCATACAGTACCCGCACTGTCTCTTCCGACAGGGTCTCCTCAGGATAGTCCTCCCTTTTCAACACATCCTTCATCTTTTCAATAATGTCCCGGACATGTATTCTCCTGAAGTCATACCTCTGACACCGGGACAATATGGTCTGGGGAATGCGGTGGGCCTCCGTGGTGGCAAACACGAAGACAACGTGGGATGGCGGTTCTTCCAGGGTCTTGAGGAATGCGTTGAATGCGTGATCGGTGAGCATGTGTACTTCATCGACGATGTACACCTTATAGCGCCCGGACTGCGGCGGGTATTTCACCTTTTCCCGCAGGTCCCTGACCTCATCTATTCCCCGGTTGGATGCAGCGTCTATTTCAAGTACATCCAGGAACAACCCGCGATCAATGGCAAGGCATGCCTCACATGCGTTGCACGGGTCCCCGTCACGGAGGTTCAAACAGTTCAGTGCCTTGGCCAGGATCCTGGCCGTCGAGGTCTTGCCCACCCCCCTGGGACCCGAGAAGAGGTAGGCATGCGAGACCTTGTTCCGGATAACCGCGTTCTTAAGGCTGATGGAGGCGTGGGGCTGGCCTACGATCTCCTCGAAGACCTTCGGCCTGTACTTCCTGGCAAGTACCTGATAAGCCATGCAATAGCCCCCTGTAGACAGATCAACAACTAAAAGGGGACCCCGTCCCCTATTCGAGGTGAGTTTAATACCCCCCCCATGTGTTGTCAAGGATTAGCAGTCATGCGCCCCTGAGTCTCACTTCGACGCGTGTTCCCTCACCCTGCCTGCTCCAAATGTGGATGGTCCCTCCCCATCCCTCGACGATCCGTTTACAGATAGCGAGGCCCAATCCCGTACCACCGGTTCGGGTTGAAAAGTTGGGATCGAAGATCCTCCCCAAATCAGACTCAGGGATTCCGCGCCCGCTGTCCGTGACGGTGAGCACCACCCATCTGATCCCATCGTCCTCCTCCACCCTCACAGCGCTCTCCAGCCTGCCCGGTCCATCAATGGCCGCTCTCCCGTTCTCGATCAGGTTGACCAGGACCTTTTTCAACCCCTCCTCGCTTGCAAGGGCCGGCACCCTTCCTTCCGGGATCATGAAATCGTAGTTTAGGTCACCCTCACCTCTTTCGTACAGTTCCCTCACTTCGCTCAGCACCGAGGCAGCATCCACTCGTCGCACCTCTTCGGTCAACGGCTTCGCGTAACGGGAGAAGTCAGAGGCAATCCTCCGGAGCCGATCGATCTCTCTTAGAATGACCCTGACCTCTTCTTCTATTATCTCCCCGAAGTTCGGGGCATTATCCTTATACGTCTTATAAAGGTGCTGAATCGACAACCGTATAGGCGTCAACGGGTTTTTGATCTCGTGTGCGACCTGCCTCGCCATCTCTCCCCATGCCATGATCTTCTGCGAGCGGACGGTATCAGAGATGTCCTCGAAGGCCACTACTACCCCCTGGTTACCGCCACTTTCGTCCACCAAGCCGCTGGCAATCATCCGGATCATCCTCACCCTCTCCCCCTCCGCCACCTCGAACTCTCGTTCAACATCACCTCCAACAGAGCGGAACGACTCATGAATCCCGAGGAGCAATTTCTCCCATCCCTCATGATGAAATGAAAGATCATCCAGGCTTGAACCGATCCTTCCGCCAAGATCCTCGCCGAGTAATTCCTCCGCCTTGGAATTGACGACCCTAAGCGTACCATCCTTCCCGAAGGCCATGATCCCCGCTCCGACGGCCTGGAATACACCGACCACCCGGGCCTTTTCTTCCGAGAGGCTCTTCTGGGACTTTTCCAGTTGCATGGCCATCGCCTCAAACGATGAGAAAAGGCGACCGAACTCATCCTGCCTGCCCTTCTCCAGGTCGACACGGAAGTCACTCTCTCCCACCTTCTCAAATGCCTCCTTCAGGTCCGATATCGGGCGTGAGAGACGTCGGCCTACCACGATCCCCATGGTGACCGACAGGAATATTATCCCCGTTATTACCATCAAGACGAGGTAATTGAGCCCGGCAACTTCCTGGTCGACCTCTTCCTGGCGCCAGAGGAGCGGCGTGGAGAGGAAAACCGCCGGGTCCGAGCCGGCAGGCGATATCCTCCGGTCGGCAACGAGGTACTGGTAATTACCCAGGGACTGCCTGTGAAATGCCTCACTCTTCCCATCGATGGCCAGGTCTACGTATGACGTCTCAGACATCGTGCCCGGAATCATCCCGGCTCGCGCGAGATCTTCCTGGCTGGTGGCTACAAGTCGATTATCATAAAAGACCAGGAAATCCTGGCCCATCGTCTCGGCCACCTCGCGGAGATACTGATTGTCGATCTTGAGGCCACTGCCCGGCGCGATGGCGATGTGTCCCGGGGCCCCGTAGATTACTCCTTTGTCATTGTAAAAACGGACCTCTTCTCCTCCCACCGGACCATGTGAACCTTGCAGGTCACGTCTCACCATCTCGATGAATCTCTCAAGGCCCTCAACGGCCCTTGCCCGCGTCTCGGCATCCAAGCGGAGCCGAATCTCCCTTGCGCCGATGGCACCGAAAATGAGCGTGGGAATCACCGAAAAGACAATGAGAATCAAGATCAACCTCCGCCTGAACGTTCCAACGGCCATCCGCAGATGTCTCAATTTCCCCATACTACCCAGGTTCAATATGCCCCAGAGAACGATCATAAGGCACAAGTGGAGCAGGAAGAGCACGTTGATCCGAGAGGACGATTCTCCAAGTCCCATCAGGCGAAACTTCACCTCCACCGATTTATCCAGCCCACCTATCTTCATCCGCCTTTGAAGATATCGATACCTGCCATTGCCGTCGCTCTCCGACCGCCAACCAATTGCTTCCTTTCTGTTCGTCCCCTCACCGGCAGGCCGGACCCTCAGCGTCATGGCCCTTGGCATCCGGAACCGGCCCTTCTCCGACTCATCGAGGAAGAACTTGACCGCTCTCCCACCCAACCTCTCCTCGATGTCGGTCGGCAGCGTGACGGTCAGGTAACTCTTCATCTTGTTCCCTTCCCAGTAAGGAATGACAGACGTGTAGAACTCCTTGCCAGCCGAAAAACCGTGATAGATGAACGGCTCCTCCTCCTCACGCGCACGGTTGAGAAAGAACCTGGAAAGGGAACTGTCCGGTTCGAACTTCGTAAGGGAAAAACGGCTGATGCGCCTGCCATTTCCATCATATATGAACAGGGAGGTCCGCTGTCCAAGGGTGCTCAGTCTTGAATTGGCCCAGGCATAGAAACCAAGACCCTTGGGGTCTCTTGATTCACCAAAGATCTCGTCTTTCCTGTCGAGGAGATCATTGGTGACCTCCTCGAGAACAAACGTGGCCCAGTCGTCATAAGGCGCGCCCAGTTGCTCCATCAACGATTCACCTGTCTCCTCGAGGGCGAGGTGACGATATCTGAGCATAGCGGGATAGATTACCCCGGCGGAGAGGAGCGATAGGAAAATTACTCCGGGAAGAGAGGGCAATGCCCCGACCCTGCCGCCTCCTTCAACCCCCTCTTCCGTCAATCCCACGAAGAGGCTGCCGCCAATTAGGATCAATGCCCCCTCAACGATCGCGAAATATATCCCCCATTGATCTCCGTAAGCATTGCCTGCCATAACCCATGCCGCAGAAAACAACAGGAGGGAAACAGTGGCACCGACCCACATCCTCCCCGGCCCTTCGACTCCTCGAGGAACGACCTGTCTAATGAGTACCGTGACCAGCAGGATGAGGGGGACGAGGAGAAGGAAAAAACACGACTCCCATAACACGGCTGTCATGGAACCGATAAATGCCTGATCTATCACGATCGAGGAGAGGGTTTCCCTAAACAGTCTCTCGAGTACAAAGGGGGTCGAGAAGGCGAGGAAGAGGCAGAGGGCCAGGGAAGCCAGGCGCTTAGGTATTCGTCTCGCCCGTTTATCGTTCCTTGAATCGTCACGCCCGAGCAACAAGGGGAAGATATGGATCGTGAATAGACATATGAAGAGACTGCTGATGAAAAATTCACCGATCGATATCGATCCACTTCTCAACAAGCCGCTGGCGAAGAACCTCGGAGAGAACAGTTCACCACCGATCCAGACGGAGGGGAAATCATACTCGAGCCAGGAAACGCGGATAAAGTACAGGAAGAACCCGAGGGTTACTATGTAACTCCATCGCCCCACGGATCTTTCCCCATCCCGGTTGACAGGGGATCGACTGAGCCCGCCCCTCAGGATGAGGATGGAGACGAGCCAGGGGATAAGCAACATCAGGGGAAAATATCGTTCCTCCCTGTTCTTCAATCCCGATATGAAACTCTCCGGGGAGACCTGGTGCGTCGACCAGGTCCCGACACGGTGACGGTGGATCAAGAGGGGAAACCGGAGGTTTTCGGCATCATTATCGGCCTGCGCGCGGTCATCCGGGGGATTGAACGAGATCTCGGATCCAACGGCACTCGAGAGCCTGTCGATAAAACGCCCTCTCCTGGCATATCGTCGGCTGAGGTGGTGTCTGATCCCGAGATGATCGGATACGGTCAGGACACCCACTCCCGGTATCATTCTGTTAATGACCGCCGCGGTTATTATATTCCCACGATAGATCCTGATGGAGAGAGAATCTTCCAAAGTTGGAGAAATCGAAGAAATGTCCCTTGGAAGGTACCGGTCTCCCGACCAGGCGATCTCATTACCGTCGGCATCTCGAAGTAGAAAAAAGAGATCATCGCCATCGGACTGGGCAGACCGGTACTTCCCAAGGGTCTCGAAGAGCCTCTTCCTCCAAGATGCGGCAGGAGTTCTCTGAAGAGAAAGCATACGCACCTCTTCGCCTACGTCCTCGACGAGTCGAAGTCTCTCCTCGAAGTGCCCTTCCACCGCCTCGTCGACCTTCCTCTTGAGATCAGCCACTACCCCCGGATATACAGATCCCCAGTCCTCTTCGGCAAGTTCGGCCCTACGGATGTTTCGTGAAACGAAGAGCAGGCCTGCCGCCAGGAGCACAAATGAGAGGAACACCGGCCGGGACTTGATGTCGGACCACCTCAAGAAGGCCCCCAAAGACCCGATCGACACGCCCACGGCCCACAACCACAATAGCGCCGTGGAGTCTGAGAAGAAGATGTGAAGCGTGGCAACGATCGTGGCCATCACGAGGCAGAGAGCAGCATTTTCGCGCAGTGCCCGACGTATGGAGACTTTCCTCTTGATTTTACACCCCGTAATCGTGAGATTAATATTGTAATCTGAATTACAGTTTTTAGGCCTCCGGCGGGTTCCCTGCCCGTTCCCCAGTCCCGGCCTCCGAGCATGCAAGGAGAAACAGGCGATGAACTCTTACGATCCCATCAGTTACTGCAGCAACAATCCCCTCTTTCGCGAGGTGAACAAGGACGGGATAAAGCAGATCGCCGGCCAGATGAGATCCATCGAGGTGAAGAAGGGCAACATCATCTATTTTCAAGGTGATCGGCCCGCATCGGTATATTTCATCCGAACGGGGTCCGTCAAGTTGTCGCGAATAACCCCGGAGGGCCGTGAACTGACATTCTCCATCCTCGGGAAAAATGACATCTTCGGGGTTACATCGGTCCTCCTGGGAAACCAACGTCCCACTGCTGCCGAGGCCGTCGTAGATTGCCTCCTGTACCAGATGTACCGATCCCAGTTTCTCCAGATGCTCAAGCGTTTCCCCTCCCTGGCGATCTACCTCTCCTCAACGATCGGGCAGCGCCTGATCAAACTCGAAGAAAAACTCCAGATCGCCGTATCACGGGATGTCGCCTCCAGGATCTCCTCTACCCTCCTCGACCTGGCGGACCAGTTCGGCAAGGCCTCCAAGGAAGGTGTCATTATAGACATTCCCCTCACACACCTTGAAATTGCCGGGCTCATCGGTTCGACCAGGGAGACCACGTGCATGACCTTGAATAAATTTCGCCGGAGGGGGTGGATTCAGACGGAGAGGAGGGCGATCACCCTCATCGATCTCAAGGCCCTCCGCTCGTTGTGCGAGACATGAGGGCCCTCTGATCGATGTCTCGACGTGCCATCCGGCATAGAGGTCAAACGGGAACAAAACCTCCTGTCTCTCCCCGTAATCCGATGCTTCACAGTACCGGGCGCATCGGGTCTCACAGGTATCATTGTCTGATGCACAGCGGAATCACGTTAGAATTAATCTACGAAAAGAAAGATGGTAATTCAAGAAGACCATGCAGTTAGAAGAGAGACACCTAAATCAAGAAGAGGCTCCTCGCCGGGACGATAAACGACGACCGACATTGACCTCTGTGTCTATCCTCTTCATCGTCATAGTCCTGCTCCTAATTACATCCGGTCTGGCAACAGGGGTCAATATGGTATATGAAGGGGTCCTGATCAACGAGTGGTTGTTGATCCTGCTACCCTCGCTGGCATTCCTCCACTTCCATGGGTTGGCGCCGAGACGGTACCTGAGAATCGTTCCACTGCGCCCAAAGTCCACGCTCGGTGTTATCCTTGCCGCAGTCTCCGGTATCCTCTTGACCGGGGAATTGGTCACCATACAGAACGATTTTCTGCCCATACCGGCCGGTTACCTCGAGATGATGCGCAATCTCTTCACCATTTCCGGCAGGGAAGGCATTGTATGGGCCTTGCTCGCCTTCACCGTCAGCCCTGCCATCTGTGAAGAGATCCTCTTTCGCGGCATCATCCTCCAGGAGACCCTCCGAAGATTCTCACGGCCATCGTCCATCATTATTACCGGCATCCTCTTTGGCCTCTTTCACCTCGATCCTTACCGATTCCTGGGGACTGCGGTCCTCGGTTGCATAATGGCTTACCTGGTCACCAGGGTCGACAGCCTACTGGCATCAATGACCTATCACTTGACCAACAACCTGATGATCCTGCTGACCATGAACCTGGTCCCATTTAGGAACGTGGCCTGGTTGACAGAAGAGACGCACCTGCCAGTCGGCGTCTTTCTCCTGTCCATCGCAACCTTTTTCCTCGGGATCCACCTGAGTCGACCACCAGGAGGGGGACCGCATCCACCGGGGGAGCATCCTGGAACGACCGGAAACATTTATGGCACAGAATCGTAGATTAAACAGACTCTGAGAGTGGGACAAAACAATCATGAATCAGGGAGGGAAATCATGGACTTACACCTGGATCTCTTGAAGCGGACGGCCCTATTCTTCATCGCTTGCAATGTCCTGAACCTGCACGGACATCCCCTGATGAGTTTTTCAGTGGAGGAATACGGCGGAAAACTCTCCGTTGATGACTGCGTCGCCATCGCCCTGCGCCACAACCCGTCGCATCAGAAGGTCAAGGGAGAAATGGAAGTGAGTTCCGCGAACCTCCTTTCTTCTTACGGCCAGTTACTACCCACGGTCAACTTCGGCTACGGCGTCTCCGAGGATCACTACTTCAACCCCACGTTCCTGAACCCGGAGGGCTCCGTATCGTCATTCCCGATAACCATCCCGGCCGGCACCCAGATCACTCACCAGTTAAATGACTCAACAGGAGAGGTGGAACACGTGGTGAACTCCGAGGACATCATCCTTCCCATCCCACAGGGCACACGGAGATCCTCCAGCGGACAGATCCAGATCAGCGAGACCCTCTTCCAGGGAGGACGCAACATCTTCAATATCATGAAGGCGAGAGCCGAGAAGGAGATCTCCCGGCAAGACGTCAACACTTCGGAACTCGACCTCGTCTATCAGATACACCAGCAATACTTCCAGGTCCTGGCGGATAAACGGCGGGTTGACCTCGCAAGGGAAGTCCTCGAGCAGCGCAAGGAACAACTCAGGCTTGCCAAGGCCAGGAAGGAGGTTGGATCCGTGACAAAACTGGATGTCATGCAGGCGGAGATCGACAAGGGGACCCAGGAGAACACGCTCACAACCGAGGAGAACAACCTCAAAGTCGCCAAGATGGAACTGAATCGCCTCATGGGGATCCCACTCGACGTGGAGTACGAGATGAGCGAAGAATTCGAGACCTTCGAGCCCAACTTCAACGAAAGGGACCTGATAGAGGGTGCGATGAGAAAGCGTCCCGACCTGCAGGCGATCCTGGCTCAAGAGAAGGCCGGCAAGAAGGAAGTGTGGGCCCAGCGCGCGAATTATCTGCCCGGCCTTTCATTCGACCTCTTCCTCTTCCGAAGCGAGCAGGGATCCGGGGCGGATCCCTTCACCATTTCGCCTGAAAACCATGATAGTCGGTACAGTTTAAACCTGGACTGGGAGTTCTTCTCCGGCTTCTCCCGGCACAGCAGCGGCAAGGCGGCCGAGGTAGACCTGGAGAACACACGGCACGATATCCTGGCAAAGAAACTCCAGGTTGAAAAGGACGTGAAGGAGGCCCTTATGAACCTAACAAGCGTCTACCAGCAGAGCCTCATCACTGACAAGAACCGCCACCTGGCCAGCGAGAACCTGAGACTCGAGCAGGAACGATACCGCCTTGGTTCCGCCTCTCTCCTCGACCTCAGGACGGCCCAGGTGACTTATATCCAGGCCGAGACGGAGCATATCAACAAGGTCCTTGAGTTCAACACGTCGTTCGCGTCGTTAGAAAAGGCCACGGGCCTGAGACTCAAGGACTGACGTTATCGGACTCCAACACCCTGGCCCGGAGAGGAATCACTGCTTTTTTCACTGTAGGCCAGCACAGGTCCGGCATCCGTATCAAAGTCGTCGATATAAGCCAAGACAAGATTCCGAAAGTCTTTCATGTACCGGCGTGGAACCGGGTCCCCGGCAGGGAGGTTCACCGTGAGGGGGTTGACATAATTGCCCCCCAGGATCAGGCGGAAATCGAGGTGAGGACCTGTGGCAAGGCCGGTTGAACCAACATAACCGATGACCTGTCCCTGTCTTACTACTGCGCCCTTTCTAATCCCCTTCGCAAATGCTCGGAGGTGTCCGTAAGTGGTCTGATATGTTCCGTTGTGACGTATCTTTATGAACCTTCCGAAGCCCTTCTGCCAACCTGCATAGACCACTTTACCATCACCGACTGTCACGACAGGCGTGCCGGGCGGGGCGGCGTAATCGACGCCGAGGTGCGGCCTGTAGACCTTGAGGATCGGGTGAAACCTATGGTATGAAAAACGCGAAGAGATGCGGGTGTAATGCAGGGGGGATTTAAGGAACTTCCGCCGCAAAGAAGCCCCGGTCCCATCGTAATACCCTATGTGTCCGGCCGGGTCCTGGTACCGGAACGCCTGGAAGAGCCTTCCCTTGTTATAAAACTCCGCTGCAACGACGGTCTTCAGCCTCGGTATGCCATCCCTTGCCCAATATTCCTCGACGACCGCACTGAACTGATCGGCATTTCGCAGGTCCGTGGAGAAGTCTATCTGCCACGCGAAGATATCCGAAAGCAGATAGGCGAGCCTGATGTCTTCATGTTCATCATAGATGGTCTGATACAGGGAAGACTTAATCCTGCCCCTGATGAGCCTCTGTCTATACTTATAGTCCACCTCTTCGATCCGGGAGTCCATGGAATCAGGGGCGACCGCCCGGACAATGAGTGTGCGCCTTTCATCTATCTCGTATTCAAGCCCTTTGAACCGGTTTCCATCCCCCAACATGAGCCTGACCACCGACTCGGTCGGTATCTGATTCAGGTCGAAAGATGCATTTGAAGCCTTTATCACCCGGAGAAGAACCGAGTAATTCAAGTTATGCCTTAAAAATACGTCACTAAGCGTATCATTCAACCCCAGGGTATCAACGACCACCTTCTCCGTTCCATCGTCATTGACCCGACCGGAACCAGTGGCCCTTGGATCTGCATCGACCACGTTGTGGGGAGCGACATCGGACCTCGATACAACATATACGAGGGGTCCGAAGATCCAGATCGGGCACAAGAGGCACAGGATCTTCGACGTCTTCAGGACCACGAGGGCACGAAGGCGTACTTTCTGCCAGGGAATCAAGTTGTCCTCCTCCTTGATAACGCTTAACGACGGCAGTTATTCCATCCTGCGCCTTATGAATGTCGGAATATTCAGGTAGTCGCCCTCCACTCCATCTTCTGTTTTGTCGGCTTGCAGAAAGGCCTCGAGATCGGCCCCGCGCCTGACGACCGCGGGCCTCCGGATCTCTTCCTCGCTCCTGGCGATAGAACCCAGTATGTCCTTCCGGACCGCCTTGCCCTCCTTGGGCTTCCCAAAGCCCGTGGCGATAACAGTCACCATCAGTTTGTCTTCCATGGAGGGATCGGTAACCGCTCCGAAGATGACGTTGGCATTCTCACCGGCGGCATCATAGATGATCGATATGGCCTCTCCCACCTCGTGCAGAGACAGGTCATCACCGCCGCTTATGTTGATCAGGACCCCCTGTGCGCCACCGATACTAACGTCCTCAAGGAGGGGGCTCAAAATAGCGTCCTGGGCACTTTCCACCGCTCGACTCTCACCGGAACCCATCCCTGTCCCCATGAGCGCGTTCCCCATTCCAGCCATGACGGTCCTCACATCGGCAAAGTCGAGGTTGATCAGGCCAGGGACAAGGATTAGGTCGGAGATCCCCTTCGTCGCATGGTAGAGGATATCATCGGCCACCCTGAAGGCCTCCCTCAGCGTTGTCTGTCGAGAAACGACCGACATGAGTTTCTGGTTCGGGATAACGATCATTGTATCAACCTTCTCCTTCAGGGCCTCGATCCCTTCGAGCGCCTGGCTCATCCTCTTGTGTCCCTCGAACAAGAAAGGCTTCGTGACGATCGCGACCGTCAAGGCACCGCTCTCCCGCGCGATCTCCGCCACGGTCGGCGAGGCGCCCGTACCTGTGCCTCCACCGAAACCGGCCGTGATAAACACCATGTCCGATCCCCTGATAATCTCCTCGACCTCCCCCCGGTCTTCTTGGATCGCCTGCCTGCCCACCTCGGGAATCGCCCCGGCGCCCAGCCCCTTTGTGAGTTCCTTCCCGATCCGGATTGTCTTGGCCGCCCTGGAGGCACCAAGGGCTTGGGCGTCAGTGTTGATCGACACGAACTCAACGCCGGTGAGACCCGATTCTACCATTCGATTTACGGCATTGCCGCCCCCACCACCCACACCAATTACCTTGATCTTTGCCTGTGAGTCCTGGAATTCATCGATCTCGAAGATCATCCTGCCTTCCCCCTTCTTTAAACCTATTATACCACGTCCCCTTTGAGGACCTTGAACCAATCGACCAGACCACTCAAGACGCCGGAACCGTTTCGCCGGCTGTATCTCCTGCCCGCCTTTCGATCACATCCATGGAGGATGAGCCCGATCACCGTCGAATATTCCGGCTCGAACATCCTGCTTTCCATTCCATCCAGCGAAGGAGGCCTCCCAACACGTGTGGGGCGCTCGAATATCTTCTCGGCAAGAGCGGTTACATTGCCGAGGTTTGCTCCCCCTCCTGCCAGGACGATCCCAGCGGGGATCGTATCGTAATGAGGATCCCCCTCGAATTCCATCCTTACCATCTCGAAGATCTCTTCCATCCTCGACTGGATGACCGATGTAAGGTTGAATCTCGAGTCTCGATCCCCGTTGAAAAGGCTACCCTGGGGTGTCGCTTCCCTTTTCTCACCTGCCTCTTCCTGCAGTGCCCTGCCCTCCCTTAACTTGACCTCCTCGGCCTCTGATACCGACATCCTCTGAACTATGGCGATATCACTTGTCACATGCCCTCCGCCAAGAAGGAGAACGCCGGAGTGCCTGAGGCTGCCGCCCGAGAAAAGGGCCAGCCCAGTAAGATCACCCCCGATGTCTACCATCGCAGAGCCCAACTCCCGTTCATCCTCGCTGAGCACACTGTAACCATCCGCCAGTGAATCGAGGACCATGTCGCTTACTTCGACACCGGCCATGTTGATGCTCTTCTCCAGGTTCTTCAGAGACGAGACAGAACCTGTGATCAGGTGGACCTCGGCCTCCAGACGGATTCCGCTCATCCCGACCGGATCCCGGATCCCCCTCTGGTCATCCAGGGTAAACTCCTGCTCTATCACGTGGAGGACCTCGCGATCGTTCGGAATCGCCATCGTTCCCGCCGCCTCTATGACCCGTTTTACGTCCCGCCTCGTAATCTCATCCCCGTTCCTTGAGACCGCTATCACCCCCCTTGAGTCCATCCCCTGGAGATGCCCGCCGGAGACACTCACTATCGCACTGCCTATCTCGCACCCGGCAGACGATTGAGCGTCCAGGACAACTCTCCGGACCGACTCGACCACCGCTTCCATGTCTACGACAATACCACGCCTCATCCCCTCGGACTTTCCCTCCGCCCAACCGATCACCTTTGGAACCTCCGTATCATCACGCAAGGCCATTACTGTGCAGACCTTGGTCGCACCCACATCGAGGCCTGTTATTATTTCTTCTTTCATCACCTCTTGATCACCCCCTTTCCCTGTGAGATTTTCCCGGCTGCGCCTTATGCACCACCACCTGATCCTTGTAACGCATGTCTATCGTACAGGATTCGATCCCCCTGTCTTGCAGATCCTTCATTACCTCGCAGAGGAGCATGACATTATCCATCGATAACTCCACGCCAAGGTGGACCCGATGGCCCTGAGATACCGTGGTAAGGGTGATCCCTCCTCCTTCATCGACGCTAAGGACGGAGATCTCCTGGAAGAGGGGGAGGCCGGAGGCCCTCACGAGTTTCAGGAACCGCAGCGCCGACTCCACCGACACGGATTCTACCCTCCCCACCGCATCTATGCGGTAATCGCCCGATGGTTCGACGATCGGCAGTTCCAGGTCGAAATCAGACGCAGAAATCGGCAGGACCCATCCATCTTCATCTACGGGAATAAGCGTGTCATCACTCAGCATCGCGATCGGTTCCCTTTCCACCACGCGTATGATGATCCATCCCGGTGGAACCCTGTCCACCTCGGCCCACTTGATCATCGGCATGCGTCGAAGCATCACGGAGACGCCGCCATGATCCTCGAATATCGTCTTGCCGAGTTCGGGAGAGGCCACGTTCAGGATATCCACGGGGTCACTGTAACGGGCGCCAACGATCCTTACTTCCCGAATATCAAAGACCCCCCTCGACACCGCCCATTGATAAAATACAGCGAGCGATATCGCCGCAAGGACGAAAGGGGCCCCGGATTTGAGCCATCCGGTATGACCGGCTCCTATCCTACCGGCTAACCCTCCTGTCCGACGCTTCCTCAAAGTATCCCCTCGAGTTCTTCCTCGGTCAATCCGAGAAAGATGACCTCCGGTTCGAGTTCTATGCCGAATCTCCCGTAAACACCCTCCTTCATCAATCTCATTAGGGAGAGCACCTCTACCGCCCGCGCGCCGCCGGTGTTGACGATGAAATTGGCATGTTTCTCCGAAATCATTGCCCCCCCTATCCTCTTTCCCCTCAAACCCACAGTATCTATCAACTTGCCGGCGTGAAAACCCTTGGGGTTCTTGAAGACACTCCCGAATGTAGGCAGGCTTATTGCATGCACACTCTTCCGCCGAACCAGGAACTGTCTCAGCCTCTGCTTGAGGAGCGCCGGGCTCTCTTTCTCGTAACGTATCTCGACCCGTGTAATGATGAAATCGGTCGGAACGCCTCCATTTCGATAACTCGGCCTTGCCTCTTCCCTGGAGATGACATGCTCTCCGCCACCCATGTCTACGGCATATACCCAGTTAATATCGTCCCAGATCTCCCTCCCCCACGCCCCAGCGTTCATTCTCACTGCACCACCTACGGTCCCGGGGAGACCCGCGAAGTGCTCGGTACCGCCCCATCCCTCCCTCACACCCACGAGCGAGAGGTCTCTCATCAAGCAGCCGGCCCCCACCGTGAGCGATCCATCGTGATCCACCAGTTCCTTGAACCCCCCGCCAAGTTTGATTACGAACCCATCGTATCCACGATCGCCCACGAGGAGGTTGGAGCCTCCACCGAGGACAAAGACGTCCACGGGAGGCATATTCTCTCCTCCAAGCACCTTCATGCACGTGATAAGGGCCCCGTAATCGCGAGCCTCGACCAGTGCCGTGCACTCGCCCCCGATGTGCACGGTCGTGTAGTCCTTCAACATCGCGCCCCTCTTCACGTCCAGGCCGTCGATTCCTTCAATCTGCTTGATCCACTCCGATGAAGGCATGGACCACCCCATCACTCCGGCAACCCGCGGAGGATCTCCTCCCCAACCTTCCAGACATCACCGGCTCCCATAGTGATGACGATATCGCCGGGCACGATGACCTTCAGGACCTCCGCCGCCAATTGCCTCTTGTTCGCCACGTAGTAGACTTGCCTCAGGCCATGCCGCATAGCGGCACGGACAATGAGTTCCCCCGTTACACCCTCTATTGGATCCTCCCTCGCAGGATATATATCGGTTACGAAGAGCACGTTCGCCTGATGGAAGGATCGCCCGAATTCCTGATGGAATGACTGCGTCCTCGTGTAGAGATGGGGCTGGAACACGACGACGATACGGCGATCCCAGCCATCTCTCGCACCTTTCAGCGTGGCCTCGATCTCGGTAGGGTGATGTGCATAATCATCGACGACCATGACACCTCCCCGCTCACCCTTGACCTCGAATCGACGGTGCACTCCGGAGAATTGTTCCAAGGCCTGTGCGGCCCCTGAGAAGGGAATCCCGAGTTCCATCGCCACCAGCAGCGCGGCAAGCGAATTCTTGACATTGTGCCGACCCGGCACCTGCAGGTTCACAAGACCCAGTTTATCCCCCCGCCAATAGGCCGTGTACCGCGATGATAGCCCGGAGAAGTATATCTCTCTGGCCTGGAGGTCCACGTTGGCGCCGAGACCATATGTCATCAGGTCCCTTGTGAGACGGGGTAGGATGGATAGTATCGCCTCGTCATCGCCGCACAGGATGGAGGAACCGTAGAAGGGTACCTTGTTGCAGAAGATGATGAACGCCTCCTTGATCTCTTCTATGTCACGGTAACAGTCGAGGTGTTCCGACTCTATGGTCGTGACAACGGCAATCGACGGGGAGAGTTGCAGAAACGAACGATCGAACTCGTCGGCTTCAGCCACGAAGTAATCACCCTGGCCCATTTCAGCCCCCGTACCAATGCTCCTGACCCTCCCCCCAACGATCACAGTCGGGTCAAGCCCTCCCATCTTGAGAACATCACCAAGCATCGACGTGGTAGTCGTCTTGCCGTGGGTCCCCGCCACTGCAATGCCGTATTTCATCCGCATCAATTCGGCCAGCATTTCCGCCCTTCTGATGGTTATGATCTTGTCGATCTTTGCACGTACGATCTCGGGATTATCCGGCCGGATCGCAGACGAAATCACCACGACATCGGCACCGCTCACGTTCTCCGGTTCGTGATGATACGTGATCTTAGCACCGAGCCCCTCCAGCCTCCTCGTCACCGGGGTCTCCCGAATATCGGAGCCGCTAACCGTGTGGCCCATCTTCAGGAGTATCTCGGCGATCCCGCACATGCCGGTTCCGCCAATCCCCACCAGATGCAGATGCCTATACTTCTTGAACAAGAGGGCCTCCTACCTCCCCAGGGCAATGATCCTGTTTACCAGTTCGTCCCTGGCCCCGGGCCGGCCAAGAGAGAAGGCGGCGCGTGACATACTCTTCCAGCGCCCTCTCTCCCCGAACACTTTGTCCACGATCCTCCTTAGCGATCCTCCGTCGGCCTCCCGCTCTCCCAGCACAATGGCCGCCCCCGCCCTTTCGAACGACAAGGCGTTCCGTTCCTGGTGCCCCCCGGTCGCATAAGGATAGGGGATCAGGACCGAGGGAATCCCCCAGAAGGCCAGTTCCGAAAGGGTCATCGCTCCCGCCCTGCATATCGCCAGGTCTACCTCTCGATAGATGGAGGAGAGATCGGTGAAGAAGGGGCTTATTACAGGCAGGGGATGTTTCTCCTTCAGGGCGGCGTTTACCCATGAATAGTCGCTGTCCCCTGTCTGGAAATATACCCTGTAAGGAAGTCGATCGAAGGTGTGGAGGTAACGGACCACTATCCGGTTGATAGGATGCGCCCCCTGGCTTCCTCCCATCACGAGGATCACCGGCGGCTCACCCGGGCGTTCCCTCCGTGAGACATTCACTCCCCCGTTCCCATTCCCGTTGAACGCAACCGGGTTACCAGTGAGGTACACCTTCTTTCGGCCGGCGCCGGCCAATTTCAGCGCCTCTGGGAAAGAGACATGTATCTCGTCGACCAATGGTGCCAACAACCGGTTCGCCAGGCCTGGCATGATATTCTGCTCCTGAATCATCACGGGGATCCGTCTTATCCAGGCCGCCAGGAGGACCGGACCGCTCACGTAGCCGCCGGTCCCAACTACAACCTGGGGACGAAACCGCCTCACAACCGAAAGACTGCGGAAGAGTCCCTTGATGATGGAGAATGGGAACAGCAACCCTTGGAGCCTCAGGCGCCTCGGGAATGGCCTTACCGGGATGGCGCACCAAGGCAGTCCCTCCCGGTCAAGCATGTTCCTTCCCCTCTGGTCGTCGGAGAGGCAGAACATCACCTCCATATCACCGGACCGCCTCAACAGCCCTCTCGCCAGGATCACGGCCGGCAGGATATGGCCGCCCGTACCGGCGCAGGCAAACAATATCCTCATGTTCTCCTCTCCATCATCCCCCTGCCTTTCCCCTTACGGGCGACGTTTATAATAACGCCTATGCTCCCAAGCAGGGTTACCATGGAGGAACCCCCGTAACTGATGAATGGAAGCCCGACCCCCGCCGACGGAAGGAGCCCCACGTTTATCGCCGCGCTCAATATCACTGGGATCATCACCATGGACAGGATCCCGCCGACCAGGAGAAAGCCGAATGGATCGGGACACATCGACATGATCTTGTAACCGTAGAATCCGAGCAAGGCAAAGAGGAGAAGGACGCCAACCGTTCCCACCAGTCCGAGTTCCTCGCCGATCACGGCGAAGATTGAGTCCGTATGCGACTCGGGCAGGAAGAAGTACTTCTGCAACCCGTTCCCGATACCCCGGCCGAATGTCCCGCCTGAGCCGAGGGCGATCATCGCCTGATGGCGCTGGTAATTCCCTTTAAGCAACCCCTCACTGGGGTTGAGCATGGCCATGATCCGCTCCAGTTGGTATCCCGTGAGGTGGATGACCCACAAGGATCCGAGTAAGAATATCACGCAGCACAATGCAATGTGATGTACGCGCGCTCCCCCCAGGAAAAGGAGGAGGATGGAGATTGAAAAGCAGAGGATCGCGGTGGAAAGGTCGGGCTCGAGGACAACCAGCACTACGATCATGGTCATAACGATGAACAAGGGGAGCACACCGTCCCTGAACTCCCTGATCTTGGACCCCTTGTTCAGGATCGTTACAGCACCCCAGAGCACCAGCGCGAACTTCGCCACTTCCGAAGGCTGAAAGGTGAAGGGAAACACGATCCACCGCCTGACGTGCCGCATAAGCGGCGTTATCGACCTCGTAAAAGGAAGCAGGGGAATAAGCAGTAATACGGCCGAGAAGAGGAGCAACGGCTTTGCCACGGGACGATACCTTCGGTAATCGATCCGTGAGACGACCAGCATCAATAAAAGGCCCAGCACGATCCGTAAGGCCTGCGAACGAAGGAAGTATAGGCTGTCCCCGTAGCGGTACTTAGCGACGGGTAATCCTGCGCTGTTCAGCATCAGGAGCCCAAAGGCCAGGATAAAGAGGATGATCAATACCAGGTTTCTCCTCGCCTGCTCCACCGCTATGTCTCCTTCCCCAACCGGGCCACCTCGTCCTTGAAATCCGCCCCACGTCCCTCGAAATCACGGTACTGGTCGTAACTCGAGGTCCCCGGAGACAGCAAGACGACATCACCCTCGCTCGATGCCTCGAATGCCGAATGCACGGCCTCCCTCATGCCTTCGACGATACACGATGGGAGGCCCCCGCCCAATTCTTCGACCATCCGCCCGGCACATTCACCCATGGCCACTATGAACTTCACCCTCTTCTGGATCTCATCCCTCAATTTCGAATAATCGAGCCCCTTCTCCTTGCCCCCGACTATCAGCACGATTCCCCCCGGGAAGGCCTCCACGCCCGCCCTCAAAGACGCAAGGTTGGTCGACTTGGAATCATTGATAAAGCGCACCCCGTTGACCTCACCGACCGGTTCCAGCCGGTGTTCCAGGCCCGTGATCCCGTGAATTCCGTGCCGGATCCCCTTCGCGTGCACTCCCACCGACCTCGCAACGGCCGAGGCGGCCATGGCGTTCGCCAGGTTGTGCTCCCCCGCCAACGGAAGGTCGTCCCGGCTGAAGAGGACCTCCTCCTCTTCCCCGTGCCGCCAAACAATATCCTCTCCCATTGGAGAAACCCCTTCGCCGAGTTCATGCAGGGAGAAAGGTATCCTTCTCCCTTTCAGGCCGCGCAGGATCAAAGGGACATGACGATCCATGGCGTTGTAGACCACGGTATCACCCTTCCCCACGTTCATAAGGATCCTTCCCTTGTCATCCAGGTATTCCCGGAAGTCTCCGTACCTGTCCATGTGGTCGGCCGTGACATTGAGAATCACCGAGATCGCGGGATGAAAGTACCGTACGTGCCTCAGTTGAAAACTGCTCACCTCCACTACCAGCCAGCCCCCGGGCCCGACCCCCCGGCATGCGGCACTGAGTGGATTACCTATATTGCCGCAGACACGGGCCTCCATGCCGGCCGCCTGCAGGATATGTCCTACCATCAGCACCGTCGTTGTCTTGCCGTTCGTCCCCGTCACGGCCGCTATCGGGGCGTCCGCGTACCACCCTGCCACCTCGATCTCGCTGAAGACCGGGACCCCGCGCTCCCCCAATTCCTTCATCACCGGCGCGTCATCGGGAATACCGGGACTCACCACAACGAACTTCGATCCCGCGAGCCTGTCAATCGGATGGGCTCCAAGGTGTACCTCCACGCCCATGCCTTCAAGCAACCCCTTGGCCGCGAGCGTCTCATCGTTCTCTGCGATATCAGAGGCAAGGACCCTCAGGCCCTCGCCGGCCATGAGCCTCGCCACGGAGAGGCCGCTCCTGGCCAGGCCGATGACCGAGACACTCGTGCCCGGCCCGCGCCACGACTCTTCAACAGGATACCGCCCCCTATCCGTAGTTGCTCCTTCCGGTACAGACCTCATCTGATCTTCAGCGTGCTGAGCCCTATTAGAGCGCAGATCGCGGCCAGTATGTAAAAACGAGTCACGATCTTGGACTCGTTCCACCCCTTCAATTCAAAGTGGTGATGGAGCGGCGCCATCAGGAAGATGCGCTTTCCCCTGCACTTGAACGACAGGACCTGTGCGATCACCGACAGGGCCTCCACAACGAAGACACCGCCGACGATGAAAAGTACGAGTTCCGACTTCAAGAGTATGGCGAGCGTGGCCAGGGCGCCCCCGATCGACAACGAGCCCGTATCGCCCATGAAGACCTCCGCCCTGTGCGCATTGTACCACAGGAAGCCCATCGATGCACCGACCAGGCTCATGCAGAATACAGTGAGTTCCCCGCTGCCCGGCAGAGGAATGATCTGCAGGTAGCGGCTGAAGAGGGCGTGGCCGTGCAGATAGGCGAATCCCGCGAACGCAATGGCGGCAAACGCGCTTATTCCTATGGCCAACCCGTCCAGCCCATCAGTGAGATTAACGGCGTTCGACGTCCCCGTGATCACAAGTATGATAAACGGTATGTAAAACCACCCGAGGTCGAGGTAGACATTCTTGAAAAAAGGGACGGTCGTCTTGGTCACGATATCCGCCTGCACGGGAAATCTGGTGAGGATAAACCCGAGGAGCAGGCCCAGCCCTATCTGGCCCATCAACTTGTACCGTCCGACCAGGCCCGAGTTCAATTTCCTGATGCTCTTGAGATAGTCGTCCAATGCCCCTATTAGACCCATCCAGACGGTGGAAATGAGTACCAGGTGCACGTAGCCGACCGTCAAATCTGACCACAGGAGTGTAGGAATGATGGTCGAGACAATAATGATGATACCCCCCATCGTCGGCGTCCCGCGCTTCTCGAGGTGCCTCTTCGGAACATCCACACGGACTGACTCTACGATCTGGTGCTCTTTCAGGAACCTGATCAGGCGGGGCCCAAGAATGAAACTGATCAAAAGGGCCGTGACCGTGGCATAAGCAGCCCTGAAGGTGATGTACCGGAAGATATTAAATATGGGATGATACCTTACGAGGGGGTAGAGCAGGTGATAAAACATCAGTTCATCGACCCCCTCTTCCTCAATTCAGATCGGACCATGCCGACCAGATCCTCCATCTTCATACGCCTTGACGCCTTGAACAGGATGACATCTCCAGCCCTGAGGAACGAGCATATCCCGGCGCAGGCATCGGGATACTCCATCGTCTCCACGACCTCCCTCCTGCGCCCCCTCCTCAGGTCCTCCCTCCGCATGGCACGTCCCACGACCGCTCCCAACCCGCCGACCGTCACCACCAGGTCGATGTCGATCGAGGAGAGGCGCTTTCCCAGTTCCTTATGCAGGCGGGCGGAGACCTCTCCCAACTCAAGCATGTCTCCCAACACCAGTATCTTCCTCCCCTCACCTTCCATCAGGGATAGGGCCTCCGCCGCCAGGTACATCGAACGTGGATTGGCATTATAACAGTCATTGATAAAGGTGATGTTGAACTCATTCGATACTTCCATCCGGAAGTGTTGATTCAGGGGCCTCTCCAGCCCTTGTTTTATCAATTCCGGCCTAAGACCAGCCTCGAGACCGAGCGCGCAGGCGGCCATCGCGTTCTGCAGGCCGTGATAACCGATCATGGGGAGATCTATACACAGCCCATCTCCCAAGTTGAAGGAGGTCTTCCCATCCCCGTGCACCATATAGTCTTCGGGATGGACATCATTGCCCTGCCGAATCCCGAACGTCTTGTATTTCATACCGAGATTTCGGATGTACGACGTGAGGCTCGGGTCATCTCCGTTGACTATCAGTGTACCACCATCCTGAAGGCCATCGAGTATCGAGGCCTTCTCCTTCAGGACACCAACGAGGTTCCCAAGCCCCTCGAGATGAACTTCCGAGACATTGGTGATTATTCCCCACTGCGGTTCGGCGATCCGAGACAGGGTCGATATCTCCCCGGGGAAGTTGCTCCCCATCTCGAGGACCATCCACTCTGTCCTCGCCTTCAGGCCCAATATGCTCAGCGGGAGACCTATCTGGTTGTTGAAATTCCCGGGGTTTCGATGGACATGGTACTTCGTGGACAAGACGTTGGCCACCATCTCCTTGGTGGTCGTTTTCCCGTTCGAGCCGGTTATCCCGACCACCTGGCCCTTGAAGCCAGCCCTGCACACTGCCGCCAATTCGTGGAGGGCGATCAGAGTGTCGGGGACCTCGAAGACCTGGATCCCTCCCCCCGTCGTATCGGGCGGTGAAGAGACCACAAACCCTATTGCCCCCCTCCTCCTCGCCTCCCACGTGAAATCATGACCATCGTGAAGATCCCCCTTCAGGGCCAGAAAGAGATCCCCGGGCTTGGTGGTCCGTGAATCTATCGAAATCCTCTTATAGACCCTTTCATCCGTCTCGCCCAGGACACGACAGTCGCTCAATCCCGCTACCAACTCCCTCGTACGAAACTTCATACCACTCCTCCCGGCGTGTTCTTTTGTCCCCCTCCACACCCCAGGAATCTCCGGGCGACTTCCAGGTCGTCAAAGTGATAGCGCTTACCGGCCACGATCTGGTAATCCTCGTGCCCCTTGCCTGCAATCACCACTATATCTCCGCTCTCCGCCATGTCGAGGGCGAATTGGATGGCCTCTTCCCTGCTTGTAAGCCGCTTGAAATCATCCCGCACGAGCCTGATCCCCTCTTCCAAATCATCCAGTATGGCCTCGGGGTCCTCGCTTCGCGGGTTATCCGAGGTGATTACCAGGTCCCGGGAGAGCCTGGCGGCAACCTCGCCCATCATGGGCCGCTTCTCACGGTCCCTGTCTCCGCCACAACCCACCACGGTAACGAGCCGCCCGCTGAAGACCTCCCTGAGCGTCTCGAGGAGTTTTTCCAGTGCCTCGGGCGTATGGGCATAATCGATCACCACCCTTATCCCCCTCACCTCGATCATCTGCATCCTACCCCTGACCCCCTCTACCGATTCGAGGCCAGTTACTATCTCCCGCTCCCCCATATTTAGCGCCAATCCAGCCGCGAACCCCGCCAGCGCGTTGGACACGTTGAACCGCCCCAGGAGCCTGAGATGGAGACGCGTATCACCGATATGGCTTCGTACCGTGACATCGGTGCCGTCGGGATGCAGCCTCAGGTCGGTCGCACTGACATCCGCCTCATCCCTTCCAATCGCATAGGTCAAGACCTTGGCGTCCGATACATCCAGGAAACTCTTCGCCCTTGGGTCATCCAGGTTGACGATCCCGACCCCTTCCTTGCTTTGCCTCCCAAGTTCCTTGAACAACGACAACTTGGCCTCGAGATAGTGCTCCATGTCCCGATGAAAATCGAGGTGATCCCTACTCAAGTTGGTGAATATCGCCAGGTCGAACTCGATACCCGCCAACCTCCCGAGTGCCAGGCCGTGAGACGAGGCCTCCATCGTAAGGGCCCTGCACCCGTCATGTTTCATGCTGGCCATCTCCCTGGCGATTACCGGGGACTCAGGTGTGGTCAGCCCGAACTGCCTACATTCGCCCCCCCACACGCCGCCGAGCGTCCCCATGACCGCAGTCTTCCCGTATCGTCCCCCCAGGATCGCGTCAACCAGATAGGAGGTGGTCGTCTTGCCGTTTGTGCCGGTGATGCCGGTACAGGTCATCGAAAGAGAAGGATTGCCGTAAAAGTGATGAGCGACCATCCCCATGCCTTTCCTTATATTTGACACGAGGAGGGTGGGCACCGGCAGTGGATGAAGTTCATCTTCCGAGATCACCGCGACGGCCCCCCTGTCGACCGCTTCATCCACAAAGGCGCACCCGGTCGATCGGCTCCCCGGCAGAGCGAAGAAGATATCACCCTCCTCCACCATCCGGCTGTCAAACGCTATACCAGTAAAGTCGCTTTCGACCCCGCCGTTGACGTCGATCAGTTCAAGCAGGCCGAGGATGTCCTTGAGTTTCATGGTCCTTCCACATGGATTTCGTGATCCTGCGCAACTACTATAGCCCGCACGAGAAGTTCCGGCATGGAGATCAAATGGCCTCTCCCCACAGGACGCAGACGTCGTTTCTGGCATAAGACTCTCCAGGTGCCGGCTCCTGTCTTGTCACCCGTCCCATCCCCCTTATCTTTACCCTGAGCCCTGCCCGCGAGAGGATACCGACCGCTTCGCGAAGCGATTTCCCCGAGACATCCGGGGTCTTTCCCCGTAACGGGGTCCTCGGTATGAAGGGATATGTCCCAGGCCCCCTTCCCACCACCTCGCCCGCGGAATACGTGAGATCGTACACCGGCGGCTCATCGAACCGGGCGCTTGTGTCGGTCCTGGAATCTCCGGCAACCTCCTTGAAACGAAGGACGCTGTACCTACCATCCATTTCCGGTCCACTATCGACCATATCCAATGGAGTCGAGCCACCGAGGATTCCATCATAGGAATATATCGTGGATTCAACCAAGTCTCTGAATAGCGGGGCCGCACTTGCTCCGCCCCACTTGTTCCTTTCTGGTTCATCGAGCATCACGAAGACGGCGTACTTGGGGTGATCGGCCGGAAAGAAGCCGCCGAACGAGGTGACATACTTGCCCGGGACATAGCCCTTGCGGCCGGGGAGCCCCTTCTGCGCCGTCCCGGTCTTACCCGCTATCCGGATGCCTTCTATTCGAGTCTTCTTGCCTGTGCCATGGTCGACCACGCCGACCAGGACCTCCTTCAGGCGCTCTGCAGTCTCTCTGGACATCACCTCGCGAATCACCTCCGGTTGCGACTTGCGGACTACCTCGCCGTTATTGTCCCAGATCTCCTTCACGAGGATCGGCTTCATGAGAAAACCGCCGTTGGCGATGGCGGCATAGGCCATCGCCATCTGCAAAGGCGTCACGCAGACCTCCTGTCCGATGGCGATGCTCGGCAGGCTGAGACCGGACCACTTGTCCAGCCGTTCCAGGGTCCCCTCCGCCTCCCCGGGAAACTCAACCCCCGTCCTGCTCCCGAAACCGAATTTTCTTGCCATCTGGTACAGGCCATCGGCCCCAAGCCTCTCCGCCAACTTGATCACCCCGATGTTGCTGGACAATTCTCCCACTTCCCTGACCTTCAGCCACTGATACTTGTGAGTATCATGAAAATAGTGGTTGTGAACGAGGTACTTGCCATTCTCGCAGTAGATCATGTCATCGAGGTTCCCGAGGCCCCGCTCGAGGATGCCGGCGAACGTTACTATCTTGAAGGTCGATCCCGGCTCGAACAGGTCGGTAATAGCCCGATTACGCATGGCGGCGTAGACCCTATCCCGCTCGGCAACTTCACATATCTCATTGAGATCGAGTCGGGGATAACATGCCAGTGCAAGTATTTCCCCACGGAACGGCTTCACGACTATCACGGTTCCGCTCTTCGCTCCACAACTCTCGATTGCCTGGTCGAGCGCAGCCTCGGCCATCTCCTGCAACTTCGAGTCGATCGTCAGCACCACATCCTTGCCATTCCGCGGGGGTACGATGGGAAAATCCGGGTTTATCCTCTTTTGACCCAGGCCGTCTACCTGGAGGACGGTCATCCCGTTCATGCCCGACAATTCATCATCGAAGAGGCCCTCTATCCCCGCCAGCCCATCGTTGTCTATTCCTGCATAACCGATTACCTGGGCGGCGAGATCGTCATGGGGATAATACCTCTCCTTCTCCATGTCGAATGAGACACCCTCTATACCGAGTGCCTCGACCTCTTCCTTTTCCTGCCTGGTCATCCTCCTCTTTATCAATATCCTTCCCCTCCTACCCACTGCCCTGTTGACCACCCCTTGCAGCGAATGAGGATCCATGCCGATGGCGGAGGCCAGTGATCCCAACGACCCCTTAACCTTGTCGATCTCCTCGGCACCGAGATAGAGGGTGTATCGATCCCTCGATATAGCCAGCACCACCCCCCGCCTGTCGGTAATCCTCCCCCTGTCGGCGACAATATCGACCTTGCACTTCTGCTGTCCGTTCGCCTGATCCAGGTAACTATCGTGCTGCAACACCTGGACAGTAAAAAGCCTCCCGACGAGAGTCCCCAGCAGGACAAGCACCAAGAGGACAATGATCCTCAGCCTTACACGATAAATGCCAGTTAACCCTGCCTTTTCCATCACTATCCTCCCCCGGGTCAGCCCCCTCCACTCAGTTTGGATGCGTACGGCCCTCGGAGAATCAAGGCCTAAAAGACATAAAGAGCAAAGAAATGTGTAATAACGTTGGTGAGACTTGCAGCCGCCCTCTCCCTCCCATTCCGTCCCTCCGCCACGTCATGGCCGCCATCGCTTCTCGTGGTCACCGGGGCATCGCGCTCATCAACTACGAGAACGATATCATCCGATTCGGGATACTTCATACCGAGTTTCTCGGTGGCATATCTGTAGATGCGTTTCCTCGAAGAGAGGTCTGCGATGGACCGTGTCAACTCTTCATGCCTGCTCTCGAGTTCCAACTTCTCGAGTTGCATGGATTCGAGCCTCTGGATCGTGGCCTCTCTATAATAACGGCAGGTAAATACCACGCACGAGGCGATCAGCATGGGAAGCAGCACCCAGAAGAAGAGATGATTGAAGAGATCTCGCCTCCTCTTCCTCTGGATCTCCCTCAGGAGGTCCTGGTATCCCCTTGAAAACCAGTTCATATTCCCGTTCCGACAAGATGCCGGGGACCACACCGTTCCCCGGCAAGCGATCCAATAATCAGTGAAAGTCCGCTGTCTTCTTTATCGCCCTCAGCCTCGCGCTGCGCGACCTCGGGTTTCTCGATAACTCCTCCCTGGATGGCCTGACCGGGGCAGGCGTCAAGATCTCCGCCATTCGGACCTTCCCGCAGCGGCATACCGGGAAATCCGGGGGGCAGACGCAATCAGCCTCGAGGAAGCGGAAGTAGCGCTTGACGATTCGGTCCTCGAGGGAGTGATAACTGATGACAACGAGCCTCCCGCCGCGAGCCAGTGATCTGAAACAGGCCTCGAGCCCGCGCGTCAAGGTCTCGAGTTCACCGTTTACTGCAATCCTGAGTGCCTGGAATATCCTGGCCACGGACTTGCGTCCATGGGGCCCGGGGACCGTGGCTGCGACCAGTTCCGATAGACGCAGGCTATCCTTGAACGGCTCGATCTCCCTCTCCCTGACAATCGCCCTGGCTATTCTCCTCGCATGGCGCTCTTCTCCATATTCGAGGAATATCTTCGATAATTCCTTCTCCGAAAATGTGTTCAGGATCGTGGCGGCCCTCAGTCGCCCGCGCCTGTCGAACCTCATATCAAGGGGCGCCTGCACCTCGTAACTGAATCCCTTCTCAGGATGGTCGATCTGGTACGAGGAGACCCCGAGGTCAAGGATCGCTCCATCGATCTTCTCCCCTCCCAGGTATTCCTCCAGGTTGGAGTAATCGTCCCGCACCAGTCGGATCCTGTCCCCATATCCATCGAGTGCCTTGGAGCAGCGGCGGATCGCTTCTTCGTCGAGGTCAAAACCCAGTAGCCTGCCGTCTGGAACCGAAGACTCCAGGATCGCCCGCGCGTGTCCTCCCCCACCGATGGTGCCATCGAAAAATACCCCTCCCGTCGAGGGCACCAGGAAACTCAAGACCTCTTCGAGGAGCACAGGCTCATGAAAGTTCGATACGGCGTCCACCTTCCCCGCCTCCAGCACACTGACTCCGCACACCCTTACTTCCCCTCCGTCCCGTTGCTATGAAACCAGTCGAAGGCCCTTTCAGCGGCCTCCTTGAACGAATGCTCTTCTTCGAAAAACCGGTACCTCTTTGGGTCCCAGATCTCGATCCATGTAATAGCACCGAGGATCAGGACCTCCTTTTCCAGTCCGCCTGCCTTCAAGAGGTCCGACGGTATGGATATACGCCCCAGTTTATCGAGAGAGACCTCCTTGGTATTGGGACCGAGAATCCGCTGGTATGTCCGCATTGTTTCACTCTCTATCAGGGGGACGGAAAAGCGCTCTCCGAGCATCTTCGTGAACATATCCTTCGGAAAAAGAAAGAGGCACGTCTCCATGCCCCTGAATAACATATAAGTTTTTGCCTTGCCGTTCCGCCTGTACGCGGCAGGTATACTAACCCTCCCCTTCTGGTCGATGGTGTGAAAATATTTTCCAGTAAAATAGACCATGCCATCTCTCCGGGGAAGGGAGCGATCCCCTATTTACCATTCTATCCCATTTCTTCACATTTGACTCCACCAAGTTTAACATACCCTTTTATTTTTGTCAAGAAAAAATATTGGAAATTTCAACTCTTCCGCATAATCTCCTGAAAAATCCGGTCAACTGCCTCCCTCGCGGTCTCTACTATCCTTATCCCCTTGCCGAGAGACCTCTCCCTCAGGGTCCAGGTCCCCAGTCCAAGGACCGGGATCTCGTAAATCAGGCAATAGGCGATCTCCGAAAGTGTACCATACCTCCCCCCCACTGCAACAACGCCCGACGACGAAAGCACTACGAGGACATTCCGGGCGAACCCCATTCCCGTCGGAATAACGATATCGAGATAGGGGTTGCCGGAACTCTTATCCCCGCCGGGAAGAATCCCTACCGTCATCCCCCCCATTGACTTGGCTCCCCTGCACGCCGCCTCCATCACCCCTCCCTTTCCGCCACAGACCAGTGCCGCGCCGCGCTCGGCGATGCAACCGCCGACCTCCTCCGCCACGGCGAGTTCCTCCCTTACAGGGGCCGAAGAACCGATGACGCCGATCATAGTTCTTTGTTGCATAGCAACGACTCCTTCCCTGGCATTGCCCGGTGCAAACGAACTTGTTGTGAAAACGGTCCGATATGATTAGATTTACACGCACACGGACCGGTCGACCTCGAGGCCCGCCATCAGCGGGAGGGGCCGGCACCTCGCCCCAACGGGTTCAATAAAACCGGGGACGGACGGGGCCTTCCTGCCACGACTCGATAGCGATGACGGGGAGGAACCGCTCGATTCGGGCTCACAATCACTCGATTGAATAAGGCCGCATAAGCCCCGTTTGTCAAGGGAACAAGGGCAGAGGTAAAGGGTGAAGAGGGAAGATTATATTTGGCAGGGTGTTGAGAGGTTGATTCCCATCCTGGGCTGGATCACGCTCATCGGTATCGCCCTCGTCGTGGGGATCTTCGTCCTCGGCCTGATCGCCGTCTCCCTCTGGCTGGCACTCCTCTTCTTCATCAAGATCATCCCGATAATAATCCTCGTTACGGCTGCGGCGATAATCTGGAAGGTCATCCGCGACAGGAGAGTGAAAGGCCCTTGATGGCTCCCGGGGCAAGCCTTGTACGTGCCACTCAATGCAACCTCAGCGCCTTCGTCGCTCAAGGATATTCAATGATTTTCATTACGATTTATGCAATAGCATCCGGACTTCCCGAACAGCTCTCTCCAGTTCCGGTCTGTAACTCGCTAAGTGGCCTTGATTATCAAGATATTCAGCATAGAGTTGGACTCCGGGAGACAATAAATTGTCATAATAATCAGAAATGACTTGTTTGACTCGATGTTTCAATTCTAAATCTTCGTCAAACTGAGTCCAAAAAAACCTTTAAAAGCCTTCTCTCTGAATGTTTGCGCGTACAATAGATATAATATCTGCGGAATGAACTTTTGCCTCCTCTCTATCATGTCTGGATTCATCGGGGCCTCTTACATTCCTATACCTATCATCCATTGCAAGCACTTTCAGCATGAGCAAGGCATGCGGCCTAGCCACATGCAGTTCTATTGTCGCCTTTTTTCCATTTGGTAATTTCCCCTGAATCGTCTTGCAATCTGACTCTTTCAATATTATCTCGGCGCCTGTACATGATCGTGCGTGAATCTTTTTCTGTACATCGACTCGGAAATCTTTCGGACGGCTCTCTTTTTCTGAGGCCATGAATTCGATACGAAATTTCTCCTCAGAGTTCGGGATGTCTTTCTCAAATTGGAAGTTCCGACTCTCAGGAATCACATTGTAACCAAGTCTCTTGAGGACCTCTGCTATCGATTGACTCATTGCACGAAGCGAAATGACATCGAGAACAAAATCAAAGTCCCCTGTATACCGTGGATTGTCCACGTAAAAATGTATCGCCCGAGCGCCCACCAAAATAAAATCCCTCCCGGAATCTCCGAGTTCAACGAAGAGTTCGAGCAAATAAGGCAGTTGAGGTTCCTTGACTATCTCTGATTTTGCCATCGGGGCTCTATCACCTTTGTAAAAAGATATTCCGCCTGCTTTGCATCGCGTCCACCTCTTGCATAACAATCCAAATAAATTTGGATATCCGAGGCAATTACGACACCCCTTTTCAGACAGGAATACATGAGGACTCCTTGGTCGTATGGCTCTATAAACTGGAAATTCGGGCCTATCGCTTGGTCAACACTCCACTCACGCAATTCTTTTATAATAGATTTTTCCATGATAAAAATATCAAATCGATCAATATTTACAAAAGGGGCAATGAGATTCGCCGCCGCGCTGCCGGTAAAAAGGGGGTAGAATCCCTCGAAACTGCTTTTCAGGCCATTGTTTGACTCATCCACCTCAAATCCGAATGGATTCTTAGAAGTCCAGGACTTTTGCCTTTGCCGTTTCCAAATCTCACGATATCTCTCCGCCCAACGAAACAGCAACTGCCTGGGATCCGGAACGAGAATATCCCTTCCATCTCGCCGGATCAATACTTCTTCTTCCAACGATTGAATGGTCTTTGAAATCGTGGGTTGGCTGATTGCGAAAAGATTCGCTTCCCTCTGTCTTTTGGATTCCTTGCTCAGGGCCTTTTCGATCTTCGAATTTGTCCAAATGGCATTCGGTTCCTGAAGTAATACTCGAATCACTCGGGACGATGCACCCGAAAAGGGATTACGAAAGGGCAGGGATATTCGATACAGATTCGGGCGGTTTAATCTTTGAACCAATATCTTGCCAGGGACTTGAATGGAGATATTTCCAGAAAGATCTATAAAATCAATCCCATTATCCAAGCAATACCTCTGGTTTGTTCGAGACAAGTAGGGACATATCAGTGCATAGACATTTGAGGGATTCAGTTCCTTGACTCGCACTAACCACGGAGCAAGTTCTCTCAAGACCTTTGGTGTCACCTGGTTTTTTAACTCACCATAGATCTTTATGGTGGTTCCCCCGAAATCGAGCTCCATCGTCACATCCGGCCGAATGGCATCCTCAGGGACAGGTTCCGCTCCAGACCCCAAATCAGCCTCAATCACTCGGATGTTAGACAATCCTCCAAATGGCTTACCAGACTGAAGATTTTCAAGAATCTCGCTACTTTTCACCGCAATCATCCTTTTCGGAATCAAAATTATTCTTTTCATCTGTTAATTTAGTGACGAGAAAATAAATGTCAAGAGGAATATTTTCCTATTATCAAGGTATTTCTCATATGAGAATATTATTCATATTGCGAATATTTTCTTTTTTCATATAATATTCTCATAAGAGAAAACGTTAAAATAAAAGAATATTTTCCTAATATGGCATAATTTGCAATTCGAGAAAATCTCAAAAGATTGTACTTGAGAAAAAATCTATTGACGAATTCCCCCAGAGTGTAGTATTGTGTATAAAAACAAACTGTACAATTATATAAGACGCCAGAAATACAACGACGAGCATTTTTCCGGTATTCTTCAGAATACAGGAAAAAATCCTTTTTGTACGATTGTATATCGCTGCTTAATATACAACAATACACAATTTGAAAATCCGCAATATTCTCTATAATAATGAAGAAAAAAGAGAAGTTGATTCAAAACCCCTTCCGGCCAGGAAACGGGATCATGCCCCCCTACCTTGCTGGTCGGGAGGAGATCATCGAGTGGTTCGAGCGATCCCTTGACACGGCACGGGCGCTTCCGCAAAACCTCGTAATCACCGGGGTTCGGGGGACCGGGAAGACCGTCCTTCTGCAGAGACTCGAGGAGAGTTGCGCCCGCAAAAACTGGCTCTTCGTCAGGCGGGAGATGAGCAAGCGGTTCAACAAAGAAACAGAGTTTCTCACCGCGATCTGCGCCGATCTCACCGTCAAGATCAAGGGGATCACCATCGCCCTGAAACCGAAAAAACACCCCATCGGATACCAGGGTGGATTCTTCGATGAGATCGAGTCAGTCGGCGAATTTCAATTGATCGAATACCTGAAGAATTATCGGGGAACGCTTAGCGACTGGCTGGAACAGGTGTTTCGAGATGTCGACAGCATCTTACGGAAGACCGATTATCATGGCCTGGTCATCCTCTACGACGAGTCACACATCCTTGAAGACAATAGCATAGAGGCGAATTTCCCCCTGTCTCTCTTGATCGAAGTCCTCTCCAGAATCCAGCAGAAAGAGATGAAATTCTATCTCCTGCTCGCCGGGCTCCCTCCACTCCTTCCCAACCTTTCCAGGGCGAAGACATACACGGAGCGGATGTTTTCGGTACGCACATTAGAGCACCTGACTCCTGAAGAATCTGGGAGGGCGCTCGAAATCCCACTCGAAAATGCCGGGCTTTCCTTCAGCAAGACCCTGATCGAAAGAATTGTCAAGGAGACCCGGGGCTATCCGTATTTCCTGCAGTTCTACGCCTTCTACCTCATCCAGAACGTCCCGAAGAAGAGACTCGGACTCTCAGACTTCGAGAAGATGCATCCTTTTCTCCTGAAGGAATTGGACGATAGTTTTTTCCTGGGGCGATTCGAGAAGGCCTCCGAGGCCGAGCAGAAGGTCTTGTTCACCATTGCCGGTTTCGGGGAAGACGCCCGGGTCTCCGACATACGAAAAAAGGCCGGAATCGACCGCAACTACTTGAACCAGATCTTGAAACACCTGATGGATAAGGGGATATTATACCGTGGTAGGCGGGGTAGGTAAGCGTTCTCACACTGCCGCTATTCAGGGAGTTCCTGAGTAGGGGGGAAGAGAATATAACGGATGAGGTTCCAGGATCTAACTCCCCTTGGAGGATGAACATCGATCGAACTCGAAATATATCACAGTTAATCGATGATCTTCAAAAATCCTATTAATCAGATTCGATGTCCATCACAACGAATGACCAAAGATAGGCCATCTTTACTCAGTCTCTTGGATCCGGCTTTTCTATGATTGGGGATGAAATGAATTCATTTTAATCTTGACAATCCAACCATTTTACTCCTTACGGAAATCACCCTATCAACATTCGCCC